>JASFHF010000001.1:0-132093 GCA_050123375.1 Gammaproteobacteria bacterium
TACAATGTCTCCCATTTTGTGGCTCTCCTATCTTTAAATTTTCTGAATCCAATAGGATAACCAATTTACAATTTGGGGGACATTTCTATTTTGGCATTAACTGGACATTATCATTTTGGAATGACATGTAATGTTATTACTCATACAACTTTTGTACCTTGTGCGAAAGTCTTTACCCCATGGGGGGGGTTCTTAGAGATGAATGAAGCAAAACGGAATACAGGAAAAATCAATCCCCGCATTTCGCTAAAACAAAACGCAGATCCGGCATGCGCGGTAATTACCACTTAGTTTATTTCTGCGGCAGCTACCGCGCATGATATACTTGTGTTCTATTAAAGCTATGATTGTGCTTGACTCATGATTTTACAAAAACAAACTGGTTGTAAAATCATGAGTTCCAATTTAAACTGGCAATCATGAGTTAGTAATTAAATTGCATTTGGTAAAGAAAATATGCAACTTAAAAAAATCGAAGCATCAAAATATTTATGTATAATTAAATTCTTTATTTTTGCAATTGCGGTTTATACATTAGGCGTGCCCATAGTTGAACCGTGGAAAGCAATAGCTTTATTTGCTTTCGCAGTTTTTTTAGTATATGCAGATGATTTTAATTTAAGTAAATTTTCTCGAGCAATCACAATTGGCGTAATTATTTTATTGTTGATAATTAAATGTTTTATTCCCGCAATTAATATTCAAGAAGGACATAATTATTATGTTCCTAAAAGCCAAGATCTAAAAGTGCAGTATAATGCATTACCTAAGAATATTTTGCAGGAGTTACGTAAAGATTTTTTTCGCTATTATCCACGCAAGAATTGGTGTGATAAAGATACCTTTGGATGCTGGCGATATTTTTATGCCAGCCCTATACCTTCCAGTACTTTTGCCTTTTCTGCAGATGGATTTTGGCAGTCACCTAAATATTCACGCGTGGTTCATGCAATTAATTTTTCTTCGCTAGCAACTTTTCGTGGCGGTTTTGTTAATGACCTTTCTAAAAACTGGTATTCAGATATCAGTGATTTGAAAAGATTTAATATGCCGTTTTTTGTAATGTATGAGATTCCTGATTCGCTGGTTAATTGTAAATTTTGCTGGCGTGGCAAAATATTTTGGCAGCAGCCAAACGGAAAGTTTAAATTGATATTTGCTGAAAACTCTATGTGCCGCAAGATTTTACCAAAAGATATTGGGAAAAAAATATTTGGAATTAGTTTTCCCGGCAAGAATGATTTAAACATTCATATTATTCCTAATTGGCAAATGATGACGGCGCACAGCGTTAAAAATATTTTATCTATACTGGTATTAGTATTATTGTTAAGTTTTTTCCAAAATAATTGGAAAAAATCTGGAGTATTTTTATTGTGGTCATTGCTGGCTTGCATAGCTGAAATTTTGTATACCTTTTATCATCAGAATAATTTTTTCTATTTTTCGACGTTAGTTGGCGGTGATGATGGGCTGACTTATCAAGGAATGGCAAGAATTATGTTATATCATCTAAAACATGGACATTTCATTAAAATGTTGGCGGGAGCAGAACCAATTTTTTATTATATGCCAGGCATGCGTTATTTTGTAATGTTGGGAAAACTCATTTTTGGTGATACAAATCTAGCATTATCTTTAATCGCATTGAGTTATGTTGGTATAACATGGGAATTTTTGCGTAAGTTATTTGACTCCACAAAAATATCTATATGTGTTTTTTTGCCACTGATTTTTTTTAGTATCAGGCTATTTCATTTGGCAGGACATGGGATGTCTGAACCAGTAGCAATGGTATTGCTTTTACTAGGCATAATTCAATTGCTGAATTATCACGCAAATCGAACTTCTATTCAATCAGCGTGGTTAGCCAGTTTGTTTTTCGGTCTAACCGCAATAATTCGGCCAAATTTTGCGATAATGATGTGCGCAGGAATGTTTTTTGCAGCACTTGATTTATTAATGCAGGGCAAGATATTTAAGATAGTAAAGATGTATTCGGGATTTTTTGTGGTGTTATTTCTTCCTTTACATAATTTATTTTTCGGACACCAACTTGTGCTATTGACCAGCAGCGCTCTTCATCCGAGTAACTATATGGCTTCACCAATGGACTATTATTATGCTTTAGTTAATTTATTTACGCATACGCATTCGCACGCATACGCGCGAGTAGCCAAACAGCTTTACGATTGGTTAGGATTGTTTGGTATATTACCTTTGTTACTACTGCCAATAATTTTTGTTTATATGAAAGACTTCAAAGTCCGCTTGCTGATTTTGATGGCGTTAGGAGCGCATCTGATAATGTTATTTTGGGAGGCCGATGCATTCCGCTATCAATTCCCAGCTTGGCTTTTGACCAGCATAGTTATTATTAAAGCTAGTATTAATTTGTATAAACATCGGTTCGGAAAGAATTAATTTGCAGCCAATTAATGAGCAAATTATGAATTAAGATAATACTTGAGCATCTCTTGTATAATACATTGCTATTGTCAATTGCTCATCTTTACTGCTTTAATTGAGAAGGCGTAATCACCATATTATGTTGCTGAATCTGTTGTCCATAATTAATACAAGCATCACAATTTTTCTTGTGCTGCATAAAGTTTATCAATTTCATCAAGCAACTGTTGGTATAACTGCTCGCGCAGCTCCGTTTTATCGGTAATCAGATAATGTTCCAGGTTTGTGAAAGCTTGCTGTAATCTCGGAATCCCGCAATATAAACTACCGCCGCGATGTTTGTGAGCAAGATCTTTTACGGTTTTCCAATCACCTTTGTTTTTGGCCTCGGTTAGCTGAGGCATGTCTTCTTTAAGAAGTTTGATAAATAATTCAATTGTTTTTTTGGCTTGTTCAGCGTCACAGCTAAGTTTTTCCATGCCAAGCTTAAGGTCGATAACCTCACCTTTAATTTTCAGCAAGTCACTGTCTGCTGACATTTTCTCAGATATTTTAGTTTTCGATGGTTCTTTCTTCGTTGTTTTTGTGGTTTCTTCGGATAACAATGTTTTTAAAACTTCCTCTATTTTTTCACCACTAAGAGGCTTAGTTAAAAAATGATTCATTTGCGCATCAAGACATTTTTTCTTTTCTTTCGGTGAAACATGAGCAGTTAAAGCAACAATTACTGTTTTTTGATTTTTACCTGTTTTAGACCCCCTGATTTTACGGGTAACATCGTACCCTTTAATATTTGGTAAACCAATATCCATGAAAATGAGATCGTATTTGTTCTTTCCAGTAAGTTTTATAGCCTTTTCTCCGGAATCTGCAACGTCTAAATTATTAGTCAACTTTTCTTTTATCATATTTGATGCTAACGTTTGAGCTAAAATATCATCTTCTACTAATAATAATCTGATTCCTGGTTTTTTAGGTTTTATAGTTTTTACAATTTTTACAATTTTTGATTTTTTTGTTGTTTCTGTTGCTTTTGTTGTTTTCGCTGTCTTTGTCTTTTGTTCCGGTTTTGCTTTCTCTACTTTCTTTGCCTTCTTGGGTTTTTCTGCTTTTTTTATTTTTTTTGCCATTGCTGTTTTTGTCGACTTAACTTTTGCGCCTTTACTACCGGAAAGCGGTAATTTAACCGGAATATTGCAAGTAAATTTAGTGCCTTTATTTACAACGCTTTCTGCATTTATTTCACCGCTCATGTCTTCAATAAATCGCTTTACTACTGATAAGCCTAACCCTGAACCTTCGTAAATACCCTGATTCGACGGAGTACCGCGAACAAAACGCTCGTAAATATCTTTGATTTTGTTTTTTGGTATTCCTATGCCTGTATCTTCCACGATAAGTTGCAGCATAATATTTTGCTGGCCGATAACTTTAGATACTTTTGCATAGACAGTTATATGACCTTTTTTGGTAAACTTAACTGCATTGCCAACTAAATTTAATAAAACTCTAAAAATCCGTTGTTCATCACCGATAACAATTTCAGGAACACTGCTGTCATATTCCGCGGTTAATTCTAATTTTTTCGATACAACGTATGGCTGTTCCATAGCCAAAATATCATTAACCGTTTTTTTAATTGAAAATTCCTGATCTGTCGTTGGTATAATACCCGCTTCTGCTTTATCAAAGGCTACAACCCCATTTAAAACATTTAATAACCTTTCAGAAGCTTGTGAAAGTAGGTGCAGAATTTCTTTTTTGTTCGAATCGGTTTCTTGTTCTTCAAGAATTTTGGTCATACCCATAATACCAGAACTAGGAGTCCTTAAATCGTGTTCCATATTAGAGATAAATTCAGATTTTAATTTATTTGCTTTTTCGGCTTGCGCTTTGGCAATAATAAGATTTTTTTCCGCTTTTACTCTATCAGTAACCTCTATTGAATTTCCTATAATACCAACAATCTTGCCTTTAACATCACGTAATGGGGTTTTAACAACTTCAAAATATTGAGTATCTCCATTTAGCAAAGTAATTTTTTCTTCTGTAATCAAAATTTTGCCATTATTAATTACTTTTTCATCATTCTTTCTTAATATCTCTGCCTGTTTGGCACTAAACAAATCAAAATCTGTTTTACCAATTACATCAGCTCCGCTACTAAAGCCAGATGAAGTAATAAGATAATTACTACAACCTAAATACTTGCCATTTTTGTTTTTGTAATAAATCGCGCCAGGCATTTGCCGTATGCAATAGTCAAATATAGCCGTAAACAAGTCATTTCCTAAAATATTATGCTTTACACTACTTTGGCCTGAAACAATATTGATTAATTCCTTATCTTTATTCACAAATCTCTAAGCTCCTTATCAGTCTGAGAATAAATAAACCCTATAATGAACTATATCACCCTATCATTAGGCATGTAAAGTCGATCGGTAATTTATGCTGGGTAGATTCTCTTCCAGCCTAGAATTAAGATAAAAAGTTACTTAGAAAAGGCACAAGCATAATTGAGTATAAAATAAACAGCACAAAACAACCATAAATATGCTATTTTATGCATGTGAACTTTCTAATATTGTAGATTCTCTATAAGTACTTATAATAACATTGGTACTTTCACGATGATACTTGATTGACATATTTGAAATTTTTGGTAACAAATTCATACGCTCAAAATAACTAAAGTATTTTATAAACAATTTTTCATTAGAACTTATCGGAACAATATTAAGACGGTTTAAATTATTCTGCACATTAGCATCCTCTATATCAATCTTAATTGTCGGCAATTCTGTGCCTTTTTGCAAATAAAATGACAAAAGAGAATATAGCATATTATCTTTTTTTATGTTGGTAAGATGCTTCTGCCTCCATGTTTCTGCATCAAGCAGATGCAGTGGACAGTAATGCCTATTAATACAATCAATTAATTTTTTCCAATTTAATGTATTTCTATTTTGCACATTGAACACTCTACTATTTTGTACATCGTCAAGAGACAATTTAATAATAGTTTCACTTACAAAATCGACAGGCATGATATTTAATTCAGCATCCCAATTGGGAGCAAACCCTATTTGTGTACAACCTATAATCACTTTTAACAAATGATTTTGCTCAATTGGACTTACTCCCGTTTTACTATGACCTAAAATCCATGTTGGCCTATAAATATTTACTGGTAAACCGTGAGTTTTAGCTTGAGCAAGCAATTTTTCTGCAACCCATTTACTTCTGGTGTACCCACCTTGTAACAATTTCGGTTGTGCTGGCTTTGTAAGAAAATCTTCTTTAATACTTCCAGAAACATCAAACTCTGCTGTTGTGGAAAATGTAGAAATATAGTGAATTTTTTTTAATTTAGAGGTTGTGGCTAATTTCAATATTTCTAAAACGCTACAAACGTTAGCTGACCTGAGAGTTTTGTAATCATATAGATGATGCACAAAAGCACCATTATGGTAAATAAAATCAATTTCTTTAGCAAGTTTATTAAATATTTTTTTAGACAACCCTAAGCTTGGCAAAGAAAGATCGCCAACTATAATTTTTATTCTATCGCTGCGTAGAATAGCAGAAATAAGCATATTATCTTCTACAAGTTTTTCCAATCGTTTTACTGCATCTTTATGCTCTTTTGCACGAATTAAGCAATAAATTTCTGCATCGGTATATAAATACAAATCTTGTAAAAGATATCCACCGAGAAATCCAGTAACCCCCGTCAATAATACAGAAGATGGCTTTAATGGCAACTTGCTACCAAGTATTTCAGAATTAAAACGCATATTTAAAACAGAATCTCTAATAAATTCAAAATCATTTTCATCAGAAGATGTTTTTTGTCCATCAATTAACTTTGCCAAATTACAGATAGTTGGATTAGATAAAAAGTTTTGCATACCTATGTTTGTTTTAAATTTTCTATCAATATCAACCAGTACCTGACTTATCAATAAAGAATGACCTCCTAAATCAAAAAAATTATCTTTTATACCAATCTCTTTAATATTTAAAGTCTTTTGCCAAATTTTAATTAATTGTTTTTCGGTAGATGTATTTGGGGCGGTATATTCAGAAGTTTGAGATGTTTTTTTAATATCAGGAATAGGTAATAATTTTCTATCAATCTTGCTGTTGTTTGTTAATGGAATATGTTTTAATGTAACGAAAAACGCAGGCACCATATAGGATGGTAAATTATCACGCATAAATTTTTTTATTTTTTCTACATAAAAATTATCAACACTTCGATCAGAATTTTTAGGAACAAAATATGCTACAACATATTTTGTATTATTTATCTCTCTATCAACAACTACGCATTGCTGCACTTGTGGACATTGAAGCAGTTGTTTCTCTATTTGCGGTAATTCAATCCTTATTCCGCGAATTTTCACTTGGTGGTCATTTCTGCCTTTAAAATTAAAACCGCCAATAGCAGAATAATTACAAACATCTCCGGTTTTATATAACCTTTTTTTATGTCCTGCATCAACATAGGTAATAAATTTTTCAGCGGTATACTCCGGTCTGTTTAAATATCCCCGCGTAATGTTTGCACCACCTAAGAACAACTCTCCATCAACACCAATAGGTACTTGCTGCAAATATTTGTCTAAAATATAAATTTGCGCACCAGCAATAGGATGCCCAATAGAAATATCAGTATATTTACAAGTTTCTGCATCATAAATTAACTTAACTGTACTCCAAATCGTGGCTTCTGTTACACCATATTCATTGAATAAATAAGATTGCGGAATAACTTTTTTATGTTTTTTGACAACATCCAAACTCCAATAATCACCACCCAAAATAACCACACGCAAAGAACCTAGTTGTTTGTGCGAAGCGGTTGATAATATTTGCGAATACAAAGCAGGAACACAAATAATATGAGTTACTTTATCTTGCTGTATCTTACTGACAATATTTTCAATGTTTTTAACTTCATCAGGTGGAAGAAGTGTTAATTTTGCTCCAATCAAAAGCGGCCACAAAATACCTGCCATTGATGTATCAAAAGATGTAGACAATAAAAGCAAAAAGTTGGTTTTATTAGCAGAAGAATATTGGTTGTATTGTTGTACTCTGGCTTGAGTTGAATTTGCAATATTAGCATGTGTTACTAAAACACCTTTCGGCTTTCCTGTTGAACCGGAAGTATAAATAATATATGCTATATCTTCACGATTAACTGCACAATTCAAATTTTCTGAAGATTCTTGTATAATGTTGCCCCATTCTGTATCTAAGCAAAAACTTTTTCCAGAATACCAAGAATTGCTTTTCAGCAAATCTGAAGCAGTCAATAATAAATCAGCCTTTGAATCTTCAACCATAAAAGCTAATTGATTGGCGGGATAATTCGGATCCAAAGGCAAATAAACCGCACCGATTTTCATTAACGCAAAAATGGATAATACCAGCATTCTAGTATCTTTTAAGCTTATAGCAATAATACTGCCTTTTGAAACACCATTTTTTAACAAGAAATTAGCTATATTGTTTGCATATCTATTAAACTCTGAATATGTAAGAGTTATATCGTTATATGATAAAGCAATATTATCAGGAAATTGCTCTACTTGTTTTTCGAAAAATGAATGTATAAGCTCAATATTTTTAGTATTTAATATATCACCGTGAAAATTATTGTTAATGTGCCTGTAGTCTTCTTCAGTTAAGATAGACAACTCAGTGACTGGTTTTTCTGGAAAAGCCAAAAATGATTTGGTTAAAGCGTTTACATGTCCTGATAAATTTTGCATGTGTTTTTTAAAAGCTGATTTAAAACAATTAATTTGTTTGCCAACAAAAATTATTTTGCCTTGCTTTTCTAAAATTATGATTGTGAGTGCATTTGACTGTGGATTAACATCTTCTTCTTTTTTTGCAATAACTATGTTTATGGGCAAATATCTTTTGCTTTTACTTAAATTAGGATAACGCAAAAAAACATCTTTTTTATAGCTTTTCTTCCCGCTTAATTCTATTAAATTATTACTTATATCCAAACATACGTCTTTTAAGGTTTTATCCACTGGATCAAATTCAACTGTATAAGGAGTATAACTAGAATAAAATACCGATATATCAAACATACTGGTTTGCAAAGAATTATCACCTATACCGATGGTAAAAGGTTCGTAATTATTTACCCTATAAAGATATATTAAGAAAGTTCCAAATAAAAACTTGGTTATATCTAATTCACTATTAGTAAATAACACTTGCAATTCATTTTTGGTTTTGCTGCTTAAATTATGGATATACGATATATCAAGCAATTTAGATCTATTCTTGCAAACTGGTAAAATATTATGCCTAAGTGGGTAATAGTTATTTAGCTGCTTAACCCAATACCGCTCATTGCGATAATTTTCTTTGCTTATTTGCTCAAGCTTTTGTGCCAGTTTTTTATTGAATTTTGGTAATTTACACCCTTTTTTAATTGAAAATTTATTTATTAATTCTTTTATTGATATTTCGCGTCCGTCAAAATATGTAATTTCATGCACAATAATATCTACTGTTGTAGTAGATATCCATATACTATCATCGGTAAAGTCTATTATTATACCTGGATTTACACTAGAACTAGTATTAGCAAGACTTACAGACCTAGGAATAAAAGCTTCATTTTTTATTAAAAATACTGGCAATCCAATATGGTTTATTTTTGGATAAGAATATAATGCTCTATATAATCTGTATATATCTTCAGCCGGCTGATTCCAATTAATTAATCCGTCATTAACAACTTTATCTTTCAATGAGTAATATCTTGATTTGTTTTTTTGCTTTTTAAAAATAATACTATTATCTTTTAATTGAATTACAAGTTTTTTAAAAAGCACTAATGCTTTTTCATGACATCTCGTATTCAGCGTTAACATGGTATCGTCTATAAATATTGGAATTTTTTCCTGCAGCAATATGTCTCCTTCGTCTATTCCTTCTGTAATAACATGCCAAGTAATACCATGCTCTTTTTCACCATTTAAAATTGCCCACGTTGTAGCATATACTCCTGCATATTTTGGCAATAAAGCATTGTGATAATTGATCGGGAATTTTTTAGCTTTATTTAAAATTGATGAAGGTAAAATCCTGCTATTAGAAATACTAAAAAGATAATCAAATTCAACATCAGACATATTTTTTTGCAATTCACCCATATTTTGGAATACGGAAATCATTTGGTGATTAGCCCACTCAATAGCCTTCTCATGTGAAGACAAAACGCCAAGAATCACACAACCATTTTGCAGAAGCAATTTACCACATTCAATTAGTAAATAATCATCACCGACTATGTAACAAGAAAAACTATCCATCTTAGATTACTCACTTTTATCTAAGTGTTAGGGTGGATTGTAACTCATGCAGATCGTATATAAAACAAGCTCTTATTATTATGGCACAAATTAAGTTCAAAAAATCGACGGCAAAAACACCTTTGTATAAAAAACATTCAATTTTAATGCGTAGCTGTACAGAAATTATACGACCTTTGGTTAACTTTTGCCTATATCGAATTAAAAAACATATACACAATAAGCAGCATTATTAATACAAAATTATCACACAACCGGCCGCATGTGTGGAAACAATAACACATCACGAATTGAAGCAGAATCGGTAAACAACATCACTAAACGATCAATACCGATCCCTTCTCCAGCAGTAGGCGGCATACCATGCTCTAATGCCACAATATAATCTTCATCAAAATGCATTGCTTCTTCATCGCCCAATTCCTTTTCTGCAACTTGCGCACGAAAACGCTCGGCTTGATCTTCCGGATCATTTAATTCAGAAAAACCATTACCAACTTCATAACCGGCAATAAAAATTTCAAACCGATCGGTAATAAATGGATTTTTATTATTACGGCGCGCAAGCGGTGAAACTTCGGCCGGATACTCAGTAATAAAAGTAGGTTCATGTAAATTACACTCGACCGTTTTTTCAAAAATCTCCATCTGAATTTTACCTAAACCATAAGTTGGTTTAATCTCAATTCCCAAATCAACCGCATATGCAGATAATTTAGCTTTATCTTCCATGTCCTCTTGAGTTAATTTCGGATTGTACTGCAATACCGCATCACGCAAAGAAATGCGGTGAAACGGCTTAGCAAGATCATAATCATTACCCTGATAATGAATCACTTGCGTACCCAAAATATCCTGAGATAAAGTCTTTATCATTTCTTCGGTTAAATCGATTAAATCACGATAATCAGCATAAGCCTGATAAAACTCTAACATAGTAAATTCAGGATTATGATGCAGTGATAAACCTTCATTACGAAAATTACGATTAATTTCATAAACACGCTCAAAACCGCCAACCACCAAACGCTTTAAATACAGCTCCGGCGCAATTCGCAAATACAATGCCATATCTAACGCGTTATGATGAGTCACAAAAGGTTTTGCCAAAGCACCTCCCGGCATAACCTGCATCATCGGGGTTTCAACTTCCAAAAAACCGCGTTGATTTAAAAAGTGACGAATTCCTTCAAGAACTTTTGAGCGGATTTTAAAAACTTCACGCGAAGTTTCGTTAGCGATCAAATCCAAATAACGTTGGCGATAACGCCGTTCCCGATCAGCTAAACCATGAAACTTATCCGGCAGCGGACGTAATGCTTTAGTCAATAACCGTGCTGATTCCGTATGCACGGTTAATTCACCGGTTTTAGTTTTAAACAAAAAACCCTTGATGCCAACAATATCACCTAAATCCCATTTTTTAAATTCGTCATAAACTTTTTCACCAAGTTCATTCTTGCGTAAATAACATTGAATTCGGCCAGACATATCTTGAATTTGAATAAAACTAGCTTTTCCCATAATACGACATAACATAATTCGGCCGGCAATTTTAACATGAATTCTTTCTTTTTCTAAAAACTCATTATCTTTATCACCATAATGCGCATGTAGCTCACCAGACATCACATCGCGGCGAAAATCATTTGGAAATGCCACACCACGCTCACGCAATTCACACAATTTCATTTTACGCTGCGCGATAAGTTCGTTAACGTCGATTTCTTTTGTTTCTTCAGTCACTTTTTATCTCCTTCGTGCTCCGCAGAGAGGTCAGTGGTACCACTTAGCGGGGTCAAAGCTTGAATTTTACACTCTAAATTAAACCTCTCAAACCTAACTTTTCCACTTTCGCTCATTAAACCAAAACGTAAAATTCAAGCTTTGACCCCATTCTCATGGCATATGTAATGAGTGAAGCCCCGACCCCGATCAATATCGATATAATAGCTCGCGTCCCGACTAGTAACCAGCTAATAAACTAGCTTCAATAAATTTATCTAAATCACCATCCAGCACCGATTTAGTATTACGAATCTCAACGCCGGTACGCAAATCTTTAATCCGCGATTCATCCAAAACATACGAACGAATTTGGCTGCCCCAACCAATATCTGATTTTTCTGCTTCAACTGCTTGTTGTTCTTGTCGGCGTTTCTGCAATTCTAACTCATACAATTTAGCTTTCAATTGTTTCATTGCCTGAGCTTTATTTTTATGCTGTGATCGATCGTTTTGACATTGTACCACAGTTTTGGTCGGAAGATGAGTAATCCGTATTGCAGAATCAGTGCGGTTAACATGCTGTCCGCCGGCACCACTCGCACGATAAGTATCAATCCGCAAATCAGCCGGATTAATTTCGATATCAATATCATCATCAACTTCCGGATAAACAAATACCCCAGCAAATGAAGTATGCCGTTTGTTATTTGCATTAAACGGTGATTTTCGTACTAAACGGTGAATACCAGTTTCGGTGCGCAGCCAGCCAAAAGCATATGCACCGGTAAATTTAATTGTGGCGCTTTTAATTCCCGCTACTTCTCCAGGAGAAACTTCCATCAATTCAGTTTTAAAATTATGCCGCTCACCCCAACGCAAATACATGCGCAATAACATATTAGCCCAATCCTGCGCTTCGGTACCACCAGAACCAGATTGAATATCAAGATAAGCATTATTGGCATCCAATTCACCGCTAAACATACGCTGAAATTCAAGCTGATTTAGTTTTTGTTCAAATTCAACTAAATCGCGCGTAATAGCATCTAACGCAGCTTGATCATTTTCGGCTGCAGCTAAGTCAAATAATTCTTGAAGATCAGACAAACCAGTTTCGAGCTGATCAATCACTAAAACTATATCTTCCAGCATCGATCGCTCTTTACCTAAATTCTGCGCACGAACAGGATCGTCCCAAACATTTGGCTGTTCAAGTTCACGGATAACTTCTACGAGACGTTCTTTCCTGGTCTCGTAGTCAAAGATACCTCCGAAGTTCGGCGGTACGGTGAATAAAATCAGAAATTTGTTCTTTAATTGGATTGGTTTCGATCATGATCATAATGTAGCGCAAAATGCTTATCTGCGCAACATTAATAAGCGAAACGGGTGTAATTCAACATAGTCGGTAAATTTCACTTTGTCATACCGCGGCTTGACCGCGGTATCCAGGAAAACTACCAAACAACCTGGATCCCGCGATCAACTAACTTGGTCGCGGGATGACAACAAGGATGCTATTAATTATTTAGACTACCAATTTTTGGCACTGAAACTGGAGAAGTACCTTCTTTATCACTCTCTGTCTTTTTCTCTTTCTTTTCATCTTGCTCCATTATTAGACTGCTCTTTTCCTCCTGCTTTACCTCTTCTACTTTTTCATCTATTTCCTCATCGCTAATTTTTTGCGAATCGTCACTTTCAATCTCAATATCGGGCCTACTAGGATCAAAACCTTTTTTTGCTTTTTCCATACATTCACTCTTACAACATTTACGAAACATTAACGCCGTCACATCAGCACCCAGAGCCAAACCATATGATACTGTTGCTCCGACAAATATTCCCATGGCCCAATTCATTAATTTATCATGCATTGCAGTACCTTCTTTATAATAAGAAGCTGCAATAACCAAACTTAATCCAGTACACAAAGATAGTGCTGCGGTTATTGACAAACCCTTCTGTACCACCACTTTCCAAATTTTTTCGAAGATTGGCTTGCACTTGCATTTGAACTCATCCAACTCTTTTGGTTTTCCCTCAACATCAAATATTTCAAAACACTTATCAAAACACACATACTGTATCTGTATTTTTTTATCTGGACAACAACAACTCTTTGTATCATTTGTTAACTGCGTTACCATACTAAAAAAATTATGCGCTGCACTCATTGCTCCAGATGTGATAAAATAGGGAGCATTTGCCCATTTTTTTGGAGGCGCCGCCTCGCCGCCTGTGGCAATTGACCATATCATTGCAAATAAAGCAACACTCGATTCTACCATACCGTATATTCTATCACTTGTTGTCCTAATAAGCTCACCTGTGGTTTTTTTGCTGCTAAAAAAATTAGAGAACCATTTTGGCGCATTTTCACAACAACCATTTTCAACATTTGGACCGCAACATCTCAATAAAAGCCGCGGAAGATCACTAAAAGCAAACACTAAACTATCATACGCAAGACTAAGACCTTTTACACCTATCAGTGGCCCAAACCAATTCCACTTACTTTTGTTGATCAAGCAATCCAAACCCCATTTTGAAGTAAAAAACACACCAACTGTTGCCCCCACAGTTATTTTATTAACAAGACTTTTAATAGTATCAAGAATCTTTACTATTTCATCTACTGTACATTCAACTGATGGAAGTTCGCTTATGTTAGCATCCTTTTTGTCAGTTAATTCTTCTTCGCCTTTTATTTTCTCGTATTCACCATAAGGTTTACTTTTAAATTTTTTGCAACAAAACATAATATTTCTCCTTAAATTATTATTTATATCAAAATTAATACGACACACTAAGCGCATCGGTGACATGCTAGCACATCTTTCTTAAGGAAATCTTAAGAGCGTATTTTTTATTTTTCAGAATCGATAATAATTAATTTTGTGTTAAATTTGTACAAAGCTTTTTTGCATCTAATGGCTGTTTTGTATTTTTGGTGTCGGTTTTTTCATCACCAGAAAAAAATCTCATTAGCAATTCATCCACATATTTTGTAGCAAAATTACAACAAAACGTGAAACAGAATTGAAATATTTTACCCGGCCAGGAAGCAAATGGATAAAATACCATTGCCAGCTGAATTCCAACACTAGCATATCTCAAAATTTGACGCGCCGGATGCTGCAATGTCTTCAAATCTTGCTGGAAATTCTTTTTGTGTTTTTGAGCTACCAAGTTACTATAACGCAATAAATTTTTCGCAGTAACTTTTCTACCAACCTCCTTGCATACCATCGCACCTTTCAAACCTAAACATAAGCTTATCACACTAACAAGTTCCTGATTCGTTTCATGATCATCAACTTGTTTGATATTTTTAATATCAAAGCCGCTGAAAAATCTCTGCCCATATAATACAGCAGCTATCGCAACATTGATAAAACGCAGCCATTTTAAGCTTTGTAATTCAGCGTTCAAAATCCATTCATTTGCTACGCGAAGCAACCATATGAGCATTGATATTTGTCTACCAGCACCAACCAAATATTGAGTTTTACGTTTTGCATCATTACATGATAATAATAATTTTTCCAAAGCAATTACATCTTCATATAATTGTTGTCGCTGCTTTTTATGTTTAACATCTCTGGTGTGCTGATGAATTACATTAAATAATCTAAAATTAAATCTATTACATTTATATTTCCCTAAATCAACCCCATGAAAAAACATATAGATGCGATCAAATTTTTCGCGTAAGACGTTACAATCTTTATGCACATCCTCAGGTAATAACTGCTGCAACCTATACGCAGTAAATATCCCTTCCTCCGCTTTATCCATGACTTCATCTATCAAATCATCATCTTTTATTAATGATTTTTCAACTTTGTCAAAAACATCACTTAATAATTGCATTAAATCTTTATCAATTTCAGATAACTTTTTCACACGTTCACAAAGATTATCAGCACAATTTGCAAATTCTTTTTCAAAACCATTTTTCAAAAACTTAGTGTATACATCACAAATTACAAGCGAAGAAATATCTATTTTTGTATATTGAAAATCAGTCTTAACAAAATCAGACGGCGCAAACTGTTTGATAAATTTTCTCATATATTCATGACGTTTTTGACGTAAAATATCAAAAGTTAATTTTTCATATTTACTACGATCAAAACCAGCTTTTTTCTCAATCAAGTCTTTCCAATATTTCTGTAATACGGGAAATACAAACTCAAAACAATTTATCATATTTTTTGGAAATCGATTGTTATCAGGCAATTCTCGAACATGCACAAGATATTTTTCCGCAATATCATGCAATTTTTTATATATATCTACAGTAATAACTTTTTTATTATATAATTCTTGCAAAAAAACAAAATATTGTTCTCGCAAATTTTTTGATTGATACCAATTAAACACGCCCTGCATATCGGCAACTAATATCCTGCGTTTTTTATAAGTTAATTGATGCAAATTTATTTTTTCATTGTTCCAAAATTTTAAAACTTCCAAAAAAGCTTGTTTACAATCATTTACATCACCATTACTTAAACTATAATTTTCCGGTGTTTTTTCCGTATGCTTTATATATGCGTTTAATGCTTTAGAAACTGCGTCACATAAATCAGTAAATCGTGAATCATTTTCATTAGATTTTTTCTTAAATTTTGAAAAATTATCTAGCGCATCAAAAAAATTCTTAAACAACTCTTTCCGCTTTTTTTTAAATGACATGTAACATCTCCGCCTTGTAAAATGATCATTAATTTGAAAATTGTAACAAACAAAACTTAAGGAAATCTTAAATCAACAATTTTTGCCCAAAGAAAACCTAACCCACATGATGTTCGCGGGTTTCAAGAAATTCAATTTGCGGCCAACGCTCGATGATTAAATTTAAATTTACTCTGGTAGGAGCAAGATAGGTCAGCGACTCACTGCCGTCTAACGCCAAATTATCAAAAGCTTTTTGTTTAAACTGTTCTAAGATTTTCTTATCTTCACACCTGACCCAGCGAGCCGTAAATACATTCACATCTTCATAAATACAATCAACGTTATATTCATTTTTTAACCGATACGCCACCACATCAAACTGCAACGCACCAACCGCACCCAAAATTAAATTATTATTACTCAATGGCCGAAAAATCTGCGTAGCTCCTTCCTCAGACAACTGAATCAAACCTTTTTGTAAAGATTTTAATTTCAAAGGGTCTCTTAAACGTACTAAGCGAAATAGTTCCGGCGCAAAATTGGGAATACCAATATATTGTAGATCTTCACCTTCTGAAAAAGTATCACCAATCTGAATCGTACCATAATTATGAATACCAATAATATCGCCTGGAAAAGCTTCCTCTGCATGCGCACGCTCACCTGCCATAAAAGTTAAAGCATGTGCAATTTTAATTTCACGTTTCAATCTTATATGCCGTACTTTCATGCCGGCTTGATACTTACCGGAACAAACACGCAAAAATGCAATGCGGTCATGATGCGCTGGATCCATATTCGCCTGAATTTTAAAAACAAAACCAGTAAATTTATTTTCACGCGGCTCCACTACTCTTTGCTGAGCTGTACGCGGCTGCGGCATCGGCGCATATTCTGCAATCCCGTTCAACAACTCTTTTACCCCAAAATTACTAATTGCCGAACCAAAATAAACCGGCGTTAATTTCCCAGCCAAATAATCATCATAATTAAATTTATGACTGGCTCCTTTAACTAATTCAATTTCATCACGCAATTCGTTTGCTTGCTGTTTTAGAATTTCATCTAATTCTGAATTATCCAAACCTTTAATTATTTTACCCTCTTGCACCCGCTCGCCTTTACCAGCCTCATATAAAATAACTTCGTCATTATACAAGTGATAAATACCTTTAAAATGTTTTCCCATGCCAATCGGCCAGGTAATCGGCGCACATTGAATTTTTAATACATCTTCAATTTCATCTAATAATTCAACCGGATCACGGCTGTCACGGTCTAATTTATTGATAAAAGTTAAAATCGGCGTGGTACGCAAACGGCAAATTTCCAGCAACTTAATGGTACGCGCCTCAACACCCTTAGCCGCATCAATTACCATCAAAGCTGAATCAACTGCAGTTAAAGTGCGGTAAGTATCCTCAGAAAAATCCGCGTGCCCCGGCGTATCAAGCAAATTAATAATACGATTCTGATACGGAAACTGCATTACCGAGGTCGTGACTGAAATGCCGCGCTGTTTTTCCAACTCCATCCAATCAGAAGTTGCGTGCCGCGCTGCTTTTCGCGCCTTAACTGTACCTGCTAACTGAATCGCGCCGCCAAACAACAAAAACTTTTCAGTTAAAGTAGTTTTACCCGCGTCTGGATGCGAAATAATTGCAAAAGTACAACGTTGTTTGATTTGTTCATTTAATTCTGTCATGTGCGCCATTCTAACGTCATTTTAGCGATCACAAAAGAGGTTTTAGTAAAGTATCTTTAAATGCTCAAGACTTACGCGATATTTTGCATTCAACGCATCGAGCGAGGGTTGTTTGCAAACTCTTGAGAGGCATGGATGCCTCGAACGAAGCGCCACATGGATGTGCTCGAGCGTGTTTGCAAACAACCCTCCGAGTGTGCGTTTGTTAGTTCGCAAAATAACGCGTAAGTCTCAACACTAACACAAGCGCATCTTCCCGACCAGTTTTGGTTTTATAATAATCTTTTCTGATTGCAATCTGCTTAAATCCAAATTTTTGATACAGCTTAATCGCGATTTTATTAGAAACTCTAACTTCAAGAAAAATCTTTTTGACTTTTTGCTCAGCCGCAAATTTTAACAAAAACTGCATTAATTGCGCACCATAACCCTGATGCCGTTTTTCCGGATTAATTTTAATATCTAAAATTTCCGCTTCATCCAATACTATGGATATCACAGCGGTACCAATTACGACGTGATTTTCTTGAAGAGTTATACTGATATGCGAATCCGCATTTTTACTTATTACAAACATACGAAATTACAACACGCAGTAACCAATAAATAACAAACGCCAAACCTAATGAGATAAACCATGCATAATGATATAAATCAATTAACCAAATAGGAAAAACCTTTGAACCAATCAAACCTACTGTAACTAAAAAACCTGGGATGCTGGGAAGAATTGCTAATATCATCGCGATAAAAGCCGAAATATTCCAACCGTGATAAAAAGTATATTCTCCATCAACTTGAAATAAATCATGTAAATTCAATTTAGTTTTACGCAACACATAATAATCACATAACATAATTCCACCAACTGCACCAAGCATCGCTGAATACGCAAGCAGCCACTCAAAAATATAATCTTGTGAGCTCGCAATCAATTTCCACGGCAAAATAAGTATTCCAATTACGCCGGTAATATAACAACCTGTTCTAAAACTAATTTTGCTCGGCAATAAATTCGTAAAATCATTTGCAGGAGCAACTACATTTGCAGTTAAATTGCAGCATATAGTTGCTAACCCAAGCGCAAACATTGAAACCATAACTACAATTGGTGATTTAAACTGTCCCAACAAAATCACCGGATCCCACATTGCTTTACCAAACAATAACACCGTTGCACTGGTTACAATAATGCCGATAAATGCATACAAAGTCATCGTAGAAGGTAAACCAATAAATTGACCAATCGCCTGATCGCGTTGTGAACGTGCAAATCTGGTAAAATCAGGAATATTTAATGCTAAAGTTGACCAAAAACCAACAATACTGGTCAACCCCGGCCAGAAAATTTTCCAAATCGATGCATGTGCCGTACCACTCAATGTATAAGATGCTTGCAAAATTTTAGTAAATGATCCAACTGATACCCAGGCCCATACAATTAAAGCAACACCAAACAAAATCAATAATGGAGCAGCAAAAACCGCTAATTTCCTGATAATTTCAATGCCATGATGAATAATCATCATTTGTACTATCCAAAACAATAAAAAACAACTGAGCTGCGCGACATTCAAACCAATCAAACTGCCCAAATAAAAACTATGCGCAAAATACGGAAATATAAGCACCGCTAATTGATAAATCGCATTGCCGCCAATCCAGGTTTGAATTCCAAACCATCCGCAAGCAACCACCGCACGTAACAACGAAGCAAACCGCGCTCCTTGTGTGCCAAAACAAGGCCGCAAAAATACCGGAAAAGGAATACCATATTTAGTACCTGCATGACCAATCAAAATTAGCGGGATCAACACCACTAAATTGCCTAATAAAACCGTAATTACAGCCTGCCACCAATTCATACCATTGCCAATTAAACTAGAACCAAGCATATAAGTAGGAATACATACCGATAATCCAACCCATAAAGCAATAATATTCCATTTATGCCAATTCCTGCGATCAATGGTAGTCGGATCTAAATCTTTGTTCCATAATGAGCTATCAATCGGCTTTTCAGTCAACTCATACATACCTTTGCGAATTGTAACTTTACTCATAAAAGATGATGCCCTTTGTTATTTGTGTTAAAATTAAATAATGGCAACAAAACTTTACACCAAAACCGGCGATGATGGAACAACTTCATCACACCCAAATACCAGAGCGGCCAAAGATGATCCATACATCGAAGCTTATGGCTGCATTGATGAACTGAATTGTGTAATCGGTATGGTTTTGGCAAACAAAAACATCACTCAAAATTTACAAAAAATCCTGCAGCGAACCCAACAAGAACTAAGTGATTTAGCTAAAGAATTATACGATCCTACACAAAATTTAATTACTGAAAAAAAAGTCGCTCAAATAGAACAAAATATCGATCAACTAAATGCGAACTTGCCAGAACTTAAAACCTTTATTTTGCCAGGTGATAATTTATCAGCCGCAACCTGTCATTTAGCCCGCGCCATCTGCCGCCGCACCGAAAGAAGACTTGTGTCATCCTGCGGCTTGACCGCGGGATCCAAAAAAAAACAACCAAACAGCCTGGATCCCGCGGTCAAGCCGCGGGATGACAAGTTGAAAATAATTTTAAAATACATCAACCGCTTATCTGATTTATTATTTGTAATTGCCCGCAGCCTTTAAAACTCTCGATTTAAATACACACACCGCAGGGGAGCTTGTTTGCAAACTCTTGAGCGCATGGACGCGCGAACGAAGCCTACATGGATGTACTCGTAGCGTGTTTGCAAACAAGCTCGCCGAAAGGTGTGTGTATTTCACTATTGTAGCAACCAAATCGACTGTAGATTCGACTCAAAAATATCATGCTCCGAAATAATGCCCACTACATTTTCGCCCTTTTCTGACATAAATGGCGAAGTAACAATTGCATAAGACGCGCCTTTTGCTCTCATCATACGCAGCACATTTGCAAACGGCGCATGCGGCGCAACAATTAAAAAATTCGAATTAACGTAAGTACGCGCATCATCTTTCTCACCATTATTCTGCACAAATGGAAACATAAATATCCCGTCAATCTTACCTTCTTCATCAACCACAATCGTAGACTCTTTTTTATCTAATTCGGTAAAATATTCTTCCGGAGTAACATGAATTTCTGCGTACATAGCAATTCGAAAATCGTGATTCATTACATCGCGCGCGCGTTTAGATAACATCACCGCCGATTGCAATCCTTCTGGGACAATGGTTCCACGGCGCGCTAATTTTAAAGTAAAAATACTTTCATGCGACATCAATTTTCTAATCGCATATGCAGTTGTTACCGTAATAATTATTGGTAATACAAAATTATTATCACTTGTCATTTCAATAACCATAATCGCACCAGTCATCACCGCACCAGTGGTACTTCCAACCATGCCTGCCATACCAGCTAATGCAAAAACTATCGGATCGACTTGTAATCCAGGAAACCAATGCTGCATCAACAAACCAAATGCTGCACCCAAAGTCGCGCCCAAAAACAACGATGGAGAAAAAATTCCGCCGGAAGCACCAGAACCTAAAGTTACACAAGTCGACAATAACTTAGCCACTAACAACAATAATAAAAACCAGGGATTGGTCAAAACCCCTTTTAAAATATCAGTAATCGTTGCATAACCAACCCCTTCCACATAATAATGCCCGGTAAAATAAAAAATAAAATACATTGTTATACCCATCAACAACATACCCAACATATGCCGCGTATAATAATTACCAGGTATTTTTTGAAATGCATCTTCACATAAATAAAGACCGCGAATAAATATGACAGAACAAACTCCTAATAAAACTCCAAAAGGCATAAAAACTGCTAATTCACTTAAAGGTAACAAATGAAAATGCGGTATAACAATTTCCGGAATATAAAACGAAGGAGCAGAACCTAAAAAAGTACGCCCAATATAAGTTGCAGTAACTGTTGCTACAGCTACTGGAAACAAACTAGCAGCAGTAACTGACGCCAACATTAATTCAATTCCAAACGCTAAAGCTCCTATTGGCGTATTAAAAGTTGCTGCGATTCCGCCAGCCGCACCGGCTGCAATTAAAATATTACGCTGCCGCACCGGCATTTTAATTATCTGACCTAAAACTGAACCAAAAGTTGAACCAATTTGCACAATTGGACCTTCGCGGCCAACTGACCCACCACTACCAATTGAAATCGCTGAAGCAAAAGATTTTGCTATAATCACAATTGGGCGAATAATTCCTCCTTTAAGATAAACTGCTTCCATTACTTCCGGAATACCAGAACCACGTGTCTCAGGAGCAAAACGCGTAATTAAAAAAGAAACAAATACTGCGCCAATCACTGGAACAAAAATAATTAACCAACCCCAAGAACTAGGACTAGTATGAATATCAGCACTATAAATAAAACTAAATCGGCCAAAAAATAAAAAATTATGAACAAGCGCAATCATATAACGAAAAACGATCGCACCAAATCCTGCAATAATTCCAACGGCTAACGCAAAAACCCCCATACCAAACTGAGGTATTTCCGGATAATGTTCAAGTTCGTAGGACATAAATTCGAGTAACCCGACCTTTTTTATCTATATCTGAGCTCTTTTATAATTACTTTGAGGGACGGAGCTTTACATGATTACAAAGCAACAAACAACGCTTTGTAATTATGTAATAGCTCACGTCCCGCCTAATGCCTTAATAAAAACTATTAAAAATCTGCATGTTTCGGCGTACGCGGAAATGGAATTACATCCCGAACATTGGTCATGCCGGTCACATAACACATCAGCCGCTCAAATCCCAAACCAAACCCAGAATGCGGCACTGTACCATACCGACGCAAATCCAAATACCATTGATACGCTGCTTTTTCTAACTGTAACTCATCGATGCGCTGATTTAAAGCATCAAAGCGCTCTTCACGCTGACTTCCGCCAATAATTTCACCCATTCCCGGCACCAATACATCCATCGCAGCAACAGTTTTGCCATCATCATTCTGACGCATATAAAAACCTTTTATATCTTTGGGGTAATTCATCAATACTACCGGCCCACCAACAATTTGCTCACTCAAATAATGCTCATGCTCAGATTGCAAATCTAATCCCCATTTGATTGGAAATTCAAATTTTCGTTTTGATTGCTGCAAAGCCTCAACTGCATCAGTGTAATCCATATGAGTAAATTTGCTCGCAATAATTTTTTCTAAACGGTTAATACAATCTTTATCAATACGTTTAGCAAAAAATTCCATATCTGCTTCGCGCTCTTCCAAAACCGCACGACAAACAAATTTCAGCATATCTTCAGCTAACTTTGCATCATCCTTCAAATCAAAAAATGCCATTTCCGGCTCAATCATCCAAAACTCAGCTAAATGCCGTGAAGTATTAGAATTTTCCGCACGAAACGTAGGCCCAAAAGTATAAACTTTAGATAATGCACACGCATAAGTTTCTGCCTGCAATTGGCCGGAAACTGATAAAAATGCTTCGCGCCCAAAAAAATCCTGAGTAAAATCAATTTTTTTATTTTCACCACATGGCAAATTTGCCAAATCCAAAGTACTTACGCGAAATAACTCACCCGCACCTTCACAATCACTTGCAGTAATAATTGGTGTTGGTAACCAATAAAAACCATTCTCATGAAAAAACTTATGAATTGCAAAAGACAAACTATCACGCACACGCGATATTGCACCAATCACATTAGTACGCGCACGCAGATGCGCATGCTCACGTAAATATTCTAAAGAGTGATGCTTTGGCGAAATTGGATAAGTATCCGGATCTTCGATATCACCCAAAATTTTAATTCCATTAGCCTGAATTTCAACATTCTGACCTTTTCCAGGAGATTCGACCAATTCACCAGTAACTTCGATTGAACAACCTGCAGTTAAATGTAAAATTTTATCAGTATAATTAGGCAGACTATTTTGCACTACCACCTGAATCGGCGCAAAACCAGATCCATCATATAAAGCAATAAAAGAAAATCCAGCTTTGGAATCACGCCTGGTACGCACCCAACCTTTGGTACTTACCTGCTGACCTGGTGACATTGCAAATAATTCCGCAACTGTATAAATTTGTGGTTGATTAGACATAGCAATCCCTCGTTTTCGTGCAAGCACGCGAATTCTAGCATCAATTCTTTACCTTATACAAGGATATATACTATAATTAAGTGTGTCATCCCGCGGCTTGACCGCGGGATCCAGAAAATAACGACCAAACAGCCTGGATCCCGCGGTCAAGCCGCGGGATGACCGACTGGCCGGAGCAATAAATAATCATGGCTAAAACATCCAACAAAACTGCTATTGCCAAACGTTTTCGCGGATTTCTACCCGTGGTGGTTGACATTGAAACCGCGGGCTTAAATCCCGAAACTGACGCAATTCTGGAAATTGCCGCCGTCATTTTAGATATAGATGAAAATAACCAAATTCACCCGACAGAAACACACTTCGCTCATGTTCTACCATTTGAAGATGCAAATTTAGATCAAAACGCACTTGAATTTAACGGCATTGATCCATATCAGCCTTTACGTTTCGCGGTATCAGAACAAGAAGCCTTAGATATTCTCTGTAAACCTATTCGTGCTGCCATGAAAAATACTGGCTGCTATAAAGCTGTATTAGTAGGACAT
Source organism: Gammaproteobacteria bacterium (assembly GCA_050123375.1). Taxonomy (GTDB): domain Bacteria; phylum Pseudomonadota; class Gammaproteobacteria; order UBA12402; family UBA12402; genus JASFHF01. Next base: position 24,550 of record JASFHF010000001.1, read on the forward strand.
AATCCGACTTTTGATATTACTTTTTTACAAGCAGCGATGAAGCGCACCAACTATAAAAACAACCCATTTCACGCTTTTACTACTTTAGACACCGCAACGCTAGCCGCACTTGCTTATGAACACACCGTGCTTGCAGTTGCCGCAAAAAGAGCAAAAATTGAATTCGAAGTACAACAAGCACATTCCGCTTTATATGATGCCACCAAAACTGCCGAATTATTTTGTAAAATTGTTAATCAATGGCAAAAATTTATTTCATGATAATATATAGTGAAAATAGTAAAAATAGAATTGTCAAAACAGCCATAATATAAAATTTATTTACCTAACCATTGAAGGATTATCTCACATGAAAAAAATTATATTGTTTGTTTTGTTGTTTGCTGGATGCATTATGCTATGCGGCTGTGCTGAAATGATTAAAGAATCATGCACAGTAAATGCAGCTTATGCTTCCGGGGTTAATGATGGACAATATCGACGACCAATGCAAGATTATGCACTCCTATGCCCTAAACCAGATCAAGCTCGCATAAATGCAGCCTATCGTCGCGGATACAGATATGGTGTTCGACATCGTTACCGACGACCACCACCACCGCCATACCCACCCAGACCACATCCACATCATCACCATCGTTATTATTAATTGATATGTGGCACAAAAGACTTACCTGTGTAGCATTAATTACTAATGCTACACAAAAGGCTTTACTTCTCAACAAACTTTCTGTCTCTTACGCGTACAGCAACCGCATCTTCCTCACTCAAAGGATGACGTTGGGTAAATCTGGATAGACAAATAATCAAACAAATTGAAAAAACACCGCCTAGAAGCAAACCAATCAGATTGGACAAAAGAGTTGTAAACATATTCACATCCTTATGAAAATTACAAATGCTGGTAAGTATTTTATAGTAAAATTTAAGCAAAACTCAAGTCAACCTACCAATACAGCAAATCCTTGAAAAATTACATAAATAATTATTGTCAAAATAAAACTTGCAATAGAAACAAGCAGCTAACAACCATATGCATTTTGATAAATAAAATCTGAAAAACGTGTAAGATATATCGTATTCATAAAAGTACGGAGTTATAATACTAAAAATACGCGCTAGCGCGAGCTGAAACAGCATTATTAAACCTACCGGTACCGCCATGCCTGGCTGTATAATCACGATCACGGGTAAATTCAACACCCAGAATCAAATGCGGACAAAAACGCACAGCATATGCCATAGAAACACGCCACTGCGGTAAACGAGTAAACTGCGACGCATTATTACTTAAATTATAAGCATCACCACTCCATTGGCCGCCAACAACAAACTTACTATCATGCCCTTTGGTTTTAAATTTATAACCTGCTAATAATGAAGCAGCTTTTGGTCTTGCACCGCCCAACACACCGTGATTCAAATAAGCAAAATCACGAGGATTGAAACGATCCTTAGCAGTTACAAAACGCGCCATAAAATCAAATGGTCCAGTAATAATATCACCATGCAGCGCAATACCCGCAATCCGAGTCTGATAATAATCCCTCAGCAAATCATGCCGAATAATACCAACATCCGCCATATTAACTAAATATTCAATTCCAATATCAAAACCAACCGGATGACTCAAATTTAGATATCCCAAAACCGCACCGCCATTATTAAGATTACGATCATGCTTATTTACAGTGTTTAAACGTGTTGCTCCATTAAATGCATAAACTGCGTAATAAATTCCATGAAAATCAAGATAACCAATTTGTGCAACTTTATCGGCACGAGTTTCAGAAAGTAATTGAGTTAAAGTTTTAAAAATTGGATAACGATGGTAATTACCAAACGGCACATATTGTTTACCAAATCGCGCATAAAATTTTGACTTGGTTAAATCAAGAATTGTTATATAGACTTCATCCGGCTCAATCTTTTTTGCTTTAAAACCAGCCGGATAATATCGATTATCTTCGGTAGATGCGAACAAACCTGCATGAGCATGCAGCCATGAAGTAGCATCTAAATCAAAATTAAGCTTTGCTACTGAAATCATTGTATGAGTAGCTTTTGTACGAGTAAAATTATAGCTGTTTTGATAATTAGCATCTAAATCTAACAACCCGCTAACACCCAACCTATGATGCCACAAATACAAACAAGACGGCCGTGGATTATCTAGATTTTGGGTTATCTTAGCTAAAAGCAAAGTTAAGATCTTGTTGTAATCAACCGCCGATTTTGGCTGTGTCTTTTTTACTTGCGCAACTGGATGACGCTTATTTACTCTTTGTACTGTTGCAGCCAACTGCTCAACTGCAGGCTTAGTAGGTTTAGCAGCCGGTCCGGTTCCTTTAGCCGTGCGCGAACTTGGCACCGTTGCCGAAACACCGCAAGTCAAAACCAAACCACCTAACAATGAAAAAATAATTAATTTGCGCATATAACTCCAATTTATATTTAGCCAATTTTTAAGCAACGATTATAAAGAGGTTTTGGGTATCTTTTTTCGACGACTAGCGCCCACGGATGGAAGCGCGGGAGGCACATGGATGTGCCAGGGAGGAGAAAAAAGATACCCAAAACCTCATAACCAGTTAAATTAAAAAATAAGCAAACAGTCACTCTAATTTTTACTTCGTACCAATGGTATACATAATAACAAAGCAATTAACAAAAATACAGTACAACCCCACATTATTATCGACAAACCATGAGCATAACTATCTTTTATCATCGGCACTAAAAGCAAAGCTGTTTTATGTGAAAAATAAGGATAAATATCTTTTACTGAATGAGCGCCGCTTACAACATGCTGCAAAACCGCTAGTTGCGTACTAGAAAATTTCAATCCAGCTTGTGCCAATTTATCCAATAAGCTGCGCATATTAATGATTTCTATCAAAGAACCCGATACAGCAACACCAGCAGCACTCCCAAACATAGACGAAGTATAAAAACCTCCCATCCCAACACCTAAATTATCTTCAGGCAATGATTCAATTGCGATTCCAATAGTAGACGAAACAAGTATCGCAATACTAAAACCAAACAACACCAGCGCAGTAATGAATATTGGTAATGACAAAACAGCTTTTAATTGCGTAAACAAAATAAATGCTAATAATGCTAAAACAATCGATAAAAATAACGGACGCTTAAAACCGATACGATCTAATACTCTGCCAATAAAAATTGACAAACTGCCTAAAACTACAGTCATATATAACAACATTAATCCAGTTGTTAATGGACTCAACCCAATGATATTCTGCATATATAACGGAAATAAAAACAACATCGCCATCCACACATAAATATACAACCAACGAATCAAAGTAACCGCTAAATATGGATAACTGCGATACAAACTAAATTTTATTAACGGCCATTTTGCAAAACGCTCTCGAATATAAAATAAGATAAAAAGAAAAATAGAAATTGTAATAACAGTTAAAAAATGCTGTGAACGTAATCCCCAATGACCTAATTCATTAAGTGCAAATATTAATAAAAATAATCCTGACGCCAACAAAATAAAACCGATAAAATCAATTTTCTCCTCTTTTTTATCTACGCTATGCTGATAAAAAATAAAAATTAAAAACGTCGCTATAATACCTAATGGAATATTAATAAAAAATATCCAACGCCAATTTAAATACTGCAAAATTATTCCACCAACTGTGGGACCAACTGCTTGCGCAAAACCAATTATCGCAACAAAATTACCTAAAATCATTCCGCGTTTATTTGATGGAAATACTGAAGTTATAATAATCGCACCTAAAGTTATCGTACAACCAAAACCAATTCCTTGTAAACCGCGACCAATAATCAAAACTAACAAGTTCGGCGCAAAACCAGCGACCAAAGACGCTGCAGTAAACGTCAAAATGCCAAAGATATAAATCAAACGACGACCAATAATATCGGCCAAACGGCCAGCAAAAATAATTATCATTACACCAGCTAATAAATAAATATTGGTTACCCATTGAATTTGACTCATCGTTGCATGCAAATCACGCGCAATAACTGCCAACGCCACGTTAGTAATTGTAACATCTAAACACAACATTGCTGCCATAAAGCCGCATGCAGCAAAAATCCACCATCTTGCTTTATTATTTTCAGGATATAACATATCTAGTTTTCCCATGTAATCTTTTAATAATTAAAACTGCACCAATAAAAACCCCCAGCATAAATCCACAACTTAATCCAACCGGCCCCCAATTTAATATAAATGCACAAAAATATCCAACTGGTAAATTAACAATCCAAGTTGCTAAAATTCCTATCCACATGGGTACTTTAGTATCATGAAATCCCCGTAATGCACCTGTAGCAATGTTTCTTGACGCATCAAAAAATTGCGAAAAAGCTCCAACTGCCATCAACAAAACCGCAATATGCACCAATCTCGCATTAGCTAACTGATTAACATTAATATAAAAACCAATTAAAACTTTAGGAATAATTAAATAAGCCGCACCAATAATTAAAGCACAAAACAAACCAATACTAACAGCAGCATAACTTAACACTCTGGTTTGATGAAATTGTTGTCCCCCAACTGCATGTCCTACCAACACCCCACTCGCTTGTGAAATACCAAACGGCACCATCACCGCAACAACATTCAACTGCAAAACAATTTGCCAAGCAGCAAGCGCGGTTTGTCCTAACCACCCCATCATAAACGTTCCCATACAAAAAGCGCTAAGTTCCGCAGCAAACTGAATACTAATCGGCACACCAACCTGCAATAATCTTTTTAGATAATAAAAACTTTTCTCACCAGAAAAATTAAAAACATTAAATTTTTTACAATATTTACTACATAACAAATAAATTAATGCAACTATACATATAATATAATTTTTCATAGTTATAGCTAATGCAACACCAGTCATTCCCATTGCCGGCAAACCCAATTTACCAAACACCAAACAATATGCGGGTGCAAGAGTAACAACAATACTGGCAAGACTAAAACATAAACTAACCGTTGGTTTAGCCACACCTACCATAAACTGTGAACAAGTAAACAATATCATTAATGGCAATACACCCCAGCTCAAAATATGGAAGTAACTTTGCGTCAACAAGACTAAATGTTTATCCTGTTTAAATAACAATAACACCGGGCTAATATTCCACATCACCAAAATTAACGGCACAGCAATTATAATCGCTAATAACCATGTCTGCCGTAAAATCTTGCCAAGCTCTAAATATTTCTTTGCGCCATATAATTGTCCGCCAATAACACCCATTGAATAAATAACTGATGTGGCAATCACAAATAACATTGTGTATACACTAGTAACTAACGCACCCGCTGCCATTTGCGCATGACCAAGCCGCGCAATCATCAACATACCAACAAAACCATTAGTTGCAATTACCAAACGTTGCCCAACAATTGGTAATGCAAAACCAAAGATTTTTTTGTAAGCTGCAAGGATTTTATTCATTTAGCATTTGCCTCAAATGTTCGTTTGCTGTTTTTCTAAAGTCTTCTGGAGATATCCAAGGATCGTGTAAAATTTTCATAGTTTCATCATCAATTTTTTCATTGGTAATTAATTGTTTTCCCGCTTGTTTAAGTGCGTCAAGATACTGTTTCACCAATGGATTTTCAGGCTGATGAATTAGCAACATCGCTGCTGCCGGTCTCAAAATTTCACCCAAATAATTAACATACGCCATATTAGCTAAACGCTTAAATGTAGCAACCAAATCTGTAAAATGTTCAAATTCAGGAAAACCAGCCGGAGAAACTAATAACATTTTCTGTGTTTTGCCAGAATGACGCGGAGGATGTGTGGTAATTCCATTCATGTCTTTATTTTCAATCATGTATGGTGAAGCCAATGGTACACTACGATCTAACAAATTTTTCATTAAACCAGACATGGTGAATACATACAAAGGAGTACCATATATAACTAAATCTGCATCTGCAAATTTCTCTAAAATAGGCGCAACATCATCTTTAATCACACATTGACCAGGTGTCTCAAACCAACAAGCAAAACAACCAAGACAATGATTAATTTTAAGTTCGCCTAAATTTACCAGCTCTGTTTCTGCACCAGCTTCCTGCATACCTTTTAATAACGGCTGCAACATTCGGAAGGTACAACCCTGATTTCCACGAGGTGAACTGTTAATTGCTAATACTTTCATTTCTTTTTCCCCTGTTTGATTTTATTTAAAACGTTTAATGCATAATCACACCACTCTAACTCAGTTTGTGCATGCATACGGCCATGTTTTATTACCATCATCCAATAAGGCTGCTCAAGCCAATCACTATGTTCAGCCATAAGATGCTCTTCCACTTCTTGCAAATACTGCAAAGTATCCTCAACCTGCAACTGCCATACTTCAACATGTTCTTTACAAACTTTCACTGAAGTATTGTAACTGAAAAATAATTTTAACAACAATTCATTACGCGGAATTGTCGGTTCTGGCGGCAATAATAACCAGTCCTGTAAAAGCTTTTTGCCTTTTTTAGTTATTTTATATTCTTTACGGCTGCGAGCGCCGCATTGCTCGACTTCACATGATACGCAGTCATCATGCAATAATTGCGCTAATGCCGGATAAATCTGACCACAACTTTCCCGCCAAAAATGACTGGTTAAACGTCTGATATCCTGTTGTATGTCATAACCAGATTTAGGCCGCGCCGTTAGCAAGCCCAAAATTATATATTTAGTTTTTGATTCTCTAGCCATGATAATATATCCATAAAATCTCAAGATACGGAGATTATAGATCTTTTAGATATATCTTGCAACTATATTTGTTGCCAAAATAATTTTTTGTTGCAATCTTATATAACAAAATGTATGTTATGTTCATGATTTATCAATCAAATATACAATCACTGATTGAAGGATACTGTCAGTTCAAAAATAAATATTTTGAACAAAATAACATTTATGAAAATTTGGTACAAAACGGCCAGAAGCCAAAAGCGCTGGTCATAGCCTGTTGTGACTCAAGAGTTGATCCTGCCATCATCACTAATTGCGATCCTGGAGATTTATTTGTCGTTCGTAATGTGGCAAATTTAATTCCGCCATTCAGTAATGATACAGCACATCACAGCATTCATGCCGCCTTAAAATTCGGCATATTAAACCTAAACATAAAAAATATTATTGTACTTGGACATAGTCATTGCGGCGGCATTTGTTCTTTAATGAATGGCAATCATGATGCGTGGATGGAAATTGCTATGCCTGCGAAACAAGAAGTGTTAATCAAATATCCAAACCATTCACCTGACGAACAAAAACGCCTATGCGAGCAAACATCCTTAATCATGTCACTAAACAATCTGAAAACTTTTCCATGGATCAAAGAACGCGTGTTAGCTAATGAATTATTTTTACATGCTTGGTATTTTGACTTGGCTACGGGTGTAATTAAAACTTACGATTTATCTTGCGATAAATTCACTGAATTAAAATAATATCACCAAACATGATACCAAGGTTTTTTAGGCAAACTAGTTTCACAAACACGCAGCTGCGAACGATAGATCCAAGCACGACGCTGCACTTTCTTTGCTACTGCAATTAACCATGCTTTATTTTTATATGTACCACGCATATATCCACCAATGCCTTCATGATAGGCAAGATACAAAGAGTAAGTATCAAATTTAGAAATACCAGCACGCTTGTGTGCTTGATTGGCAAACCAGCCAATAAAATCAGCTGCATCACCAAACGCATTACGGCTAGTAAACATAGATGTATGACCAGTATCACGCTTATACCGCTTCCAGGTTTCATTAACCGCTTGAGAATAACCATACGCGCTAGTCGGCCTAAACCATGGAATAATCCACAATAATTTCTCACGCGGCGGCTTCGCTTTAGCACTAAAATGTGATTCTTGATGGATAATTGCCATCAACACGCTCACCGGAATCCCCCAGCGCTGACGTACTTTTGCAGCTGCCCAATACCAATCAGGATATTGTTTAAAAATCAAACATACATTGTTGGTATTACGCGGCGGAGCCTGAGTACACCCATATAAATTTAACCCTACAAGAGCAATTAATAACAAAAATACCATCAAAAATATGTTTTTTCTAAAAATCATTGCACATCTCACTAATTAATACATGCGAATTATAAAAGAAATGGTATTATAACCATCTATTATAGGTTCAACAACATAATGGGTGATAATTTATGCAAATACTAAAATTCGCCACAGCGATCCTCCTGGCAAGCTGCTTAACCGCTTGTGCTAGCCAAAACCACAGAAATTATTGTGAAAATAGTCAAACGATACCTCGCACAGTAATACCAAAAGGGTTATCTTCAGCAAAAATTAAAGACAAATACCCTGTTCCTAGCGCGAAAACTGCTACGCCATGCAAGCCAGTCAGTTTAATTCCGCCAGGAACTGGAACATTACCATAATATGTACACATATTGGAAGGGTACCGAAGTGGTCATAACGGCACCGACTCGAAATCGGTCGGGGGGCCAAAAGCTCCCACGAGGGTTCGAATCCCTCCCCTTCCGGTTCAGAAGACATAAGCTGGTATAATATAAATTAAAACAAGGATGAAAAATCTTCAAACGCTGTACAACTGATTTACAATGTAGGGAAAAATACTGTTGTTTTTTAATTACCAATAAGGTAAAAAGTAAATTATGCAACAAACAAAACAACTACTCACAATAAAAGAAGCCAGTATTTGGGCAAGCGTTTTTCTAAAACGTGAAATTAGCGAATCCAACATTTCTTATCTCATCCAATACGGTAAAGTAAAAAAATACAATGGCGGAAAATCTGTTTTTGTTAACATTAACGAACTAAAAAAATATTATAATTCTTTTAATGGGAATCGCGAACTTACTTGGAAGCAAAAACTTGGCAATGATTTAAACTGGGCATTATCTTTCGATAACCTTCGAGAAAAAGATACCACTAAACATGTTCATCGTCTACACCCATATAAAGGCAAATTCATTCCACAACTTGTTCAATACTTTATTGATGAACACACAGACAACTTTAAAAAAAATATTTATTTTAATCCGGGCGATATCATCCTTGACCCGTTTTCAGGATCTGGAACCACATTAGTACAGGCACACGAAATGGGAATCCACACTATAGGTATAGATATTTCACGATTTAATTGCATGATAACTGAAACAAAATTATTAGACTATAATTTAATATTACTAGAAAATGAAATTAAAAAAATCAAACAAATAATTACAAATTATGAAACCAATAGCAAAATCACAAAATTTGAAAATGAACTAACAATTACACTTGCTAAATTTAATAATCAACACTTTCCGAGTCCAAAATTTAAACGCAAAATACAGCAAGGTCAAATCAACGAAAAAAAATATGCTGAAAAAAAAGAAAAAGAATTCTTAAAAATATATAAGAGATTAATCAAAAAATATAAGATTGAACTCAATAAATTTTCCACAGAAAGTTTTTTAGACAAATGGTATATCAATAATATTCGCAAGGAAATCGATTTTGCATTTACGCAAATAAAAAAAATAAAAGACACAGAAAACAAAAAAATTTTAGCAGTGATTTTAAGCCGAACCATTCGCTCATGCCGCGCTACAACACATTCAGATTTAGCAACACTCAAAAACCCGCAAATAACTACTTACTACTGCTGGAAACACAAAAAAATTTGCAAACCTTTATTCTCGATCAAAACATGGTTTAATAGATACGCTACTGATACACTTAATCGACTTAAATACTTTTCCAAATTAAAAACCGATGCTTACTTTAGCATTCTTGCAAAAGATTCCCGTAGGGTTAATATATTCGCAGAAATAGAAAAAACAAACAAAAAATTTGGTAAGTTATTAAAAAAACAAAAAATCAAAGGCATTTTCACTTCCCCCCCTTATGTGGGACAAATTGATTACCATGAACAACACGCCTACGCGTATGATCTTTTTGGCTTTAAACGCCATGATGACAAAGAAATTGGACCCTTGTTTAAGGGACAGGGAGCAAAAGCACGAAATTCATATGTAAAAGGCATTACCAAAGTATTACAAAATTGCCGGGAATTTCTAGCCAAAGATTTCGATGTGTTTTTAGTTGCCAATGATAAATATAACCTTTATCCTACAATTGCCGAACAAGCAAAAATGAAGATTGTAAATCAATTTAAACGGCCTGTATTAAATAGAACTGAAAGGGCAAAATCACCTTATTCGGAAATAATATTTCACCTAAAGGACATATAAATATGGCTCTACAAAAAAAAATGCAAGCCAAAATACACAAATTTTTTAAAGAAAAAATTTTAAAAAAAATTGAACAATATAATCTTCGTGATGAAGATGCAGCAAAACCTTTTCAATATGCACTTTTTACAAAAAAAGGTTATTTAGCAAAAGGATTTATTCACGGATGCGAAACAGCTTTGGGAAATTGGCACGAATCAATTGCAAAAATTATTGCCAAAGAAAACTTTGAAATAGCAAAAAAATTACAAGGAACTGAAAAGCTAAAAGGAAGAATAACTAACAAAGCTCAAGCAACTTTTGAGAATATCCTTAACGATCTTGATAATGCAAAAAGAGAACCAAACCATAACAAAGAGTCTGAAGAAATTTATAATGCAAGTCAAAATGATAATAACTTTGTTAAAAGAAATCAAACTGTTGATTTGTATCTTAAACGTGATAATGGCGAAGAAATTTATTTCGAAATCAAAGGACCAAAACCAAACAAAAATGAAATGCGAGCTGCAAAAAGAGATCTTTTGGAAATTTATGCAATGCAAGCAGCAGAAGGCAAAAGAATAAAAATATTCCTAGGTATGTATTATAACCCATATGCCCCGGAAAAATATCAACGTTGGACATGCATTAAGTTTTTTGACAAAGGAAATGACTTTTTAGTTGGTAAAGATTTTTGGGACTATCTTGGCGGAATCGGTACTTTTGAAAATTTAATTAGAATTTATGAAAAGGTTGGTGAAGAAATTAGACCGGCTTTAGAAAAAAAATTTAAAAAATTATAACTACAAAAATAGACTAAGTAATAGGAGAAAACAATATGACAATCGAACGCACATTATCAATAATCAAACCTGATGCTGTCGCTAAAAATTTAATTGGCACTATTCTATCCCGCTTTGAACAAGCCGGATTAAAAATTGTCGCCGCTAAAATGGTTCATCTAACTTCTGAACAAGGCGGAAAATTTTACGCAGTTCATAAAGAACGCCCCTTTTACAATGATCTTGTAACTTTCATCAGCTCAGGTCCTGTTATGGTACAAGTTCTTGAAGGTGAAAATGCAATTGCCAAAAACCGCGAAATCATGGGCGCAACCAATCCGGCAGAAGCAGCACCAGGCACCATCCGCGCTGACTTTGCAGAAAGTATTGACCGCAACGCAGTACATGGCTCTGATGCACCAGAAACTGCTAAACAAGAAATTGCGTTTTTCTTTAAAGAAAACGACATTTATTCAAGGTAATATTATAAAAACATGCTTGTGTGCACCGCAGAGGAGATTGTTTGCAAACTCTTGAGCGCATGGAAGCGCGAACGAAGTATTACATGGATGTACTTTTCAATTACGCCAAGCATGTTGCGTAATTGAAAAGACGCGTTTGCAAATAAGCTCGCCGAAAGGTGCACTAAAAAGCATAACATTCTCATGGTAAACAATTACAACACAAAAACAAACTTACTCAATTTCGACCGCACAAAAATGCGTGAATATTTTGCAGCACTCGGTGAAAAACCATTTCGCGCCGATCAAATTATAAAATGGATTCACAAACACGGTCTACAAAACTTCGACCAAATGACTAATCTAAGCAAAAAATTGCGTGCCTACTTAAACGAACATGCAACAATCTTGCCGCCAAAAATCATCAAACAACAAACATCTACCGATGGAACCGTAAAATGGCTATTGGAATTAGAAGACAAAAACCATATCGAAATGGTATTTATCCCAGAAAAAACCCGCGGCACTTTATGCATTTCATCACAAGTTGGCTGCCCTTTAAAATGCACATTTTGTTTCACCGGCAAATTAGGCTTTAAGCGCAATTTAACTACTGCAGAAATTATTGGTCAAGTTTGGTTAGCCGCAAGAGAATTTAACCTAACCAACGTAGTTTTAATGGGCATGGGCGAACCATTATTAAACTTTGATAATGTAATTACCGCAACCAATTTAATCATGGACGATTTAGCTTATGGATTATCAAAATATCGAGTAACCTTAAGTACCGCAGGAATCGCGCCTGCAATTGAAAAACTATCTAAAACAAGTGACATTGCACTAGCAGTTTCACTACACGCACCTAATGATAAATTACGCGATCAATTAGTTCCAATTAATAAAAAATATCCACTAAAAGAATTAATACGTGTTTGTAAAAATTATTTCCCAACACAATCACGCCGCAAAATTTCATTTGAATACATATTGATTAAAAATATTAACGACTCACCAGAACACGCCAAACAATTAGTAAAATTATTGCAAGGTGTTCCAGCAAAAGTAAATTTAATTCCCTGTAACTCCAAACCTGGTTCAGATTATCAATGCTCAGCCATTGAGGATTGCGAAATTTTTAGAAACATCTTAATCAAAGCCGGCATCCAAACTATTATCCGTAAAACCCGCGGTAGTGATATTGACGCCGCATGCGGACAACTGGCCGGAAAATAACATTTTCACTTTAATTTTTTTATTAAGTTATTGCTGATAGGTTTTAAACCGAATAGACCGCCCTGGATGCGCGGTCGGGAGGCACATGGATGTGCCATTGAGGTTTAAAACCTATCAGCAATAACTTAATAATGCTACCTTCCAATACCAATATAGTGAAAACCCAAATCTCGAAGCTGTTGCGGATCATATTGATTACGACCATCAAGAATTAAATTGCCGCGCATTGTGGATTTAATCTGCGTAAAATCAGGATTGCGAAATTGTTTCCATTCAGTAAACAATGCTAACACATCAGCATCTTCTACCGCATGATGTTGATGTTCAACTAACTGCAATGCTCCTTGCTCAAACCATTTCGTTGGCAATACTTTACGCGCCGCTGACATTGCAATTGGATCATAAGCTTTAATCACCGCACCCCGCTCAATTACTGCATGCAAAAAATCAATCGATGAGGCTTCACGCATATCATCTGTTTCCGGCTTAAACGCCAATCCCCACATTCCAATAGTTACATTTGAAAGATCTTCACCAAATTTCGTAATTATTTTTTTTGTCATCACTTGTTTTTGATATTTATTCATCTCATCAACTGCAGATAAAACTTTAGACTCAAATCCACAATTTTTTGCCATATGAATTAATGCTCTAACATCTTTTGGGAAACATGAACCACCATAACCACAACCAGGATAAATAAACGAAAAACCAATCCGTGAATCTGAACCAATGCCTTGACGAATATTTTCTACATCTACATTTAAACATTCACAAATATTCGCTATTTCGTTCATAAAAGAAATTTTGGTTGCAAGTATTGCATTAGCTGCATACTTTGTCATTTCTGCGTCTCTAACACCCATAAAAATGATACGTTCATGATTTCGGGTAAACGGTGCATAAAGTTTTTTCATGATATCACGCGCTTTTTCGCTATCAGTACCAACAATAACTCTATCCGGACGCATTGCGTCATTTACCGCATCACCCTCTTTTAAAAACTCTGGATTACTAACCACATCAAATTCTATATTAAGTTTACGCTGCTTCAATTCCTGTTGAATTGCATCTTTAACCTTTTCTGCAGTAGTTACCGGCACCGTAGACTTGTTAACAATAATTGCATAATCATTAATATATAGCCCAATATCTTTAGCTGCAGTTAACACATATTGTAGATCCGCTGAGCCATCACCATTACTTGGTGTACCAACTGCAATAAAAAATATTTTTGGCTGAATTTTAAGTTCCTGCAATGAACTCACAAAGTGTAATCTTTTCGCTTGATAATTCTTTTTAACCAATTCTGCAAGGCCTGGTTCATAAATTGGCATGATACCTTGTTTTAATTTTTCAATTTTATGCGCATCAATATCAACACAAACAACATTGTTTCCCATTTCGGCAAAACAAGTACCACTTACTAAACCAACATAACCTGTTCCGATTACTACGATGTTCATAAATTCTCCAATATTTTTTGGGCCAATGCGAAAAGATGAGATGCGAGACAAAAGTGAGCGAAACATGCGAGTTTATAAACAATAAATGAGCATGTTGAGCGAACTTTTAACAAAGCAGATCGCTTTTCGCATTGACCCAAATTTTTCTAAAATCATCTGCTAAATCTGCGCGCCTTAATGCATATTCAACTGTTGCATGTAAAAAACCAATTTTAGTGCCACAATCATACCGAATACCATTAAATCTGCACGCATAAACATCTTCCTTTTGCATTAATGCAGCAATCCCATCCGTTAATTGAATTTCACCGCCGCTGCCTGGAGAAACTCGTTCTAATAAACTAAATATTTGTGGTTTTAACACATAACGGCCTACCACACCAAAATTTGATGGAGCATCTTGCGGCGTAGGCTTTTCTACAATACCGTAAATTCTTGCCTTAGGATTTAATTCATCCCGCACATCAACTACACCATATTTTCTGCTGTTTTCCGGTTGAATCTGCTGCACGGCAACAACGCTGGAATCTGTTTGTTGATATATATCAATTAACTGCTGCAAACAAACTCGCTCTTTTGCATAAATCAAATCATCCGGTAATAAAACTGCAAACGGCTGATCGCCCACAACTTCTTTAGCACATAAAACTGCATGCCCTAAACCCAAAGCTTCTTGCTGTTGCACAAAAACACATGTAATATTTTTTGGTAAAATATTTTTAACTTCATTTAAACTTTCTTGTTTATGTTGTGCTGTTAATACTTCTTCTAATTTAGCATCCGATGCAAAATGCTGTTCGATTGCAATTTTTGAACTATTAGTTACAAAAATCATCTCAGTGATACCAGCTGCAACTGCTTCATCAACTGCATATTGAATTAAAGGTTTATCTATAATTGGCAGCATTTCTTTAGGAACAGCTTTAGTCACCGGCAAAAACCTCGTACCTATTCCTGCTACCGGAAAAACTATTTTTTTAATTTCAGTCATTTATAACCCTCAATATGTGTTAACCACACATGGCTGACGCAAAAAGATGAGATGCGAGACAAAAGCGAGCGAAAAATGCGAGTTTATAAATAATAAATAAGCATTTTAAGCGAGCTTTTAACAAAGCAGATCGCTTTTTGCGCCAGCCATGTGACGTTCCCAACGCCAAGCATGTTCAATAATCGTAGCCAAATCAGCATATTTTGGCTGCCAATTAAGTTCCCGCTTAGCCTGCGTCGCATCTGCAACTAAAACTGCGGGATCGCCTGCCCGCCTTGGCGCATCAATAACAGTAAATGATCTTCCGGTTATACGTTTTGCCGTATCAACAACTTCTTGCACCGAAAAACCATTACCATTCCCTAAATTATATTTTTTGCTAACCGGATTTTTCAACAAATTTTCCAATGCTGATAAATGCGCATCACAAAGATCTACTACATGAATATAATCACGAACACAAGTGCCATCTTCAGTATCATAATCCTTCCCAAAAATTTTCACATTATCACTTCTACCGCTAGCTGCCTGCAACACCAGCGGAATTAAATGAGTTTCCGGATCATGATGCTCACCAATTCGACATGAAGGCTCAACTCCTGCAGCATTAAAGTAGCGCAAGCATACCGACTTCAAACCATACGCATAATCATAGTCATCTAAAATTTGTTCTACCATTAATTTACTTTTACCATATGGATTAATTGGATTTTTAGGATGTGCAATATCAATCGGCGCATATTCCGGGTTACCATAAACTGCTGCGCTCGAAGAAAAAATAAAATTTTTAATATTTGCGACAAGCATTTCATCTAATAAATTCAAAGTATTGCAAACATTATTGTGATAATATTTTGCAGGATCGATTACTGATTCACCAACTTGCGTAAATGCAGCAAAATGCATCACCGCAACAAATTGATGTTGATTAAATAACTGCTTAAGTAATTTTCGATCCGCCAAATCACCTTCAACAAACTCAGCATCTAATACCGCCTCGCGATGACCAGCAGATAGATTATCCAATACTACTACGGAATAGTTATGCTTATGCAAAATATCCGCCATATGTGAACCAATATAACCAGCGCCACCAACAACCAAAATCTCATACATAATAAAACCATCCCCAAATTACTTCACGAAGAGTATAATGTATTTTATTAATTTATGAAAGATCCGATATCTTTTTTTCAAGCTGTTCTAAAATGGATTTAACTTTCTGACTCTGGTCTTTATGCGCTACCAATACTGCATCTTTGGTTTCAACCACTATCACATCCTGAACACCTATAGCCGCCAAAGTACGCCCTTCAGATCTAAGATATGAATTACTAACTTCATCAATAATAACATCCCCTACTTTGACATTATTATCATCATCTTTGGTACTTACCTCAAATAATGCAGACCAACAACCTACATCAGACCAACCAACATCCATTGACACAACGCAAGCATCAGTGGTCTTTTCCATAACCGCATAATCAATCGAATCACTACGGCATTCACTAAATATTTTTTTATCCAAACGAATAAAATCAGGTGTGGATGTACGCGCCTTAAATGCTTTACGACAAGCTGCTAAAATATCAGGAGCATGTTGATTCATCTCCTGCAAAAAACGTGAAGCACGAAACATGAAAATACCGCCATTCCAATAATAATTTCCAGCTTCTAAATAGCTTTTGGCTTTTTCTAAATTTGGTTTTTCAACAAAACTATCAACTATTTGCACACCTTCTATTAATTTTTCTCCCGCTTGAATATAACCATAGCCAGTCTCCGGTTTGTGCGGAACAATACCAAAAGTAATTAATTTTCCGGCTTGCGCGTATTTTGTAGCTTTATCTACTGCAGCCAAAAATGCAGCTCGATTAGCAATTAAATGATCTGAAGGCAATACCAATAAAATCGGATCATCACCATTAACCATCGCCTGTAATGCAGCAATGGTAATTGCCGGCGCCGTATTTTTCCCTACCGGCTCCAAAATAATTGCAGAACTTGTAACATCTATTTCCTGTAATTGTCTGGCGATTAAAAAACGATGATCTTCATTACATATAAATAACGGCGGTAAAGAATTAGGAATATTTGCAACCCGCATAATTGTATCTTGAAACAAACTATTTTTATCTAACAAACGTAAAAACTGTTTGGGCCGATCTTTGCGTGACAATGGCCACAATCGCGTCCCAAAACCACCAGAAAGAATTACAGGTAAAATCATTAAAATATCCTTTATCTACGCGGTTTATGTTTTCCTGACTTATGATTATCACCTTTATCAGCTAAATGCCAAAAAAGAATCATAGTTACAATAACTATCGCCAAACCAATATAAGGAGCAATTATATTAATCATTTAGATTTGTGTCTCCCTGATTTATGGTCACCTTTGTCTGCTAAATGCCATAAAATAACAATGCCAACAATAACAATGGTTAAACCAATATAAGGAGCTATTATATTAATCATTTTAATTACCTCCATCACACAAGCCAAAATACCATAAAATCATACCCGTAACAGTTAAAGCAGCAAATGATATCCATTTCATATCTGGATGCAAATACAAACCAGTCAAACCTCCTATAATAAAAGCGACCGCAATTTTACGTAAATCTTGCCGTAAACTTTTAAAACTCACTTTTTTAAACATTGTATCCTCTATCGGATTAGAAGTATACCACTATAACCATATACCCCCGTAAAAATACGGGGGTAAATTTACGTATTATACTGTAAGGTTTGATTTTATTTTCGCTAAACGCTTTGTGCCAATACCTTTGACATTAGTTAAATCATCAATGGATTTAAAATTGCCGTTAGCTTCGCGATAGGCAACAATAGCTTCAGCTTTTTTAGCACCAAGACCTTTAATCGCAGCAAGCGCATCTGCATCAGCTTTATTAATATTAATTTTTGCTGTAACTTGTGCCATTTTAGCTGCACCACGATGATGCTTATGAGCTTTGCTGGCTCTAGCAGCGCTTGCAGATACAGCAAAACCAAAAATCAATAAAAAAATTAATGTTTTTTTAAACATAATTGTTCTCCTTTTTATTAAAAAAATTTTATTCAAAAAATACCAATGAAATTATTTGGAAAAATAGAAATAAAAAGAGGTGAAATATTTAAAAAAATTACGAATGTAATTGGAAACAAGTTTAACAAATTAACCGTAAATGTCCAGCTATTTCCGCCAAATATTTCACAAATTTCACAATTTGCAAAAATCGTATATTCTATAAAACGGCTATCATCTGCGTTATATACCCGTTACACTTGAAAATGCGAATATGTTGTCATTCCGCGACCCAGTATGTTGATCGCGGAATCCAACAAAAAGACTATCAAATAGCCTGGATCCCGCGGTCAACTAACAAGGCCGCGGGATGACTACAATTTTTAAATCTCGCATCTTGAGGTGTAACAAGCATATCGATAAAACTCCGCAAAGCGGAATACACAAAATTAACAAAATCAATTGTGTGATCTATGTAAGTATAAATTAATTATCAGCATAATCACACCTATACAAATCGCTGTGTCAGCTACATTGAAAGTAGGATAATGCCAATTTTTAACATACAAATCGATAAAATCAACCACATATCCATAATGAAAACGGTCAATTAAATTACCCAAAGCTCCGCCAAAAATTAAAACCAAAGCAGCCGCTAACCAATGTGCTTGTCGTGAGATTCTCCCTAACCATACTAAAATCAGCAGACATACAACTATCGCCAAACTAATCAACAACCAAATTTGCCAACCTGAAGCAAAACTTAAAAAGCTAAAAGCTGTTCCAGTATTAAACGTCAAGGTCAAATTGAAAAAAGGAATCACTGCATAAGGATCATTTAAAGGCAAATGCTTGATGACCAAAAATTTAGTCCACTGATCTAAAATGACAATAATAAAACTAAGCCATAACCAACGAAGATTGCCCTTATGCTTCATCTGAGCTTCCCGAATTATCAGAAAAACATTATGATACTAAAAACACTGGATTAATGCAATTATTACTTTATAATTCTTTTATAAATTCAAGTTACCTCATAACTAACTAAAGATGATTTCCTATATGACTACCTGAAATAACTTGTCGTATAATATTTTTCCCAACATCAACAAAAAATCTAAACATACCTGAACAACATCCACAATAATTTATAGAATTATCCTTGATAGGCGTAAGTATTAATTGCTGTTGCAATAAAATATTTTCAACCACTTTCCGCTCTTGCCGTGCGGGAATACCATGATTTTCATAAGCAAACTGCAAAAGACTTAGATATTGATTCTTAAACAATTGCTTCTCATCATCTTTGTGAAACTCCATTGACTGAATAGCATCAACAATGCGCTGAAAATCCTTGCCAGTATAACTGTTATTATTATGATCTCTAGCAAATTTAACACAGCAAAATATATCTTTAGCAAATTTTTTTGTATCTAAAGAAAAACCATAACGTTTAAAACTCTCTATTACTGGTGTTAATTTTAATAAATATTGCAACATTTTTTTTGCTTTTATAAATTGATCAATAGCAAAATAGTTAATTCCGCGCATTACCAAACAATCATCCCTACAATCATCAATACTTTGCTTAACACCTGTTTTTGTCTGAATTAAATGAAACTTATATAAACCTTTATATGTTTTCTGTTCTTTTTTATCTGTTTTCTGTTCTTTTAATTTTTTTGCAGAAAAATCACGCCTGCACATACCTTCCCAAAAAAATTCGGACATCAAAAAAGTATAAACTTCTTTATTAATAGTCAGAAAATTGCATATTTCATCATAACGAAAATATAAAAAAATCTCATAAAAATTATCAGCTGCAAGTTGTGAAAATGACATATTATTTTTATTTACCTAAATTTTAAAAACTGGCGCAAATGATAACACACAATACTTAACAAAAACTTAAGAACGATACAAAAAACTACACAAATTGCCTGATTTCACCCTGACCTGCAACATTTTGCGCACATCTAGCACAAATTTGTGGGTGTTCTGGATTACTGCCGACATCTTTTCTACGATGCCAACAACGAATACATTTTGGATGTTTGGATGCAGTGACCTTTAATTTCATTCCTTCTAAATCAGTTGCCGCCGCATCATTACCTGCATTTTTCAACGGCTCAAGTTGTGCGCTTGAAGTAATCAAGACAAACCGTAACTCATCTTCTAATAAATGCAATATGTTATGCAATTCATCGTCAACATATAAAATTACTTCAGCCTCCAACGCGGAACCTAACACATTATCATTGCGCAAACATTCAATTTCTTTATTCACTGCATCGCGTACTTGCATCATTTGCCGCCAAAAAGTTTGATTCATTTTTTCTTTATCTGATAAAACCGCTAAATCCTGATACCAGGTTGCAAAAAACACTGATTCAGAACGTTCGCCTGGAATAAATTGCCAAACTTCATCAGCAGTAAAACTTAAAATTGGCGCAATCCAACGAACTAAAGCCTCAATAATATGATACATTGCAGTTTGTGCAGAACGGCGCGCAATACTGTCTTTTTTAGTAGTATATTGCCGATCTTTAATGATATCCAAATAAAAACTTCCCATCTCAATCGAACAAAAATGATGGATTTTTTGATAAATTGCTTTGAATTGATAATTGTTATAACAATCAACGATTTCTGTCTGTATTAAACGCGCCTGATCAACCGCCCAACGATCTAACGCCAACATTTTTTTTGCCGGCAATAAATCTTTACCTGGCACAAAATCACTTATATTCGATAACAAAAATTTAGCTGTGTTGCGAATGCGGCGGTAAACATCAGAAGTACGTTTAAAAATTTCGTCAGAAATCGGAATTTCACCTGTATAATCAATAGAAGACGCCCAAAGTCTTAAAATATCAGCTCCAGCGGTTTTCATTACTTTGTTTGGATCGACTACATTGCCTAATGATTTAGACATTTTATGTCCGTGCTCATCAACGGTCATCCCATGACGCAACACAGTTTTATACGGCGCTCCTTTATTCATCGCACAAGCAGTTAACAATGATGACTGAAACCAGCCGCGATATTGATCCGCACCTTCTAAGTATAAATCAGATGGATATTGCAATGCGGGATTTTTGGAAACCACACATTCGTGACTTACTCCAGAATCAAACCAAACATCTAATACATCAGTTACTTTTTTGTATTGTTCTGCTTCATTACCCAATAATTCGGCCGGATCTAATTCATCCCAAATTTCAATTCCATTTTTTTCAACTAACTGCGCAACTTTTTCCATCAAATTAAGATTATTCGGATGCAATTCGCCAGTTTCTTTATGAATAAACATTGCAATCGGCACGCCCCAAACACGCTGGCGAGACACACACCAATCAGGACGATTAGTTACCATATCAGTAATACTTTCTTTACCCCATGCAGGCAACCACTGCACTTTTTCAATTGCACCAATCGCCATATCGCGCAAACCATTTTGATCCATACTAATAAACCATTGCGGAGTCGCTCGAAAAATTAATGGCGTTTTATGCCGCCAACAATGCGGATAACTATGCACGATAGTTTCTTCATGCAGCAACATACCGTTTGCCTTTAATACATCAATTATTTTATCATTCGCAGTAAAAACATATTCTCCTGCAAATAAAGGTGTATTTGGCAAAAAACAACCATTATCACCAACCGGATTATCAATTGGTAATTTATATTTTTTTCCTAAGACATAATCATCCTGACCATGCCCAGGTGCAGTATGTACTGCTCCCGTTCCAGCATCAACCGTCACATGTTCACCCAAAACAATTGGTACTTCACGATCATAAAATGGATGATGTAGTTTTATACCTTCCAACTCATCACCCTGACAATAAGCAACCACACGATAATCATTAATTCCATAGCGCACCAATACATCGGTTAACAAAGCTTCTGCAATTAATAAACGTTCTACCCCATATTCAGTTTTTGCTTGAATTAAGGCATATTCCAATTCTGGATGTAATGCAACCGCTTGGTTTGCAGGTAAACTCCAAGGGGTTGTTGTCCAAATCGGTACGCTAATTTGCCCCTCGCCGCTGCCTTCATGACTATGGCGACAACGCGCAACAAACGCCGCTTCATCCAACACTGGAAAACGTACATCAATTGCTGGTGATTGTTTATCTTTATATTCGACTTCTGCTTCAGCAAGCGCTGAGCCACAATCAACGCACCAATGCACCGGTTTAAAACCGCGCTGCAAATGACCATTAGCTATTACTTTAGCAAAACTGCGAATAATATCCGCTTCGTATTGATAATTCATAGTGAGATATGGATTATTCCAATCAGCTAACACACCCAAACGTTTAAAACTTTCGCGCTGTTTATCAATTTGTGTCTGAGCATATTTACGGCAAGCCGTACGAAATTCTGCGATTGATAATTTCACACCTGGTTTGCCACGTTTTTTTTCGACATTCAATTCGATCGGCAAACCATGACAATCCCAACCAGGAATAAACGGCGCATCATAACCATTCAAACTCTGCGCTTTAACCACAATGTCACGCAATACTTTGCCGTACGCATGCCCAATATGAATATCACCATTAGCATACGGCGGGCCATCGTGAAAAATAAATTTATCTTTACCTTGCCTTTTTGCCCGCAATTGGCCGTATAAATCCATTTGCTGCCAACGCTTCAACATCTCAGGCTCTCGCTGCGCCAAATTAGCTTTCATCGGAAAACCGGTTTTAGGTAAATTTAAAGTATCTTTGTAGTCAGTCATAAAATCTCTCATTAATCGCAAAAATAAGCCATTATACAGATTTTTTCACAAAAAATCTCTCAGCATCCGTAATATCCTGCTCAATTTGCATTTGCAATAATTCAAATGAATCAAATAACTTTTCATCACGCAGCTTATGTAGAAATTCAACTCTCACATAAAAGCCATAAATATCCTGATCAAAATCAAATAGATGTACTTCAAGAATCGGTTTGGAACCGCCAACAGTAGGCCTGGATCCAATATTAGCCACACCAAAAACCGGCTGATTTTTTACCCCAAACACGCGCACTGCAAATACGCCAGAAATCGGTGTGTTTTGCCGATGCAAAAATATATTAGCAGTTGGAAAATTCAGCGTCCGCCCTATTTTTTCGCCATGCACTACTCTGCCGCACATGCTATAATCACGCCCTAAAAGTTTGGCCGCTAATTGTAAATCACCCGCATGCAAAGCTTCCCGAACCCAAGTGCTGCTAATTCGCTGTTTATGTTCATGATCAGACATCGCAATAGTTCTGGATGACTCAATTTCAAATCCATATTGTTTACTAACTTTTTTTAAATAATTAAAATTTCCAGCGCGATCATGACCAAAACAAAAATCATCACCAATCACTAAATATTTTATTTTTAAACAACCTGCTAAAAAATCTTTGACAAATTGTTCAGCAGATAAATTTGCAATTATTTCTGTAAACGGCATTATATAAATATAATCAATCTCAAACTCACGCAAAAATTGCAATTTTTCGCGTAAGCGAGTCAATCTTGCAGAACAATTAATTCCTTTAAAATATTCTTCCGGCTGCGGCTCAAAAATAATAACTAACGATGGCAAATTTAATTTTTGTGAAACATTCTTTACCCGCTGTAAAATTGCTTTATGCCCCAAATGCACGCCATCAAAATTACCAACCGATGCCGCACAACCATTTTTTGGCAAGCTGATCGGAAGTCTACATAAATGTTGTCTTGAACCACGAATGATTTTCATTTTTATGAAATACTTTCCCGCAAATGGCGCAGCCGCAAACCGCTTATCCACAAAACTATAAAATAAATCGCCGCACCAACAATTAGCAAAAATGCTAAATGATATATCTTCCATAACAAATGCTGCTGCAGCCAAATATCGAGACTGCCAGCAACAAAAAATAAAAATACTGCCATCACAATATTCGCAAGCATTAGACGCGCAAAATACAACAACCATCCAGGCTGCGGATGATAAATTTTACGATACAATAAAATTGTCAACAACAAACCAGCATTAAGAAAACCAGTAATCGTAGTTGCCAAAGCAAGTCCCGCATGTTTTAACGGAAAAATTAAAATAAAATTCAAGGTCATGTTGGTAATCATCGCAATAACTGCAATTTTAACTGGGGTTTTTATATCTTGACGTGCATAAAATCCAGAAGCTAACACTTTGACCAACATAAATGCTTGAATGCCTAAAGCAAATGCCATCAAACTTCTACGCGACATAATTACTGCAAATGCATCAAATGCCTTTCCCTGAAATAAAGTACTTAACAATGGACCAGCTAAAATCAAAATACCTATCGCTGATGGTATACCAATCAACAACAACAATCGTAATCCCCAATCCAAAGTTTTAGAATAATCTGTATAATTATTACCAACATGCTGTCGTGATAATTTTGGCAATACAACTGTTGCAATCGCTACACCAAAAACTCCCAATGGAAAATTCATCAAACGGTCTGAAAAATACAACCAGGTAATACTTCCTGTTTTTAAAAACGAAGCAAAAATTGTATCCAATAACAAACTAACTTGCGCAACCGAAACCCCAAAAATGGCCGGCGCCATTAATTTTAATACACGTCTCACACCTGGATCATTAAATTTAATTTTTGGTTTAGGCAATAAATCTTTATGCTTTAAAAACGGCAATTGAAATAATAATTGCACCACACCTGCAATAAACACACCCCAAGCCAACGCATATTCCGGCGTAGTAAAATGCGCAGACACAAAAACTGCCATAATAATTAATACTACATTTAATAGTACTGGCGTAAAAGCCGGCACACCAAAACTATCATAAGTATTGAGAATTGCGCTACATAATGCAGTTAATGAAATCAATAACAAATAAGAAAAAGTTATGCGCAGCATTCCTGTAGCTAAAGAAAAGCGTAAAGCATCATGCAAAAATCCTGGCGCAAACACACTAATAATTAGAGGAGCAAGCAGCACTGCTGCTATAGTCACCAACAATAATGCTGCACCTAAAGACCCTGCCATATCATTAATAAAATTACGCACATCCTGATGCGAACATTGCTCGCGATATTCAGACAGCACTGGAACAAATGCTTGAGAAAACGCACCTTCGGCGAACAAACGCCGCATAAAATTTGGGATTTTAAACGCCACTAAAAAGGCATCGAAAGCCGCAGAATCTCCAAAATAATGCGCAAATATGATATCACGCACAAACCCCAGCACTCGCGATAAAAAGGTATTACAGGAAAATAATGTAGTAGACCGCATCAAGCTTTTTGCCATGCCTCATTATAAAATAGACACCTTTAATTTAGCAAGCTATAATAAATATATAACTTCAGGGAGAGAATCATGAAACATATAATTTTAAGCCTACTAATTATATTAACCTGCTTAACCCCAACCCTTTCCAATGCACAACGGCAACAAAGCTGGCACAGCTGGATTCAACAGGTCAAGCAAGAAGCAATTACACAAGGAATCGACTCACAATTACTTGATCGTGTATTTGACGGTATGACACCAAGCAAAAAACACCTGCAGCTAGACCGCAGCCAGCCGGAAAAAAGAATTACCTACCTTAAATACCGTAATACCAGAGGCGATGCTTTCCGCATTAAACTAGGCAAAATAGAATACCGCAAGCACAAGCAATTAATCGATACAATTGGACATTCCTTTGGCGTCGACCCATGCTTTATCGTTGCAATTTGGGGCCTGGAAAGCAGCTATGGACGATTCCGCGGTCATTTTCCGGTAATTCAATCTCTTGCAACACTCGCCTATAGTTCACGCCGTGCAGCTTTTTTCCGCAAAGAATTATTTCTAGCCTTACACATTTTGAATGAAGGACACATTGAATTACATAACTTTAAAGGTGAATGGGCCGGCGCTACCGGTCAAGCACAATTTTTGCCATCTAGCTGGTTTAAATATGCTGTAGACTATAATCGAGACGGCCGCAAAGACATCTGGGAAACCCCTGGTGATATTTTTGCTTCTATCGCGAATTACCTTGCAAAAAACGGCTGGCAAGCTGGACAACCATGTAGCATAGTAGTTTCATTACCTCATAATTTTGATCAATCACTATTAACTTTAAAAGTCACCAAAACTGTCCGTGAATGGGAACAATTAGGAGTGCAGCTGCACGGCACGATAAACCCAAATTTACCAGCATCAATCATTCATCCTTATGGAGGGCCTGACATGATGGTATTCAATAATTTTAAAGTTCTAATGAGATGGAATTATTCAAGCTATTATGCTGGCACCATTGAATATATGGCAAATAAAATTAGTCAGGGTTAATCTTTTATATGTTAAAAAAAGTACTTAGACAAAATGCTGTTGCGTTAGCTGTTATTATACTCTCACTTATTCTTGTTGGAATAATGCTATATTATGCTGACAAACAAATTTATAAGTATTTTGACCTTTATTATGGTCACCCCCATATTACACCATTTCTGATAAAACCAATTATCATTTCTATTATATTCTTTGTATTATTTTTATGCTTGATGCTTTTTATAATATATCTCAACATCAAAAAATTTAAAAAATTAATTCTGGCACAAAAAGCAATTATTTATTCTCTTGCCAAACTCACTGAACTACGCGATCCACAAACAGGAAAGCATTTAGAAAAAACCACTCAATATGCGGTTATCTTAGCAAAGCAATTACAAAAAAATAAAAAATACCGCAAAATTATCACCAACGACTTCATCGAAGACTTAAACGATGCCGCTATTTTACACGATATTGGCAAAGTCGGCATTAAAGACTCCATTTTATTAAAACAAGATAAATTAACCGCTGATGAAACTAAAGAAATGCAAAAACATGCCCAAATTGGTAAACAAGAACTGGACCGCATCATCAAAAAATTTAATCTCACCGAATCATTTTTGAAAATGGCCAGCAATATTTGCGGATATCATCATGAAAAATATGATGGCACCGGATATTATAAAGGATTAAAAAACGGACAAATCCCAATCGAAGCCAGAATATTCGCCTTAGCTGATGTTTATGATGCTATTAGATCTGTGCGACCATACAAACCAGCATTATCACATCGTGACGCAATTGAAAAAATCACAAAAGACAAAGGAAAACATTTTGACCCGGATATTGTTGATGCTTTTTTGCAATGCGAACAAAAATTTTTGCAAATTAGCAAGATGAATTCATAACCATAAATGTAAATGCTTTTCTCGATATAACCGCGGCAATAAATTATCACCATTTAATTTGCAAAGAATTGCGCCTGTATAAGCCACATTATATTCCTTTACTCCTATTTTCTGGTATCTGCGCCTAACAACTACACTAGGAAAACGAAACCGATTACGATAGCCAGTTGGATATAACACAATTTTGGGTTTAACGGCCTGCACAAATCTAGAACTCGAAGAAGTACGGCTACCATGATGCGGCGCAACTAAAAGTGTCGCTGATAAGTTATTTTCGCTGCTCAACAAACGATCTTCTACCGATTTTTGTATATCACCAGTTAATAAAATTCTTTGTTTACCTGCTGTAATGCGCAATACACATGAGCTATTATTACCAGCATATTTTTCACCTTTAAGCGGCGACAAAACTTTAAACTTAACTCCGTCCCAATTCCATTGCTGACCACGATAACAATAATGCGCATTGTGATTTATTTTTTGCGGAACACTTGTTAAAATTTTATTTACTTTAACATTTTGTAAAATTGATTGCATACCGCCAATATGATCATTATCTCCGTGACTTACTATCAACAAATCCACTTGATTAATACCAAAATATTGTAAATAAGGTAAGATGACCGCGGATCCTGCATCAAAATTTTCACTAAATTTTGGCCCGGTATCATAAATTAATATATGGTGCTGAGTACGCACAATTGATGCCAATCCTTGGCCTACATCCAATAAAGTAAACCAAACTTGATTTTTGGAAGGCACTGGAAACTTATACGTTAATACTGTCAATAAAAAAACTATCGCTAAATATTTAGCAGGAAATCTGCGCGGTGCCAAAATTAATATTACTGCAACAAACATAAAACCAAACAGCCAAAGATGTGGAATTGAAAAATGTAAAATTACATGCGGCAAATTTGCCAAAAACTGCAAAATTGCCCATAAACCTTGCAAATTTTTTAATGCCAGCCACAAAAACATAAAACCAAAATGTTGATTAACACACAATGCAATTGTACCAGCAAAACATAACGGTATAATAATAAAACCAAACCACGGAATTGCGATAATGTTTGCGATAATTGAAATCAATGATGTTTCATGAAAAGCCAACAATGACAACGGAATAACTGCAACCATAATCACCAACTGAATTTTTCCATATTTACGCCAAATTTTATTTTGGTTAATACGGCCAACCGTACAATAAATAATTGCAGCTACCGTAACAAATGACATCCAAAAACTTATATTAATAACATTTAACGGATTTAAAATTAGGACTGTTAATAACGCCAAACTCCAACCATACCACGGCATAATTCTACGCTTAAAAAGCAATGCGCCCAACAAAAACAATAACATAATAAATGCACGCTCAGTTTGCAACGAAAACCCAGCTAATAAACTATAAAACAAAGCAGCGCTTAAACTAAAAATTGCCGCAGCCTGTTGTGAAGAAAAACGCATAGTTAACCATGAAATATGCCGCCATAAAAAACCAACTAAAAAAAATATAAATCCTGCTACCAACCCAACATGCAAACCAGCAATTGCGATTAAATGATTAGTTCCTGTATGCCGTAATACTTTCCATTGGTTTGGCGTAACCATGGTACGATCACCCACAACCAACGCTAAAACAAACCCCATCAATGACTGATTTGCAAACGAATATTGAATTTCACTGCGCAATAACTGACGCAACCGATTAAATGACTGCGAATACCATGCGGTCGCAATTAAGGTGTTTGCAGCATTATCTACAACATAGCCGGTTGCATTAATCCTTCGGACGAACAAATAAGCTTCATAATCAAATCCCCCGGGATTCATAAAGCCATGCGGCCGTTTTAGTCTAACATGCAAACGCCAAACCTCTCCCGAATGAATTGTTTTTTGCGGATTATACCAATTTAATTTTAATCTTCTTTTATTAGTTTGAAACACAAAACTTGTGAAATTTTGTTTCGATTGCGGCAAAGAAATTACTTTTCCAACAACCGTCAAAACTTTGCCTTCCTGTGACACCGGCAATCTATGTGTTAATTGTATTTGTGCACATAACATCACCCAACAAAAACCGCATATTATTCCTAACATCACAATTGTTATTTTGTTTTTAAAACGTAGATAAACGATGATCGTAACCAACCAGCCAATAAACAATAAAATTAAGCTAGGCACATGCGAAACAACCCAAATGCCGCACACACCAGCCAAAAATGATAAAATAAAAATTTGCATAGCACGCTAATATAAACCATTCTTCAAATAATTTTTAGCGTATTTTTTACGGGTATGAAAAAATCAAAAGAAGCCGGATTTATAGCACACCAATTGTTACTTGGTGTTAATATTGAAACTCGCGGTTTTACAACCAGCTTGTTCTTGCAAAATCGCGAGTCACCGCGCATCTGCACAACTAAAACAAAACACAGATCTGGCATGCGCGGTAATTACCACTTAGTTTATTTCTGTGGCAGCTACCGCGCATGATATACTTGTGTTCTATTAAAGCTATGATTGTGCTTGCTGACTCATGATTTTACAAAAACAAACTGGTTGTAAAATCATGAGTTCCAATTTATACTGCCAGTATAAATCCGGCATCTTCAAGATGCGGTATTTAATTTGCCATTTTCCAATTCATATTTGACCTGCATTTGCTTAGCTAAATTCAAATCGTGAGTAACAATTACAAAAGAAGTGCCGAGTTCACGCTGCAGATCCAGCATCACTTGTAACACATGCTCGGCAGTTTTGCCGTCCAAATTACCAGTCGGCTCATCTGCTAATATACATTTTGGCTGCGTAACCAAAGCACGCACAATTGCGATGCGTTGACGTTCACCCCCAGATAGTTCACCAATTTTATGATGTTTGCGATCACTTAAATCAACTTTTCGCAAAAAATCATCCGCAATTTTTTTTGCAGACCGAATTTGAGTACCGCCAATCAATAACGGCATCACCGCATTTTCCAACGCGGTAAATTCAGGCAGTAAATGATGAAATTGATAAACAAAACCTAAATGTTTATTGCGCATGCGGCATTTTTTCTTTTCAGACAATAAATTAATATTTTCATCATGCCAAAATATTTCGCCATTTGTCGGCGTATCCAAACC
Organism: Gammaproteobacteria bacterium; assembly: GCA_050123375.1. GTDB lineage: Bacteria > Pseudomonadota > Gammaproteobacteria > UBA12402 > UBA12402 > JASFHF01. The sequence goes on from JASFHF010000001.1 coordinate 55,122, forward strand.
GCCTAACAAATGCAGTAAAGTGCTTTTGCCAGAACCTGAAGAACCAATAATTGCCACTAATTGATTTTCATCTACTTGAAAATTAATCCCTTGCAACACTTTCAATTCTTTATCCGCATCATGAAACGATTTACATAAATTTTTGCAGCTTAAAATTACATCACTCATAACGCAATGCCTCCGCTGGTTTCATCTTAGCAGCCCGTAATGCAGGATAAACCGTTGCTATCAAAGATAAAACAATTGCAATTACCGCAATATGAATAACGTCTGCTGATTGTAACTGCGAAGGCAGATAATCAACCCAATAAACTCCGGGAGTAAATAATTGTACGTGAAAAGTACGCTGAATAAAATTAACTAATTGCGTGACATTCAATGATAAAATAACACCACCAACAATTCCTAAAATCGTTCCTACTAAACCAATAATCAAACCTTGCAATATAAAAACCGCTGTGACAATTCCTGGGGTCGCACCGAAAGTACGCAAAATCGCAATATCACCCTCTTTGTCATTTACTAACATCACTAAACCAGATACTAAATTAAATGCCGCAATTGCAATTAGCAACAATAAAATAAAAAACATTATGGTTTTTTCCATTTGCACTGCGTGATAGAAAGCGCCATACATATCAGTCCAATTGGAAATTTGATACTTAAATTGCAAATCTTTATCTAAATTTAGTGAAACCTTTTGCGCGGCAAATAAATTTTTTAATTTTAACTGCAAACCAGTAACTTGATTGTTATCAAAATTCATTAATTTTTGCGCGTCATTAAGATTAATAAAAGCATAACCCGCATCATAACCAATGCCACTGCCAGTGGTAAAAACACCTACAACTTTAAATCTTCTAAACCGTGGAATAAGCCCAATTGGAGTAATTGTCGCATGCGGCGTAATTAAATTAACTTTGTCACCAACCGTCACTCCTAAATTAATTGCCAAAGTTGAACCCAACACCATACCAAATTCACCTGGCTGCAGCGCAACGAAAGACCCTTGAATACATTTATTTGTAATACCGGAAACTTGCCGTTCTTCTTTCGGCAATATCCCTTTAACCATTACCGGCCGCACATCACCATTATGCGACAATAATGCTTGAATATTAATATAAGGAGCTGCACCAATAACTTGCGGATTAGTCTGTACCTGCTTACGTAAATTTTGCCAACTAGATAAATTATTCGACATACCGGTGATAGTAATATGCGGCGCCATAGCAAAAATTTTCTTTTGAATTTGCTGATCAAAACCATTCATCACCGACAGCACGGTAAGCAATACCATAACGCCTAAAGCAATCCCAATAATCGAAACCAAAGACATAAACGAAATAAATTGATTACGCCGTTTCGCACGGGTATAACGCAGAGCAATGTACAATGCAATTGGACGAAAGATCATATCCCATATGTTACCTCAAGATGCGAGATTTTGACAAACAAATCTAGGACTGCCCTATTTAATTATCTATTTGATTGTTTTTTAAACTTTAAGTGAGCATAAAAGAAGTTTTGGGTGTCTTTTTTCGACGACTCGCGCCCATGGATGGAAGCGCGTGGCACACGGAGGTGCCCGGAGGAGAAAAAAGACACCCAAAACTTCTTAATCTGAAAATAAATCCCAAAAATTTGCCGTAGTCTGCTCCGCTACTTCTGCATAAGAAATTTCACGCAATTCAGCAATCGCTTCTGCTACATAACGCACATAAGCTGGTTCATTAGGTTTGCCTCGATACGGAACCGGAGTAAGATAAGGCGCATCGGTTTCAATCAGCAACCGCGTAAGCGGAATTTTTTGTGCTGTCTCCTGCACTTGCACCGCCTTTTTAAATGTTACAATTCCGGTGATCCCAATATAAAACCCCAGATCAACAAATTTTTGTGCATATTCATATGAATCAGTAAAACAATGCAGCACGCCGCCAACCTCGGCTGCCCGCTCCTCACGTAAAATACGATACACATCCTCACTAGATTCACGTGAATGAATCACCAATGGCTTCTTAACTTGCCTCGCAGCCCGAATATGCCGTCGAAACCGCTCATGCTGCCAAGCTAGGTCGCCTGAGCAATGGAAATATTCCAATCCAGCCTCACCAATGGCAATAACTTTAGGATGTTGGGACAGTTCAACTAAATCATCTACAGAAGGCTCATGATTTTGATGTTCCGACGGCTGTAAGCCAACGGTACAGGACACATCATCATAAGCTTCGGCAATCTCTAAAACACGCGGAAAATCCTGGAGATTAACACAAACATTTAAAATATGCTCCACACCCACTGCCCGCGCAGCATCAATGACCCCATCCAATTGGCCAGCATATTTGGTCAAATCCAACCTATCTAAATGACAATGTGAATCGATTAGCATTATTGTTTTATATTACACAACCATTTTACGACTTTTATTACCTCATTTCCCTGCTGCATCTTCATCTTAACATAAGCATTCATACCAGTTATCACTTGTTCTTCGCTCTTCTCTTGTTCCTTCATATTCGGTTTCTTCTGCCCATTAGATGATTTCTGCTGTTTCCTGCCACAATTAAAAAACGATATAATACCTTTAAATAATGACATAACACTTCCCTCCTATAACAGACCTTCCCCCTCGATAGCCATTATACCCCCAATTCTCATACAAAAAAGGTCAAAATCTCGTAAAAACCTGTGCGTTTTCACACATTTTGAAAAAAATATGTACTCCTTCCTCTAAAAATATTATAATTCATAAATCATTGTGAGGTTTAATATGAAAAAAATCTGCTTATTATTATGCGGCATTATCTTGTTATATATTTTGCCGGGAGCTGCTTTAGCGCGCATCCCATCAAAAATGCTGTCCATAAATAAAACAACCATTGCCCCTATGTTGAAAAAAACCATGCCGGCAGTGGTAAATATCGTTAATCAAGGCGAAATAGAACTCGCTAATGACCCGTTTTTAAAGCGGGAACTAAGCAAATACCCTGCATTTAAAATGCTGGATAAAAAACATTTTGTCAGCCTTGGTTCCGGCGTCATTATTAATGCGGAGCACGGCTTAATTGTTACTAACGCCCATGTTATAAACATGTCTAAAACTCTAACGGTGACCCTCAATGACGGTCGACATTTTATTGCAAAAAAAGTCGGCGCAGACAATGAAACCGATCTTGCAATAATTCAAATCAAGGCTAAAAACTTAACCGCCATCCCTTTTGGCGATTCAGACAAACTCCACATTGGCGATTTTGTAGTTGCAATCGGCAGCCCTTTTGGCTTAAAACAAAGCGTAACTTCAGGAATTATTAGCGCTTTAAACCGCAGTGATTTAGGTTTAGAAAAAATCGAAAACTTCATTCAGACTGATGCGCCAATTAACGTTGGTAACTCAGGCGGCGCTCTAGTTGACATGCAAGGCAAATTAATTGGTATTAATACTGCATTAATCTCACCTGATGGCGGCAATATTGGCATCGGCTTTGCTATTCCATCAAACATGGTGCAAAGTATCGTAAAACAACTAATAGAATTTGGTGAAGTGCATCGCGGCTTGATGGGAATTTTAGTGCAAACCTTAACTCCAGATCTTGCTCAAGCTATTGGCATGCCGCAGCAACAAGGAGCAATAATTTCACAAATTGTACCACATTCTCCTGCAGCAAAAGCTGGACTTAAAATTGGCGATATCATCACGAATATAAATCAACACGCAATTAAATCCAGCGAAGATTTACACAATCTAATCGGCATACTGCATATTGGCGAAGCTGCAAATTTAACTGTATTACGCAACAAAAAATCACTAAAATTGTCCATAGTTACCGCTGACCCTAAAATCAGTACTACCCGCAGTATGCAATTACAAAAATACTTCTATGGAGTAAGTATGGAAAATTTTGCCGGGCAAATTACTGCACATGGTTATGCGGAAGGTGTACAGATATTACAAGTTCACGAATATAGTCCTGCCTGGACTTCAGGTTTGCGCCCGGATGATGTGATTGTATCAGCGAATAATCTGCCAGCTACTTCAGTTAAACGCTTAATTGAAATAAGCAAAACAGCTAAAAATCACTTAGTATTACGAATATTACGCGGCCCGGGCTCGATATTTTTGGTGATAAAATGATGATGTAGGCGGGACGCGGGCTTCACTCATTACAAGTGCCATGCTTGTTGCTTTGTAATGAGTGAAGCCCTGTCCCCCTGAGATGTTGTATAAAAACTTAGATATAAACAAACAAGGTTGGGTGTCCACCAAGCAAACTAAAAACGAGAACACTTATGTCACGCAAAAAAATAACTATTACTTTAATTATTCTAGGCATATTAGCTTTAGCCGTGTGGTTCGGTTATCGGTATTTTATAATATTGATGATCGCCAAATATCGGGCAGCATATAAAATGCCTCCTACCGTAGTACAAATTCACAAAGCAACTAAACAACCATGGCAGCCAACTATTGAAGCCATTGGATCATTATCCGCGGATGAAGGCGTAACCTTAACCACTGAAGTGGCTGGAAGAATTACCCAAATTTACTTTAAATCCGGAACTTACGTTAAAGCCAATACACCATTAGTTCAACTATATCCCAAAATTATTCAAGCAGAATTAAATGGAGCCAAAGCACAACTTGCGGTAGATAAAGTTAACCTGAAACGATACACTAAGCTATTCAAAAAAGGATTTTACGACAAAGCTAGTCTCGATAAAGCTAAAGCCACCGTTGAAGGCGATCAAGCCAAGGTTGACAATTATCAAGCACAGCTTGATCAACTAACTATTAAAGCGCCGTTTAGCGGACGGCTTGGTCTTCGACAAGTAAGTCTGGGAGATTTCCTAAATACGGGTGATCCTATTGCAGATCTGCAAGCAGTTGATCCGATTCGTGTTGATTTTAATGTGCCGGAAATTTATTTAGGACAAATAAAACCCGGTTACAAAATAACCATGACTTCACGTGCTGTAAAAGATAAAATATATGAAGGAACCATCTATGCATTTAATTCAAAAGTTGATCCAAATTCCCGTATGATTGGCGTGCGTGCGCACGTTCCGAATAAAAACTTTGCATTAGTTCCCGGCGCTTTTGTTGAAGTTACTGCATACATTGATAAAGCACAACAACCAATAATTATCCCACAAACCGCTGTACTATATTCGCTCGAAGGAAGCTATGTTTATTTAATGAAAAATCACAAAGCAATTAAAACTCCAATAACTGTTGGACAAAAATTAGATGATAACCGTATTATTGTGGTAAAAGGTTTACAAGCTGGTGATCCAATAATTGTTGGCGGTCAGGAAAAATTACATGACAATGATACGGTAATCACACAGGACGAATACGAAAAACAACAAAAAACTACGGAGAAGACTAAGAAATAAATGTAGGCGGGACGCGAGCTTCACATAATTACAACAGCCATGTTTGTTGCTTTGTAATCATGTGAAGCTCCGTCCTTCAAAGAAATAAATAAAAAACTAACAAACTAAGAAATAAATGTAGGCGGGACGCGAGCTTCACATAATTACAACAGCCATGTTTGTTGCTTTGTAATCATGTGAAGCTCCGTCCTTCAAAGAAATAAATAAAAAACTAACAAACTAAGAAATAATTATGATCTTCACAGATATTTTCATAAAACGACCCATATTTGCAACTGCGATCAGCTTAATGATCCTGGTAGTCGGGATTGTGTCATTAACCAAACTCGATGTCCGCTTATACCCAAAAATTGACACCCCCGTAATTAATGTTCAAATATCTTATCCTGGCGCAAATGCAAGTTTAATGGAAGGTTTTATCACCACTCCTATTGAAAACGCGATTTCTTCAGTAGAAGGTGTTGATTATATTTCATCAGAAAGCTCTCAAGGTTCCAGCAGTATCACCGTCACCATGAAACCCGGTTACGACCTGGATATTGCATTAATTAATGTATCCAATAAAGTTTCTTCGGTGCGTTGGGAATTACCTACAGAAATGCAAGATCCAGTCATTACAAAATCATCAACCGGTGCATCATCAGCATTATATTTAGATTTTGAAAGTAATAACATGAGCGCTGAAGATGTTACTGATTATTTATTACGCGTAGTACAACCACAAATACAAATGCAGCCAGGAGTCAGCAGCGCTGACATTCTAGGTGAACGTAAATATGCAATGCGCATGTGGCTTAATCCACAACTCATGGCAGCACATAATGTTACCCCTAATGATATTTCACAGAAAATCTATGCTAACAATGTACAAGCCGCTGCAGGTCAACTTAAAGATTCACTGCAACAATACGATGTTTATGCCAATACTGATTTAACCACTCAAAAAGCATTTAATAATCTCGTTATTCGCAGTAATAACGGAAAAATTGTACGTATCAAAGATATTGGCAACGCAAAGTTAGGCGCAGAAAATACCGATGTCACGATTTTTATGAAACACAATAAAGCTACTTTTTTGGAAATCATTGCAAAATCCAATGCCAATCCATTAGATGTTGTTAAAAACATCAAAAAAATCTTACCAGATCTACGCAGCCATCTTCCGCAAGGTTTAAACATGAAAATTATGTATGACGTAACCAGATTTATCTCGTCATCACTAAAAGAAGTACGCTTTACTATTATAACTGCTGTATTATTCGTATTCATCGTAATATTTTTGATGATCGGCTCCTTACGTTCAATTTTGATTCCAGTGGTTACAATTCCATTATCAATTATTGGCGCATGTTCATTGATGTTGGCATTAGGTTATTCAATTAACACCTTAACTTTGCTGGCATTTGTTTTAGCAATCGGCTTGGTAGTTGATGACTCCATTGTGGTTTTAGAAAATATTCATCGACACCTTGAAGATGGATTACACCCATTTAAAGCATCAATAATAGGCGCACGTGAAATCGCATTTGCAGTAATTGCAATGACTTTAACTTTAGCTTCTGTTTATGCACCGATTGGATTTATGACCGGCTTAACCGGAAAATTATTTTCTGAATTCGCTTTCACTTTAGCTGGCGCGGTTTTATTCTCTGGTTTTATTGCATTAACTTTATCTCCGATGATGTGCTCGAAACTTTATCGTGCCCACGAAAATTTGAACGCTGGTTTTTCAGGAATAGTTAACCGCACATTTACAAACTTAACCGCTGGATACAGATCAGCATTGCAAACAACTATAAAACTACGTTATCTTGTGGTTATCGTTGCTATATTAATTTATGCATCATGTTTTTTATTTTATACCCACATTTCTCAAGAATTAGCTCCGGATGAAGACCAAGGCGCAATTATTGGTATTAGTTTAGGTCCGGCTGCAGCAAACATTCACTACACCGAACAACATTCTAAAAAAATTATGAAAATTTATGACTCAATTCCTGAAATGCAAACGTATGGAATTGTTAATGGTTTTCCTTATGGCGCCAACTCTTCAATTGCATTTTTAATTTTAAAACCCTGGGATGAACGTAAACGCACTGCAATGCAAATTCAGCAAAGTTTATTTATGAAGTTTTGGTCAATTCCTGGAGTCCAGGCTTTTCCAAGCAGTCCGCCAAATCTGCCTGGAACAACAACCTTTACTCCAATTGATTTTGTGCTAAAAACCACCGATGACTATGCAACTCTACAAAAATACACAGACCAGCTCATGCTGGAAATTGAAAAATGGGGCGGCCTCGCCAATCCGCATGTTGATTTACATATTGATAAACCGCAAACAAACGTTAAAATCATACGGAACAAAGCTGCGGATCTTAACATCAATATGGAAGAAATTGCAACGGCCTTAAATGTAGCTTTAGGCAAACCAATTACAACACACTTTAATTTGCAAGGTCGTTCTTATGAAGTTATACCACAACTAAGTGCACAATATCGCACTGTACCTGATAAATTAAACAATTTATATGTGCGCACCGGCACAAATAATAAATTAATACCTCTGGCAAATGTTGTTGATATAAGCGAAAAAACCGTACCACGCACCCTAAATCATTTCCAGGCACTGCGTTCTGCTACAATTTCCGCAAATCTTGCACCTGGCGTAACTCAGGGAGATGCTTACAAACATTTACAAAAACTAGCGAAAAAAATCTTACCTAAAGATATTCAAATCGACACCGCTGGACAATTACGCCAATACATAACTGCCTCTGGAAAAATGGTTGGAACATTTGTTTTTGCAGTAATATTTATCTATTTAATTTTAGCTGCGCAATTTGAAAGTTTCCGCGATCCATTCATTGTTATGTTAAGCGTACCGCTATCTATTGCTGGTGCGTTATTAGTTTTATTAGTATTTGGGGCAACTATTAACATCTATACTCAAATTGGGTTAGTAACTTTAATTGGCTTAATTACCAAAAATGGTATTTTAATTGTAGAATTCGCCAATCAACAGCAAGAAAAAGGCAAAGAATTTCTGGAAGCTCTTTTAGATGGTGCTTCTTATCGCTTAAGACCAATTCTAATGACAACATGCGCAATGATTTTGGGAGCAACACCTTTAGTATTCGCCAGCGGCGCTGGAGCCGTCAGCCGCCACCAATTAGGTCTGGTGATTGTTGGCGGTATGAGTTTTGGAACATTGCTTACTTTATTCGTCGTTCCAACTGCATATTATCTTTTCGCCGACCGTAAAGCTAAAGATGAACATATAGAAAAAATCCTGGAAGAAATTGAAAAAGAATAGCTGTCAGACACCTACAAATGACTTAACCAATTGATTGAATTTTTCCGGATGTTCTAATTGCGGTATGTGTCCGCATTTATCAAAAATTTCTAACTTAGCTTGTGGTATTAATCGCAACGCTGCTTGTGTATTTTTAACAGGTAATAACTTATCATTCTTTCCCCAAATAATTAAAACCGGCATGGTTAACTTGGATAAATTTTCCATTACCGGTTCAATAATTTCTTTTTTTATACCATGCATATTAACATTCTGCCGCAATAAACTAATTAATACCCTACGTGTACCAGGCAATTGCGCAATTCGATAATTGTTTTGTAAAAATTCCTGCGTAATACATGTTTGATCATACACATACAAATAAATCGCTTTAGCAATTAACTTTTTGCCAATATATTTTAATAACTGGCGAACAAACGACAATGTACCCAGACGCACGATTAACGGCAATTTATGTGTAAACCCAGCAGGACTTACCAATACTAGCTTTTCCACAACATTAGGGAACCATAAAGCAAACTGTAAGCTGACTGCTCCGCCTAATGAATGTCCAACCAAATAACAATGTTTAATTTGCAAACTTCGCAAAAAATCATCTAAAAATTGAGCAAGCATTGCAACATTATATTCAACTTGCGGTTTATCAGTATCACCAAAACCAAGCAAGTCAATTGCAATCACTCTGTGCGTTTTCGCCAAAGCAGAAAAATTTTTATGCCAAAAAGAAACATTAGCATTAATACCGTGAACCAATATAATCGGAATGTCACTATTGCCCTCATCCCAATAGTGAACTTTGATATTACTAACTTTGATATATTTATCTTGTGGCATAACTAAACAAAAAGAAAGCCATCCTTGGCCTTCAAACCAGCAAAATTTTAAAGAAAATCTATTTACTTTCACTTAAAGGAACAATGGTCGCAACAGCATGTTTATATACCATCTGTTCATTAGAGTTATTTTGTGAACGCAAAAATATTGCATGTTCATCAAAACCGGTAAAGACGCCTTTAAGCTGAATACCGCTAATCAGATAGACAGAACCAAACTGATTGCCCTCGCATAGATTTTTCAAAAATTCGTTTTGAATGTTATTTTCTTCTCGCATTGTTATTTACTTTTAATGAATTGATTCTTATAACAAAACGTAATGATAGACAATTAAGATGCATTTTTATAGTTAATAATTTCGGAAAATTACGTAAGACTTTTGCTATTTCTGCATTCTGGTATGAATATAGTCGGGACGCGAGCTATTACATGATTACAAAGCCTTGTTTGTCGCTTTGTAATCATGTAAAGCTCCGTCCCTCAAAGAATCTCGATTATGCTCTATTTTTTCTCTATATCTTCTTCAGTCTTTTCCAACTGCTGCTCTACTTCTTCTTCAATTGCTTGTTCAGTTGCCAAAGCTTCTGCAACCTCTTCGGCTGTCTCCTTCATCCCTTCTGCAGTTGATGTTTCTGCTTCCTTGTCTTTAGCAGCTTGTTCGGCATTAAGAGCTTCTGAAAATGCCTGTTCGATTTCTTCAGCCGCAACTTCTTTAGCTTTTTCCGGAGTAAATTCTTCTTTTTGTTTTTCTTCCTTACGCGCCTTATGATATTCAAAACCAGTACCTGCAGGAATCAACCGACCCACCATAACATTTTCTTTCAATCCACGGAAATAATCCTTCTTTCCTTTAACTGCTGCATCCGTTAATACTCTAGTTGTTTCCTGGAAAGAAGCCGCTGAAATAAATGATTCAGTTAATAATGATGCCTTAGTAATACCTAACAAAACCGGTTCATATGTTGCTGGTTTTTTTCCTTCTGCAATTAATACATCATTTGCATTTAATAACTTACTTTTCTCTACTTGTTCATCACGTAAAAAGCTTGTATCACCAGGATTAGTAATCGTAACTTTACGTAACATTTGTCGGATAATCACCTCTAAATGTTTATCATTGATTTGTACGCCTTGTAAACGATAAACTTCCTGTACTTCATTAATAATATGATTAGCTAAAGCACCCACTCCCAACAAACGCAAAATATCATGAGGATTTAATTCTCCTTCAGCAATCACTTCACCTTTTTCAACACTTTCTCCTTCAAATACATTCAAAACCCGCCATTTTGCAATTAATTCTTCATGAACTTCACCATCAGCAGCAGTAATTACCAAACGACGCTTACCTTTAGTTTCTTTACCAAAACTTACTACTCCGCTGAGCTCAGCTAAAATCGCAGGATCTTTTGGTTTACGCGCTTCAACTAAATCAGCAACTCTAGGCAAACCACCAGTAATATCACGAGTTTTCGAAGTTTCTTGCGGAATTTTTGCCAACGTATCACCAGCTTTAACCTCCATGCCTTCGCTGACACTTACTAATGCATGTACTGGTAAAAAATAATGCGCGGGCGTCGAAGTATTCGGCAAACATACCTCTTCACCTTTTTCATCAAGTAACTTGATCATTGGTTTTAAATCTTTGCGGGTGATACCTTTTTGTTTAGGATCAACAATCACAATATTAGTTAAACCAGTTACTTCATCCGTCTGACGATTCATAGTAACGTTTTCTACCATATCAACAAACTGAATCTTACCGCCAACTTCCGTAATAATTGGATGCGCATGCGGATCCCAGGTTGCAACAATCTGACCAGCAGTTACCTGTCCTTCATTGCCGACCGTTAGAACTGAACCATAAGGAATTTTGTAACGTTCTTTTTCACGTCCTTGTTGATCGAATACAACCAATTCACCAGAACGCGATGTTGAAATAAAACGATCATTTCCCTGTGCTACTACTTTCAAGTTATGCAATCTAACTGTACCATCAGATTTTACTTGCACGTTATTTATAGCTGTAGCACGTGATGCCGCACCACCAATATGGAAAGTACGCATAGTCAACTGCGTTCCTGGCTCACCGATAGACTGCGCTGCAATAACACCAACAGCCTCACCGATATTAACTTTATGTCCGCGCGCTAAATCACGGCCATAACAAGTCGCACAAATACCATACCGTGTTGCACATGTAATTGGTGTACGCACTTTAACTGAGTCAATGCGCAATAATTCAAGTTTATCAACTAATTCTTCATCCAATAATGTACCTGCAGGAATTGCGATTTCAGAAGAATCAGGATCAAAAATATCCTCTGCAACTACGCGACCCAACACCCGCTCACGTAATGGTACAACTACATCACCACCTTCAACCAAAGGCGTCATTACCAACCCTTCCGTAGTACCACAATCAATTTCCGTGACCACTAAATCTTGCGCAACATCAACTAAACGTCTGGTTAAATACCCTGAATTTGCGGTTTTTAATGCAGTATCCGCCAAACCTTTACGCGCACCGTGAGTAGAAATAAAATACTGCAGCACATCTAAACCTTCACGGAAATTAGCTGTAATCGGCGTTTCAATAATTGAACCATCAGGAGTTGCCATTAAGCCTCGCATACCAGCCAATTGCCGTACTTGCGCTGCCGAACCACGAGCTCCTGAATCTGACATCATATGAATAGAATTAAACGATTCCTGCTCAACCATTTCGCCCTCAGCATTTTTCACTTGCTCTTTAGCCAAATGCTGCATCATCATTTTACCAACCTGGTCATTGGCATGTGACCAAATATCAATAACCATGTTGTAGCGTTCACTCTGCGTTAACAAACCCGAAGCAAATTGCCGTTCAATTTCTTTAACTTCTTCTTCCGCTTTATGAATAATTTCCTCTTTTTCTTTTGGTACTAATAAATCATCAATACCAATCGAAATACCTGCTTTAGTAGCATAATAAAATCCTGTATACATTAAATGATCAGCAAAAATTGCTGTGGCTTTTAACCCAACTTTTCGATAACAAGTATTAACTAAAGATGAAATAGCTTTTTTATTCAATACTCGATCAATTAATTTAAACGGCATTCCTTCGGGTAAAATTTCTTTTAATAATGCGCGTCCTACAGTAGTTTCAACAACTTTTTCTTTTGAAACTTTATTCTGATCCTCATCAAAATTAGTATCAATAATACGCACCTTAATTTTTGCTTGTAAATCTACATGACCACAATTGTACGCACGATGTACTTCCGCAGTATTTGCAAAAACCAATCCTTCTCCTTTAGCATTCACTCGATCCCGCGTCATGTAATATAAACCCAATACCACATCCTGAGTCGGCACTATAATCGGATCACCATTAGCTGGTGATAAAATATTATTGGTTGACATCATTAAAGCTCGCGATTCCAATTGAGCTTCCAAAGTTAACGGTACATGCACTGCCATTTGGTCACCGTCAAAGTCAGCGTTGTATGCCGTACAAACTAACGGATGCAGCCGAATTGCTTTACCTTCTACTAATAAAGGTTCAAAAGCCTGAATACCTAGTCGATGCAAAGTTGGCGCACGATTCAACAACACCGGATGTTCACGAATAACTTCTTCAAGTATTCCCCATACTTCCGCAGTTTCGCGTTCAATCATCTTTTTCGCTGCCTTGATAGTTGAAGCAAGACCACGAAATTGCAATTTACTCAAAATAAACGGCATAAATAATTCCAACGCCATTTTTTTCGGTAAACCACATTGATGTAATTTTAAAGTTGGTCCTACCACAATTACCGAACGACCGGAATAATCAACCCGCTTACCCAGCAAATTTTGCCGAAAACGCCCTTGTTTACCTTTAATCATATCCGACAATGACTTTAAAGGTCGCCGGTTAGAACCGGTTACTACTCTGCCACGACGTCCATTATCCAATAAAGCATCAACGGCTTCCTGCAACATACGTTTTTCATTACGCACAATAATGTCAGGAGCATGCAAATCTAACAAACGTTTTAAGCGATTATTACGATTGATTACACGACGGTATAAATCATTAAGATCTGAAGTTGCGAAACGCACTCCTTCAAGCGGTACCAAAGGCCGCAAATCCGGCGGCAACACGGGTAACACAGTCATAATCATCCATTCAGGTTTATTCCCAGAATTCACAAAAGCTTCAATTAGTTTTAAACGCTTAGTTAATTTTTTGAGCTTGGTTTCTGACTTGGTTTTTTCCATAGCTGCTCTAACTGTTAAAGCTTCCTCTTCAAGGTCAATGCCCTTTAACAATTGCTGCACCGCTTCTGCGCCCATACGCGCCTCAAATTCATCACCATATTCTTCAATCGCATCAAGAAATTCTTCATCTGATAATAACTGCCCGCGTTTAAGTCCAGTCATTCCTGGATCAACCACGACAAATGATTCATAATATAAAATACGTTCAATATCGCGCAAAGTTATATCCAACAACAAACCAATTCGTGAAGGCAAAGATTTAAGAAACCATATGTGTGCAATTGGACAAGCTAATTCAATATGTCCCATACGCTCACGGCGTACTTTCGATAAAGTGACTTCAACTCCGCATTTTTCACAAACTACACCGCGATGTTTTAACCTTTTATATTTTCCGCACAAACACTCATAATCTTTTACCGGACCAAAAATTTTAGCGCAAAACAATCCATCACGTTCTGGACGATGAGTACGATAATTAATTGTCTCCGCCTTTTTTACTTCGCCATATGACCATGAACGAATCATATTAGGCGCAGCAATACGAATACAAATATCATTAATATCTTTATACTGTTCTGGATTTTTTAAAATGTGTAACATATTTTACCCTTTATTATATAATCTTGTCGGGACGCGAGCTTTACATAATTACAAGGCCATGTTTGTTGCTTTGTAATCATGTAAAGCTCCGTCCCATTGAGATGCTAATTAAAGCCTCATAAACCATATATAGCTCACGTCCCGCCTAGCTCAATTCTTTGTTAAATCAATCTCTCTCTATTTCGATATCAAGCCCAAGTGACCGAATCTCTTTAATTAAAACATTAAATGATTCCGGCATACCAGGACTCATACTATGATCGCCATCAACGATATTTTTATATATTCTGGTTCTTCCTTTTATATCATCAGACTTAACTGTCAGCATTTCTTGCAAAGTATATGCTGCACCATATGCTTCCAATGCCCATACTTCCATTTCACCAAATCGTTGACCACCAAACTGTGCTTTACCACCTAACGGCTGTTGAGTTACCAAACTATATGATCCTGTGGAACGGGCATGCATTTTATCGTCAACCAAATGGTTTAATTTCAGCATATACATGTATCCCACTGTAACTGGTGTATCAAATGCTTCACCGGTACGTCCATCATATAAAACAGTTTGTCCGCTAAGCGGCAATTCGGATAATTCCAGCATCGCTTTAATTTGCTCTTCAGATGCACCATCAAATACTGGAGTTGCCATCGGCACACCGCCGCGCAAATTATTTGCCAACTCAAACACTTGCTCTTCAGAAAGATCTTTTAACGGAACCTTACTATTTGAGTTTTTATTATAAATTGTATTTAATAATTCACGTACTTTTTTATCAGGCGCTTGTTCTTTTAGCATCACATCAATTTTTGCGCCCAATCCTTTGGCAGCTAAACCCAAATGTGTTTCTAAAACTTGCCCAATATTCATTCGCGATGGAACACCCAAAGGATTTAAAACCACATCAACTGGAGTACCATCATCTAAATAAGGCATATCTTCAACTGGAACAACGATCGAAATAACTCCTTTGTTACCATGTCGACCAGCCATCTTATCACCTGGCTGCAAGCGTCTTTTTACTGCCAAATAAACTTTAACAATTTTCAATACTCCCGGAGCTAAATCATCTCCTTGAACAATTTTCTTATTTTGCTCGGTAAATTTAGCGTCATACTCCTTTCTTAACTGCTGCAACTGTTCAGAGGCAATATCTAACTGCTGTTGTGCTTTAGAATCACGCAATTTGATATCAAACCACCTTTGCGGTGGAATACTATCTAAATAATCTTGAGTTATTTTAGCTCCAGATTTCAATTTGTTTGGACCGCCGCTTGCTGTTTTATGCAGCAATAATTTTTCAATTCGATGAAAAATATCACTTTCGCAAATTTTAAATTCATCATTAAGATCTTTTTTAACTCGCTCTAACTTATCTTCCTCGATCTGTAAAGCACGAGAATCTTTTTCTACACCATCACGGGTAAACACTTGCACATCAATTACCGTTCCCGTCATGCCCGTAGGAACACGCAATGATGTCTCTTTAACGTCAGATGCTTTTTCACCAAAAATTGCACGCAATAATTTTTCTTCCGGTGTTAGCTGCGTTTCTCCTTTTGGAGTAACTTTTCCAACTAAAATATCACCTGCAGAAACTTCAGCGCCTAAATACACAATTCCTGACTCATCAAGCTTAGCCAATACATGCTCACCAACATTAGGAATATCTGCAGTAATTTCTTCAGATCCCAATTTAGTATCACGAGCTATACAAGTTAGTTCTTCGATATGAATCGAGGTATAACGATCCTCCTGCACAACTCTTTCGGAAATTAAAATAGAATCTTCAAAGTTATAACCATGCCAGGACATAAACGCAACCAACATATTTTGCCCTAAAGCTAATTCACCTAAATCAGTCGCATGTCCATCAGCAATCACATCACCTTTAGCAATCACTTCACCTTCTTTTACTAACGGTTTTTGAGTAACACAAGTATTTTGATTGGAACGCGTATACTTAATTAAATTATAAATATCCACTCCAGACTCATCGGCAGAAGTTTCATCATCATTTACACGAATAACAATACGGCTAGCATCAACCGAATTAACTATTCCGCCTCGAGCAGCAACCACCGTTACACCCGAATCTTTTGCTACCGATCGTTCCATACCTGTACCAACTAACGGCTTTTCTGAGCAAATTAATGGAACTGCCTGGCGCTGCATATTCGAACCCATTAATGCACGGTTAGCATCATCGTGCTCCAAAAATGGAATTAATGATGCTGCAACTGATACCATTTGTTTAGGCGAAACATCCATATACTCCACTTTATCCGTGGTTGTATAAGTTGATTCATTTTTATAACGTCCCTGTACAAATTCATCTATCAACATGCCTTTACTATCAAGTGATACTTTTGCTTGCGCAATTACATATCCGCCTTCTTCAATTGCAGATAAATAACGCACTTTATTAGTAACTTTGCCGTCAATTACTTGACGATATGGCGATTCTAAAAATCCGTATTCATTACAACGCGCATACACAGCTAATGAATTGATCAATCCAATATTTGGACCTTCCGGTGTTTCAATTGGACAAAGTCTGCCGTAATGGGTAGCATGCACGTCCCGCACTTCAAAACCAGCATGTTCACGACTTAACCCTCCTGGACCTAATGCTGAAACACGACGTTTATGGGTAATCTCTGATAGCGGATTATTTTGATCCATAAATTGTGATAATTGACTCAAACCAAAGAATTCACGGATCGCAGAAACAATCGGCTTAGCATTCAACAAATCCTGCGGCATTAAATTTTCCGCTTCCGCCACATTGAGACGTTCTTTGACCGCTCTTTCCACACGCACCAACCCAACACGAAAATGATTTTCCGTCATTTCACCAACACTGCGTACTCTACGATTACCAAGATGGTCAATATCATCAACACTTTCTTTACCATCACGAATCGCTATTAAAACCTGCATTGCATCAATAATATCATTTTTATCTAAAATACCTTCTCCAATTATTTCCTCTCTGCCAACCCGACGATTAAATTTCATTCGGCCAACTACTGACAAATCATAACGATCTGACGAAAAAAACAAATTTTTAAATAAATTTTCCGCAGCTTCTTTAGTTGGAGGCTCACCCGGGCGCATCATACGATAAATCTCAACTAAAGCTTCTAATTCACTACTAGTAGGATCAATACGCAAAGTATCTGAAATATATGAACCATGGTCAAATTGATTAACATAAATTGTTTGAAACGACGTTATATTTGCCTCAATTAATTTTTGCACTAACTCTTCCGTAATTTCAGCATTTGCAGAAGCAATTACTTCACCTGTATCCTTATCAATAATATCCTTCGCTAAAGCTTTTCCATATAAAAACTCTACAGGAACTTCTAATTTATCAATTTTGGCTTTTTCCAATTCACGAATATGCCGAATGGTAATTCTACGATCTTTTTCAACTATAGTTTTGCTACCACGTTTAATATCAAAACTTGCGATTTGGCCTTTCAAACGTTCTGGAATAAAATCCATAATCCATTTATTTTTCTTATAATAAAAATCCTCCTGCTTGAAAAAAATCTCTAATATTTTTTCAGTAGATAAACCCAGCGCGCGTAATAATATTGTTGCGGGTAATTTTCTACGCCGATCAATCCTCATAAATAAACAATCTTTGGGATCAAATTCAAAATCTAACCAGGAACCTCTGTAAGGAATAACTCTAGCTGAATATAATAATTTTCCTGAGCTATGCGTCTTGCCTTTATCATGATCATAAAACACCCCTGGGGAACGATGCAATTGTGAAACAATCACGCGCTCAATACCATTAACGATAAAACTACCAGTTTCCGTCATCAACGGAAACTCACCCATATATACTTCTTGCTCTTTAATATCCTTAATTTGCGGATCTTTGCTGCGTGTCTCTTTATCGAAAATAATTAACCGAACCTTAATACGTAATGGAGCAGAATAGGTTAAACCCCGCATTTTACACTCACGCACATTAAAAACCGGCGTACCCAAATTATAATCTATATATTCTAATTTCGCACCCCCAGAAAAACTTTCGATTGGAAATACCGAACTAAGAGCACCATGCAAACCATGATCACCACGTTCATCAAAAGCTTTACCTTTCTGCAAAAAATGTTTATAAGAATTCAGTTGCATTTCAAGTAACGGCGGTGGAGCAATTACATCATGCAATTTACCGAATGTTTTACGAAAACGTTTTCTTCTTGTGTTAGTACAATTGGCTAGATTCATTTATAACCTCATATATAGCATTGCGGGACAGCGTCTTCACGCATTACAACTGCTTTGTTTGTTGCTTTGTAATGGGTGAAGACCTGTCCCCAATTCTTTATTTACTATTTCACTTCAACTGTAGCGCCAGCTTCTTCAAGCTGTTTCTTGACATTTTCAGCTTCGTCTTTAGCAACATTTTCCTTAATGTTTGCCGGAGCGCTTTCAACTAAATCTTTAGCTTCTTTTAAACCAAGTCCAGTAATTCCGCGTACTACTTTAATTACTGCAACTTTGTTCGCACCAAAGCTTGACATTACTACGGTAAATTCGGTTTTTTCTTCTGCTGCTGCTTCACCACCTGCTGCGGGAGCCGCAACTGCAACTGCGGCAGCCGCCGAAACACCGAATTTTTCTTCCATAGCTGAAATTAATTCCACTATTTCCATAACTGGTTTTTCAGCTATTGCATTTAAAATTTCTTCATTTGATAGAGCCATAATATTTTCTCCTCTTATATATAGTTTATGGGACGAAATTAACATCTCAGGGGGACGGAGCTTTACATATTACAAAGCAACAAACAACGCCTTGTAATTATGTAAAGCTCACGTCCCGACGAGATTTATTTTGTAATCATGTAAAGCTCCGTCCTCAATTCATTAATTTATGCTGCTTGTTTTTTATCACGAACTGCAGCTAATGTACGAACTAATTTTGCGTGTGGTTCGTTTAATGTACGCACAAACTTAGTAATCGGCGCCTGCATTACCGCCATTAATGAAGCAATTGCTTCATCTCGCTTCGGTAATTTAGCAATCGCTTGCAATTCAGCAGCCGCAAGCATCTGACCTCCAATTGCTAATGCTTTAACTTCGAGTATTTCGTGATCTTTAACAAAATCACGCATTAATCTCGCAGCTGCACTCGGCTCTTCACGCGAAAATGCGAAAATTAAAGGACCGGTTAGCGATTCATGCAAACAAGAAAATTCCGTATTCTCTAACGCACGCTTTGCCAATGTGTTACGCACTACCCGTAAATAAACACCGTTATCCCGGGCTTTTACACGCAAGTCGTTTAGTTCAGCAACAGTCAAGCCACGATAATCAGCTATTACTGCAGACAACGCGCTTTGCGCTACCTCAGCAACTTCAGCAACAATCGCTTTTTTCTGTTCTAAATTTAACGCCACATTTAACTCCTTAAAAAGTTAATAATTTGGTGGCCGACTCACTATGTCGGTTCACCGCCTACGTAGGACGGAAATTTACATTTCCAATTAAGTATTGTTAACACTCCCACGGTCTTCGACGGTTCGAGACTAAAAAAACAGTCTCAACCGCGAATTCTTTTATATCCATCTATTTCATATGCATTCACCAAAAACTAATATTTAGTTTCTGTGGTAACTACCGCGCATGCTATATCCATGTTCTTTTCTAGTTATTTGCATGCTTGCTTACTCATGATTTTACAGAACAAACAAGCTGTAAAATCATGAGTTCCAAATTTTTCCAACATCCGTGTTATATCAATCATTGTGCAAAACTCGTTATTATCTCCATTTTTTGAGATGTTACTTTTATACCTCTAAACTGCTTAAATCAACTGAAATTCCAGGACCCATAGTAGTTGATACAGTAATTTTCTTTAAATAAATACCTTTAGATGAGCTTGGTTTAGCTTTATTCAACGCAACAACCAAAGCTTGTAAATTTTCTTTTAAATTCTGCTCGGTAAATTTTACCGTTCCAATACGGCAATGGACTATGCCTCCTTTATCGGATCGAAACCGTACTTGCCCCGTTTTAGCATTTTTAACCGCTGTTGCAATATCGGTAGTTACCGTTCCATCTTTTGGATTTGGCATCAAGCCTTTCGGACCCAAAATTGGCCCTAATTTACCAATTGCTGACATCGCATCCGGAGTCGCAATTAAAACATCAAAATCAGTTTTACCTTCTTTAATTGCAGTTGCCAAATCATCAAAACCGACTATATCAGCACCAGCTTTTTTTGCTGCATCTGCATTAGCCGCTTGAGTAAACACCGCAACTTTAACTTCACGACCAGTACCATGAGGTAACATAATTGCACCACGAACAGCTTGATCAGATTTTTTAGTATCAATACCCAAGTTCACACTTACATCTACACTTTCAATAAATTTTACACTAGATAGTTTTTTTAATGTTTCAAAAGCCTCTTTTGCATTTACATAAACCCCAGGATTAACTGCTTCACGTATTTTTTGCATTCTTTTAGTTAATTTAACCATTACTCTACCCCCTCAACATCAACACCCATACTGCGTGCAGTTCCCGCAATAGAACGAATTGCAGCTTTAACATCAGCAGCAGTCAAATCAGGTAATTTAACTCTAGCAATTTCTTCTATCTGAGCATAAGTTAATTTACCAATTTTATCTTTATTAGGAACTGAACTACCTTTGTTAGCTTTAATCGCTTTAAGAATTAAAGCTGATGCAGGCGGAGTTCTGGTTTCAAATTCAAAACTACGATCTTCAAAAACTGTAATATTGACCGGAACTTTAAGACTTTTATCCATGTCTTGGGTCTTAGCGTTAAAAGCTTTACAAAACTCCATAATATTAACGCCTTTTTGACCTAATGCTGGACCGACTGGCGGACTAGGATTTGCACCTCCTGGTGCAATTAATAATTTAATATAACCACTTATTTTTTTAGCTTTTTTTATTGCCATTTTTTTTACCTCTTGTGGGTCAATAACGATTAATTATAAAAATTAACCTCCCCTATTAACATTAAAAAGCAAATCTTGTCGGGACGATTTTTTGTTAATTACATAGCAATAAATTGGTTTCTTTGAGGGACGGAGCTTTACATGATTACAAAGCAACAAACAAAGCCTTGTAATTATGTAAAGCTCACGTCCCGCCTACTTACTACGCTTGTAATTAGTAAAAACCTATCCCCTTTTCAATTAGCCCTTCTCAACCTGACTAAATTCTAATTCCACTGGGGTTGAACGACCAAAAATTAATACTGCTACGCGCAATCTATTTTTCTCATAATTAACTTCTTCAACTACACCATTAAAGTCAGCAAACGGACCATCAATAACTCTAATCACTTCACCAACTTCATAAACAATTTTTGGCTTAGGTTTATCAACTCCAGCCTGAACCCGATCTAAAATTTCATCAACTTCTTTATCACTAATTGGAGCAGGATGATCACTAGTTCCTCCAATAAAACCCATAACTTTTGGTACAGATTTAACTAAATGCCAAGTCTCATCATTCATCACCATTTGCACCAAAACATAGCCTGGAAAATATTTACGTTCACTAGTACGCTTTTGACCACGACGCATCTCTACAACTTGTTCCTTAGGAATTAAAATTTCACCAAAATGTTCTTGCATACCTAAATCAGCAATCCGCTTAACCAAAGCTTCTTTTACATAAGCTTCAAAACCAGAATATGCATGTACTACATACCACCGCAATTTATTTGGCTCTTTTTTTTCTGGCGCATTTTGTTGTGCAGAATCTTCTACCACTTATTAATCCCCCTTAACCTGTTAACCAATTAACAGCATGCAGTAAAATTGTATCAAATACCCACATAATAACGGCAAAAACAATCACAATTGCAATAACCATAAATGTTACTTTTATAGTCTGTTGTCTAGTAGGCCACACAACCTTACGCATTTCATTGCGTGCTTCACGCACAAACTTCCAAAATTTCCGCCCCAAAGCAGTTTGTAACGCAATAAAGGCTGCAACACATACTAAAACTAACCAACCTACAACAATAATCGGCCAAGGAATTTGCGCACTATTATCAAGATAATAATGCGCAACAAAACCACCAATAATTAACACAGCAATTAAAACAAATTTAACTACATCAAATTTACTCGTCGTTTTTTCTTGTTTACTTCCCATTTACCATTAAACTCCTCAACTCATTCAAACCCCAAAATTCACTTAACTGTTTCTGTCCTCTGTCTTCTGTTTTCTGTCTTCTGAAACACAGGCCAGGAGGGAATCGAACCCCCAACCTACGGTTTTGGAGACCGTCGCTCTGCCAATTGAGCTACTGGCCTTTAAAAACTAAAATACCGTCATCCCGCGACCCAGTCAGTTGATCGCGGGATCCAGCACTAAATTTCCAAACAGCCTGGATCCCGCGGTCAAGCCGCGGGATGACTATTATTGCGTTTAAATATGCACCTTATAAATTATTCAATAATATCTATAACCACACCTGCGCCAACGGTGCGGCCGCCTTCTCTGATAGCAAAGCGTAAACCTTTCTCCATCGCTATCGGCGCCACCAACGTCACTTCCATCTTCACGTTATCTCCCGGCATTACCATCTCTACTCCTTCCGGCAATACCACTTCTCCCGTAACGTCTGTCGTCCTAAAGTAAAACTGCGGCCTGTAGCCTTTGAAAAATGGCGTGTGTCTTCCTCCTTCTTCCTTGGTTAGTACGTATACTTCCGCACTAAACTTCGTATGTGGCGTGATGCTTCCTGGCTTCGCTAATACTTGACCTCTCTCTACGTCTTCTCGCTTCGTACCTCTTAACAATACTCCTACGTTATCTCCCGCTCGCCCTTCGTCCAGAAGTTTTCTAAACATCTCCACTCCTGTACACGTCGTCTTCTGCGTATCTCTTATCCCTACTATCTCGATCTCTTCTCCTACTTTTATAATTCCTCTTTCGATCCTTCCCGTTACTACCGTTCCTCGACCTGAGATAGAAAATACATCTTCTATCGGCATCAAAAATGGTTGATCCACTGGTCGATCCGGTACCGGAATATATTCATCCATCGTCTCTACTAATTTCTCGATCGATTGACTTCCTTGCTCGCTCGTATCTCCTTCTAGCGCTTTCAACGCTGAACCAATAATAATCGGTGTATCGTCTCCTGGAAATTCATAGCTATTCAATAAATCTCGCACTTCCATCTCTACCAATTCCAGAAGCTCTTTATCGTCTACCATGTCCGCTTTGTTCAAATACACCACTATATACGGCACTCCTACCTGACGGGCTAACAAAATATGTTCTCTCGTCTGCGGCATCGGACCATCTGCTGCGCTCACCACCAAGATCGCTCCGTCCATCTGTGCCGCTCCCGTTATCATGTTCTTCACATAGTCTGCGTGTCCCGGACAATCAACATGTGCGTAGTGGCGTTTGTCTGATTCATATTCAACGTGTGCCGTCGCTATCGTTATTCCTCTTGCCTTCTCTTCCGGCGCATTGTCAATCTGATCAAACGCCTTTACTTCTCCTCCGTGCTTCGACGACATCACCTTCGTCAACGCCGCTGTCAACGTCGTCTTCCCATGGTCTACGTGCCCTATCGTTCCTACATTTACATGCGGCTTCGTACGCTCAAATTTCTCTTTGCTCATAACTTTGTCCCCTTGAATAAAAAATTCTCGTAAAACTGTCATTCCGCGACTTAACCCCGGAATCCAGCTACGTACTTACTTATTTGCTGGATCCCGCGATCAAGTCGCGGGATGACAAAAAAACCATTTTATCAGCTGTTCCCCCAACTAGCCCACAACCGGATTTGAACCGGTGACCTCTTCCTTACCAAGGAAGTGCTCTACCTACTGAGCTATGTGGGCATCCTGGCTTACACGAAAAGCGATCTGCTTTGTTAAAAACTCGCTCAAGCCGGTCATTTGTTTTTATAAACTCCCGTCTTTCGCTCGTTTTTGTCTCGCACCTCATCTTTTCGTGTAAGCCATAATCTTCCCCCTTCTAAACTGGAGCGGGTGATGGGAATCGAACCCACACTATCAGCTTGGAAGGCTGAAGTTCTACCATTGAACTACACCCGCAGCCCAAGTTTGGAGGGGGTAGGATTCGAACCTACGAAGGCAGAGCCGTCAGATTTACAGTCTGATCCCTTTGGCCTCTCGGGAACCCCTCCATTTACATTTTAAAAAATTCTCATACAAACACATTACCGAACGCGTCATTCTGAAATAGAAACATCTCATTGTCAATCTAATTTATTGGATTTTATAGGATTTATTGTAAAATTTATTGTAAAATAGCGCACTATGAAATTAGCAGATTTTTATTATGAGCTACCAAACGAACTAATTGCCCGATATCCAACCAAACAACGCTCGGCAAGCCGTTTATTGTGCTTAAATCGTGATACCGGAGAAATCCAACATCAACATTTTGGCGATTTGATCAATTTTCTTACACCAAAAGATTTGCTGGTATTTAACAATAGCCGGGTAATTCCAGCCCGGCTATATGGCACAAAAGATACCGGCGGACAAATTGAACTCTTAATAGAACGTATTTTGGATAAATTCCTCTGTTTAGCACACATTAAAGCCAGCCGTGCGCCAAAACCTGGATCTACGCTGAACCTGGAAAATGCGATTGCAGTAAAAGTTCTAAGCCGACATGATGATTTATTTAAGCTTGAATTTCCCGCTACTCATCCAGTAATGAAAACTTTAAACTCTTTTGGTCATATTCCCCTGCCTCCTTATATTGATCGTGCTGCGGAAGCTATAGATCAAGAGCGTTATCAAACTGTATACGCCAAACATAATGGTTCTGTTGCAGCGCCAACAGCAGGATTGCATTTTGATGAAGAATTATTAAAAAAAATAGAAAATAAAGATATTAAATCAGCTTTCGTAACTTTGCATGTTGGCGCTGGAACTTTTCAGCCGGTAAAAACTAATGATATTAAACAGCATAAAATGCACTCCGAATTAATTCAAGTTACAGAAGAAGTTTGCCAACAAATACAACAGACTAAGCAATCCGGCGGACGTATCATCGCAGTTGGCACTACCAGTGTGCGCTGTTTAGAAACCGCAACTCAAAATGAAACCACAAAACCTTTTTTTGGCGAAACTGATATTTTTATTTATCCTGGATATGAATTTAAATGCGCAGATGCAATGATTACTAATTTTCATTTGCCTGAATCGACATTACTAATGCTGGTCTCCGCATTCGCCGGCCGTGAAAATATCATGCGCGCCTATCACGAAGCCATAGCCAAAAAATATAGATTTTTTAGCTATGGCGATGGGATGTTTATTTTTTAAAGCCGGGTTTGACTAGTACTTTATTCTCATTCTTCTTGCTGGATGGTTTACCTTTTTTAGCAAACAATTCAAAAATATTGGGGAAGTTAAATTTTCTCTTCTTTTTAGGCTGTATTACTTTTTTGTTATTTTTAAGCTTTATTTTATTTTTTTCTTCCTTCTTTTGCCGTTTATGATTTTGTATTTGTGAAAACACTGAAAAAGCACCACTCCCTGCAAATTTTATCTTATTAAAGTTATTATTAACTTCGTGCACAGGATCTTCTATTGGTGTTATTTCAACTTTCGGCTTAAAGAATTTAGGATTATCTCTATGCTCTTCCTGTTCTGTTACTTGCAGCCCCTTTGTGCTTACATTAGTTTCTGTCTTCTCATTTAGAATAGCGTACAAATCCATAACGAGAGTGACAAATAATGATTTGCCATTCTGCAACTTAGTGTATTTATTTTTACGAAGATCGTTAATTCTTTTTTCAATTTTCTCGTAAAATTCACTTCTCTTTGTAGATGTACGAATAGCACACAACATAGATCTTGCTTCTTCTCTAAATCCCGACATATACTTTTCAAAAATCTTCTCAAATTTTTCCATAGCATTCTTGCTCTTATCCTTTTCCAAGGATTTGGCTTTTTTTGTTTCTTGTTCACTCAAAACCATAAAATCAAAGTAACTTTTGCTCTCAAAGCATTCTCTAAATAACAGCAAATCCATAAACCTTTCAGCAATTTCGACATCGTCATCTGTACAAAATACCTGATTTCTGACGTTGTTTAGTTTGCTTAAGCTTGCTTTTTGTTTTTTAACATACTCTTCAAAAATATTTTTCTGAATGCGAAAACTTTCTTGCTGTAACTTTAACTTTTGCAATAACTTTTTATTTCCTTCAACTTCGATCAAGCCTTCATCCTGCAACAAACTCTCAATACTTGAAATGATCGAATCAAGATTTTTGATACAAGAATATACATCCACAGATTTGTGAAACTTTTCAATCTTATCGCGAAGATTTCTAATTTTTCTTTCTGTGTCATTTGATAAATCTTTGCATTTTGGCAAATACATAGGATGCTGATAACTAATCGGTTTTGACTCTGGTTTTTTTAATTTCTCTACTATTTTACAAACCGGATCAATACCAAGCTCCTTAATACTTTCTTTCTTTTTTTCTACAATTTCAGTATTAAGCTGTCTATTTATACTCCAATAACATCTATATAACAGGAACAGATGTCTGCTTTCTCCGCCAAAGTAAACTTTCTTCATGTTGTTTATTAACTTCGCAACATCAAGCTCTTTAACGTTTTTCTTAAGAACATGCTCCTTAAAAACTTCCTTTATTTCATTACTCAGTTTATCATATTCCTTATTTTGTCCTATTCTATCCTCTTCAGATTTACAACCAAGCAAAGCGCGCTGACACCATCTTGCTTTTTCCATTAGCTGTTTCCGTACTTTCATTCCTATATTTTCATTAAGCTTCGCAGTAACACTCTTTAATGTTTCCTCAATTACCTGCTTAAAAGTAGTACCATCATTATCAACTTTTACTTTCATGAATTCTTGATATCGTTTAGGCGAATCTGACATAAAGCGCATCTTTGCTGTAAGAGGCTGATACTCTTCTTTATTAACAATAATTTTAACGCTATCAGTCTTTAAAATCTCGCTATACTTAGCTACTATTCCATTAAACGCATCATCAAATTCCTCCTTAATCCCTGGTGAGATTAATTTAACTTTATCTATCTGGATAATTAATTTTCGAATATTGCTATACGCATCAGGCGCTATCTGCGGATTTTCATAATTAGATATCTGTGCAATTTCCTGTATAACGTCTTTAATCTTCTCAATAAGCTTATCGCTTGGTTTTGTCAGATGCGATAAATTAACATCGATTTTGGAGCAACTGTATTTTTGCGGTTCTTTAAGAAAGGAATCTAGCTCTTGAATAACATGTTGCTCTACAACATAATTCTTCTTATATTCTTGCATGATCTCATCAATTTCATTAAAGAATTTGCAATCAAATGGTTTGCATTTTCCAGAAAAAAGATTTTTAGGAGAAGCATTATCCAACAACTCTTTGAGTTTCTTATGAAATTTGGAATTCTTAAAATCGGGCAGTTCAACAACTTTAAGCTCATCGTTAAGTTTCTCTAGTTCGTCAGTAGAAAATACAATAACAAATGCTTGCTGATTTCCAAACTTTTCCTTAAATTCATTGATCTTCTTGCCAAAATCAGAATCATTATAAAAGAAATTATTTGGATTATTATAATTTTGAAGTATCCCAATCATGCTGTGCAATGATTCATTTAGTTCCTTGGAGAACTCCCTACTCTTACTAAGCTCACAGTTAGCTAAATACTCAAAATTCTGTTTGTATTTTTTATTAATGTTAATAACCCCATTAAAAAACTGCTTAAGAAGATTTTCATTCTTACCTTTCAAGTAATAACCAACTCCATCAGCTATCTCAAGAATGGTATCTAAATCATCTTTTGATACACGTTCCCTGGTGGACAGCAGTTTTATATATCTTAATTTTAAGTAAATATTATCCTTTCTATTAAGGTTGAACTCATCAACATTCTTTTCTTTGTCTGACAACCTCAGACTAAACTTTAGCCAACTATACATGTGTTGCAATTTAGTGTCTTGCATCTCAGTTTCATGCTTGCATTCATCCAATTTTTTCTTGAGCGCGTTTGCCAAATCCTTATAATCTCTAATACTACTAATTGTAGAAATCTCAAACCTGTCCTTACAACATTGCTTATGTTCATCAAGTGACTGTTCACCAAAAGGACCACAATACTCAGGATTGTTTTGGCTATTATACTGCTCATACACTTGCTGAAAACACTCATAATTATCTTTTAAATTATTATAAAATGAACTATTCTTATCATTCAATTTGCCTATAAATCCAATCAAATCTTTATAGTTACGAATCTCATTAACCTTAGCAATTGGTTGATGGAATTTCCTAATAAGCTCTATCTTCAGCTCGGTCAATAAAGGCTGCTGTACTTTTTCTTTTAAGCATTCTCTGGATATCTTATTTTTATCTTGAAACTCCTTGTCATCTAATTCATCTTTCTTTAGCGTTAAAATTTCTTCGGAAAAAGGCAATTCTAATTGCAAATTTAACTCTTTACTAATAGCACATATATCAAGATAACATTCAAAATACTTTACCTGATCGCTATAGCATTTCACACCAAATGACAACCCGATGTTTTTTAAATAATTGGTTAAAACTTTAGTGGTTGTTTGATTTTTACCATTTATCACATCTAACTCATTTAATAACCCATAGTAAAGTTTAATATTTTCTTTATTATCCCGAAAATGCTTATAGTTATACCCTTCTTTTGGCATAATCAATTTTCTAAGCTTAGATAAAAGCTGTTCTTTAACTTCTTTTGCTTTATTTTTATATACATCTTCATTAAAAAAGCTTTTGCCTTTTAACTTACTCAATATATCGAATAATTTAAGAAGATCTGAGTATTTTTCTTCTTTTATGTATAAATCCAGCCCCTTATTTAAAATAGCTTTTACAATATTATCTTTTACTTGTTCATCAACTTCTTCATCATCAAAGAAGCTGATCATTTTCTGTTTGCTCTCTTCATTCCGTTCAGATAAATAAATCAATACATCACATAATCTTGTCTTTACTGCTTCACTATCATCATTAGCTATACCATCTCCAACCTTTTGTAAATAATCAACAATATGACTATAAGCTTGCTTTTTTAACTCCTGTATAGTTTTAGAAATTTTCTTGTCAAATTCTTTATAGTGTTTTTTGGTTTCATCCAAAACCAAAAGAAGCTTATCAATATTAATAAAATATTCTTGAGACGTTCCTGTTACCCATATTTTATATACCTGGTATATACACATGAAATATTCATTAATTTCTGGTTTTTTCTTTTCATTTTTTGATTTTTCAAATTTATTGTAAAGATCGCTCAATATCCCAAAAAGCATAGATTCTAAACTTTCAGGCATTTTCTCATTACCACTATACTTGCTAAATTTTTTCCATATATCGGAGAAAATAAGTTTTTCACGTTGGGGAAATATTTGTTTACCGGACAGTTTACCTGATAGCAATATCGTGTCAAAACGTGTCCATACTGAATTTTTTGATAATTCTTCACATCGCTTATTTACCCAATTCTTAAGCAATTTCTCACTTACCAATCTTAAGCTATACAAAAAACCAATTAAGACGCCGTGTGCAGGATTCAATGGTTGCTGCATACAATTATTAAATACACCATCTAATACTGCAGTGCTTTTATGCTGTTTCCACAAATCAAAGATTTTTGTTAAAAGCTCAATATACCCACACTTTTTCGGCTCATTATTCTGATTCTGCCTAGGCTTTTCTGACTCCTTTAGCTTACCTATTAATCCAGATTTAATTAACTCTTCCCGCATTTTTTCTATATAAGCCCCAAGCCCTTCAGTTATATTAAGTTGCTTAGATTTTAAATTTAAAATTTTCTTTATTTTTTCTTGAAGCTCACTAGTTTTGTCTTCATTTATTTGGGCCAACTGTTTGTAGGTTTTAACTTTTTCAGACTCATCTATTTTACTTTTACCCAAGTAATATTTCACAACTTTTTTAATTATTGATGGTAACTCTCTTTTCTCATCTTTAGTAAAATGCTTTGTAAATTTAGTTCTTAACCCACTATTATCATATAATGACTCACCTTTTTTTGTTTGTATATTTGTTTGTATTTTACCATCACAGATATCTGCTAAAATTTTCAATTTCATGGCATTTTTATAATTTCTTCTTATGTGTGAATTATAATACCTTGCGTCACGAATCTGACATTTTATCATATTTAAATTAACATTTTCACCATCACCAAGTTTTGCAAGATTTTCAAAAATTTTCTTTATGGTGCTTTTTTTACATCTTTCAATAAGTTTATCATTAAGTGTCGCTTTGTCCCGAAGAACTAATATCCCTTTTTCTATTTTCTTAATAAATTTATCAACAAATTTTCTATTATGCTTGTGTTCTACAATTTTAATATAGCTATTCTGCTCTTCGCTTTTATTTAATTTTTTTAAGTTATCTAATACTTCTTTAATTGCTTCTAGCGAGCCTAGAGGATTTGCTTTTGGATTATCATTTGTTATTGTTGTAGTATTAGCTGTTTGTTCATTGCTCTTTTGTTTGAAATCTTTCGCGCCTTGCAGCATTTTCTCAACTTTTCCCAAAGTCTTTTCAAGAACCGAATAATCTCGCGTTAAAAACTTGGCAATTTGAATAGGCGTCCACTTTATTTTGTCCTTTAAATCACAAATATTCATAGCATCAAGAAAATCATATTTGTTCTGGGGCAATTTACTAATTTCCTCTGCCAATTTTAATCTTAACTCTCTTATTCGTTCATTACCTTGAATTAACTTTCTATTGTATACATGCCCTATGATCTGCTGTTTCATGCGCTGTAAATATCTATAATAACGATAATCTTTATTTTTAAATGTTCGAATAAACCATTTACTAATTCCTTTTTTCTTTTTATAATTTTTTATACTGATACGTTTTTCTTCACCTTTTATACATTGCAGAAGCTCTCTCTTACGCTGTTCTGTATAACTTACCTTATGAACCTTAAATCCTCCATTTTTTCTAATATAATCATATGATTTCATGCAATCTTCATGACTTCCGCAACTATATTTTGAGTCTGTCTTATAAAACAATACCTGAGCTAAATCACGTTTATATCGGTTTACTAAGCTACGCTCTCTGCCAACTCTAACTTGTTTACTTGCGAGTTTAACCTGTTCTACACGACCCAATAACCATACCCGCGAGAACTTGCATAAATATGGAGTATCTTCGAAATTATTTTTATATCCATAGTTTTCAAAATGCTCTTCTGAGCATTCATCCTTTGTCATACCATTAACAAAGGTTTTTGACCGCTCAAAAACAATTTTGTATTTTTTACCTTCTTGAGATTTGTCTTTTTCGGAATTGGAAAATGACTTACAAACAATTATTTTTTGTGTAGTAAAATACGATTTGTATAGCTTAAGGTTAAGTCTTTTTTTAAATCGCAAACACCCTAATGCTGTTTTATTTTTTTCTCGCTTTGCCTGTTCTATTTGTTCTTGCAGCTTATCAATTTCTTTACGAAATTTTTTGTCTATTTCATGCATCATTAAAGTTACAGCATAGTCTTCATTCTGGGGCAAACAATCTATAATTCGTTTTTCTCTTATATTTTTTTCAACTAACTTTCTATCTAGTTTATATTCTGGCTCATTTACTTCTTCTACTGTTATTGGGCTCGATTTGTCTAATATATTCTTGTTAAACAGTAATTTTTCAAAAAATCTGCCAACAATCTTAAATAGATTAGTCTTTTCTCTAAGATAATAAGCTTTTCTTATATTATTACGCCCTTTCTGGACACTTGTAATTGACGTATTTAATTTGCCCTTTAATTCTTGAATAAGTCTAAAGTTTTTGTTTAACATATACTTCTGATCTTGCATAATATCAAGCATTTCATTCATGTCTGTATCTATTTCAATAAGATCTTTTTGTCGCTCTTTTTCTAAAATCCGATTAAGTTGAATTTTATTCATTAGTTTATAAAGATCAGAAACTTGATGCTGCTTTTTTTTGGATGTGCTTTTTTTTGGATGTGTCTTTTTTGGACGTGCTTTTTTAGATGTGTCTTTTCCTAACATATTAGCCCCCTATTGATAGTTATGTAATAACCGTGCCATTCCTTTAGCGACCATATGCATTCTTTATCTTATTCTTAGTATAGAACATTATTGTTAAGGAAATATTAAGAAATCATCAAAAATTTGGTTATTCGGAATAGAATTACTGAAAAACTATAAAAATCAACAAGTTACGACATAAATTAATCACAAAAAAATCTCACAACTCCTTGATATTACTTGCCTTTATCTTCCCAAAACTCGCCTTCAATAGTCTTTCCTTGATCACAAGGCTCATTTTTTGCGCAAGTTTTGCCTTTGGATTGCAGTTTCATGAAGAAATTAAACAACCAGAATTGTAGTTTAGGAATTAGAAACAAAATCCCGATAAAATCAGTGAAAAATCCCGGTAGAATCAGCAAGATACCGGCGAACATTAAAAATGTGCCGCCAAACATGTTAAAAGCCGGCATGCCGCCTTGCATCGTCTGCTGCATTTGTTTCATCATCATAGCTTTTTGATAACGCAGCAAGGCAAATCCAAAAATCGCGGTTAACAAGGTTAAACCTAAGGTTGCTAATACGCCAATTAATTTACCAATTAAAACAAATAACGCAATTTCAATTAAAATATATAACCAAAATAAAAGCTTTACGGAACCGCTAACACAAAAACATTGCCTCATGACTTTCTCCCATAGAAATTAGCGGGACGTGAGCTTTACATAATTACAAGGCCTTGCTTGTTGCTTTGTAATCATGTAAAGCTCCGTCCCCCTGAGAACTGTATAAAAACTGAGATACATGCAAAAACTCACGTTCTGCCAAATTTCTAAGCTAACTCGAGCAGCAATTTATTCAACCGCGATACAAACGTTGCCGGATCTTTTAATTGACCGCCTTCAGCCAATACTGATTGCTCAAATAAAATTTCAATCCATTCTTTGAAACGCTCGTCATCCGTCTCATTTTTTATACGCTTAACAATCGCATGCTCCGGATTAATTTCAAAAATCGGTTTGCTTTCCGGAATATCCTGACCGATCGATTGTAAAATACGTTTCATATTCATATTCAAGTCGTATTCATCTGCGACAATACAAGCAGGTGATGTAGTTAAACGCGAAGTTATCCTGACTTCTTTAATTTTTTCACCTAATATTTTTTTAATTTGCTCCAACATGCCGGCATAATCATCTTTGACTTTTTCTTGTTCTTTTTTATGTTCCTCGTCTTCTAATTCACCAAGATCTAATGCACCTTTAGTTACCGCCTGCATATGCCTGCCGTCAAATTCAGTTAAATGCGTTACCAACCATTCGTCAATCTTATCGCTAAGCAATAACACCTCGATACCTTGCTTACGGAAAATTTCTAAATGCGGGCTATTTTTTGCCGCCATAAAACTATCCGCAGTAACATAATAAATTTTATCCTGTTCTTTCTTCATCCGGCCAACATAATCTTCTAATGAAACATCTTGCGTATCGTGATCCGCATGCGTCGAAGCAAATCGTAATAATTTAGCAATTTGCTCCCTATTAGCATAATCTTCAGCTGGTCCTTCTTTTAAAACTTTACCAAACTGCTGCCAAAACTTGGCATATTTATCTTTATCTTTTTTAGATAAATCATCCAAAATATTTAAAATACGTTTGATTAAAGCTCCGCGAATTTTTGGAATTAAAGGATTATCCTGCAAAATCTCACGCGAAATATTTAACGGTAAATCATTTGAATCGATAACACCTCGCACAAAACGCAAATATTGCGGTAAAAATTGTTTTGCGTCATCCATGATAAACACACGTTTGATATATAATTTCAAACCATACCGATGTTCATAATTCCACAAATCAAACGGCGCATGCGCAGGAATATACAATAACGAAGTATATTCTAATTTCCCTTCAACTTTATTATGACTCCACAACATTGGATCTTCAAAATCATGCGAAACATGCTTATAAAATTCACGGTATTCTTCTTTGGTGATCTCACTTTTAGATCTAATCCATAAAGCAGTAGCATGATTAACTTTTTCCCATTCAATTTCTGCTTTCTTGGGTTCAGCTTTTTTTTCTTCATCATCTTTGGTTTCCGGCTCTGACTCTGGCGGCTTTTTCATTAGAATCGGCACATTAATATGATTGGAATATTTGGTAATAATCTCCCGCAATCTGCTGCTATCTAAAAAAGTTGTTTCCAAATCTTTTAAATGTAAAACAACCTTGGTACCACGCTGTGCACACTCGATATTTTCAATGGTATAATCACCTTGACCTGCTGACTCCCAACGCACCCCATGTTCTTTAGTCAGACCCGCACACCTGGTAATTACCGTAACTTTATCAGCCACAATAAAACTGGAATAAAAACCCACACCAAATTGGCCAATCAATTTAGCATCTTTAGCCTGATCGCCAGTCAAAGCTGCAAAAAACTCACGCGTACCGGATTTTGCAATCGTACCAAGATTTTCAATAACTTCCTCACGACTCATACCAATACCATTATCACGCACCGTGATCGTCTTTTTCTTTTCATCAAAATCAACATAAACTTCAAAATTGGCATCTCCTTCGCATAACCCCTGATCTTCCAACGACTCAAACCGCAGCTTATCAATCGCATCAGACGCATTAGAAACCAACTCACGCAAAAAAATCTCTTTATTTGAATACAACGCATTTATCATCAAATGTAATAATTGTTTAACTTCCGTCTCAAAACCCAAAGTTTCTTTTTGCGGCTGAATTTTGCTGGAATCTGTCATATTGGTCACCTCTTTAATTATGTTATTGATTATGTAAATATAAAGACAAATTATGAAAATTCAAGTGAATCCGTAATTATTCAGCCGATTTTTGAACGAAAGGATTTTGGGAGTAATTTTATGCGACTTAAAGCTTGCCGAGCACCGCAGCGAGGTAGGGAGAAATTTGCTGGATGCAAATTTCAGCGCGGCTGAGGCATGGATGCCGAATCCGCGCGACCCGTAGGCGAGCGAGGAGCGAAGGAAACCCAGCTATTTCATAGAAATAGCTGGGCAAGCGTCCAGGAGCGTAAAATTACTTCCAAAAGCCTATTCAAAAATCGACTTATAAGTTAAACTCCGCTTACAATGAAACACTTCTTCATCAAAAACAGCACCAAAGAAATGCTGCTGCTAAAACGGCGAATTATAGTAATCAGCATTGCAATAACTATTCTAACCCTAATACTAGCGGGACGTCTATTTGCCTTACAAATTATTCAACACAAATACTATACTACGTTATCCAAATTAAATTCTATTGATCTCAATCCAATTGAACCACGCCGCGGCATTATTTACGACCGCAACGGCATTATCCTGGCAAAAAATATTCCAACTTTTAGTTTAATGGTTACACCCAGTAAAACACAAAACTTAAATCAAACCATCACTGAGCTAAATAAAATTATTCCTTTAAGTAAAAATGATTTAGAACAATTTCACAAACAATTCAAACAACATCGGCGTTTTGAACAAATTTTACTTAAACTAAAATTAACCGAAGAAGAAGCAGCAAAATTTGCAGTAAATAGTTTTCGCTTTCCTGGTTTTTCCGTACAAACAAAACTAATCCGCCAATATCCGCTAGGAGAAACTTTTGCTCACGTAATCGGTTACGTAGGCCGTATTAATACTCGTGATCTTAATACCATTGATACTGCTAATTATGCTGCAACTAATTTCATCGGCAAAGTTGGGATCGAAAAATATTATGAACCACAGTTACACGGTTTAGTTGGCTACCAAAAAATTGAAACCGATGCCAATGGCAAAACCATACGAACAATCAACACCACACCTCCAACACCCGGAAATAACCTTTATTTAACTATTGACAGCAGATTGCAGCAAGTTGCAGCAAAAGCGCTCACTAAACATAATGGCGCAGTTGTAGCAATCCAACCCAGCACTGGCGAAATTTTAGCAATAGCAAGTAATCCAAGCTATGATCCAAATACATTCATCAACGGCATTTCTTATCATGATTTTCAACAACTGCAGCATGATAAAAACCATCCGCTGTACAATCGGCCGCTGCGCGGATTATATCCTCCCGGCTCCACTATCAAGCCATTCATCGCCATCGAAGGCTTGAAAACTAACACTATCACTGCTGCACAAAAAATATTTGATCCAGGGTGGTACCAAATTCCTAACACTACACACATTTTCCATGACTGGAGACGAACCGGCCATGGCTGGGTAAATTTATCTAAAGCAATCATTGAATCTTGCGACACTTATTTCTGGAAATTGGCCAATGCGTTAGGTATTCGTCAAATTGACGAAATTTTAAATCAATTTAATTTCGGCACACAAACCGGTATTGATATGCAGGAAGAATTACCCGGAAACGTTCCCAGCCCCGAATGGAAATTAAAATACAACGGACAAGCCTGGTTTAAAGGAGATACTGCTAACGCCGGCATTGGACAAGGATATATCGAAGTAACTCCATTACAATTAGCAACCGCTACTGCTATTTTGGCCAATCGCGGCATGCACTTAAAACCTCATTTATTATATGCAACCCAATCACCCGACGGCACAATCACAAAAACCCAACCAACCGAAGAACCGCCAGTTATTTTAAATAATCCAAAAAACTGGGAAACTGTAATTAATGCAATGAGCAAAGTAATAACCGGCGCAACTGGGTATCGTTTTGGCCATAAACCACCATATACAGTTGCAGCTAAAACTGGAACCGCGCAACTAGTTAGTTTACAATATGCTGAGTTTAACAATATTAGCGAAATACCAAAAAATTTACGCGATAATTCCGTGTTTATTACTTTCGCACCAACAAATCACCCTAAAATTGCATTAGCAATTGTTAGTGAAAACAGCACTGATGCTCCTCGTATAGCACGTGAAATTTTAGATTATTATTTATTAGCCTTACATGGAAAACCAAATGCAGTTATTAAATAATTACAAACAACGACGTTCAATCTGGCAAACTCTGCATCTTGATTTGCCGCTATTACTTCTGCTTTTAACTATTACTATAATTGGATTTTTTATTTTATATAGCGCCAGCAATCAACAGTTCGGCATGATAGTTCAAGAAATTATTCACATTGGACTTGCCCTGATATTGATGACTCTTATCGCACAATTACCTCCATATATCTATGAACGCTGGACTCCGTGGATTTACAGTATTGGTATTTTTTTGCTGTTTGCTGTTTTGATCATTGGACACATTGGCAAAGGCGCGCAACGCTGGCTTAATCTTGGTTTACTACACCTACAACCTTCTGAGATAATGCAGCTTGCTATTCCAATGATGCTGGCATGGTACTACAAAAACCGTCATTTACCGCCAAAAATAAAAGATATTGCGGTTTCCGCCGCAATCATTCTGGTACCTGTAATTCTAACTGCTAAAGAACCTGATCTAAGCACTGCAATTACCTTAACCATCAGCGGAGCCTGCGTATTGCTATTTGCCGGAATTAGCTGGGGTTTAATCACTGGACTATTCAGCCTTGCCATAATATCCATTCCTCTTCTATGGCATTTTATGCATAATTATCAACGACAACGCATTTTAGTTTTTCTTAACCCAGAACGTGACCCGCTTGGCAGCGGTTATCATATAATCCAATCTAAAATTGCTATAGGTTCCGGCGGTTTTTTTGGCAAAGGATGGTTAATGGGCACACAATCACATCTTCATTTTTTGCCAGAACACGCAACTGACTTTATTTTTGCAGTTGGAGCAGAAGAATTTGGGCTGTTTGGCAGTTTAATACTACTAACAATTTATGTGTTAATTACCGCACGTTGTATATACATCGCAAACCACGCTCAAGACACCTATACACGGCTATTAGCCGCCAGTTTAAGCCTAATGTTCTTTTTATCAATCTTCATCAATATTGGGATGGTTACCGGAATTCTGCCAGCAGCAGGATTGCCTTTACCTTTAATTAGCTATGGCGGATCATCGATGATAGCATTTATGGCTGGTTTTGGTATACTAATGTCTATACATGGACATAAAAAACTACTAAGGAAATAAATTGTGCGGACAACCATCAAGATATTGGTAAAATTTAATTTAGCAATACTTGCTTGTTGTGTCATTGCGGTATCCGGCTGCGCCCAATCACAAAAAAAACCACCAAAAACGAAAAAATCAATCGCAATCAAGACTCAACCACTATATCAACAAAAAGAAGTAAAAAAATTTATTGATGAGATGGTAAAACAACACGATTTTAAACGCGCACAACTTATAAAATTATTCAAACAAGTGCAAATTAAACAACAAATTCTAAACAAAATTAAACATCCTTATGAAGAAGTTCCATGGAACGAATACCAACAACATTTTATCACACAACAACGTATTGATGGCGGAGTTAAGTTTTGGCATAAATATGCCGCGACTTTAAAACGCGCATATCTTGAATTCGGAATACCACCAAGCATCATCGTAGCGATTATTGGAGTAGAAAGTAAATATGGCAAAAAAACCGGAGAATTCAAAGTAATTAACGCGTTATCAACTATTGGTTTTAAATATCCGGAACGCGCTGAATATTTCAAAAAAGAATTAGCTCAATTTTTATTATTCTGCCGCGAAAATAAAATCAATCCATTAAAAGTTTATGGATCATACGCAGGCGCCATTGGACAACCACAATTTATGCCAAGCAATGTCCGCGCTTACGCAGTTGATTTTGATAAATCTGGAAAAATCGATTTAATTAATGACGCAAAAGATTCTATTGGCAGCATCGCTAATTTTTTCCAAGCACATGGCTGGCAAGAAGACAGCAGTATTGCGTTAAAAGCAAAATTCACCAATCACTTATCTGCAAAAAATTTAACTAAATTCTTAACGCAGCGAGAACCAAAATTTACTTTAGCACAATTGGCCAAATATAATATTGAACCTGTCGTTACTATCCCATCAAATACATTAGCCAACGTAATTAAACTGCAAGGAAAAAATAATCCACTATATTGGCTGGGATTTCATAATATGTATGTTATCATGACTTATAATACGAACATTCAATATGCAATGGCAGTCTATCAATTAAGCCAGGAAATTAAAAAAGCATATTTGCAATCATTAAAGACAAGAATTGGGAACGGAGCTTTACATAATCACAAAGCAACAAACAAAGCATTGTAATTATGTAAAGCTCACGTCCCGCAATGCTATTAGGAAATAAAAAATGAACCCGCAAAAAATTATTATAATCCTAGTGAGTTTATTATTAACAGCTTGTACTACAACATCACAACAAGATAAACCCCCAAAAAAACAAATTGACGTATCTAAAATTGCCAATGCAAAACCAAAAAAAGAAAACAGAAGCAAATACGGTAATCCTTATACTTACACAGTTTACGGCAAACATTATTATGTTTTACCAAGCAGCAAAAATTATCATGCCACCGGAATTGCATCATGGTATGGTATGAAATTTCACGACCACCTTACCGCAAATCGTGAAACTTATGACGTCTATAAAATGACAGCCGCGCACAAAACTTTACCTATTCCCTCTTATGTAAAAGTAACCAACCTGGAAAACGGCAAACAAGTGATTGTACGCATTAACGATCGCGGCCCATTTAAAGATAATCGTATTATTGATTTATCATATGCCGCAGCAAAAAAACTAGATATTGTTAAACATGGAACTGGATTAGTTAGAATTGATTCTATTGATATAAACAAAACTACTGTCACTCACTCGCCGCAAATATATTTACAAGTCGGCGCTTACAGCAAACTGAATCATGCCAGATATATGCAGCAAGAAATCAGCAGCAAAATAGCTGCACCATGTGAAATTATGTTTAATGGTGCTGATCGTTTATATCACGTAAAAATTGGCCCAATTAATAATAGATCCTGGGCTAATGATGTTACAACCAAATTAGCAGCACTTAACATCACCAAAACCGTCACAATGATTAAATAAAAATCTCTTCATTTTTATTTTTAAAAAAGATGAATTTATTGTACTTCTTATTTGCTTAAACAAATTTTGCCTAAAATCTATACAATTTTGATAAGACCCAAATTAAAACTAAAATACAATAAAACCAAACAGTTATATCTTGAAATCCAACCACGTTATCACACGACGAACCCTGACAATTTGAATCTTAACCCAAATTCGTATAAGATGTGCGTTTTCATAATAAGGACAGGACTTACGTGAAAAGATGAGATGCGAGAAAAAAGCGAGCGAAAGACGCGAGTTTATAAATAATAAATGAGCGGCTTGAATGAGCTTTTAACAAAGCAGATCGCTTTTCACGTAAGTCCTGAAGGGTAAAAATGAGCAGACTAACAATAACAGACCTAACACCTGGTGAAAAATATCGTTTTTTACCGTGGTTAATTTGCGGCATTGGCGCAGCATTTTATCTTTACGAATATTTCTTACGTATTGCGCCCAGCGTGATGACTTCTGACTTGATGCACGCTTATCATTTATCTGCCGCACAACTGGGGAATTTATCTGCTTATTTTTATTACGCTTATACTCCCATGCAATTAATTATTGGCGTGTTATTAGATCGCTATGGTCCACGTTATTTACTATTACTCGCCTGCGCTGCTTGTACTGCTGGAGCCTTTATATTTGCCGGCAGTAATCATATATTTTTAGCGCAACTAAGCAGATTTTTAATTGGTTTTGGTTCCGCATTTGCATTTGTTGGCGCATTAAAATTAGCTACCATTTGGCTGCCGCTGGAACGTTTTGCAGCAATGTGTGGATTAGTATCTACATTAGGTATGATTGGCGCGATCAGCGGCGATATTTTATTAACCAAACTTTTAGAAAATTATGGCTGGCGTCATTCAACTTACATATCAGCCTGGCTCGGTGTAATTTTAACTGTGTTAATATTTTTAATTGTGCGCGATAAGGTAAAAACCAAATCAGAACGCCACCAAGCTTATCATCTTGAATTAAATTTAAAAGAAGTTTGTATTGGGTTATTGCAAGCAATAAAAAATCCATATATTTGGTTAACCAGCACCATCGGTTGTTTTTTATTTTTATCCTTATCTGCATTTGCAGAATTGTGGGGCATTCCATATTTAACTCAAGCTCATGGATTAACTCGAGCTACCGCAGCAACTGCTATTTCAATGGTATTTTGGGGATGGGTAATTGGCGGCCCTTTGGCAGGCTGGGTTTCTGATTACACTAGACAACGAAAATTGCCAATCATGATCGGCTCATTATTATCGGCAATCACTTTTTGTATTATTTTATACGTACATCATTTATCGCCAACCTCTTTATTTATTTTATTATTCATTTTCGGTGTTTTAACCAGTGTTGAAGTAATTGTGTTTGCAATTGGACGTGAAATTAGTCCCAATAAACTTGCCGGAACCAGCATTGCATTAACCAACGCAATTATTATGTTAGGCGGCGCAATATTCCAGCCAATTATCGGCATGCTGTTAGATGCGTCCTGGCAAGGAAAAATGATGCATGGCATTCGGTTCTATTCAGCGCATAATTATAAAATTGCGTTAACTATTTTACCGATTGGCTTTATACTAACTTTTATCCTAAGCTTTTTCTTGCGTGAAACACATTGTCATGTTCAGAAGAAAAAAGACGAATAAATAAAAATAAAAGTTACTTGGTAGAAAGAAATTTATATGTACAATGGAGAGGTGTCCGAGCTGGTTTAAGGAGCACGACTGGGTGAGTCGGTGTCAGTTTAGGCGAAGCATTGCTTCGCCCCGGCGAACGCTCAGCATGGATGCTGAGCCGGATCAATCACCATGGATGGTTGCTTGGTTTTAAGTGGAGAGGTGTCCGAGCTGGTTTAAGGAGCACGACTGGAACTCGTGTATACGTTAATAGCGTATCGAGGGTTCGAATCCCTCCCTCTCCGATTTACCTTTTAATGGCGGCATCGGTCCTTTCGCAACGTTAAATTGCGAATCCCGCCAGATCCGGAAGGAAGCAACGGTAGCAATGGCTGCGTGTGCCGGAATGCGGCTGGTGTCGCCTTTAAAAGGTAAATTCAAACTCCCATTCTCTTGGCCGAGGTGGTGAAACTGGTAGACACGCAAGTTTCAGGTACTTGTGGGGGAAACCCTGTGGAGGTTCGAGTCCTCTCCTCGGCACCAAAACCGTAGTTTTCACGCTAGTTTTCATTGTTATAATATGAGATAATAAATCGTAATAGTAATTATTGATTTAATTTGGGTAAACCACTATGGATCGAAAAAAAGAAAATGAACAAAGTAAATAAAGCCTATTCAAACAAATTCCGCAACACAATCGCAGCATTTCTGTCCGGACCCGTTGAAACAATATCAACCGGCGCACCAACTTTTGCAGCAATAAAATCTAAATAATTTTTTGCGGCTTTTGGTAATTTTGCATAATCACTTATTTGCGCAGTTGATTCTGACCATCCCGGCAAAACCTCATAAACCGGTTCGCATTTTTCTAAAAGCTCCGAATTAGTTGGAAACGTTGTTAATTCC
Source organism: Gammaproteobacteria bacterium (assembly GCA_050123375.1). Lineage (GTDB taxonomy): Bacteria > Pseudomonadota > Gammaproteobacteria > UBA12402 > UBA12402 > JASFHF01. Next base: position 98,129 of record JASFHF010000001.1, read on the forward strand.
TGATCTCTATAACAATATGCCACACAAACTTTAATTTCTTCCAATCCATCCAATACATCAAGCTTGGTAACACATAATCCTGAAATACTATTGATTTCCACTGCGCGACGCATTGCAACTGCATCAAACCAACCACAACGACGTTTACGACCCGTAGTAGTTCCAAGCTCACGACCTTGCGCCGCCAAATAATTGCCAATTTCATCATCAACTAATTCTGTAGGAAATGGACCGCTGCCAACTCGTGTAGTATATGCTTTAGCAACTCCCAAAATATAATCAAGATAACGCGGTCCAAAACCGCTACCTGTAGTAACTGCACCAACTGTAGTATTAGACGAAGTAACATAAGGATAAGTTCCAAAATCAACATCTAACAATATTCCTTGCGCACCTTCAAATAATATTTTTTTATTTTGTAAACGTAATTCATTTAAAGTGGTTGCTGTATCCTCAGTCATTAGCTGCAACTGCTCTACTAATGGTAAAATTTCGTCAAGAATGTGGTGATAATTAACTTCTTGTACTTTATATAAATTTTTTAGTAAAAAATTATAATATTTAACTACTTCTTGTAATTTCTTAGTAAATATTTCTTCATCAAATAAATCTATTAATTTAATTGCGCGACGTGCTACTTTATCTTCATAAGCGGGACCAATACCTCTTCTTGTGGTACCAATCGCTGTCGTACCACGAATTTTTTCTCGCGCATGATCAACTGCAACATGATATGGTAAAATGAGAGGACAAGCATTACTAATGTGTAAGCGATCTCGAACTGAAATATTATTTTTTTCTAACTCATTAATTTCGTCCATTAAAGCAATCGGCGATAACACCACACCATTACCAATTATGCAATGAACACCATCATGCAAAATCCCGGAAGGAATCAAATGCAATTTAATTATTTCACCATTAATCACCAACGTATGACCAGCATTATGCCCTCCTTGGAAACGCACCACTGCGTCGGCATGTTCTGTTAATAAATCAATAACTTTACCTTTACCTTCATCGCCCCATTGCGCCCCAACAACAACTAAATTACGATTACTCATAAACTAATTACCTCAAAAGTATGTGCAGAACATATAATATTATTGTGCCTAATAACATCAAAATAAAACCAACAATCCGCAAAACATTATCGCTTTTTTTTGCCATAAGATTAGCCATCCGCCGCCATAAATTTGGTGCCAAAAACGGCAGCAACCCTTCCAAAATTAATACCAATGCAAGTGCCGCAATTAAATCATATTCCATAAATACACCTATAATTGTTGTAACAACGAAAATGGCAACTTAACCTCAAGTAAACAATCACCATTCTTCGCAAATTGCTCGCTTAATACAGCATTTAAATTATACAATTGAGATCTTAGTAAACCAGATTTAGCGGTTATACGCAAGCAACAATGTACTTCCTGACCAGACAAACATTCAACTATTGCCTGCTGCAATAATTCAATTCCTTCTCCTGTTTTAGCCGAGACCCAAACTCGCACAGGTTTTCCATCACGATTACGCTCAATCACTGGTTGTTTATCCAATAACAAATCCAATTTATTAAAAACTTCCAATTGTAAAACATTTGCCGCATCAATTTGACTTAAAACATTATTTACTTCTTTAATATACTCATGTCTTTCGGCATCATGCGCATCAATAATATGCAGTAACAAATCAGCATCCTTAACCTCTTCTAAAGTTGCACGAAAAGCCTCAATTAAATCATGTGGTAAATTACGAATAAACCCAACCGTATCAGCCAATACTACTGCACCTAATGCAGGTAATTTAACTCTGCGCAAGGTAGGATCGAGCGTTGCAAACAATTTGTCGGCAGCAAAAACTTTTGCTGTTGTAAGATAATTAAATAAAGTTGATTTACCCGCATTGGTGTAACCAACTAAAGATACCGTTGGAACTTCTGATTTTTGGCGCTTGCGTCTTGCTTCGCGACGCTGCTGACGTACTTTTTCTAAACGCTGTTTGATATGTTTTATTCTAATTCGAATCAAACGCCTATCAGTTTCTAATTGTGTTTCACCAGGACCTCGTAACCCTATACCACCTTTTTGCCGCTCCAAGTGCGTCCAGCCACGCACTAACCTGGTAGACAAATGCTGCAATTGAGCCAACTCAACCTGCAACTTTCCTTCAAAAGTACGCGCGCGCTGTGCAAAAATATCTAAAATAAGACCCGTACGATCTAAAACTCGCGCAGACAATAATTTTTCTAAATTTCTTTCCTGAGCCGGAGTCAAAGGATGATTAAATATAACAATATCCGCTGCATGCTGTATCACTAATTGTTTAATTTCTTCTGCTTTACCACTGCCAACAAAATATTTTGCTGTAGGAATTTTTCTGCTCCCTGTAACAATTGCAACTGGATTAACCCCAGCGGATAAAACTAATTCACGAAACTCTGCTAATTCGGACACGAAATCCTCATGTGCAAAACTGACTTGTACAAGAACTGCTTTTTCTAAACTCGATTCTGCAGAAGACAACAATTAAACTCCCATGCACACTAAACCTTTTTAATTTGGTTTAGATTTCTCTGGAATTTCAATATTATATATAGGTACAATTGTAGAAACAGCACGTTTGTAGACTAATTGTCTAATACCGCTTTTTAATAAAATTACATTCCGATCAAAACTACTAATTTTACCCTGTAATTTAATTCCACTAACTAGATAAACTGAAACTGGAACCTCTTTATCAACTAAGATTTGCAAAAAATCATCCTGCACCGCCATTGTTATTTTTCTCCTTAAAATTATTCAGAACAGGACTTATGCAAAATAAGTCCTGCGAAAATAAACTAATCCTCTTTTTTGCTTGGCTCTTCTTTCTTGCCTTTTTTGGTCATCCCAGGAATATCATATTTTTTATGGAACTTTTCCACTCTACCGGTAGTATCAACAATCTTCTGCTGACCAGTGTAGAAAGGATGACATTTATTACAAACATCAATATGTAAATTTCCATTTAAAACAGATTGCGTTGTAAACTCATTACCGCAACTGCAAGTCACTTTGAGCTCGTTGGATGTTGGATGAATATCTGGTTTCATAATATAACCTCAAAATATAATATAGCTTATAATGCACAAAATGGCATAAAAAGATCAAGCATGGTACCTAAAGCATACCAAATAATCAAGCAACTAGTTCGCAATTATTTCAAGCGCCATACTATTGAAATCCCCCTATTTTACTACTTACTCAAACTCATAAATTTAGAAAAATCAATGACTTACACAGTTACAAGATTGCATTAAACACCTCATTATTTTTTTTACGCATAAAATTGCTCTTTTTTTCACCAGATTGTTAGCTTTTTAACCAATTATTGCCTATAAAATATACTGTAATAAATATACTATGGAATACAAATAGAATGTCTTACAATACAATAACAATACACTTTCAAAACGGTTTCCCGAAAGAAGAACAAGTACTAAAGCAACTCAAGCAACTTTTTCAGGACCAAGAAAAACAAAAACAACCTCTTAAAGACAAAGAAAAAGAAAAGAACAAAAAAGAAAAAATTAAAAAAAGATATCATAAACAAAAAAAATATAAGACATACCTCGCTAATTCCATTGAAAAATTACCAAATAATATTGTTAAAGAATTGTTTAAAAATGAAATTAAAAACAATGAAACCATATATACAATTATACCAAATAATGACCGTCCATATGACAGCCTTTTACTATATCGCGCTGATCCAGAAAGAAAGAAAATTAAAACAAAAATAAAGCAAATTGAAAATACCATTAGTGTACTAAACAAAAAACCAAACAAACTAGAAAAATTAAACACACAATTAAACACATCAAACGAAGAACTTAAAAAATACCCTATTTGGAATAAAGCCGTAAAACTAAATGTTTTTTTCGCTAAAGATCAAAATGGCAATTTAAGAAACCTGCCCGAAAAAAACATCTGCCGCATCTCCCGCGCCGGCAAAAAAAACGATTTGAAACGCTGGATAGAATATACAGAAAAATATAATCCTAATACTGTATACAATTACTCAATAAAAGAAACCTACTATTGTGATTCACAAAATAAAACCCCTATTTACAAAGGCATTATTTATCAAAAATATCTGCAGCAAAACCTGGATGATTATTTTTTAGAAGATAAAACACTAGAAAAAAAGCTGGAAATTTTTCTTAAAATTATTGCAAAATTAAAGAAAATGCATAAAAACCTTGATATTCATTCAGATTTAAAACCAGCTAATATCATGATCGATGAATATGATGAAATACATATAATTGACTTTGAGATGACTTGCAACATGAATGACGAAAAGAATAAAGAACTTTGTCAAAATAGAATTGAAAATGCACGCGAAGATAATTATGTATTTTTCCCGCTACCAATTTTAAACGGCACAGAAAAGAAGCGCAGCAAGCAGTTTGACATTTCTTCATTAGGAGTTACATTTTGGTTGATTTTAGGAGGGGAAAAAGAAGACTACGAATATATTCTAAAAAAATATCGCAATAAACCAGATATAAAAGAGCAAAAAAAAGAAATTGACAAATTAATTAAAGACAGCTTATCAGCTAAAAAAATCGACAAAAATATTATAAAATACATCCAAAAAATGATCTATATTGATCCTAAAAAATGTCCTACTCTTGAAAAAGTAGAAGAAAACTTCGAATTAACATATCAAGAAGAAAAACAACGTAAAATTATCCGAAACGAAGTGAAAACCTGCTTCAAAAATGTAAATGAAAGAATAGAAAAAGAAAAAGAAAAACAGAAAAAGTATATTACTTATATTACTCAAAAAGACAAATTTATTAAAAATCTTTCCGAAAAAAATACATATGAAGATGTAATAAAACGTATCAAGCAAACTGCCAATGACCGTAATCAAGCTATGCAGAAAAACATTAACAAAATTAAAAATAACAATACAAAAAAGCCAAAATCCGGAAAACCTTATTTAGGTTTCAACCCACAAGCTACTTTCATTGCAGGATCAAGAGCAATCAATCCAAATCCCAATCAGATAATTCTCTGTTATGCTATTGCCGCAAGCATAGTTACACTTTCATTTGGTTTTTATATGATTAAAACCTTACTAAACACCTTAAAACTAAACACCACAAAAAATGTTTCAACTAAACATAGTTTTAGTTTAAGTCGTAAGTTTAATAGCATTGTAAAATCTTTACGACGCGCCTAATTATTTCGCTCAAGTTTGGATTTGACACACATACTTGCTCTTGGATGACCAGCTAAATCCTGTTTGGTTACTGGATTTTGATAACCGCAATTAGCCAAAATATCCCTAACTTGCTGCGCCTGATCAAAACCATGCTCCAACAATAAATAACCACCTGGCTGCAAATATTCTAAAGAAATAGCCGCAATTTTACGTATCGCATCCAACCCATCCTTGCCAGCAACCAAAGCTTCACGAGGCTCGAACTGTACATCGCCTTGACGAAGATGCGAATCATTTTCCGCAATATATGGCGGATTACTAACAATTAAATCAAACTGATAATCAGGCAAAGACTCACAGAAATCGCCTAAAATAAACGAGACATTCTTAAGTTCCAAATGATCTGCATTTTTTTTCGCAATTGCAATTGCCGCAGTAGAATTATCCATCGCAATTAACTGCCAATTCGGCCGTGCATGTGCAATTGCTAATGCAATCGCCCCACTGCCAGTACCTAAATCTGCAACTACACAAGATTTATCCGCCGGAAATAATTGTAATGCAATTTCGATTAACAGTTCTGTCTCTGGTCGCGGAATTAAAACATCTTTAGTCACCAGCAAAACCAGATCCCAAAAACCCTGATGACCTGTAATATACGCAATCGGCACACCCTGCGCGCGTTGCTCAACTAAATTAACAAAACGTTGATGCTGCGCCGGCGTTAAAACTTTATCCGGATTAACATATAAATAAGCTTTAGTTTGATGTAATACATGTTCTAATAAAATTTCCGCATCTAACGCTGGGGTTGGTGAATTAACAAATTGCGTGACTGCATCTTTTAACGCCATAGAAATTGTGAAAAACTCAAGCACAATTATCCCTCCTGCACTTGCGCCAATAAATCAGCCTGATGCTCGCGAATTAAAGGCTCAATTACTAATTCCAATGCACCTTCCATAACTTCAGATAATTTATATAAAGTTAAATTAATGCGATGATCAGTTACGCGGCCTTGCGGATAATTATACGTACGAATACGTTCCGAACGATCACCGCTACCAACTAAATTACGCCGGGTTTGCGCTTGTTCAGTTTGTTGTTTAGACTGTTCAGCAGCCAATAATTTAGCCTGTAACCATGACATCGCTTTAGCCTTGTTTTTATGCTGCGAACGTTCATCCTGACACTCAACTACCACGCCCGTTGGAATATGCGTAATCCGCACTGCGGAATCGGTTCGATTAACGTGTTGTCCGCCTGCACCTGATGCACGATACGTATCAATACGTAAATCATCTGGATTAATTTCAATTTCATCAATAGCCTCAACTTCCGGCATCACTGCAACTGTACACGCTGATGTATGAATCCTCCCTTGTGATTCAGTTTCCGGAACACGTTGTACCCGGTGCGCACCGGACTCAAACTTTAATTTTTCATAAACATTTTTACCAACCAACCGCGCGATAATTTCTTTATAACCGCCATGATCACCTAAACTGGAACTTACTACCTCAACGCGCCACCCTTGATTTTCCGCATACTTGGAATACATTCTAAATAAATCACCAACAAAAATCGCAGCTTCATCTCCACCAGTTCCCGCGCGAATTTCCAAAAACACATTACGATCATCATTTGGATCTTTAGGTAATAATAAAATTTGCAACTCTTGTTCTAAAGATTCAATTTGTTGTTTAGCCTGTTCTATTTCTTCAGCAGCTAAACGCCGAATCTCTAAATCTTCATCCTGCAATAAAGCGCGCGAATTTTCTTGTGACTTCAACGCTTCCTGATATTGTAAAAAGGCATTTACCAAAGGCGTGAAATTCGCGTATTCTTTCGAAAGTTTACGAAATTGCTGTTGATCATTAATCACCTCAGGATCACTCAACAAAGCGCGCAATTCCTCATGCCGATCAACGATATTTGATAATTTGTTGCGAATTGAATCTTTCATATATAGCATTGCGGGACAGCGTCTTCACGCATTACAAGTGCCCTGTTTGTTGCTTTGTAATGGGTGAAGACCTGTCCCCAATTCCTTATTGTTAGTTACATTGCGGGACAGCGTCTTCACGCATTACAAGTGCCCTGTTTGTTGCTTTGTAATGGGTGAAGACCTGTCCCCAATTCCTTATTGTTAGTTACATTGCGGGACAGCGTCTTCACGCATTACAAGTGCCCTGTTTGTTGCTTTGTAATGGGTGAAGACCTGTCCCCAATTCCTTATTGTTAGTTACATTGCGGGACACGAGCTATTACATAATTACAAAGCCCTGTTTGTTGCTTTGTAATGGGTGAAGACCTGTCCCCAATTCCTTATTGTTAGTTACATTGCGGGACACGAGCTATTACATAATTACAAAGCCATGCTTGTTGCTTTGTAATGGGTGAAGACCTGTCCCCAATTCCTTATTGTTAGTTACATTGCGGGACACGAGCTATTACATAATTACAAAGCCCTGTTTGTTGCTTTGTAATGGGTGAAGACCTGTCCCCAATTCCTTATTGTAAGTTACATTGCGGGACGCGAGCTATTACATAATTACAAAGCCATGCTTGTTGCTTTGTAATATGTAATGCTCCGTCCCCAATTCCAGTGTATAATATTATAATGTCAAAAATTATGAAACTCACAATCGTTATAATTTTAACAGGATTATTGTGCGGCTGCACTTCACAAATTCCTTCAAAGCATTATTCCTTAAGTTGGCAAGACAGGCAACAACAATTACGCAAACTTCATGATTGGCAAATCAATGGCTATATGTATATCCAAGCGCCTCAAAGAAATTTCGCAGCTTTTCTGAACTGGGAGCAACAACAAAATAATTACACTATTTATATATCAGGTCCCCTAGGCATAGGTTCTGTAAAGATTTATGGCAAACCAGGCATATTCACGTTGCAAACTGCTGACGGCAAAAAGTTTACAGCTATTACTCCAGAACAATTAGTCAAACAACAACTTGGCTGGGAATTGCCTATTTCCAATATGTATTATTGGATTCGCGGTATCCCGGTTCCTCGTAAACAGGCAACTAACTATCTTGATAATTACAATCACTTAACTGAACTGCATCAGCAAGGTTGGCAAATTTATTACGCAAATTATATTCGCATATCAAATATTGATCTTCCAGAAACAATTATTTTGTACTACCCCAAGCTAAATGTAAAAATTATCGTTAATAAGTGGATTATATAGTATACTTCCTATTGACAGCAACACACATAAACAGCAAAATATGCACACTTTTGGGATGTCGCCAAGTGGTAAGGCACGGGGTTTTGATCTCCGCATTCGTAGGTTCGAATCCTACCATCCCAGCCATTTTACTATCTACATAGGAATCTAATATGTCAAATATGATGTTATTTAGTGGAAATGCCAACCGTGCTCTTGCCGAGAAAGTATCTGAACACTTACATATAAACTTAGGTAAAGCAAGAGTTGATCGTTTTAGTGATGGCGAAATGGATATCGAAATACTAGAAAATGTACGCGGTCATGATGTTTTTATAATCCAGCCTGTTTCTTCTCCTGGCAGTGAAAATTTAATGGAACTTATATGCATGTGCGATGCATTAAGACGCGCCTCAGCTTCAAAAATTACTGCAGTAATTCCATATTTTGGTTTTGCCAGACAAGATCGCCGTGTTCGTTCAGCACGAGTGCCAATTACCGCTAAAGTAGTCGCTGATATGTTATCCGTTGTAGGTATTGACCGTGTATTAACAGTTGATTTGCATGCAGATCAAATCCAAGGATTTTTTTATAATCCTCTTGATAACATTTATTCCACTCCGCTAATCCACAAAGATATCATGAAGAAAAAACTTGATAATGTCATGGTAATTTCGCCTGATGTCGGCGGTGTAGTGCGAGCCCGTGCTACCACAAAGCTAATTCCTGGTGCTGACCTGGCAATTATTGATAAACGCCGGCCTAAACCAAACCAAGCACAAGTAATGCATATTATTGGTGACGTCAAAGATTGCGACTGTATTATTGTAGATGACATCGTTGATACTGCTGGAACTTTGCGTATGGCAATTGATGCATTAAAAGATAATGGCGCCAAATCTGTTTTTGCTTATATTACCCATCCAGTATTATCAGGTAATGCCATCGAAAACATTGAAGCATCAACAATTGACGAATTAGTTGTAACTGATACGATTGAATTAAGTGACGCTGCAAAAAAATGCAAAAAAATTCGTCAACTTAGCATTAGCAAACTACTGGCCAAAGCAATTCATCGTATCCGTGAATCGGAGTCGTTGAAGTCAATGTTTGAGTCGTAACCATATTTTCAAGCATATGGGTTATCTTTTTCAGACACGCTTAAACACATCCATGTGGCGCTAAGGTTCGGCCATCCATGGCCTCACATTGTCTGAAAAAGATAACCCATACACTTGAAAAACTAATAGAAATTAAAATGAATAAAATTAAACTCGCAAACCAAATCAAACACTGGGCCAAAGAAATTGGTTTTGCAGAAATTGGCATTACTGATCCTGATTTATCTCCATACCAAAAACATTTTAAAAGTTGGCTGGCGCATGGCTATCAAGCCGAAATGAATTTTATGAACCGCCACCAAGAAAAACGCATTAATCCGCAAGAACTAATGAATCAAACTAAATCGATTATCTGCGTCGCCGTGAACCATGAAATTTGCAATACCTTGTCACCCTGCGGTGCAAAGTTGTCATCTCGCGGCTTGACCGCGGGATCCAGCAAAAAACGACCAAACAACCCGGATCTTGCAATCAAGCTGCAGGATGATAACAACTTAAAAGAAATCGCTTCTTCATACGTAACTAAATGTGATTATCACAAAGTTATGCATAAAAAACTGCATCAACTAGCTGACAAAATAAATTCTGTTGTAGAAAATTTTAGATATCGCGCATTTTGCGACAGCGCGCCGGTTTTAGAAAAAGCTTTGGCTGAAAAAGCAGGACTGGGATGGATTGGTAAATATACTTGTCTGTTAACTAAAAAACATGGTTCGCAAATTTTTTTGGGTGAACTTTTTACTAATTTAGAATTACCATTTGATAAACCATGCAACAATCATTGCAACACCTGCAGCAAATGTATTGACGCATGCCCTACTAAGGCATTAAAAGCTCCGCATACTTTAGATGCAAAATTATGTATTGCATATTTAACCATTGAACACCAAGGTTCAATCCCAGTTGAGTTACGCAAATTAATCGGTCAGCGAATCGCCGGCTGTGATGAATGCCAATTAAGCTGTCCGTGGAATAAAAATATACGTCAGATTCCTAAAAATTATGCACAAACCCTAATTAAATTATTCAACTGGACTGAAAAAGAATTTTTAACCAATACCCAAAATACTACGATCATTAGAATAGGCTACAAACGCTGGCTGCGTAATCTTGCTATCGCTTTAGGTAATTCACCTTATGATCCAGCAATTATTGCTGTCCTTAAAAACCGCTTAAATTATCCATCTGCGATGGTGCAAGAACATGTTCAGTGGGCGATTAAGCAACAAAACCTTCTTATTAACTCAGTGACATAAGTCTTTGATTTTTACTGGCGAAGTTAATTTTTATCGTTTTTTCCGATAGAAAATGAAACTTTTAAGCTTTTCTTAAGCTACATGTTCTATAATAAATATAGGTTTTCAAATAAACGAACGGGAAAACAATATGAGTACGACTAAACCACTAGACAAGCAGATTAAACCTGTAGATTTAAGCAGCAGATGGCGATTGTGGTTCACCTGGCCGCTTATTCCCTGGAAAGCTCTAAGATCATGTATAAACTACTGTGTGTTACGGGTAGTACACCCTGCACAATTTAATAAAAAATACAGTGAACACTCAAACAAAATTACGAAAAGAATTACAAACAAAGATGACAAGAAAGCACAAAAAGATGAACTTAATAAAATTAAAATTAAATTACACATTGATTCAATACCAAAAGGCCAAAAACTTTCAGGCTCGAACAACGACTTAGAAAAAAAATCTCTCGAAAACGAAATAAAAAAGATTAAACAAGAAATTTATTTTGTAAATCAAGAAATCTATTTTGTAAACCAAAAAGAAACCTGCGAATTTACATTAAAAAAATATTTAAGAAACAACTTGTTTAACCTCAGCAAAATTGAATTAACCGCAATACAGATGAAACTAAAAAGTGATTCTAGCAAAAAGACGAACGATCAGGACAAAGTTCATCTTTTCTATATCCCTGGTAATTGTGATTATGTTTGCAGCTGTTTTAATACGATTGAAAATCTTTTGGAAAAATTTAAAAAACAAGGGCTATACTGCACTGCTCATTTAATCGATCCGCGTGGAGTAGGTTTTAATTATGGTAAAGGAAAATTTTATAATAAAGGTCTTTTTGAAGATCAGATTGTTAATGATTATGTGTCCATAATTAAACATGAAATAAATAACTCTGTAAAAAAAGAAAATTCGCACAAATTTATTGTATTAGGACGTTCATTAGGCGGAGGAATTGCTACTAAGGTAGTTAGAAAATTGCATGAGCAGGATTATAAAGTCATACTGCATAATGATAGATCTTTTAATAAAACCGTCAGTTTTATAGCTCCATACGCACGTCAACCATCGAAACCAGGAAAATTTAAGAAATGGCTGATCAAAGCATTCACTTGGTGCGCAAATGGTTTTATGAAATTGTTAAACTGGTCATTGGATTCCATTGCGCATTGGAAAAAAATCCCAGAAAATTTTAAGAGTTATGACGTCATAAAATGCCGTAATGAAGGTACGTATGATAAAAAACGTAAGAAACAAGGAAGTAAGCGGCAAGCTGATGGAGTAATTCCTTATTACGGTTCATTGCATTACAGCCTAAAACCAGAAAGGCAAGAATTAAAAAAAGGCGTTTATGATTTAATAACCATCATAGAAAGCTTGAAAGAATTGAATGATAGCAAACAATATAAATTCGGAGATATTTTTAAAAAAAGCATAAGAAAAAAACTTGTCAAAAAAGAAATTTTAAATAAGTTAAAAAGCAAAAAAAGCTGGTTTATCAGAAAATGTTTTCGCGATAAATTTAAGCGTAAACTATTACATCTTGATGGTATTTATAATATACATCTTGACGGTAATAATAAAAGTAATAACAGCAACTCTAAATTTACCGGCATTATGAATATGAAATTGACAGAGCAGAACAAGAAAGAAATTCAAACAAGGCTAAAAGAAATACTATTTTGGGAAGTTCATGGATTTCAGCTTGGCACAAAATCAATACAGGATGACGAGGATCAACAGGATGACATGCTGCATAATCGCCCTAAAGAAAGTCTTTATTCGCCAAGTCTTAACGATGCAGGTAAACCGCAAATGAACCTTATGCAGTTTTTTGTGCAAAAAACATCTATGATGGTTCGATATCATAACAGACGGAAGAAACAACCACGCAAAGCAAAAAAGCAAGAACATTGGTCAATTCAGTTCTACAAAGCGAAAAAACCTTCTGGATGTCTTTCTGATTTATATACTTTTTTTCGGCGTGGGAAAAAGAAGAAAAATGGGAAACGCAAGAATGTGAATAATGTTAAAAAGGATAATAATCCCAAAATTAAGATTGAAATTTGATCAATTTTCGCGGTAATATTAATTAACCTTGATTATTTAAGCATCTACCGCCATCATTAGATTATATGCAAGAACAAATTCAATTGACAATCAATGACCAAAATCCACAGGATATTAAGTTTAGCCTGGCTGGGCGCCTGGATATTCATACGACCAGCTCTATTTGGGATAAATGCATAGATTTGCAAGCCAAATTTCAACCCAACGATTTAACCATTGACGCTAAGAATCTCACTTATTGCGACGGCGCCGGCATCGCCTTGCTACAAAAACTACAACAATTACAGCATAAGCTGCATAAACAATTCACCATCGACGGCTTACAAAAAAACCTCCAGGAAACCCTAAACAAAGTAACCGAACATATCGCAAAAGCGCCGCCATACGGAAAACCACATTACGGCCTTAGAGAAAAACTCGGACATATAACTACAGATTTAGTCATAAGCGCTCGTGAAAATATTATTTTTATTGGCGGCATATTTTTTTATTTATGGAAAAGCTGTTTACATCCACGCACTCTTCGCTGGAAAGATTTATATTATACAATTGAAAACGTAGGACCTAATGCAATTCCAATAGTAATTTTATTGGGATTTGTAATTGGATTTATTTCTGCATTTCAATCTGCCATGCCCTTAGAAACTTTTGGCGCACAAATTTATATTGCCAATCTGGTTGGCATTGCGTTGGTGCGTGAACTAGGACCATTAATGACAGCGGTTCTATTAATTAGCCGAACTTCATCATCATTTGCCGCCGAGATTGGCACCATGAAAATTAATCAGGAAATCGACGCATTAATTACTATGGGCTTAAGTCCAATTCAATTTTTAACTGTGACTCGTGTTATTGCCACCACATTAATGACGCCATTATTAAGCGTATTTTTAATTTTATTTGGCTTAATTGGCTGTTTCATTGTCATTCATTTTCTTGGATTTAATTTTCACATTTTTCTTAGCCAACTCGACAGTGCAGTTAAAATGTCAGATCTACTTGGCGGATTAGTTAAATCAATAGTATTTGGCTTTATGGCCGGCAGTATCGGTTGTTTATACGGTTTAAAAACTAAAATGGGAGCAAGTGCTGTAGGTTTCTCTACTACGCGCGCTGTAGTAAACGGCATTATTTTACTAATCATTATCGATGGAATTTTCTCCTACATTTATTATTTAATGGGAATATAGCATGGAAAGTTCATCACCAATCATACAAGTTAAAAATCTTACTGCGCAATACGATGAGAAAATAATTATTGATAATATTAGTTTCGAAGTAAACTCCGGAGAAATTTTTGTAGTCATTGGCCCTTCCGGCTGTGGTAAAACCACTTTAATGAATCATATAATCGGTCTACAAACACCAACCACAGGTGAAGTTTTTATTGATGGCGATAACATTATCACCGCAACCGAACAAGAACTAATTCATATTCAAAATAAAATTGGGGTAACTTATCAAAGCGGCGCATTATTTGGCTCGATGAATTTAATCGAAAATGTTCGCTTACCTTTAGAAGAATTTACTGATTTATCTGAAGAAGCGATGGACATAGTTGCACATGACAAATTAGCTTTAGTTGGGTTAGCAGATTATTTTGACTACATGCCGGCTGAAGTTAGCGGCGGCATGCAAAAACGCGCCGCAATTGCGCGCGCTATGGCGCTAGATCCAAAAATTTTGTTTTTTGATGAACCATCTGCAGGCTTAGATCCTGTGACCTCGGCACAAATAGATCAATTAATTTTAGAACTTGCTGACACTTTAGGCAGCACATTTTTTATTGTTTCGCATGAATTACCCAGTATATTCACTATTGCCGACCGCGTTATCATGCTGCATAACGGCAAAATCATTGCTGCAGGAAAACCAGAGACTTTACGTGATTCTTGTGATAATGTATTAGTTAAGCAATTTTTTAACCGGGAGGCATCGAGTAAACCATGATACCCAGTAAACAAACCAATTATTTTCGTATTGGCTCTTTTGTTATGCTCGGTATCGGCTTGATTATTTTGGGCATTATTTTACTAAGCTCCGGCAGATTATTTACCAGAACCATTACGGTAGAAACATATTTTAGCGAATCAATTCAAGGCCTATCTGATGGTTCACCAGTAAAATACCGCGGTGTAGAAATTGGTCATATAAATAAAATTTCTTTTGTGCACCAAATATATAAACCAAATAATTTACAAACACAAGATGCATATAGCCGTTATGTTTATGTTGAAATGATCATTACTCCAAATGTGTTTACCAAAAGTGTAAAAATACCAATCAAAAATATTATTCAGCACGATGTTAGCCAGGGCCTAAGAATCAAACTTGCTTTACAAGGATTAACCGGAAATGCATACTTGGAATTAAATTTTGTTGATCCACAAACCAATATTCCATTGCATATTGATTGGAAACCAAAAAATTATTACATTCCTTCAGCTCCAAGCACCTTAACCCAATTTAGCGACAATGCACAAATTATTTTAGAAAAACTAAAAAAAGTACATTTTCAAAAAATAGGTAATAATACTATCGAGCTAATGCAGCGGGTTAATTATTTACTATCACAAACTGAACAGCAATTACAAAACTCTATTAATAACAGCGCCATTGTTGCCGAAAATTTACGAGCTTTTTCTGGGAGAGTTAAAAATGCACCCTCACAAATTTTATTTGGCCAGGCGCCTCCAAAATTAAACCCAGGTAAATTATGAAACTAAAACTTTCTTACATATTCGCTTTATTCTGCAGTATTATATGCAGTGGATGCATCATGACTTCTAGTTATCCTGTACCAAACAAATACATGTTAAGCGTTAAAACACCTAAAAAAATGACCTCTTACCCATTGAAACAAAATTTATTTGTTCACAGCACCACGGTAACTCCACAATTTGCCAACGTTAATTTTGTTTACCGCACCAGTAAAATTGACTACTTAACTGACTATTACAACGAATTCTTCACTTTACCTGCAAATCTAATTAACCAAGCAATCACCAAATATTTAAGCGGCACCAATATATTTAGGTTCGTAACCAATGAGCAATATCTCATAAAAATCAGATACTTATTAACATCCGAAGTTACCGAATTATATGCAGATTATCGTGATCGCAATTGCCCTAAAGCGGTAATGAAAATTCAATTTAATTTATTTAGAAATTCGCACGGTAAGAATATTATGCTGTTCAACAAAACTTTATCCGCTGCCGCACCACTGCGATACAAAGACAGCAAAAGTTTAGTTAATGCATGGAACGTGGATTTAGAAATTATTTTGCGCCGCTTATCTTACAATCTACGTAAAGTTCGTTAAGATCACAACTGTTATACCGGACCTGTCATCCCGCGGCTCACCCGCGGGATCCAGGTATAAAATTTCGGGATCCAGGCCGTTTGTCTGTTTTTTTTCATGCAAACCTGGAGTTCAACCCCAAAATTGCATAAAATGAGCCTTTAAACAATATCTCAATTAAGGAATAAGCAATGTCTAAAATTAACGCAATCATCGGTCGCGAAGTAATAGATTCCCGCGGCAATCCCACCGTAGAAGCTGAAATTAAACTAGAATCCGGCGCTATTGGCCGCGGGATTTCACCTTCTGGAGCATCAACCGGCTCACGTGAAGCATTAGAGCTGCGTGACGGCGACAAAAAACGCTACCTCGGTAAAGGTGTGTTAAAAGCAGTAGAACATATCAACACCTCAATTAAAGACGCTTTACTACAGCAAGATGCGACTCAGCAAGTACAAATCGACCAAATCATGATTAATCTTGACGGAACCGAAAACAAAGAAAGCTTGGGCGCCAACGCCATGCTGGCGGTCTCTTTAGCATGTGCTAAAGCAGCAGCTCAGGAAGCCGGTTTACCATTATTTCGTTACTTAGGAGGTAATGCACCATTTATTATGCCATTACCAATGATGAACATCTTAAATGGCGGATCCCACGCAGACAATAATGTCGATATTCAAGAATTTATGATTCTACCAGTAGGTGCGCCGAATATCCGTGAAGCAGTTCGTTATGGCGCTGAAATTTTTCACGCATTAAAATCCGTATTAAAAAGCAAAGGACTAAATACCAATGTTGGTGACGAAGGCGGTTTTGCACCAGATTTATCATCAAACCATGAAGCCATTGATGTAATTTTACAAGCAATCGACAAAGCCGGTTATAAAGCCGGTGAAGACATTTACCTAGGACTTGACATCGCTGCTTCAGAGTTTTACCGCGACGGTAAATATCATTTAGCATCGGAAAATAAAGTATTAGATGCTGCCGAATTTACCGATTATTTAGAAGATTGGGTAAAACAATATCCATTAATTTCTATTGAAGACGCAATGGCAGAAAATGATTGGGATGGCTGGAAAATCTTCACCGAACGTTTAGGCAAGAAAATCCAAATAGTCGGCGATGATTTATTCGTAACTAATACTAAAATTTTAGCACGCGGTATTAAAAACAACATTGCCAATGCAATATTAATCAAATTAAACCAAATCGGCACTGTAACTGAAACTATAGCAGCAATTAAAATGGCAAAAGAGGCAAATTATGGCACAGTGGTTTCACACCGTTCTGGTGAAACTGAAGACACTTCGATTGCCGATTTAGCGGTAGCAACCGGTGCGGGACAAATCAAAACCGGTTCACTATCACGTACCGACCGCATCGCAAAATATAATCAGCTAATCCGCATTGAAGAAATGCTTGGCAATCAAGCAGAGTTTTTCGGCAAAGCGTTATTGAACATGTTGTAAAATCACTAGTTCCAATTTAACAGCAAATTATTAGTGTTTCTATAGATCTCTGCAAAGTCTTTGCCCGCACAGCGGAGGTGCGAAAACTAAGTAACCTCAAAAAAGAGCACACTCGGATCATCATGAATTATAACTCGGCGATGCTTCTTTAAATAAGGCGTGCTAAATATATTTTTTTGCAAAAATTCTAACACGTGCTGTTCTTGTTCTTCCTTAAAACCAATTAATTGCGTGCTAGGCAATCCGTCAGCAACTTCCAATGGTTGGCCAAACTTTTCTGCTATGCCTTTTTTCTGCATCAAATGATCTGCAACCAAAAATTTATCAATTAAAAAGTATTGCGGCTGCTGCGTTTCAATCAACTTGCGCACTGTATCTGCATTAACAAAATTAACTGTCGCGGTATGCCCAGAGAACCCCGGTAAAAAATTAAGCGGAACATAGTTGGTCATGATCTTATATGGTTTTATCTTGTTGCTGGCAAAATAGCTATAAATTCCTCTCACAATTGGCGACAAAGCACCTAAACGCACTTTATACACAACCTGTCTGTTATACAAAACTTGCTGACTGAAAACAAAATTATATCCACATAAAACCACCAGTAAAGCCGCCACCAAACCAATATAAAACTTATATGTATAGTTTATAAATAATTTATACAGCCGCAATAAAATATTATGTAAACCAAATCCTAATACGATGCTTACCAAAGGAATTAACCACGCCAGATTTCTTAAATCATAAGCAAATCCGATCGCCCAAACCAAAAAATATGGAATAATGAACCAGCAAACTAATGAACGTGCTAAGCGGCTATTTACCGCTCCGTAAATCATAACGAATAATAAAAATGCGCAAACAAAAATATTTTTTAGCGCAGCTACTATCAATTGTACCGCAAAATGTAACCGCTGCAATATAGTAAATTTATAGTAAGAATTAATTGCCAACATATTAAAAATATGTGTTGTATGCAAATGACGAGCAAATACTAATAATTTATATCCATACCACGGCGCCACTAAAATTATAATTAAAGCAACCATTACACTAATAATTTTTATTTTAGCATGCGTAAAGAAAAGTTTGTTATCACGCAATACCATAGCATAGGCATAAAAAGTATATAATAACGCAACATATAAGCCAGCTTGCTTGGTAAGCGCTGCGCCTGCTACAACAATTGCACCTAAAAATAAACGCTTACGTATGACTGTTGCAGCATTTTCATTTACACTAATAAATAGCAAATACAGTGATATTGTAACCATAAAGGCGCAAGCAGTATCTGCATAACCACCAAAACTAGCCCGTCCTAAAATTAGGTAAAATAACAACATTGCACAAAATACACTTATGGTATAAGCAAAGTTTTTTAATCGAACCCTCAAATCAAATAAAATAAAAAGTATCGCTAACGGAAATAAACCCACCATCCATTTAGCAAATAATTCAATTTTGCCGGCGGTAAACACATAACTTAATGACCAATTAACTGGCAATAACTGTGGATATAACCAAGAACCAACAGGAATTTTACCATGAGACCAAATTAACGCCCATTTATTCCAGCGAAATACTGAATCTGAAAATGCAAATATAGGAGAAAACGGATTAACTACATAATAAAATCCATAGTATAAAATCACTAACAAAAACACAAATTGCAAATCACGAATACTTCCAGTCAAAAACTCAGATGACTTAGATAAGTTATTAAAATAACCATATTTCCACAAACATACGCAAGCAATTACTTCAATAAAAAATAATAAATATAACAGTACTGGACTATAAATGTGAAACAAAACTGCGATTAATACCACAAAATAATTTATCACAAGCGCCAAAGCAAAAGAAACCAAACCGGTTTTAATAACTCCGCCTGCATCACGCAAATAAACCAATAAAATAAAACCAGGCAAAAAACAAATTTGAATCAGAGCTAATATTCCTAATAAAAACATAACATTTACCTCCTATGTATCATCCCTTTTCAAAAACTCGTGGCGCATCAGCCCACGGCTTGACTGTGAGAGATTATACACAAAAAACTATTTATATGGAAATAGATGTTCATAAAAAATCGTATTCTGCAGCAATAATATCCGCATTGAAGAAATGCTTGGCAATCAGACAGAGCTTCTTTATTGAACATGCAAATTACATCTTCTAAATCCTGAGATTCTTCTAGATATGATTTTTATCATGTATAGCCGAATCTTTCCATTTTTTTTATTTTTGTTAATAAAACCTTAAGAATTAGCGAGTATCATTTGTACTACACGGCGATATTCGCTGTTAAATAAGAAATATCGATTAAAAAATTAAAAAACAAGGAGTATGACTATGAAGATAATTTTTATACAAAAAAATAGTAAGCTACATGTAGTAAACAAAGATAACCTGAAAGAGTCAATGCAAAACTTCTCACAGAAATTATGTGATACTTTAAATGGTTTGCATAACTACTTTAATGACCAAGCAAATGACCAAGTAAATAATTTAAAATTCCTTGGATTTACACAAGGTGTTCTTTCTTCCATTCATCATATAGAAGATACAAAAGATGCTATTTTATCTATGCTGGAAAAATTAAAACATATTATTACACTGGATTGCATTAATCACAAGATGATATCTATAAAAGATAATAAAACCCTCACAGAGAATGATGAATTACTAGTTAAAATTAGCAACGATGTGATTTCGTTTGAACACAAAAGCAAGAAGATAGAATGCCCATTTATAATTTGGATTTCTGAGCAGTTGTCCGAATTTATGAAATTAGCTTTTCGGGAAAATGAAAATGAACAACATAAATTTTTAACCGAAAATGGATTTCAGCGTGAAAAAAATACCTATACCATAAAAGACACATTTAAAAGATTATGTAAAGATTGTATATCTATGATAAAAAAAATTATGGAACTAGCACAACAAAAAAATGAACCTGCTAAAATCTCAAAAATTCATAATACATATCTTAATAAAATGTTTAACAACATTATTCAAGGTAATGTTAAATTGCAAGATCCTCTGCATAATCTAACTCTACACACTATTTCTTACATGAAAAATGCGAAGATTTATCCCGAAGAAAAAATAATACAGACAAAGAAAGAGATTAACAAACCAAAACCACATCCAATCCTGCTTCTTTTTAAAAACATCAAAGAATTATGTGATATGGCTAATAAAATTTTTACACCTAAAAAGAAGAAAACCAAACAAGAAACAATCCCCTCCATCTTCTCCCCGAAAAAAGAAAAAAAAGACGATGGTGGTGAAAATTTACTAGAACCTATTAGCAAAAAACTTTTGAACCCTGATAATACAAAACAAAACTCGAATAAAATTTAAACTGATCAAGTCCCCCGCGTAAATGCGGGGGAACTTACCGCTATAACTTTAAACTGCATTCAATAACAAACACGAACCACATAATCACCAAAAGTGTCACGCAAATTGGTAAGTAAATCATCAGTCGGTGCAATCCGCCATTGTTTATCTAGAGGAAGTAAAGCGCGTGCATTATCTTTCACATACGCAATGCACACTTTACAATTACCACCGCGATATTGTCTTAATATATTGGACAAAGATTTAATTTCCTGAGACAGATCCTGTTTTTTATACGTATCGTGACCTGCAAAATCTATCAACAAAAACTTGGCATAAATTTCCCGTGCGGCAGCAATAGTAAAAATCTTATTGGCGCTGATTTTATAACCACCACTATATTCATCGACACTAGCTTCGCCTTCAACCACCAATAAATTATCTTTTGCAATCAAATCACGATATTCCTGATATACATCAGCAAACACCGCAACTTCAATTCTAGCATTTTGATCAGCTAAACTAATAAATGCCATGCGATCCCCTCGTCTGGTATTCATTAAACGTAATGCTGTTACCAACCCTGCCACTCTAACCGTTGATTCATTACGCGGATTTAATTTTGCAATCTCACTGGTTGTGATATATTCCAGTTCCTCTGTATACTGCGTTAGCGGATGACCACTAAAATAAAAACCTAAAGTTTCTTTTTCAAACAACAATCGCTGATTCTCAGTCCACGGTTCAGCTTTGGTATATTCAACACTACTTAATTCCGCTGCATCTAATAAATTACCAAACAAATCACATTGACCACGTTCAGTATTTTGCAAATGCTGTTCCGCTGCACGTATTGCATTATCAATCGAAGCTAACATTTCCGCACGGCTTTGCCCCAATTCATCCATCGCACCTGACTTAATCAACGCCTCCAAAACTCGGCGATTAACTTTGCGTAAATCAATTTTTTTGCAAAAATTAAATAGATCTGTAAATTCCTTTTCTTGTCTTACCGCTAAAATACTTTCAATTGCAGCTTCACCCACGCCTTTAATCGCGCCCAAACCAAAAACAATTTCACCAGCATCACTTACCGTAAATTTATATTCACTCAAATTTATGTTTGGCTTATTTACTGTTAATTTCATCGCGCGGCATTCTTCGATAAAAATTACCATCTTGTCAGTATTATCCATATCCGAGGACAACACCGCCGCCATAAATTCCGCTGGATAATGCGCTTTAAGCCATGCTGTTTGATATGCAAGTAAAGCATATGCTGCTGAATGTGATTTATTAAATCCATAACCGGCAAATTTTTCCATCAAATCAAAAATAGCAGTTGCTTTATATTCTGACACACCATTTCGAATCGCACCTTTCACAAACACTTCACGCTGTTGCGCCATTTCTTCCGGCTTTTTCTTACCCATCGCGCGCCGCAAAATATCCGCACCGCCTAACGAATATCCCGCTAAAATCTGCGCAATCTGCATTACCTGCTCTTGATATAAAATTACGCCATTAGTTGGTTTTAAAATCGGAATTAATTTCTCGTGTGGATATTCAACTCTGGCACGGCCATGTTTACGATTAATAAAATCATCTACCATGCCTGACTGCAATGGCCCGGGACGAAACAATGCAACCAACGCAATAATTTCTTCAAAACAATCCGGCTGCAGCCGCTTAACTAAATCTTTCATGCCGCGCGATTCTAATTGAAACACCGCCGTAGTTTTACACGCCTTTAATAAAGAAAAAGTTTTGGGATCATCCGTTGGAATCAAAGAAATATCAATCGGCTCCTGGTTATTTTTAGCCCGCGCCCGATTTATGGTTTGCATCGCCCAATCAATAATGGTTAATGTGCGCAAACCCAAAAAGTCAAATTTAACTAATCCGACTGCTTCAACATCATATTTATCAAATTGAGTTACTAAATTTTTTCCTCCGGGTTCACAATATAGCGGCGAAAAATCAGTTAATATTGTTGGCGCAATTACAACTCCACCCGCATGTTTCCCAGCATTACGTACAATTCCTTCAAGCTTGCGAGCTAAATCAATTAAATTTTTAACTTCTGGATCTTGCTCATAAAGTTCTAATAAAACTTCGTCTTGTTCTAATGCACGCTCTAAAGTGATCCCAAGCTCAAATGGAATTAATTTTGCAATCTTATCAACATAACTATAACTGTGCCCTAAAACTCTGCCAACATCGCGCACCACCGCACGCGCCGCCATCGTACCATAAGTAATAATTTGTGAAACACTTTCACGGCCGTACTTTTGTGCAACATAATCAATCACTCGATCACGCCCGTCCATACAAAAATCAATATCAAAATCCGGCATCGAAATACGTTCAGAATTTAAAAAACGCTCAAACAACAAATCATATTTTAACGGATCAAGGTCGGTTATTCCTAAAGCATAAGCTACTAATGAACCCGCACCTGAACCTCGCCCAGGTCCCACCGGCACACCATTATCTTTCGCCCATTGAATAAAATCCGCAACAATCAAAAAATATCCGGCAAAACCCATCTGATTAATAACTTTTAATTCAAGCTCTAAACGTTCAATATAAGGATCACTATTTTCAACAGATAATATTTTTAAACGCTGCTGTAAACCTGCCCGGGAAGTTTTAGCAAAATATTCTTCAGTCGACATATTTTTTTCCGGCACCGGAAAATCCGGCAAAAAGTTTTGATCAAGCCCTAAAATCAAACTGCAGCGTTTAGCAATTTCAACCGTATTCTCAATTGCAGAAGGAATATCAGAAAACAATTTAATCATCTCGGAAGACGTACGCAAATACTGTTGATTACTATAATCACGCGGCCTGCGCGCATCATTCAACAACCAACCACCATGAATACATACACGTGCTTCATGTGCTTCAAAATCATTTTGACGAATAAAACAAACATCATTAGTCGCAACTACCGGCGCTTTAAATTCAATCGCCAAACTCAATGCCTGATTAATGTATTCTTCTTCATGCGCACGGCCGGTACGTTGTAACTCTAAATAAAAACGTTCAGGAAACAATTCCATCCAATTACGCAAATATTCTTTAGCAACTTGCTGATTATTAGCTAACAGCATATTACCAATATCACCTGCCAAACCTGCCGACAACGCAATTAAACCGTTTGCATTTTCCGCAAACCAACTACGCTTAACGATTGATTTATCAAGATGCTGATTTTCAACATACGCGCGCGAAATTAATTTAATTAAATTTTTATAGCCTTCCGTATTTTGACATAGCAACACCAACCGAAATGGTTTGTCCTGATCTTCAGGATTTTCTACCCAAACATCACAGCCAATAATCGGTTTTACTCCTGCAGCTAAAGCCGCACGATAAAACTTTACCATACCGAATAAATTCGACTGATCAGTAACAGCGGCAGCCGGCATATTCAATTCTTTAGCTTGCTGCAATAATGCAGGAATGCGCACAATACCATCAACAATAGAATATTCTGAATGTACATGTAGATGGATGAATTGATCAGTCATAGCTGAACATGCTATAGGTTTTTATCAATAAATACAAGATTGGAACTCACCCCCTGCTACGCAGGGGTACGCCAAATCAATGTAGCCATACGGCCGGTTTGCTGATCACGGCGATAAGAGTAAAATTTTTCATGGTCAGAATATGTACAAAAACCGCCGCCGTAAATTTTATCAATACCTAATTGATGAAGTCGAAATCTCGCCAATTGATAAAGATCCGCCATAAAATGGTTAGAATTTTCGCTTGGATAAAACGCTGCCACCGCCTGCGAATCCTGCTGTATAAAAGCTTCGCGTACCTCCTCTCCTACCTCAAAAGCTTGTTGGCTAATTGCCGGACCTAACCAGGCAAATAATTCATCTGGCTGGCACTTAAAATACCTAACCCCAGAGGCAACAACTCCATTTAATAAGCCCCGCCAGCCAGCATGAATTGCTGCAATCTCAGTTCCATCATTACTGCATAATAAAATCGGCAAGCAATCAGCGGTTAAAACTGCACAAACCACATTTGCTTTATTAGTATATGCACCATCAACCTTTAAATCACGCAAACCGTCATCCCGCGGCTTGACCGCGGGATCCAGTGTTAAATTTAGTTGTTCTCTGGATCCCGCGGTCAAGCCGCGGGATGACAACACTTTACCAAGATTAATCACCTCCGTTGAATGCTGCTGATTCAGCCAAACAGGCTCACTGGGTAAATTCAATTGCTTATACAATAAGCTACGATTTTCCATCACCTGTTCAAGATCATCATCAACATAATGTGAAAGATTAAGACTAGCACGCGTAGTTGTTACAGCATTAATATTTTTAGGCGCCGGCCAATTTGGTTTAATGAATTCCATAAATATGATATTCTAGTTTAAATGAATGATGTTATCATATCTTTGCAAAATGTCACCCGCATTTACCATATGGGTGAGTATCAATTATACGCTCTAAATAACATCAATTTGGACATCTATCAAAATGAGTTTTTATCTGTTTTAGGTCCAAGCGGTTCTGGTAAAAGTACTTTGCTAAACATGATCGGGGGCATGGATCGACCCACTCATGGAAAAATCATTATAGGACAACAAGATATTGCAACCGCATCAGACCGAAAATTAACTATTTACCGCCGCAATAAAATTGGCTTTATCTTTCAATTTTTCAATTTACTACCAACCCTAACCGCATTAGAAAATGTTGAAGTTGCAGTAGAAATCGCAAAAAATCCGCTAGACCCATTAGAAGTTTTAGAAATGGTTGAACTAACTAAATTTATGCATCATTTTCCTTCACAACTAAGCGGCGGACAACAACAACGCGTAGCAATTGCACGCGCATTAGTCAGCAATCCAGATGTATTATTATGTGATGAACCAACCGGAGCATTAGACAGCAAAACCAGCAAAATTGTTTTACAAATTTTAATTAACGCTAGCAAAAAACTGAAAAAAAACATTGTAATGATTACACATAATCAAAAACTAGCGAAACTTGGTGACCGCACCATAAAACTTAAAGATGGAAAAATTGAAGATATAATTTCGCAAACACCAATTAGTGTAGATGATATACCGTGGTAAAAACACAGATCTTGTCGGGACGAAAAATAATGTAGGCGGGACGCGAGCTATTACATAACTACGAGGTAATAGCTAGATTTGAGGAGGGTCGGAGCTTTACATGATTACAAAGCAACAAACAAGGCATTGTAATTATGTAAAGCTCACGACCCGAGTAACTATGTGCTTTGTAATCATGTAAAGCTTCGTTCCCCTGAGATGCTAATTAAAAACTGAGAGAATAATTGCTAAACAAACCACTAACAATAAAACTACTCCGCGACTTATGGGTACGCAAAGGAACTTTATTCGCGCTCGTAATGATTCTTGCTACCGGCGTCGCTTGTTATACTGGTATGGCTGCAGTTTATCAAGACTTAGACAGCGCGCGCGCCAAATATTATAATAAATACAATCTGGCTGATTTTACACTTGATTTAAAACGCGCCCCCGAAACCGCCATCTATAAACTGGAAAACCTGCCTAATGTACTTAGATTACGCAAACGTATTAAAATCAATGCGGTGATCACTTTACCAAAAAAATCTTATGCTGGAATTATCAGACCAATTCCAGCTGCAGTAATATCACTGCCGGTACCAAAACAAGATATCATTAACAACGTCCGCATGATTTCCGGCATGTGGTTTTCCAATCCGCACGCCAATGAAATTTTAGTTAATCAACAATTTATGCGTGCACGTAATTTAAAAATTGGTGACCGAATTAAAGTACGTTTTCCTGACGAAGAACGAACACTGTTGATTGTCGGCATTGTTACTTCACCTGAATATACTTTTGTGTTAGCACCAAATACTATAGCGCCGGATCCCGGCGGCTTTGCAATTATTTATTCATCCTTTAAATATTTACAGCAATATTCCGAATTAAACGGCAGCTTCAATCAACTGCTTGGCATGGCAAAAAATAATTCTGATATCGCAATTGAAAACACTATGTCACTGCTAGCAGACAAATTAGATCCTTATGGAGTATTATTACAAACTCCACAACGTGAACAAATTTCCGCAAAAATTTTACATGACGAACTAGTCAACATAAAAAAAAGCAATTCATTTTTACCAACTATATTTTTACTAGTTGCCGCATTAATTTTGAATATTATTCTGGGAAGACTAGTCACGCAACAGCGTAATGCGATCGGTATTTTAAAAGCGATTGGCTATAATAATTTTACTATTTTACGTCATTATATTTGTTTTGGTTTAATTATTGGTTTATTAGGCGGAATTATCGGAATCATTTTCGGTTATGGCTTACAATACTTAATGCTGGCACAATATAAAACCTACTTTTTCATTCCCAACATGCATACCGGAATTTATTTCAGCATATCTGTCACCGGCATTATGGTCAGCGTATTAAGCGCTTTGTTCGGCTCAATATTCAGCGTACATAAAGCAACTAAATTAGAACCGGCAGAATCAATGCGGCCACCATCACCTGAAACCGGAGCACATATTTTGGTGGAACGCATGAAAATCTTTTGGCAAAATTTATCCTTCCAAAATAAAATGACTATGCGCGCTATTTTTCGAAATCGTTTACGTAGTTTTATTACAATCGCTGCTGCAATCGCAGCAACTGCCCTGGTTTTTAGCGCATTAGAATTTTTAGACTCTATGTATAAAATGGCAAACTTTTCATTCGATAAAGTACAACATCAAGACTATAATCTTGCATTACGCGATCCTTTGGGACAAGATATCATCCGCCCAAACGCTATTCTTCCAGGTGTAAAACAGATTGAAGGACAATTAGTAGTTCCAGCAAAATTACGATTCGGAGCTTATAAAAAAAATACTGACGTAACCGGATTACCACAAAATAATATCCTGTACACTCCTGTAGACAAACATGGAAACAAAATATCAATTAATAAATCCGGATTAACAATTAACGAAACTTTGGCAAAAATACTAAATGTAAAAACTGGCGACAAAATTATGCTACGGCCATTACTCGGTAATCGCACCACAACTTATGCAACTATAACCAAAATAATTAAAACCTATTTAGGCTTATCTTGTTATGCTAATCAAACCTGGTTAAGCCGTTTATTAGGTGATAGTTATGTTACCAATCATATCTTATTTAAATTGCATAAAAACGCAGACATAAATAAATTTATTGCTGCAGTTAATCAATTTGCACCTATAATTAATTTAATTTCCACCAAAGAATCTAAACAATTATTTTTCTCATCACTAAATAAATTTATGATATTTGCCACAATTATTATGATAATATTCGCTGGAATTATTGCGATGGGAGCCATTTTAAATACTGCGATGATATCATTAAACGAGCGCGAACGCGATGTAGCCAGTTTGCGGGTATTAGGATTCACCAGCACGCAGGTAGCACAAATTTTCTTTGGTGAAAGCATTCTATTAAACTGCATTGGCATTTTACTTGGCTTGGGCGGAGGTATTTATCTTGCATATTATATGAGTATTGCATTCAGTACTGAAGTATACCGCATGCCAATGGTAGTTCGGCCTATTCGTCTAATTGAAACTGTGTTAATTATGTTTACATTTGTATTAGCATCGCAGATAATTATTTATAATATCATTAGAAAATTGAATTGGTTTGAGATTTTAAATGTTAAGGAATGATAATGATGCGACTAAGCTTATCAAGTGCACCTTTCGGCGGGCTTGTTTGCAAACACGCCTCAACTGATTTTCCTAAACAAACAAAAGGAAAATCAGTTGGCACATCCATGTGTCGCTTCGTTCGGGGCATCCTGCCCCTCAAGAGTTTGCAAACAAGCTCCCCTCCGGTGCACAACAACATTAAGCTCAGACTATTACAAAAAATTTTACTTTTAATAATGTTAATTTTAATTTGCAGCAACACTTTTGCCGCAAATATCGAGACTATTCATCCATATCGAGGATCCATTCAAAAATCATTTACTGAACCAGCTAAAACCTATTTAGAAAATATTTACACTATCAATATGCCGTTATACAGCAAATTAGAAAGACTATCAGTACGCGAAGGCAGCAAAGTCACTCAAGGCCAAATTGTCGCGCAACTTGATCAAATTCCGCTAATTCAAACCTTAAATTTAACCAAAGCACAATTACGCAATTATCAAGCACAATATAAGTTACAACAAAAAATTGTATATCGACAAACACGACTGAGGCAAAAAGGCTTTGCCTCACAACAAACTTTAGATAACGCACTTACCAGAAAAAAAGTTCTTGCCGCGCAAATTCAGCAATCCATTGCAGGCCTTGCGATTGCCGCCTATGCACTTAAAGAATCCGTAATGTATGCGCCGATTAATGGAACTGTGCTAAAACGTTATACTGAAGGAGGCAAATGGTTCGCGACCGGCAGCACAATTTTAAAAATTGGTGACTTAAGCCAACTTAAAGCAATCTGCGATGTTTTAAGTCAGGAAGCACAACAAGTAAAAATCGGCGATACAGTTTTATTAACCAGTATTGGCAGCTCCATAACTTTACACGGTACAATCTCCCGCATTTATCCCGCAGGCTTCACCAAAAAATCATCTTTAGGAGTCGACGAACAACGTGTAAACATCGTTATTAACCTGAAAAACCCACAAGCAGCAAATTTAGGCTTAGATTACCGCGTGCAAGCGCAATTTTTAGTTGGATCAAAAGAAAAAAATGCATTAATCGTACCTCGTTTTAGTGTATTGCAAGATGACCAGAATAATTATTACGTTATGTTGGTTAAAAATAAGAAATTACACAAACAAATTGTTAAAACAGGTATTATTACCGACGACGAAATTTCAATAACCAGCGGACTTAATATCAGCGATAACATTGTAAAACAACCAACCGCTGACATGCAGGACGGAATGAAAATATAATTTGTGAAGGTGTCAATTGGAGAATACAAACATGTTAAAACATATTCTAGTAATCATCGCTCTAAGCGCTTTAGTGGTTCTTACCATACCGTACTGCCGCATTGGAGTACATGAATTACTAAACTTCCATCATATGTTGCTAAATTTTTTAAACAGCATTTTTACCAATGGCTTAACCGCAGTTTTTATTAAACAATTAATTGCATTATTGTTTATTCCATTAGCTATAGTTTTTGTGATCAGCGGAATTTATTGGCTATCTACCAAACGACGATTCCCATATTCATTAGTAATTATGTGGGCGTTGTGGATTATATTGGCTGTAGCTATTGTCGCTTAAATATTATCGAAAAATTACTTTCTGCGTAATCAATAAAATTTAAAACAAAAAAATCCTTTATATCCAAGGAAAAGACCAATCAATAGAAATATAATTATCATTATATAATATGCCGATCGATTGGACATAATAGCAACTTTAAGTTTCATCGCACACTCAGGACAAAATAATAACATGATCCCTTTAACGAACACTAAATAACCTATCAAAGTAATCAACAAACGCCAATCCCACACAAATACAGAATGAGCAACTACGATTAAAATACCAATAATCAATGACAACAAAGCAATTAATAAAACATTTGCTTTGCTGGCCACCAATTCATCGTATGCCGTTTGAATATGCTGAAAACGAAACAAAACTGCTAAACATCCGATAATCAAATAAAGACCAAAAACCCGAGCCAGAAAAATTGATGTATCCATCTCACAATCCTCCATGTATTATTAGCTGATGTTATGCAGAAATCGATTTTTGCATAACATCAATTATTAGTTTATGCAAGATCAACCCCCAAGTCTAGACTTACACTCCTTTATTAAGCTAGAATATCAATTATGAGCACAACCCAAATTGTACAAAAATTAGACTTTTTAACCAAAACACCCGCTTGGATAGAAAAAATTGCCATTGGTGTTTTAATCATTTTGGTTTGCTGGATAATTGGCGTTATCGTTAAAAAAGTTATTTTAAAAATACCGCGGGAAACCAGTGAAAAGCGTTATGTCTTTAAATTAATTGCAGATTTTTGCAAAATCTCGATTATTCTGCTCGGCATTATCACCGCACTAGGTACTATGGGGATTAATGTCACTGCCATTGTAGCCAGCCTTGGCTTAACCGGCTTTGCCATCGGTTTTGCACTCAAAGACTACCTATCGAGCATTCTAGCCGGTCTCATGGTAATGATTTACCAGCCATACAGAATCGGCGACACCATCACAGTAGCCGGTGCCACCGGCAAGGTGGGTGAAATTAACCTACGCTATACGGTGCTCACCACAGTTGAAAAGGATATTCTAATCCCCAACTCCAGCATGATTAATTCGACTATCAGCATTAGTCATTGAGCACGAGTTTCGCACAAGTGCAAAAGTCGTGTGATTTTCGTAAAAAATACCGATTTCTAATACGATTTTGAGAATTTTATACTATAATACAAGTATCTATAGATGAGGAAAACAAATGTTACATAAAAAAGAAACAAAGAAGCAACCCGAAAAATCGCAAGAACAAAAAGATCAGCCGCATAATAAAAATCAAACTAAGCAGAAAAAAAACAGAATGAATTTAAAAAACAACCACTTAATTAAAAATATCATTGATAACAAAAAAGAACAAAAAAAGAAACAAAAAAAACCAATATCATGTAAAGATAAAGTAAAGCAAAACGTAAAACAGCTTATTAAAGATTTTATCAACCAAATACATATCAGCAGCCCCCAAAAAATATCTAAAATGAAATCAATGCTGCAAGCAATCATTGATTCTAAAATCTACACTGATAAAACTGACAAAAACAACAACATAGCCACTGTTCACGCAAATATTTGCAACTTCATGCGCAACCTTAAACCGGATCATTTAACTGAAAAAGAATTTAAGGATACCTGCATTAATACTATTCAGGAATATATTAAACAACACCTTAACAATCCTAAACAATACCAATTGTTTTTCAACAAACAACAAGAACGGCAAGAAGAGGTAAAACGACGCAGAATTACCGATAGTTATAATCCAAAACGAACGCAAGAAATTGCCAAAAAAGCAAGTAACGAAATAACTAGTGAAGGTTATTTTACTAAAGAACAATACGAACGAAACTTAGATAATTTAATTCAAACCAACAACATTATGAGTTATCAGTCATCAATACTAAAAGACCGCTCCGGCGAAACAATCGGATATAACCACAAAATAGTTTTACCTTACTTTGACAGAACCAACAATCCAATCATAATAAAATCATCAGCAACGATAGAAGATAAATATGGCACAATGCATATTAAAACCACTATCCCAAATTTAAATAACGATCCTAAACGTGCACTTCTTTTACTATTATCATATTTGCGCACACTCAAAAACACCGGGCTTGAAAAAGTCAACATTATTAACTTAAACCGTAAACTACAAGCAGAAGTTGCTGCATGCTGTAAACTACTTAAGTTAGACACAGACATTAAACCAGAAATTACAGAGCATTATCAAGAATGTTTACGTAAGTTAAACACTAATCCTGGACGAAAGGGTCAACCTGGCTCCAAAAAACCTATGCTCCCAGAGGAGATACAAAAAAACATGCCTAAATCAATCCCAATGTACTCCTGATTTGCAGATTTAGCGCGTACTTTTCATAATAAAAAATTCCTAAAAACCGCATGAACACTAAGCATTAATGCTTTTGCCTTTTAAAATTCTATTTTTAGCTTAGTGCGTATTTCTACATCTTATATTTTCTATGTTTTTGAATATGATGTTTGTTTCCTGGCTTAAGAACTTTATGTTTAAACTCAAACCGCGGTGCCGTAGTAGACACAGCCGTGATGTTCTCAATAATGGGGAGAATATAGAGAAAGTCTACCACACCACTTACCCCAGTTTCTCCTCCGGATGTCAATGCACTCCAGGCGGAGCCATTCCATTTGGCGATATAATTGATAGGATTAATTCCTCCGGCAGTAGTGAAAGCTCCTCCCGCATATATATTTCCGGAATTATCATTTGCTAAAACATTTACATAATTATTTACTCCAGTTTGCGCTCCGGATGCCAATGCACTCCAGGTAGAGGTAGAATCATTCCATTTGGCAATATAATTTACCGTTGTTCCTCCGGCAGCAATAAAATCTCCTCCCGCATACACATTTCCAGAATTATCATTAGTTAAAGAATTTACAGGGGCACTTACTCCAGTTTCTCCGCCGGATGTCAATGCACTCCAGGCAGATCCATCCCATTGGGCAATATTATTTACTGTCATCCCTCCGGCAGTATCGAAATTTCCTCCCGCATATATATTTTCGGAATTGTCGATAGTTAGAGCGTATACATTACCATTTGTTCCGGTTTCCTCTCCGGATACCAACGCACTCCAGGTGGAGGTAGAATCATCCCATTTGGCGATATTATTAGCAGTAATGTCTCCGGCAGTAGTGAAGTCCCCTCCCGCATATACATTTCCGGAACCATCATTAGTTAAAGCTCTTATTAAGGGACCATCTATTCCAGTTCCTCCTCCAGATGCCAACGCGCTCCAGGCAACACCATTCCATTTGGCAATATAATTGATAGGATTAATTCCTCCGGCAGTAGTAAATTGTCCTCCCGCATATACATTTCCGGAACTATCATTAGTTAAAGCAAATACAAAATTATCTACTCCAGTTTGCGCTCCGGATGCCAGTGTACTCCAGGAAGATCCATTCCATTTGGCGATATAATTTACTGTCATTCCTCCGGCAGTAGTGAAAGCTCCTCCCGCATATAAATTTCCGGAACTATCATTAGTTAAAGCAGCTACATAACCCACACCACCACTTACTCCAGTTTGCGCTCCAGATGCCAATGCACTCCAGGAGGATCCATCCCATTTGGCGATCCTATTGGCAGTAATGTCTCCGGCATCAGTAAAATTTCCTCCAACAAACAGGCTTTTACTGTAAGCAACC
>JASFHF010000002.1:0-98732 GCA_050123375.1 Gammaproteobacteria bacterium
AAAGTTAGGTTTCATAGATTTTAATTTAAAGTGTAAAATTCAAGCCTTGACCCCGCTACAGAGTAAGCCTGACCCTCGCTACAAGGTAATTTATGATTAAAAAAGTCAAACGAGTTTTATTTGGTCCTGCGCGTAATCCAATGCATCGTGATACGCGGCGCCATATTTCATTAGTTGCATTTTTTGCTTGGATTGGTTTAGGGGCAGATGGTCTTTCATCAATTGCTTATGGTCCTGAACAAGCATTTATCGCGCTTGGTCACCATGCGTATTTAGCGTTTTTTTTAGCTATCATGATAGCAATTACCGTGTTTGTAATTTCGCTTGCTTATAACCAGGTAATTGAATTATTTCCTAGCGGCGGCGGCGGATATAAAGTTGCAACACGTTTAATTGGTCCTTATGCTGGTTTAGTTTCAGGTACAGCTTTGATTCTTGGTTATGTTTTAACGATGGCTGTTTCGATCGCGAGTGGTGTTGATGCACTATTTAGTTTTTTACCGCAGTATTTTCAAGAATATAAGTTGTTAACAGAATTATGCTTGTTATTGTTTATGATGTATCTGAATTTGCGCGGTATGAAAGAATCAATCAAAGTGTTTTTGCCAATATTTTTAGGTTTTGTTGTTACACATGTTGCGATTATTCTTTATGGTATATCAATTCATGCTGATCATTTACATCTGGTGGTGCATAATGCATGGGCGGAAACTTCAAAAGTATCTGCTTCAGTTGGTTGGTTTATGATAGCGGCATTATTATTGCGTGCCTATTCAATAGGTGGTGGTACTTATACAGGTTTGGAAGCCGTATCAAATAATGTTAATAATTTAGCTGAACCGCGTGTAAAAACTGGTAAGTGGACAATGTTGTATATGGCGATTTCACTTAGTTTTACTGCGGCTGGTATACTTCTTTTGTATTTGCTGTTTAGTGCGCAGCCAGTAGTTGGTAAAACTTTAAATGCAGTGGTATTTGGTTCTATTTTGCAAACTATTCCTTATGGTCATGCATGGGTGATTTTGATTTTATTGCTTGAAGCTGGGTTGTTGTTTATTGGAGCGAATACCGGATTTTTGGGCGGACCGGCAGTGCTTGCAAATATGGCGATTGATAGTTGGGTGCCGCATCGTTTTCGTCATCTTTCAAGTCGTTTGGTGGTGCAAAATGGGATTGTGTTATTTACGGTACTATCGGTGTTAATTCTTTTATGGACAAGTGGTAATGTAACTAAATTAGTAATTTTATATAGTACCAGCGTGTTTTTAACTTTTACTATGTCTTTGTTTGGGTTAACTCGTTATTGGTGGAAAGGAAGAAAGCGCAAAGCAAGAAATTGGCCGTTTCGTTTGTTTTTATCAATTGTTGGTTTAATTGTTTGTATATTTATCTTGGTGACTATCATCGTTGCTAAGTTTACGCAGGGTGGCTGGTTGACTATTGTAATTAACGGTACGGTAATTATTTTATGTATTGTAATTAGAAGACATTATAAAGCGATTAAAAAATTAATACTAAAATTGGATCGTACGTTTACCTTTTCTGTGAGTCCGGTAGAAGATTTTAAATTATCAGTTGATCCTGAACAGCCGACCGCAGTATTTTTTGTTGGTACCAGCATTGGTGAGACCATGCATACTTTATTATGGGCACAGCGCATGTTTCCTAATCATTTTAAAAATTTTATTTTTATTAGTGTTGGCGTGGTAAATGTTGATACTTATGAAAGTGATAAAGCATTAAAATCAATGCAGAAAAAAGTTAGCAAGCGATTACAATATTTTGTTAATTATGCGGAACAAAATGGGATACCTGCTAAAGCATATTGTGATTATGGTACTGATCATATTAAGAAATTAGTGAATATTGCGAAACAGGTAAAACAAGAATTTAAAGATCCAATCTTTTTTGCTGCCAGAATGGTGCTAAAACATGAAAACTGGTTGACGCGTTTACTGCATAACGAAACTCCAGTATCGTTACAACGTTCTTTGCATATGCAAGGTATGCAGATGGTTATTTTGCCGGTGATGTTGAATAATTAATTGGCATTCGAAAAGTTTATTGCGCATAGTAATGCGTTTGTTAACATTTGTGTTGATTTTAAAAATTACCATATTTACCATTTCAGGTAGCTAAATGTTGGTTTTTCCCGCTTATTATCGTTGTTTTTGTTTGTATCCTTTTTAATATTGCTTCTCTTATCAAGCATTTTTGTGATCTCTTTTATAAGATACATGAGATGTCGTTCATCGATTACTTTCTTTGCTGTATCATTGTTTTGTTTCGATGCATTTTGTAGGTGGAGTTCTTCTTTTTTAAACATATATAAAACTTTTGCGCCAGAAGTAAGTGCTAGCAATGTAGAACAACACCACAGAATGGTCGAAAGTGTTCCCGTGCCAAAAAGTGTTAACATATCACAAGTCTCACTACTCATAGTCGTATTGCGGGTAAGTTCCTGACAAAATTGATCTACCACCACGCTAACAGCCAATGGCGTTACGATGAGAAAAAATGTTGAAGGAAAGAAAAAGAATATACAGTATGATAAAAAGCAATACATATATATTTTAAATAAGAGAGGAGCATGTGAAAACAAATTTTTATTTGTGGCTTTGACAATTTCTGCTATTTTGCGAATATGTTTTACGTCTTCTTGTTTGATATTTGCCTGCGCAATAATCTTCAAAAAATATTTGTAAAACTTTTTGTTTTTGTGATTATTCCCGTACAGTTTTTTATAAGATTCGTGCATTTCTTTTAGAAATTTCGTGAGCTTCAAATATTGCTTTGCATACATGTGCTTATCTAATTTTAATTGAAAGTCAATAAAAATTTTCATGTAATGTTCGTCAAATTTGTCGGGCTTACTTGTAATTAAATTATTAATATGGTTTTTAAAATCAAGGCTTTCTATAATATGTTTCATGCCTGTGGAAATGAGTCTGTATTCTATAACAAATGTTATGGGCATAAAACTAAGAATTTCTATAATTATTTCACTTGGTACGTCTATGTTATTAAGTTTGAGTGGTGATGATTTCAGATTATATCGATTTTTCTTTGATTTTTTCTTAATTTTCTTAATAAGAGGCTGTTTTTCCAATTGTTTATCAATTTCTTCTTGCATGACATCAGAACAATTAATAGAAGAAATACCGGAAAAATAAGCTTTTATCTTTCTGTATAAATATTCACAAATTCCGCAAAACATATAGCATCTCCTATACATGCAAATTAAAAATTTAGAGAACCTTGCAATTTTAGTGTAGTATAGCAATCTTAAGATAATCTTAAGGATACAAAAAAATTAAAAAACTAACATGCAGATGGGTATTATTCTGAATGCCGATTTCTATGAGATGACAATTGTGTGATCATGATGTAAAATTCATTTATGATCTACCTAAATCAAGTAAGCAAACGCTATCCTAGCGGACAAGAAGCGTTATCGCAAGTTAGTTTGCAGCTTCAATCCGGTGAAATGGTGTTTTTAACCGGTCATTCAGGGGCAGGAAAAACCACATTGTTGAAATTAATTGCTTCGCTTGAACGGCCTTCATCAGGCGATATATTGATCAACAATCATAATTTAGCTCGAGTTAGTAAGAAGCGTATTCCGCATTTGCGTCGTCAAGTTGGGTTTATTTTTCAAGCGCCGCATTTATTGTTTTACCGTACAGTTTTTGAAAATGTTGCGTTACCATTAATTATTGCAAATTATCGGCGTACTGAAATTAATAGTAGAGTTCGGGCTGCATTAGATAAGGTTGGTTTATTGCATAAAGAAAAATTGTTTCCAGAAACTTTATCGTGTGGTGAGCAGCAACGTGTTGGAATTGCTCGGGCAATTGTGCGTCGTCCCGATATTATTTTAGCAGATGAACCAACTGGCAATCTAGATCCGGCATTATCCGAAGAAATTATGCAATTGTTTGTGCAGTTTAATCAAATTGGCACAACCATTTTGGTCGCGAGCCACGATATTAATCTGATTCGTCAAATGCCGTATCGTATTTTGACTTTAAGTAGCGGACGCTTAATTAATGATGAGGCGGCGAAATCATGATAAATTATTTTATACAACATTTTCGTGCGTTTAAATTAAGTATTAGTCAATTAAGTGTTCAACCGCTAACTACATTTTTAACTTTTGCGGTTATTGGTATTGTTTTAGCATTGCCAATGGGATTGTATCTGTTGTTGCAAAATGCGCAGATGGTTACGTCTGGTTTACATCAAACGACGCAGATTTCTTTGTATTTGCAAAAAAATGTTCGGCCATTTCAAGTAGAAAAATTGTTACAAGCGTTAAAGCAGAATAGAAATGTCGCGAGTACTAAATATATTTCTGCAACGCAAGGTTTGGCAGAATTACAAAAACAATATAATTTTGGCAATATTTTAATGGAGCTTAACAATAATCCATTACCTGGAGTTGTTGTGGTGCAGCCAGTTAAATCATTGCACACAGAAGCACAAATAAAGCCTCTTTTGGCACACTTGAAGAAATTACCCCAGGTTCATGATGCACAATTAGATTTTGCCTGGTTGAAGCGTTTAAATGCGATAATTAATTTGGTTCGTCATATTGTTTATGCCGCAATGTTGTTGTTTGCTTTTGGTGTATTATTAATTGTAGGTAATACGATTGGTTTAATTACCCAAAAATATCAGGATGAAATTTTTGTGTCGCAATTATTGGGAGCTACTAACAGTTTCATCCGTCGGCCATTTCTATATAGCGGTATGATTTATGGATTACTTGGCGGAATTATTGCCTGGTTTTTGATTGACACAACCATGTGGTGGATGAGTGGTTCAGTTACCAAGCTTGCTACATTATATGGTTCACAATTTCATCTTCAGGTTTTATCTTCTAGTGCAACCTTGTTTTTATTGATTGGCGGTGCGCTGTTAGGATATTTTGGTTCCTGGTTGGCTGTAAAAAGAGAATTGTAATATGGGTATATTACGCAGCATCTTTATTTTTTTTGAATAGTTCTTTGATTTTTAGCGACTTATTTTTCCTACGAGCATGCCATAAATCATAATCTCTTTGAATATTCATCCACATTTCAGCACTGGTGTTAAGCAATAAGGATAATTTATATGCCATATCCGCGCTAATTCCAGAATGGCTATTAAGTAATCTGGACAAAGTGCCGCGATCTATTTTTAATTCCTTTGCAACCTCAGTAACAGTTAAATCAGTATCGGTAAATAACGCGTCTCTAACTATTTCCCCCGGATGTAAAGGTTTGTGCATAATACCCATAAGTTACCCCTTAGTGATAATCACGATAGTCAACTAATATCGCATCTTGACTATCAAATTTAAAAGTAATACGCCAATTTTTATTTACGGTAACAGCGTAGTGTCCTTTTAAATTGCCGGATAATTTATGAAAGTTCATTCCTGGTGTATTCATATCATCCGGTTTAATTGCCGCATTCAATCTTTGCAAAATAATTTTGAGCCTTTTTGTATGGCCGGATTGAATGCCGGCAGTTTTGCCATTTTCAAAAAACTGTTTTAATCCCTTATGTTTCCAGGTTTTTATCATAATTTATTATAGCGTATAGCGCTTCACGCCACAAGCAAAAATCAAAAAAAGCCAGATATAAATATCTGGCTTCATAAAGTTAGAATAATCCAG
This sequence comes from Gammaproteobacteria bacterium, assembly GCA_050123375.1. Classification (GTDB taxonomy): domain Bacteria; phylum Pseudomonadota; class Gammaproteobacteria; order UBA12402; family UBA12402; genus JASFHF01. The sequence goes on from JASFHF010000002.1 coordinate 5,664, forward strand.
TTATCTTTCCAGTTTCCGGACAAATATCTACGTCGTAATACGCAGGACGTGTTGGCATGCCAGGCATGGTCATCATTTCACCTAATAATGGATAGATAAATCCAGCGCCGACACTTGCACGGACACTCTTGATCGGAACTGTAAAGCCGCTAGGTGCGCCTTTCAAATTTGGATCGTGGCTGATGCTTAAGTGAGTTTTTGCCATACACATTGGCAGTTTATCAAAACCAGCTTTGGTATATGCTTCAATTTCTTTTTCAGCTTGTTCACTATATTCAACCCCATCAGCATTATAAATTTCTTTACAAATTGTTTCGATTTTATCTTTAATGCTCATGTCTAAGTCATATAAGAATTTGAAGTTAGTTGGTTCTTCGCAAGCTTTAATTACTGCTTCAGCCAGTTTGATTGAACCCGCGCCTGCTTCAGCCCAGTGGTTTGACATTACTGCGTCTTCTGCGCCAGCTTCGAGAGCGTGTTTACGTACAACTTCAATTTCTGCATCAGTATCATGAGTAAAACGATTAATTGCAACTACCACTGGAATGCCGAATTTCTTAGCATTTTTGATATGTGCATTCATGTTGCAGCAGCCTTTTTCCAGGAGTTCCAGATTTTCTTCGGTATAAACTGGATCAAGTTTTGCGCCAGCAGTTACTTTTGGTCCGCCGCCATGCATTTTTAAAGCGCGGATAGTGGCAACTAATACGACACAGTTTGGCACTAAACCACTGTAACGGCACTTAATATCGAAGAATTTTTCCATTCCCATATCAGCACCGAAACCTGATTCAGTAATTACATAACCATCTGGACCAGCGAGTTTTAATGCAATTTGGTCGGCGATAATAGAAGAGTTACCATGTGCAATATTAGCAAAAGGTCCAGCATGAACAAATGCCGGAGTACCTTCTATGGTTTGCATTAAGTTTGGCATAATCGCATCTTTCATGATTACGGTTAATGCGCCGCCAGCGCCTAAATCATCAGCAGTAATTGGATCACCAGCTTTACTCATGCCAATTACGATGCGGCCGAGTCTTTCACGCATATCTTTCATATCGGTAGTCAAAGCTAATACTGCCATGACTTCACTAGCTGGAGTAATGTCATAACCAGTTTTGCGGGTAATGCCTTTTTCTTTTGGTCCTTCACCGATGGTGATGCCGCGCAGTGGACGATCACAAATATCAATAACACGTTTCCAGGTGATACTATCTGGATCGATATCAAGTCTTACGAATTTGGAAATTTCTTCTTCGGTTAATTCGTTTGGATCAGTTTTGTTAATGCCTAGTTTTTTCAAGCGGCGCAGCATGATTTGGGCAAATTTTCTGCTGCCATCTTTGGCTTTTGGACACATACGATCAAAGAGTTTGTCGTCGGTTTGAGCGGCTTCATGAATGATGCGAGTATCGACTATTGCAGCCAATAGGTCATTGGCAGAAGTTACCGCGTGCATATCACCAGTCAAATGTAAGTTGAATTCTTCCATAGGGATGATTTGGCTATAACCGCCGCCGGCAGCACCGCCTTTAATACCGAAAGTTGGTCCCAAGCTTGGTTGACGGATACAAGTGATAACCGTTTTACCAAGATATGCACCGAGTGCTTGAGAAAGTCCGACTGTGGTGGTAGTTTTACCTTCGCCCAATGGTGTTGGGGTAATGGCAGTAACGTCAACATATTTGCCGTTTGGCTGACCTTTAAGACGTTTCAAAACGCTTAATGAAACTTTAGCTTTATCGTTACCGTAAGGGATTAATTCTTCGGGAGTAATTCCGATATCTGCAGCAATATCGGTAATAGGGACTAAGCTTTCTTCTGTAGCTTTTTGAGCGATTTCGATATCGCTGGGTACTTTCTTTAGTGGGATTATTTTATGCGCGTGTTTTAATGACATTATAGATCTCCTTTATTGTGTTTAATTTTCAGGCAGCATTGTCTAACAGATGTAGCAGGGTGTCAAGTCTTGAATGGAGTCAGGCTTACTCCGATTATGTCTTAAACTTGACACCTTTTCTTTGTTAGTTAAAATAGCCGATGTTTGTTTTAGGTGCCGTAACAGTATCAGGTCAAGACCTGACGCCACGGAGAATCGGGAAGCTGGTGAGAATCTAGCGCTGCCCACGCAACGGTGATTGAACTAAGCAGCCTGGATCCCGCGGTCAAGCCGCGGGATGACAGGAATTTCATAAGTCCGGAGACCGGCCTAAAATTTTGCAAAGTATTCATCATAATGATGAATGCTACTGTTGCGCTGGGCGGCATTATGCAAATTTTTGTTTGCTATGCCTCGTGTTTTGGAGGATGCGATGGGCGTCAAACAAAAAATTTTTTTATTTTTCTTTATTGTCTTTTTTTCACAAACTATTTTTGCTGCACGAAAAATTCCACGCGTTATTGTTGCGCCAGAAAAAAAAACGCATCATTCAAAATTATTAACTCCTACAATAAAAAAAATTATTACACGCAAACAAATAAAAGCATCTGGTGCGCATAAAGTTAGCCAATTATTACAAGCAGTTTCCGGTGTGCAGTTGCAAGATATGTATGGGGATGGAAGCAGAGTTGCTGTTGGTATGCGTGGTTTTGGTGATAATGCTTTTGGCAATACTTTAATTTTGTTAAATGGTTTGCCCTTAATTAATCCGAGTATTGCTCCTGTAAACTTTAACGATATTCCTATTTCTGATGTAAAACAAATTGAAATTATTCCAGGAAGCGCAGGGGTATTGTATGGTGATCAAGCGGTTGGAGGAGTTATCAATATTGTTACTCAAAAACCAAAAAAACATCAACGCCATGCGGAGATAAGTTACGGCAGTTATAATACACAAAAATATCAACTCAGTTTTGGTGATGTATTGAATAATGGTTTTGGTTATCGATTTAGTGCGCAGCATGATCGTACCAACAATTATCGGCGGCATAATCGTAACAAATTAAATAATATTAGTGCATTGATAACGAAAAAATTTTCTGATGGAAATTTTTATTTGCAGTATCGTAACATTGATAATGATTTACAATTCCCTGGTCCTGAACAACCGGGTGATCGTCGCGCTGCAAAAAATAATGTTGATTTTAATAATCAAAACAAAAATATGTTATTAGGCGGTTTAGAAAAAAACTTAAATGAGAATTGGAAATTTAAAATTAGTTCATTGTTTAGAAATTTGCATGGTAATGGCTTGTATAAAACTTCATATATTTTAAGTTCATTTAAAGAACGTCAAGATGCTTTTGCGTTGCGGCCTAAAGTTATTGGCATGGTTAATTTATTTAATACAAGTTTGATGTCGGTTTTTGGAATTGATTATTTAAATGGCAGGTATAAATATGATAGTATTAGTTATTTTTATCAAGCCAAGCAAGAAGAGTTTGCAGGTTATGGTCAATTAACTGCTCCATTAAAAAATAATTTTGATTTGGTTGTTGGTGCGAGGTCGGCAGTTGGCGACAGTAATGCGTCAAGCGGTACCGCGACTAATCATGCAACTATAACTAACGCCGGTTTGTTTTGGCATCTTAATAATCATTCGCAGATTTTTGTGCAGCGTGCCGGCAGTTATCGTTTTCCTAAAGCAGATGAATTAGCGTTAAGTAAGGATAATAAGTTATTAAAAACACAAACAGGCGCTTCTTATGAAACTGGTTATCGTTTTGACGATGAACGAACCAAATTATTATTGGATGTGTATCAACTGAATTTAAAAAATGAAATTTTATATGTGCCGGATGTGGGCACTCCATTTCCTGGAAGGAATGAAAATCTCGAGCCAACTGTGCGTCGTGGTTTTATTGCAAGTTTTGGTTATGCGTTGCTACGAAATTGGCATTTGTCGTTTGATTATAATTTTGTACATGCAAAATTTAATGCTGGTAATGATAAAGGAAAATGGGTGCCGTTTGTAGCGAAAAATACTTTCAAAGTTGTGAGCGATTGGAATTTTTTGCAGCATTTTGGGTTGTTTGTGGAAGGGGTGTATATTGGCAGTCGTTATCCAGCAACAGATGTGCAAAATATTGCGAAGAAATTAAGCGGATATGCGGTGTTGAATGCGAATATAAATTATTATCACAAGCCATTTACGTTCTCATTACGCTGTAATAATATTACCAATAAATATTATGATGCATATGCGACTACACAATATGTTGGTAGTTCGTATAGCACTTATTTTTATCCGGCGCCTGGAAGAAATTTTTTATTTACTGTTGCGGTGGATGTGGTATGAAAAAGGAAGCTGTCATTTCATGGAATGACAAACAAAGTAGTCATCCCGCGACCCAGTTAGTTGATCGCGGGATCCAGGTTGTTTGCAATTGTTTTTTCTGGATCCCGCGGTCAAGCCGCGGGATGACAACATGCGCAGTAATTTTATCAGTTTTATTTCACATTTTAATTGTTGCAGGATTGATGTTTCATTTTCAAGCAAACAAAATTTCGATAGGAAGTGGTGCGGTGTTAAAAGCATATGTTTATCATACACCGTTTTTAATTAATAAAATACCAAAAGCTGCTGACAAAACTTCTGTTGTCAGCCGGAATAATAAATTATTTCGAAAGGGCAATTTGTTGAGTCAGCCGCAAAATAATCATAGCGGGAATTTTATCGCACAAAAAACATTGCCTGGCAAATATGATTCGTTAGTAATTATTTTGCATAATTTGATTCAAAAGCATCTTGCTTATTTTGATAACTTGTCATTAGCTGCTGGTGATCGGGTGGTGCAAGTAGGGTTTGATTTATCTCCAAATGGCAGTATTGATGCAATTGCAGTGCAGCGTTCCAGTGGAGTTTTGTTGTTCGACAAGCTGGCAAAGCAGGCAGTCGAAAAGATCCAGCCGGTCAAGGAATCTGCTCAATTTTTACACAAAAAGCGGCGATTTGTGATTAAAGTGGAGTTTGCTTGACTGGGAAAAATACATGGGTATTATTAGCGGGTTATTCTTGTGAATGCTAAACTAAATAACTATGGGAACTAAATTGCAGACAGTTAGCTTGAATTTACCAATTGGCAGCTTAGATGGCTATATCCAGCGTATTCAGCAATTTCCGATTTTATCCGCAACAGAAGAGTACGATTTGGCGATACAGTTTAAGCGTGATAATAATCTGGATGCAGCGCGCCGTCTGGTTATGGCACATTTGCGCTTTGTAGTTAAGGTTGCGCGTGGTTATATGGGATATGGCCTGTCTTTAGCGGATTTAATTCAGGAAGGAAATGTTGGCTTGATGAAGGCGGTTAAACGGTTTGATCCTAAAGTTGGGGTACGTTTAGTTTCTTTTGCAGTGCATTGGATTAAAGCGGAGATTCATGAGTTTATTTTGCGCAATTGGCGGATTGTTAAGGTGGCTACCACCAAAGCACAGCGTAAATTATTTTTTAACCTACGTAGTGCGAAAAAGCGTTTAGGTTGGTTTAAGCAGAAAGAAGTTGAGGATGTTGCAGCAAAACTGGATGTTACACCAAAAAATGTTATTGAAATGGAGGCAAGACTAGGTGCGCGTGATGCAGCGTTTGATGGTGATGATAATAGCGAATCTTGCGATTTTTCACCGGCACGTACTTTAGCTGATAATTCTATGAATCCTGCGCGATTGCTTGAAAGCGAGGATTTTCAAGCGGATAATAAAGCTCGTTTTTACGAGGCTTTTGCAAAATTAGATGGGCGCAGCCAAACTATTTTGCAAAAGCGTTGGTTAAATGAAAAAAAAACAACGTTGCAAGATTTAGCAGCGGAATTTAAAATTTCAGCTGAACGCATTCGCCAGTTAGAACAACAAGCAATGCAAAAAATAAAGGATTTGCTTTAGAAGAAGTAAGTGTCAGGACTTACGTAAAAAGATGAGATGCGAGGCAAAAGCGAGCGAAAGACGGGAGTTTATAAAAATAAATGACCGGCTTGAGCGAGCTTTTAACAAAGTAGGTCACTTTTTACGTAAATCCTGCGGGCCCATAGCTCAGTTGGTTAGAGCAGCGGACTCATAATCCGTTGGTCCTAGGTTCGAGTCCTAGTGGGCCCAGTTAAAAATTCGAGTAAAATCAAGTATTTATCAGTGACTTATGTCAATTTTTCAAACTGTTCCCGAATCTTGCGCGTGAGATTCTCGTGACCCTTTTTGGTTGGTTGTATTGCTAATCGTAAAATAGCGCTACAGTTATTTCTCTCGCACACCAAATTTGCAGCATTTATTAGATTGTTTAATTCAGCCACAGAATAATGAGTTGTTATTCTAGCCGACTTGTGTCCTAATAAATCCTGCCTATCTTCAAAGCTAACCCCCGCTGCCCGCAATCGTCTTCCAAACGTATGTTTGAGATCATGAACGCGTACGTGCGGTAAGCCAGTTTCTATCCTTGCTTTTTTCCATCCAGAGTTCAGCATACGTTTTACGGGTTTACCTTTGAAGGTAAATACATAATTTGCATGCTGATGTCTAACAGATTCAATGACTGATCGCGCAATTTTGTTTAGTACGACCAGACGATGTTCTCTGTTTTTCACATACTCCCTGGGAATCACAAAAACCGAATCATTACCAGTATCAACTTCCCATGACCATTTTAAATTACAGATTTCAGCATCACGACAACCTGTGTTTACGGCAAATAATGCCATTTTGTTTAAATGGTTAGGAAGTTTAGCAAATAATCTGTCTTGCTCTTCCCATGACAATGGATATGGTTCCTTGTTATCCATTGTTTTTAACATTTTGATCTTTGGAGCATAATGTAGCCAGGTTAAACCGTTTTCATCAATCCATTCAGTTGCTGCTAAGTTTAATATTCTTCTTACAACTTTTAATCCATGATTGATAGTTGCTGATTTAACTTTATTGTTGCGCCTTTCGTTGATAAATATTTGTAAACTACCCATGTGGATATTTTCTAAATAAAGATCACCGATGTAAGGAATGAGGAATTTCAAACGGCCAGCGTCATCGCTGATGCTGGCTTTATGCTGATATTCATTTAAGTATCGAATGGCAGCTTCTTTGAAAGTTCGTTTTGGTCTAATGCCAAAATATTTTGTATTACGAATTTCCTCAATTCTTCTTGCTAGAACTTTTTCCGCTTCTTCGAGCGAGCTAGTTCCAGTGCTTTCACAAATTCTCTGTCCAAAGATTTTTTTGTCAATGTGCCAGACTCCATACCGTTTTTGAAGCCCGGGTATTTTTTTGCGTCCCATAGTTTTTTCCTCCTATGTTTTGCGGGACGCCCATTGCAAGCAATATAATGCTCCAACCAGGCGTGCATTTCAAGTACATCAAAGCCAATTCCCTGGATTCCTATAGGAATTTCAGTTAAATACGGCCTGACTTCGGTATTAAAACGATGGATATCCATGCCGAAATACTGCGGAGCATCACGCAGCCGATATATTCGATTAAATTGGATATGAGTATTTTGCTTTGCATTTTTTGTTGTTGTCATGGTGACTTCCTCCTTTATTATTTTTATTTACCATGTTCCCTGATAATTTATTGCCCTACATAGTGAACTGAAATATATTCACGGCTATGACCTAACAGCTCCGCGATTTCTAATCGTGCTTGTTTATCTATTATTTTTTGTTCTGATGTTAAATCTTTTTGTTTTGGACCATTGCAAGCCGGACAATCCCAGCTTGTTATTTTTTTATAAGTTTGCTGGGCATAACGATGCCGTAATCCATGTGCTTTATGAATACCAGCCCGTTGTAATTGTTTTTCGTACAAGCTTTTTTGCGTTTTGTAAGTTTTGTCTTCTGGAATTAAAGATAAATCTGGGTTTTTCAAAAATTGCTTTATTTTGTCTAAATATTCACGCTGTTCAGTTGTTGTAATTGGTATTTTTCTTGAACGACCGCCTTTGCACCATGACTTTTTTAAAAAAATACGATCACCTTTATCAGCGATAAACGGATTAAATTTTATTGATTCTTCACGGCGTAAACCAAATCTTTCTTGCAGCCCTAAACTAAATTTTACATAAGGACAGCTAATTTGAGATAATTGCTTATCTGTTACCGTGATTGCTTTGTTTTTGTTGGTTTTATATTTTCGCTTTTCTATGCCTAAAGCATCATTGTTGTGTACTATGCATTTTTTGTCAATTTTCTCGCATATCCAGCGGATAGCTGACATACGGTTTTTGATTGTAGCAGTTGAGATTCCTTGTTGTTGGTAATAATTGACAAGATACTGAATATGTTTAGTTTTAAGCCCATTAATATGTTTTAATCGATATCCGCCTTGAATGACTAGAATTTCACATGCCTGCGTAAGTATGTTAGCGCGGTCTCGCTGAGTTGTATAAGAACCTTCCTTGTTGCGTTTAAGTTTCGTGTAGACTGATTGTTGTAATTGTTTTTTTGTACCCATAATTTTACTCCTTATTAAGCTAAAATTTAAAAAATGAAAAGCTGTTACTCCGTCACCCATTGCCAAAAGGTTAGTGTTTAGCATCCTATGAACAATTGGCTTTGTTCATAGTGGTTTAGTGAAAATCAAACCACAATGGACACGGATTTTGGTGTCGAATAAAATTCACTAAAGTTTTATCCGAAGAAGCAATTATTGAGGCTTAGATAAAACCTCCTGATCGGGCAGTTGTGAAAACAACTTTTCGATCAGTTTTTTTTGCTTTTTTATTATTTGTTAATTGTTAGTTTTTATATTGTTTAAGTTATTATGTATTAAATTACTAAATTAAAAATAATTTAATTATGCTTTTGTTTTGTCTCCTTAATTGTTAATTGCTTAAATTATAAAAAATAAGCTGGTTAATGATTATGCTGATTAAACTAGCTCAAATTAATTTATTGATTAAGCTGATAAAATAGCACCTGTAAGATTTTATTTATTACATTAATAATTTGTTTCTTTGTAATATTGCGAATTGATAAGCAGTTACTTATGCAATTAGTCAATACTTACATTGATATAAATTTATTAATCATCTATATTAATAAATAAAAGTGTGAACGTGCGTTACAAATTTTTAAATGCAGAGACTGCAAATAAAAATCCGCTAAAGGTCTTGGGATTACAGCATCAACTATCAGTCGATGTCACCAGCCTTTGAGCACGCGGTTCTTGTTTAAGCAATGTAATTCGCTTAACTGAACCAATTACGATATATCTAGTTATAAAAATACTTAATCAAAAATTAAGTCTTATAACCAGATGTGCAGTTCGGACACAAACAATATACAAATTGTTTCTCCGAACCGATTACGGTAAGGTTAACGTATATTTTTACTTAATAAATTAAGCAACTATATAGTTAGAATCGTGATTTCCAAAAATGAATTTATAAAACAAAATCATTTTCGAATAAAGCCAAAAACTTTTTTCAATTAAACTTTTTGGGTTTAAAAGCTAAAAGCCTCTTCGCATCTCTCATGGCTTCTCTCGCGCTCATCTGGTATTTTATAGTTGAACCAGCAGTCAACTTTCAATTTAATGTTGAGATAAGTAGAACACATTTTTTGTAAAATGTCAAGATCTATTTACTTTTTTTGAAAAGTGTGATGTTAACAATATGCTTGTATTACAGTGTTTAATAAGTGTTAGTAAATAATATCAAGAGATATCAAATGATATTAATTAAAATTAAAATATCAATTTCCACAAAATTTTTTTAATTTGAAGTAAAAAAATGTAGAAAAATATGCTCATCACTTCGTCATCACGCTAATAAAAAAACATAAATGCTTTTAATAAGTTGATAATAAAAGATTTTGAGTAAGTATCGGCGTTTGTCACTACGGACAAGCAAGCTTGCCCGTAGTGACAAACGCTTTTAAAAATTTAAGCTGTTAATCCTGTGCGCTTGTGGATAACTCTGCGAGTTATCGCACAGGGCACACAGGCTCAAGTTGTGGATATGTGTATAAGCCGCAAGCAACTTATGCACATATCCACAACCCAAAATTTTTATTAAAAATTTATTTTATTTGATTTGATTTTTTTGTTGCATATTTGTTTTTCCAAAAATTGAATTTCAACAAAAGAATCTTGAATTATCCAGATTATGTTGTAGATTGCCTCGCGGTCAATTTCTATTGCTGCATCATGCGTTACAGCCAGACAATCTATTAGAGCAGAAATTTTTATTTTTCGCTCATCAATAGCATCCATAAGTTCAAGTTCTGATAGAGAATGATTAAATAGAAATGTTTTATCCATGATATGTTCCTTTGCAATTTTACTATATGTTTGCCTTAAAAAATAAGGCGCCGGGTACTAGTAACCACTGCAAAGAGTGGCCCGCTGTATTTCCTCAAAGAGGTGTTGTATTCGAGCGGACACCCGACATATCGATGTGTTAAGACCTGCGACTATCAGGCGCAGCCAATCCGCTTTGCAAGTGTTACTAGCACCGTGAATTATAATATAGCTTTGTTTAGGGGGTTGTCAATCAAAAATCCTCGACCGTTTTGCGCGTTTTATTATCAGTTTCAGCTTGGGTAATGTTGGGCTGCAGATAACTGTTAATTATCTTTTGGGGTGATATAATGCGTTAAATTGCGCATATAATATGAAGGAGAAAGCGTGTGTTATTAAATGAAAGTTATTTAATGAGCTTGGTTGATGAATTATTAAAATATCCAAATGAAACCGAATGGCTTGAGTTTAAAGTTAACGATTCTAAGCCGGATGCAATAGGTGAATATATTTCTGCATTATCCAATTCTGCAGCGATAGAAAACAAGCCTTGTGCTTATGTAATTTGGGGTGTGCAGGATGAAGATCATGCAATAGTCGGTACAACTTTTAATCCTGATAAAGTTAAAATGGGAAATGAAAATTTAGAAAATTGGCTGCATCATCTCATAAAACCAAACATTAATTTTAATTTTTATAAAATTGAAAAAAACGAAAAGAATTTAGTGATTTTACAAATTAATAGAGCAGAATTTCAGCCAACTCAATTTAAGAAAGAAAAATATATTAGGTTGGGGTCATATAAAAAGGCATTAAAAGATCATCCGGAAAAAGAAAAAATGCTTTGGCGTTGTTTTGATACAACTCCGTTTGAGAAACAGATAGCTATTGCTAATATTGATGATGTAGAGCTTTTGATGCTTTTAGATTATCCTTCTTATTTTAAATTATTAAAACAGCCATTGCCTGAGACAAGGTGTGGTATTTTGGATGCATTAGCGGCTGATTTAATGATACAGCGATCTTCCAATGGAAAGTGGGATATTTTAAAACAGGGGGCTATTTTATTTGCCAGCAAACTTAGTGATTTTGAGGTCTTACGGAGAAAAGCAATTCGTGTCATTTTATATAAAGATGATAATAAGTTGGAAACTAAGCATGAGCAGGAAGGTTATAAAGGATATGCTTCTGGGTTTGAAGGTTTAGTGGAATTTATTAATCGTTTTATTCCTTCAAATGAAGTTATTGGTGAAGCATTGCGTGCAAACGTGCCAATGTACCCACCTTTGGCTGTGCGTGAACTTGTTGCAAATGCATTGATACATCAGGATTTTTCAATTATGGGTTGTGGTTTATTGGTTGAAATTTTTAATGATCGTATGGAAATTACAAATCCAGGCAAACCTTTGATCAAAGTAGATAGATTTTTAAATAATCCGCCCCGTTCGAGAAATGAAGCGCTTGCTTCTTTTATGCGGCGCGTTGGTGTGTGTGAAGAAAGAGGCAGCGGTATTGACAAGATTGTTGCGCAAACTGAATTATTTCAATTACCCGCTCCAAAATTTGAGATGATTGGCGAAAATACCAAAGTAACTTTATTTGCACATCGTGCTTTTAAAGACATGGATAAAACAGATCGAATTCGGGCTTGTTATTTGCATGCCTGCTTAAAGTATGTGGATGACAAAAAAATGACCAATAGTTCGCTTCGTGAAAGATTTGGAATAAAGCCCGAAAGCGGTGCAATGGCATCAAGAATTATCAAGGATGCTTTACAGGCAGAGTTAATCAAATCTTATGGCGGGGACAGTTCCCGCAAGCATATGAAATATGTTCCCTATTGGGCATCGTGATCTTATTTGACGGTTATTTGACTGGACAAGCTATTTTTTGAGATGTTTAGAAAATATACCTTATAAATCAATGTGTTAAGCAGGCTTTCTTATTTGACGGTTATTTGATTGGAGGTAAGTAGTCAAGCATTAAGTGGAATGAAACAATGAAGCTTGTTGAGTCAGCTCAAAACGGTTTTGTGATTATTTTGTGCATAACTGTGCAGATTATATGTTTTAGAATTACTCAGTATAATGTGCTATCATGCGATACATTTATAAATGTTTCTAAATGGTAATAATTATGCAATAACAAGGGAGTTGTCTCATATGATAGAAGAGGGTATAGAACAAAGCATAGTGGCTTCTCAAAATAATGAAGCAAAAAAATATTTTCAGCAACTTATCCAGAAAAGTGAATACGTAGGCGAGTTATATTCTATAAATTACGAATATGCCAAAATTCAAATTCATGATCATGAAAGGCAAAAAGTTGGAGGTATTCCTAGTTTAGGTTTTCTTATAGCTTCGCGTCTTGATCCAGAAGCTGATAACATTGACTTTAAAAAGGAAGATTCATCATTTATTTTGTTGCGCGTAATGGATGCAGCTCAATTACCAAATAGTACAGAAGCCGAAAGAATAAGAGTAGAAACAGCACAAAGAGTTAGCGGGGATACTGAAGTTCATTGGGATGGTGATGGCATTATGGATACTAAAACAAAAGTATATTTGGGTTATGCCGGAGTTAAATGTAGAATAATCGGTACATTTTATTTTGATGCCTTGATAGGAAAAACAACAAAAGAGCAATTATGTTTAAAATTTGGCAGTGATATATCAAATTTTTATCCAAATAGAGGTTTAAAAGTTTATAAGCCTAATGGCAAGGCCTTAGCAAAAATTGTTAACTATATCGATCCTGATAATTTGAAAGATCATATGGAAGAATATGGAACAACAGAAAAAGTTAAGCTTGGTTGCGTAAGATATGCATCAACGAATCGTAAATTTCAAGAAATTGATGATGTGCCCATATTTATTTATCCTGCAGACTTGCTTGCACAAAAAACCGCTCTTTTTGGGATGACGCGCACGGGAAAATCAAATACTACCAAAATTATTGCAAAATCAGTATACAGGCTTAGGTATCCAAAAGAATCTTCTGATGAAGCGTTAAAAATAGGGCAAATAATATTTGATCCGAATGGAGAATATGCGAATGAAAATACTCAAGATAATAATAATGCATTAAAAAACATTTGGAAGCTTCAAGACGATGTTATAAAAGAAAATGAGGTTGTAACTTACGGTATATCAGAACATCCTAACGATGAAGACAGGAAGCTGATGTTATTGAATTTTTATACAGATAATAATCTGCAAATAGGTAAAGAAATTATTGATAATTTATTTGGTGCTGGTGACCCAGTGTATCTTAAAAATTTTTCTCAGGTAGCATTTGAAAAACCAGACGCTGAAGATAGAAGTGCTACAACAAGATTTAATAGGAGAGTTTTGGCTTATCGCGCCATCTTGCATAGAGCTGGTTTTAAACCTCCTAATAATATTAGTCCTAACATTAAAAGTTTATTTAATAGCAACTTAATAGGAGCAATGAGAGATTTTGAAGGAGAAAATGCAAGTTTATATCATTCGGCAGCAAAATATTTATCAGAACCAGATAATATAACATGGGCAAGAATTGCTGATGCGTTGGAGTCATTAGAAAGATTTATGCGTGATAAAAATAGCAGAAATTCTTATGATGAATTTGAGCGTTGGTATGTTAATGACCGGCCAAATGCTTCTGGTGATCGTTGGGCGGATGAAGATTTTAAGAAGCTTTTAGGGATATTTCAGTATCCGAATGGGATAAGGAGAATTGGGAAAGCAAAAAGACAGCATATACATTCTACTTCAACTGATTATGCTGATGATATTTATAATGATCTAAAATTAGGAAAATTAGTTATTGTTGATCAATCTAGTGGTGATCCGGAATTAAATGAATCATCAGCAAAAAGAATTATGACAAAGATTTTTGAAGAAAACAAAAGACAATTTACCCTTGGTAAGTTGCCGCCAGATATTATTGTCTATGTTGAAGAAGCGCATAATTTACTTCCACCAGATAAAGAAAAAGATTTGAAAGACATTTGGGTAAGATCTGCAAAAGAAGGAGCAAAACTAAGAATTGGTTTGATATATGCGACTCAAGAAGTTAGCAGCATACAAAAGAATATTTTAAAAAATACTGCGAATTGGTTTATTGCTCATTTAAATAATACTGATGAAACTAAAGAGTTATGCAAATATTATGATTTTGCAGATTTTGAACCATCAATAAGACGCGCGCAAGATAAAGGTTTTTTGAGAGTTAAAACGCTGAGTAACCCTTTTGTTATTCCAGTACAAGTGGATAAATTTGAGGTCTAATATAATGGGGTTTGAAACAGAATTTGCTAGTTATGAGCCACTTCGAAGGATGTTGGACAGTCAAAAAGTTCAATCGTTACAAAATCGATTGAAAATTAGAAAAGAAAATAAAAATGAATGTTTGGAAACATCTAGTTACATCAAAAAGGAAGATTTACAAAGCGACTTTATCCCTGATTATATAATTGCTATTGATGGTAGTTATCATGTAGCAAAAGCAGTTAATGGCTTTCCTGGTGCAGAATTTGGATATATTACTATATCTGCTGTTTTGATAATAGAAAAAACTGTAAGGGATTTTTCTAAACAAATATTTATTGACCCCAAGAAGTTTCGGGAAACAGAGAAGGCTTCAACTATTGATACGGTTATTCCCGGTTGTAACGTTATAATTGATAATGAAAAAACGGCAAAAGCCTCTATGCGAAAAGCATTATTTGAAGAGCTTGGGCGTACTAAGGTATTTGAAGAGGGTGAAACTCTTCTTGAGACATATGAACATCTTTTTAAGATAAAGCAAAAAAAAGATAAAGATCGTCCTGGTAGCAGTAGATTGCCCCAAAGCCCCATTGATGGAGTAAATAAAGAAATGACTTATGGGTTTGGTCAGTATGTTTGCCCTTATACTGGAGAACCATTGTATTCCACAGATGCGCTGAGGATACATGAATTGATGAATGCGGGTGGCACAAATGGAGAAATGTACGGGCAAATAATGACCATGCTTGAAAAATTATGGCTTGTTCACATTTTAAGGTCTTTTGAAAAAAGAGGTTGGTTAGGTCTGTTGGATAGAGTGGCATTCGTTTTGGATGGACCATTAGCTTGTTTTAGCACTTGGTCTTGGTTAAATAAATCTATAATAATAGAACTTGCTAGAATTAATGAATTGCAAAAAAAACTAACACAAAAAGATTTATTAATATTCGGAGTTGAAAAATCAGGTATCTTTTGTAATCATTTTGAAGAAATTGACACTAGATCTGACGGAGTAAGTGATAATTTTCCCTTGCAATCAGCATTTTTACTTCATGATGGTTATATAAAAGAAAATATTATTTTTTCTGAAAGTAATAAATTGTATGGAAAAGATACCTATTTTGGAAGAAAATTATTTTATAAAACTAAGTGTGGTTATCGCATTGTTCCAGTTTTGGCTTTCTTCAATGAAGATCAGCAATGTTTGAAAACTGCTTCTATGAACCAATTTCCTAGATTGGCAGATCTGGCAAATGTGCTTGATGAATTGGTTTCAAGTCGTTATCCAAATTCTGTTTCTCCTCTGGTTTCTGCACATGCTGAAGCAGCTATTCCTTTAAATTTAGGGAAGAGAATTTTTGACGATATTGCAAAAGAAATTCAAATTAAATAGTAACGTATATGATGGATATAAAGGACATACTTAAAAATTCTGAAATTCGTTGGGCGAGGTTTGGGCCGTATTATGCTATGTTTCCGATAGATTTTGCTTTTGAAGTTATTCGTAAATATTCGAAAAAAGGCGATTTTATTCTTGATCCTTTTGCTGGAAGAGGGTCAAGTATTTTTGCTGGGGGCACGTTAGGACGGTATGGTTTAGGGGTTGAAATTAATCCTGTAGGGTGGCTTTATGGAGCAGTAAAGTTGCGACCTGCAAGCAAAAATGATGTTCTCAAACGTTTGTCTGATATTTATTCCAAGAGAAATTATTATAAGCGAGCCATCGAGCGGATGCCTTTGTTTTACAGAATGTGTTATTGTGACGAAGTTCTTAAATTTCTTTTGTCTGCGCGTAAAAATCTTGATTGGAGAAATAACCAAGTAGATGCTACTTTGATGTCGATATTAGTTGTATATTTGCATGGTAAGTTAGGGGAAGGACTTTCTAATCAGATGAGAATGACTAAGGCAATGGGGGTAAATTATTCTATTAATTGGTGGAAAAAACATAAATTATCATCTCCTCCGGACATCAATCCTTTTGATTTCATAACAAAAAAACTTGATTGGAGGTACAAAAACGGTACACCAAATATATCTGATAGTCGTATTATTTTTGGAGATAGTACAGTTGAATTAAAAAAAATGATCAAAAAAACACGATCAACAGGTAAACGATTTTCGCTTTTATTTACTTCTCCACCTTATTGTGCAGTAACGGATTATTATGCTGATCAGTGGTTACGTCTGTGGTTGTTAGGAGGCTCTGTCATGCCAAAACCAATGCAGGAAAAGCATAAAGGTCGTTTTGTTTGTAAAGAAGATTATCATGATCTTTTAGATAGAACTTTTGGTGATTGTGCGTTACTCATGAGTAAAAAAAATGTGGTTTATATTAGAACAGATCGAAGAAAGTTTACTTTTGATACTACATTGTCTGTGTTAAAAAAACATTTTCCTCATCATAAAATAGAAATTAATGACAAACCATTTACAAAAAAAACACAAACAGATTTATTTAGAAATTTTTCTAGTGAAGGTGGTGAAATTGATATAGTTATGACACTCAGTTAATAACGGAGTTTGCGCGTGAGATTCGCGTGATTGAATTCTCAGTGGTGCGCAGCGGTACTCATTTGCAATGGGCGGCACGCGTAAAAAGTTGTTTAAAATCAATCACTTAAAATCTAGAACCGTTCTCATAATCCGTTGGTCCTAGGTTCGAGTCCTAGTGGGCCCAGTTTTGAAAGTTCAATAGAATCAAGCAGTTATCAATAGACCAACTAAATCAATTGCTTACGGACATTTTTTGTGTCGTACATGTGTCGTATAATTCGAGGAAAATAGACATGTTTCGTGTAATTTTTAAACATTTATCCTGATGAGTTGTATGTAAGGTTCGTCAGCTATAGGTTATGTGTCTTATTAGTATCTGAGGGGTGTCTAGCGCAAATTATTAATAGACTTTTGATCGTGATGGTACTGAAAAGCATATTATGGTTAAAATAAGACCTAAGAAAAACGTTAATATGTCTATTATGCCAATGTGAAATATAGCAATTAATGGTAACAATCTTATTAAAATCCATCGTGTAGACCAGCCCATATTTCGGAGTCGTTTAATGTCTAATGAAAACTTAGCAACTATAGCCATAATAAAAAATACAAAACCAACTAAAAAAAGGGTGGCTGTAATTAGTTTAGGAATTGCTTGATTTGATTGTAACGCATTTATGCTTTGTGCTTGCACATCCATAGAAGTTGCTGCAGCAGAAAAAAGAGCAGGCAAAAACAAACAAATAGCACCACAAAGCATTATGCCCCATTGTCCAAGAGTACCTTGAAAATATTTTAGCCGCGTAATTTGGCCACGAAAACTAAATAGCAAAGATAAATAATTGCGCATTATTGTAGCCCCCAACAGTATAAAAGCTATTGTCGTGATTGATGCTATCAGATTATAGCATATTTGATGGGCGGCAAAAATTATTAATTACTACTTTTCACGTTCCTTTATTTTTTCTTCAAAATATTCAATTTCATCAAGGTAATCATTAATTGCCCAAATAGCACCGTGCAACGGAGCATAGCTTGATGCATAATGAGTTTGATCTTGTGATAGTAAACAGGTTGCAATTGATTTTGCTTTCATCAATCTTTCATCTATAGCGTCTCTGAGATTTAAGATGGTTGCGGATGGGTTAAGAATAAAGGTATTATCCATGTGATGGTCTCCTACACATTAAATTGAGTTTTACCAATTTTATAAACTGGTGGCCGGGGGTCTCAAAACCGCGTGTAGGGCGGTGGGTTTATTTCCTTTGCAGGTATTATATTTCACCCACCCCCGACCAAAAATAAAACTGCTATACTAAGGATAGCAGTTCTACCACACAGTGTTTTGAGACACCAAAGTACATAATCGCTAATAGTGGTGGAAAAGTCAATTGTTGCTTATCCTTATGTTTTTAATCTTTTCAGCAGATCTAAAGCTTTTTGTCTATCCTGTTTGCGTAATTTGGAATATAAAATAACTATTTCAGCCAGTATATTATCTTCTGCATAAAAATATGCTGTTGGTATTTTAAGCACTTTTGCTATTCTGGTCAGGGTTAAATAATCGGGAGTGTGTTTGCCAGTCTCGTATTGATTCATTCTCGCACTAGCTGAAAATTCATCAATGCCAGCAGCTATACCAAGCTTTTTCTGAGAAAATCCGGCCGCTTCTCGTGCTTCCTTTAGCCGCTTGGTTATTGGTGATTTATTGCTCATTTTCTCTAGCCTCAGTGCATAATCCTAAAGCTAAGAGAATCTTAGGTTTTTGCTTGACTGGATACTAAGGATTCCTTAGTATCTGTTTCATGAAGTTTCGTAGAGTATCAGAAATGCTTTAGTTTCATATAACATAACTGAATTTCATTGGTTAGGATATAAAAAATTATATGTTGTTACTAGTAATTGGTGGTTTTATAAATCTAATAGTCGTGCTTTTTATATTAACAAAAAGAATAAAAAGAGTATGGTTGTATTTAAAACTTGATGGGTTAGTTCATGAAATTTTTCTAGTTTATCTTGTTCGAAAGTTGTTCATGAACGGCGCTGTTTTTTTGTTGATTTGGAATTTTATATTAGGGATGCTTATATTTGGGATACCATTATGGTTGATATCAAAAGTTTTCAGTATAATTTAATTTGGTTTATTCCAATCTGTGTTTTGGCTATATCTTTTTTACAACAATCGTGCCCAATGGCAATTTATTAATATTTTTGTAATCCTAATATATATTGCTCATTATTTAAATATTAATTGGAGAAAAAATGAATCAAATAGTTTGTGAAAGAGATGTTCTGTTTAAATCTTTTTGGAACAAGCCATTGGTGAAATTTATACGTTGGTTAGTTTATATCCCTATAGGTTTTACATTATTACTTGCTATTGAAGAGTGTTCCATATTGTTTGTTTTATGGGTTACTAAAGGAAGTTGCGTATATGCTGCTATATGTATTTTGATTTTTATTCCGATAAGCTGGCTTTTAAGTATAATTCAGAATATCAAAGTTACCAATCATAAGGTGCGGCCATTTGATTTTCTTCTTTTTTTCCCTGCTTTATTGATTTTGCTTTATAGTAGCACAATAGCGTTAATTAACAAAAAAATTTCTCCAAATGCGCAGTTAGGTTCAATTATATTCGCTATTTTATTTCTAATAAATGAAATGACATCAATAGTATTAATTTTTCATGGTACTCATAGCAGCAGCAGTATTGCTGCAATGGAAGTTATAATTAAAATTATTTTTATGGTTGCTTTTATTGCTGCTATCGTCAATATTTATAACCAAAAATATTGATAATTTTTTTATAGAGGATGGTTTTTATGAAAAGCACAATAGCATGGTTCTCCATAGTTTTGTTATTTTTGAGTCTTGTTGGATGTTCCACTTCATATGGCCCATGCGGCTTAACTGGTGGATATTCAGATATGCGATTGAATAATGATACTTACAAGGTGGCTTTTAGGGGTAATGGTTTTACTTCTCAAGATAAAGTACAAAATTTATTGTTACGCAGATGCGCCGAGCTTACAAAGCAGAATAATTATAGATATTTTGTGATCTTAACTGGTAAAGAAAATCATTCCGATTCTCAATATGCAACTCCAACGCGAGTTAATACATACGGTTATGGAAACTTTAGTGGTTATGGTAACGCAAATACAAATTATTATGGTAATTCAGCATATACAAACACTTCTTTTAATGGCAATCAATATTCTAACTCTTATAGTACTGTTACACCAGGACAGGTATACAATATTCGCAAGTATGCTGATGCTGTAATAATGAAAATGCTGCGTAATCGTAAAAAATATGCTAATGCGTTTGATGCTAATATGATTTTGCAAGAGTTGGGTTCAAAGCGTACGGGATGATTTATTTGCTGAGGTATGGGCAATGCTTAAATTTAATTGATTGTGGATAATGCGAGGCAAGCGTGGAAATGGGTAGATTTAAACATCCTTTAATATGGTTTATTCCGATAATTATTTTAACTATTTCTTTTTTTCCAGTTCCATTCGGTATTTATGCACTAATAAGATTAATTGTTACAGTTGCAGCTGTTTACCTGACTTATTTGGATTACAAAAAAAACGGTAAAATAACGGGATATTTTGTTGTTTTTGTTGTAATAGCATTACTGTTTAATCCAGTAATTAAAATTTATTTTAGTCGGGCTTTATGGCATATTTTTGACTTTATTGCTATTTTGTTCTTTTTTATTCATTTTTTGAGATTTTATAAGCGATAATGAAATATATACTTTTTGCCCTTATGATATTTTTTGCGATGGTAACCGCTAGAATTAATAGTCAATACCGTCCCATACTACATGCTAGAAATTCGTTTGCCTTTATTGTAACCTTAATTTTATCTTTTTTATCTGGATGGGGAATGATGGCTATAACCATATGGGCTATATTTAAACTAAAATGGTATCTGTGTATTTTGATTATATTTAGTATTGCTTATCTTGTAGCTTATTTTAGAAGAAAAGGTGAGGGGGTATTTGAAAAAACTATATATTTCGGTTTTCCGTTTTTTATGGTTTACAATACATTACAAGTTGTAGCAGTATCAATGGCCGGAATTTTAGTATACTTTTATCTAATCTAATTTGTATGACGCAAGAAGAGGAAGATAAAATGCAAGTGTTTGTATTCAGTTAATGTAATTTATTATAATATTTAGTAATGCATCGCTTTTGCTTCCTCTTCCGTATTACAATGCCTTAAGCAGCCGTTTTACGCTCAGTAAAGTTTTTAACAAACTCCTTAGTTTCCATAATAAATTTAGCGACCTCATCAGCATCATATACTCTAACTTGTGCGGCTAAAGCTTGCATAATATCCATTGCTTCAGAGGGGGTTATTTGTTGATTGTTTAATGCTTCGATAACTTGGTTACTTTTTTCTGTTGGAGTATTGCCAGTCAATTCGATACAAACAACATCATCTTTTGGCTTAACTGGTAAAATACGTTCTAAAAATATTTTTAGCATTACCGCATCGCCTTTCAATGCCATTTCTAAAGCTTTATTGATTAATTCCTCTGCATGAGATTCGATTGTTTCTGCATACAGGGTGCGCTTATCTTTTATTCCTTTTGGTCGTCCGTCCGGATTACCGCTTTGTCCTGGTTGAAATTGAGTCATAGTTGTTTTCTCCTGTTCTTTCCCTGATCTGATCAGGGAATTAAGTAAAAATGGTTATGAGTTTAATAATTCATAACCGCCATTAAAAAATTGTTAAAATATCTTCGTATGTATCATTTTCCTTTTGAAGTTCACCATGTTCATTATGTTCATTGGGTTGCTGATATTGTGTAATTTGCCGGTGTACTTTAGATGAATTTGCGGTGAGCTTGTTTGATGATTCATGTGTATGTACATCAGTTAATTCAGCATTATTGCTTATTTGGTGAATTTGGTGTGCTTGGTGTACTTTAGGTTCGCTTTTTGCAATATAAATATGGTACCCATCTTTTTTGCGCCTAACATCAAACACAACTTCAATGTCGATTATTGCTAAAGCAGGCATTTGGCATTTAATTGTTTGCGCTAATCCTTTTGCTGATTTTGGCCACCCTCCCATGTCAGGTTTGTATTTGTCGGTTAATATTTTATAAAGCTCGCTATAAGTTCCTTCGTAGTTAAAATTATCTTCTATATATTTGGTTAAAGCGATTATCACCGGTGAATGTTCCATAACAGAGGTAATGTTTTCTTTGCGGTTAAGTTCGTAGGTGGAGCGGAAAGTACCAGCTTTCCAACCTGATGCACGTTCTAAAGCAACTCCAAGTATTGCAAAATCAGCCATTCTTGGCTTCTTCTGCAAATCAACATTTGGTATTTGTCGTAAAGTTAAAACTAGAATATCAAGTAATGCGCCAAAAATTCTTGGATAAGCTTTGCTAAATTCTGTTTTTAATTCTGCGTCTGTTTTACGCTGGTTGTCAGTAATTTGTAGTAAATCTATACATATACAACGGTCTATTAAATCTTGTGCAGTCACAAGATCATTAATTCCATTAAGTATAACAGGTCGTTTTATATCAAAAACTTCTTCCTCAGCTGTGGTATACAGTTTTCTGGTTGCAAAGCCGCCACCAGTTGATAAAGAACATAGATCATCTTGTTGAGCTTTTGTTAGATGACTTAAATTATTGAAGGAAACCAGCCAGTTATTTGCAGCGGCAACCAGCATATCTTCGCTTTTTTTGGGTGCGCTTCTTAAGTTTGATTTTGAAGGGTCAATGAGCTTGCGTAAAATCTCTTGTGTTGTGCTTTTTGCGCTACCTTGTGAGCCGGTTAATATTAATATTGGGAAATGCGTGTCAGGTCTAAGGCATTCTAACATCCACGCTAAAACAAGGCATTGATATTGTTTTGGAATATTTATAAATGACCATAATTCATTTATATTGCCATTTTTTTGTGGCAAAGGTAGTGACATCATATTACGTGAACACTTAAATTTTACTGGCGAGCTTTTTAGAATTTCCCATTTTTCTTGGGTTATTTTGATTACGTGTTTTTCATCATCAGCAATGTTTATATAAATAGCTGTATTATCGTATCCAATTCGATTAAAAACTTTGTGACATTTGCCATTAAAACGAGCTTTGCCTTGTATCGTGTTTAATGCTTCTTGAAGGCTGTTTCGGTTAAGCGCACGTTTATATTTTTCCCAATACGAATGTGATAACCAATCTTGAAACTGTTTGCTTTCGATAACCCAAGTTTCATAATGGCCATTAGTTTTTATGGTTGCATAAACATCACCTAATTCATCATAAAATAATTCTGTATCAGCGATTAGTTTAATAAGTTTTGTTGATGCTGATTTTTTGGTATTTTCTTCGTCAATATATGTTGCATTTGACATTTCTTGCATGTTGCCGAAATCTTTGTCTAGGTCTTGTTTACTTTCATTTTTATGCTTGCAACTATTCATCATTAACCTCATCTTGTGAAAAGGTAACCGGATTATCAGCAAGTGGCACGTAAACTACAGATGCTAACGATGATAAAAGGCTATGCGCTAATTTTCTTATAACTTCATATCGCACATTGTCTGCGTCACGCAACAAGACACTTAATCCTTTTACGATACTCCAATCAAATTCGTCTGGGTGGCGATGTGGTGGTAGAATTAATACATCTTGCCAATTAGAAAAATATTTTGCATTTTGCCATGCGTCTTGACCAACAAATAAAAAAACATCATTTGTTGGTTTATATCCACATTGCAAAGCAATTAGTAATTTTCTTCCATATGGGGGCAATTGTTTGATAGTTTTATTTTTATTGGGCATGTTTGTGCTCCCGCTGATTTTTCTTTAAAAAATTACATATAGGTTTATTCATAAAAATAACAAAAGGCATTTTACTATTAAGATCGTGTATATCGTGTGTAGGGTCTACATCTAATATTTTTAATCTTCTTAATGAAACTATTGCCTTTTTTACCAAAGAAATTGTAAAGTCAGTTGATTGCGAAATTTCTTTTATAAACATCTCGCCTCTGCTTAGTGATGGGTATACATATGAGTGTTCGTAAAGTTTTTTTAAAACTTTTGTTTCATAATTATTAATGTTCATTTTTAACCCCCATTTCTTGACTGGTACTTTGTCTTAATCCGTGATTAGCAAACCATTCATCGGTTTCTTTAAGTGGATATAGGACTTTGCCGCGTACTTTGACGTACTTTGGTCCATCACCAGCCCATCGTGCGCGTTGAAACCATTTGCGGCTATATGAGTAACGTTGTGATGCCTGTTTATCGTTTATGTATATTGTCTGAATATTATTCATAAATATCCTCCATGAATTTATAATAAGATTGTGTTGCAATTACGCTCTTGTAATATGCTTGTATCGTTTATAATAGCTGCTATTTTTGATCGTGCAACGTAAGGGCAAGTGGGATAACTGCAGGGTGATGGCGGGATAACCCCTGAATAAGTTATTGAATTTTATATTGAAAATGGGGTAATGGGTTTTTTTAATTTATTTTTCTTGCGCCACCACTTTTGTAGCATTTTGGAGTTACTATTTTTGACAATCTTGATATTAATGCGTTAGATATTTGTTTTTTACTGCCTAATATTTTTATAGCCATTTCTTCATTATTTTCAAACCATTTTATTACGTTTTTCTCCATTTCTTGTTTGGGGTTAAATTGGTTTTTTACAAATAAATCTGTCCAAATTAGAGGTGCTATTTCTAGTTCTGGAGCGTAATATTTATAATTTCTATCTAGATGCTTAATATGTTCATTTTTGATATTGTTTTGTGATGAAATTTTATGATTTTCTAAAGTTTTTTCTTTGGGTTTTATTTTTTCTGCGTGTTTTTTTAAATCTTCATGCATAATTTTAATTTTATCTATTGCAAATAAGCAGGTATGCTCGCTAAACTCTTTGTCAATAAAAAAGCATAAATCGTTTTTTATTGGTTCTTCTAATAATGATTTTGTGTGATTCTCATCAAGGTCATTATTGCATTGTGCATTTAAAGGGATACGTTCATTATATGCTCGACGTGTAACAATTTCTTGCCCGTAATTTAATGCATTTGAAGATGCGGGCTTAAAAAGATTAATTCTTGCAAATGATCCATGCCAGCATATAAGATCAGTCATAATTGGCTCAAAATAGCCACTAATTTTAACTTTGCCTAGCCATGTATATTTATTATTGCTACATTGTAATATTGACGCAGTTGTTCCTTCTATTTTAAAAATTGGACGTATTTTTTTTGTATCCACTAATTCTGTAATATCATCATATGAATATCGAATTGTTTTTGTAAGTTTTGAGAGTTTATTTGCGGCTTCATGTATATCGTAATAAGTTCTATCAGGTGATTCCATAATTTTGTTCCTTCTAATACCCTTCAAAAACTAGTCAAGCAAGGGCGGTGAAGGTTGCCGCTTTTTCGGGAGCTACCCTAGGCTCGGCATGAGTTAATTTTCTTTTGCGACATTCAGTTTAACCATGTTATTTTTACCGTTGATTTTTGTTGTTCGCAAAAGATAATCGGTAATAGTTTGCATCGGTTTTCGTAATCTTTCAACATCAATAACAATATATCCGGCTGTAACGTCACTGTTAGTTTTATGGTTTAATAGTTTTTTTAGAGCATAGGCGGGAATATCCAGCGATTCAGCAATGGTTATAAACGTTCTGCGTAAGTCATGTAGTGTAAATTGTACCCCAGATATATCGGTGATTTTTTGCATAACTTTGCGTGGTTCTACGATATAACCAGTTTTGCTGGTGCTAGGAAAAACGAAATCTGAATTGCTGGTCTCTTTGCGCTTATTTAGTAAGTCAAATAGGAAATTTGATAATGGCAATACATGATTGCGACTGTTTTTGGTGTCGATGATAGTAATTGTTTTGCCGATCAAGTCTACTCTATCCCATGTCAGCTTTGCCGCTTCTGCTCTGCGCAGTCCTGTGAAAAGCAATAACAACAAATAATCTTTTATGGTTTCAATTCGGTTGATTATGCGTTCGGGTTGTACATTGGCTAATGCATCGTGCCATGCAGCTAATTCATGTTCTTTGATAACGGTGTCTCTACGTTTAACCTTGTACCATGCCCTTGTATGCGACAATCTTTTTACAGGATTTTCGGTGATTAATGAGCGGCCTTTGGCGTTTTCATATTCGCCCATAGCAAAGTTAAAGATAGCTCTTAGCGTTCTCATAGCGAGGTTCGCGCGTGCTTGACTGCGTTGTCCTACCTTGGTATGGCGTTTGGCTATCATGTCTTTAGTTATGTCTAGTAAGGGTTTGTTACGCCAATCATTAAACGATTCTTTCATGACTTGGTGGTAATCAAAGATGGTTCTAGGTTTTAATGATTTTCTGGCCTTTAGGTAATCTTCAAATGCTTCTTGCAGTGTAATGCGTTTTGCTTTGTTTTCTTTCTTTTCAGCTATTGGGTCAATGCCAGTAGCGATTTTGTGTAGAAATTTTAGTGCTTCTTTGCGTGCCAATTCCACTGTTAGTTCAGGATAGCGGCCAATGGTTATACGGCGTTGTTTGTTGTTAATAAGTTTTTCAATAAAAAATGATTTTGTGCCCCCTGAGGTTACTCTGATGCCAAAACCTTTTAGAGAATCGTCGTAATAACGTTTCTGAACCGTTTTGCCGGCTTTAATTGTTTTGGGGGCAGGTAATTTGTCTACGGCTGCTTTGGTTAGCCTCATGGCGTTCAAATTCCTTGTGTTTGTTGCGTGTCGTATATGTGTCGTACAACCAGTTAAAATTATTTCAAACAGCAACGGATAGATTGTAACCACATTGTAATGCGTTTTAGTCTAGAAATAAAGGGTTTTTGGGAAGATTTAGTATTCTTTAGCTGCGGATTAAAATTTAAACAAAAAATGCTTGAATTAGAACTCATAATCCGTTGGTCCTAGGTTCGAGTCCTAGTGGGCCCAGTTTTGAAATAACTTAGGTAAATCAATGGGTCATCCCCCAAATCCGGGGGCACAATTTATTAAGATCGTAATACAATAGACTCTCAAAGGCTTTTTGACTAAAATTCTTCAATATTCTCTATTCTCTAAGGTGTTTTAAATATGAACCAAAAAATCAATTACAAAATATTTTTCCCAATATTATTGATGTTTTATTCAATTGGGCAAATTACTTCGGATATGTATGTGCCTTCAATGCCGGCAATTACTTCTATATTTCATTCTACCAGTTCAATGATTCAATGGTCGATGTCATCATATATGTTGGGTTTTAGTTTATCGCAATTAGCATATGGGCCATTAACTGATCATTATGGAAGGAGGTTAATAATTTTGTTGGGATTGGCGGTCGGATTTATGGGTACGTTTGTTTGTTTTATGGCTGTTTCACCAGCGATGCTTATTATTGGTCGTTTAATTCAAGGAATTGGCATGGGCGTTGGCATTACGTTGGCTGGATCGGTAATGCGAGATTTATTTAGTGGTGCTGAGCTTGCAAAAATTGGCTCATTTATGTCGATAGGAGCAACGATATTAATTGGAGCTGGCCCCATTTTTGGTGGCTATTTTCAACATTATTTAGGTTGGCGAAGTGTGTTTGGTTTTTTGATGATTTATAGTTTAATTGTCTGGTTGATGATTTGTTTCTTTTTACCAGAAACCAGTTCAGAAGATAAACCGCCATATTTTAGTTTTAAAAAATTATTTTCCCATTTTCGTAAAATTTTAACTACTAAAATTTTTTTGGGAAATGTTTTATGTACAACATCTGCTTATGCAGGATGTTTGGCATTTTACACGATGAGTACTTTTTTATTGCAAGAAAAAGTTGGGCTTACTGCGGTTGCGTACGGTTGGTCATGTATTGTTATTGTGTTGGCATTTCTAGTTGGTAGCATGATTAATGCACGTTACGTTATGAAAGTTGGAATAAATTTTATGATGCTTCTTGGTGCAGGTCTTATTGTAATAGCTGGGAGTTCCATGTTAATTGCCGCATTGTTAGGATATATGAATATTTTTGTTATCGTAATTCCGGCAATGATCTATGGATTTGGAGCGATATTTTTAATGTCCAATGCATTTGCTGGAGCTTTAACGCCGTTTCCATATATTCCAGGCGCAGCTAATGCATTATATGGTAGTATCCAAATCGGTGGTGGTTTTATTGCAACATCTATAATCGCATCATTTAAATTCAATAGCCAAGAACCATTAGCAATAATTTATTTGGTTATTGGTGTATTAGCGCTTGTTGCACTTAAGCAATTAGTGATGAAGGAAAAAGTTAAAACATCTTCGGCGTAAAAAAGATGGTTCTCACGGATTTTATAAAGCTCTAGGGTATAAGAATGAAGGTTATATGGCGAAACTATATTTAAGAAAAGAATTTTAAGTTTTTTTTCGCCGTTTGCTAAGAGTTTATAAGTTTTTTATTGCAACGCATGTATATTATCTCCGCAATGAATTGTGTATAACATTTTCGATGAAATTATATTATAATATTAGCATGAAAAGAAATTTCCTGATTTTATTTTTAGTAATTTTAGTAATTACCATCGGACAATGTGTAGATGTTTATCTTCCGTCGATGCCGTCGATGGCGGTTGCGCTTAATACTTCGATGCAGTTGATTCAATTGACAATCACTATTGCTATGGTTGCGTTTGGTATAGCATTATTCGTTTATGGTCCTTTGTCTGATTATTTTGGGCGGCGTAAAGTTGCTTTGTTTGGGATTGGTTTTTTCGTGGCGGGTTCAATTTTATGTGTGTTTGCGGTAAACGTTACCATGTTAATTATCGGTCGTGTGATTCAAGGGGTAGGTATTGCTTGTGCTGGTGCAGTTGCACCTGCTGCATTGCGTGATACTTTCACTGGGCCTAAGTTAGCAAAAGCGTTTTCACAGGTTAGTATGGTATTGGCAATTACGCCTGTGGTTGCTCCAATTTTAGGCGGTTATTTGCAGTATAATTTTGATTGGCGTGCACCTTTTATATTTTTGTTTTTATATTCATTTATTATCTTTTTATTATATTTATTTTTATTTCCAGAAACCAATAAACAATTAAGACAATCAGTGATTCATCCAAAACTAGTAATTAAAGATTATGCATTCATGTTTGTGAACGTAAAATATTTGGCTTTGGTTTTTTGTTTTGTCTTTGTTTTTGCTGGGGAAATTTCTTACGCGATAGTTGCGCCATTTTTATATCAAAGTAAATTGGGTTTAACCTCTGTTGCTAATGGATGGTTAATTTTTTTGACGGTTTTTGGATATTTGTTGGGGTCATTTGCTTCGTTACGTTTATGTGCTAAGTTGAATGCGTTGCAATTGATTACCATTGGTGCGTATTTTGCGTTTTTAGGTGGTGTGGTAATGTTGGTTTTAGCCTGGTTGAATTTATTTTCTGTTGTAGTAATTCTTATCCCGATGATGATATTTATGTTTGGAGCAGGTTTAATTTATCCAAATGTAATTGCTGCAGGTATGTCTTGTTATTCTGAAAGAAGTGGTATGGCTGGTAGTGTTATGAGCGCATTACAAATAGGCGGTGGCGGTGTTATAGCCAGCGTAATGGCGCGTATCCAGATTAATAGTCAATTACCGCTTGCTATATTATTAGTTGGTTTGTCTGTGTTGACAATTATAATGGTTTTGCTGTTGAAAAAAATCAAAATTTCTTGACTTTGTTAGTGATAGTAATTACATTGTACTGAAACTTTATTCATCCCATTTTTTAATTCTTATTTTATTCTTACTAAAATTTTGAGGAGTCTTGGTTATGCTAAAAAATGAACTTGCTTTAATTACTGGAGCAACCAGTGGTATTGGTGCAGTATATGCGCGTAAACTTGCGGGGCACAATTACGATTTAATTCTTACTGGAAGAAGAAAAGAACAGCTAAATTCTTTAGCGCAAGAATTAATAAGTAAACATAGTATTAAAGTGGAAACAGTTATTGCCGAATTATCTGATGATGCTGATCTTGAAATGTTAACAGACAAAATTAAAAATTTGCCGGACTTATCGATGTTAATAAATAACGCTGGTTTTCTTTCTCATTGTGATTTTGTTGATGGTGATATTAATTTGTATGAGAATATGGTGCAGACACATATATTGGCTATAATGAAGTTTACCCACGCTGCTTTGCAAAACATGAAGAAAAAAAATGCCGGTTCGATTATTAATGTATCTTCGATTGGATCGTATTATCCTTATCCACAGTCTTCGGTATATTGTGCGACCAAAGCGTTTATTAGCATCTTTACTGAGACTATAGCTATGGAACTTAAAGATACTGCTATTCGTATACAGTCTTTGTGTCCCGGTATGACTGCTACAGATATTTTTGAGCGCATTGGCGAAGATATAAGAGAACTTTCTGCAAAACGTAACGTGAAATTCATGTCAGCTGAAGATGTGGTTTATTTGTCGTTTGAATATTTAAAAGAGAATAGGGTCGTTTGTATTCCGGGAGATCATAACCAATTGTTAGTATGGCAGCGTGCCACAAAAAGATTACTTTAATAATATAAAAGAGGAAAATAATTATGCAAGAAGAAGTCGTATGTGTGGCAACCTTTGTTGCCAAAGAAGGCAAAGCGGATCAACTTAAAAAAGATATGTCAGATTTAGTTGATCCAACCAGAAAAGAAGAAGGGAATTTAAGATATGAGCTTAATCAAAGCTTGGATAACGATCATGAGTTTGTTATGGTAGAAAAATATAAAAGTAAAGAAGCTTTTGATTTACACGGAAAACAATCTCACATGCAGCATTTTATCAACGTTACATTGAAAGAGGTGGTAGAATCTGCATCGGTTAAACTGCATAAACAAGTTTTGTAGGAAATAATATTTCCAGTTTAAATTGGAACTCATGATTTTACAACCAGTTTGTTTTTGTAAAATCATGAGTCAGCAAGCACAATCATAGCTTTAATAGAACACAAGTATATCATGCGCGGTAGCTGCCACAGAAATAAACTAAGTGGTAATTACCGCGCATGCCGGATCTGTGTTTTGTTTTAGTTGTGCAGATGCGCGGTGACTCGCGATTTTACAAAACAAGCTGGTTGTAAAATCGCGAGTTCCAATATTAACACCAAGTAACAATTAGTGTGCTATAAACCCGGCTTTTTGAGGTAAGATTGGTATATATGAAATCAGTTAATTTTATTTTTATTCTTGCGGTTTTTTTTGCGACAATCGGTGGGGTTTCGTCTGATTTGTATTTGCCGTCATTACCCGCAATTGCGCATAGTTTGCATACGTCAGTTTCGTTAACCCAGTTATCTGTGGCTTTGTTTATGTTGGGTTTAAGCTTTGCCAGATTAATTGTGGCAATAGTTTCAGATGCTTTTGGGCGCAAAAACCCGTTAATGATTAGTTTATTAATTTGTTTGGTTGGTTGTGCATGTTGTTTGTTTGCCACTAATATTTATGTGTTATTAGTTGGGCGTTTACTGCAAGGATTTGGCGCAGGCGGCAGCAATATTTTAGGTAGAGTTATATTACGTGATGGGGTTCCGAGTAATCTTTTAGCAAAATACATGTCATATTTTTCTATGATTGGTATTACCTTAATGAGTGCAGCGCCTTTTATTGGCGGATATATTGAGCGTTATTTTAATTGGCGTGTATCTTTTGTAATACTGTTAATTTATACTGTTACTGCATTGATTGTTTCAATTTTTTTGTTACCGGAAACCAACAAGTTTAAAAATACAGACAATCTAAAATTAAGTTTTTTAAAAACAAATTTAAAAACACTTTTTGTTGAACCAACGTTTATAATTTCAGCATTATTTTTAGCGATTGGTTATGGAAGTTTGGTTGCGTGGTTGACTGCTGGTCCAATAATATTGCAAAAAGTTCTATTGCTATCTCCAGTGACGTTTGGTTGGTGCGCAGCTTTGATAGGGTTTTGTTATTTTTTAGCGGCATTTACTAATAGCAAATTAGTTAATAGATTTGCGATACATAAAATTCAGCGATTTGGTATATGGTGTTTTTTTGCTGGTGGAATTATGTTATTAATTCCAAGCTTATTTTTTCATTATATTAGTTTGGCAGCGTTTATTTTGCCATTGATGTTAGCAATTTATGGATTAGGCTTATTAGTTCCTAATTCGTATGTTGTTGGTTTAATACCATTTGCTAAAATTGCAGGAATTGCTGCAGCAGTGCTTTCTTTTATTCAGGTTATCGGTGCTTTTATTACTAGCACTATTATTTCATTATCACCAAATCGTAATCAAATGCCAGTAGGCTTGATATTATGTGTTGGTGGATTTATCTGTTTGATTTTAATTAGGTTTTTGAAGAAAACTAGATTAAAATTAAAAAGTGTATAAATATTTGTAATATACGTTTTTATGTGTATAATATATTTTAATTATATCCCAAATACATCTCCCTTGAAAAAATCTTTTTAATTCATATTTTATATTTAACTAGGAGAGCTACAAATGAATCCTTTTACAAACAAAAATTATCATAATCATGAGCAGTTGATTTTTTGCCATGATCCTTTATCTAAATTACAAGCTATCATTGCAATTCATAATACTAAACTTGGTCCAGCGATTGGCGGTTGTCGTATGTATCCATATGCAACCATAGATGACGCTATTGATGATGTGTTACGTTTATCTAAAAGTATGACGTATAAATCAGCGGTTTCCGGGTTAAATTTTGGTGGTGCTAAAGCGGTAATTATTGGTGATCCACACAAAGATTCTTCAGAATTATTATTTCGTACTTTTGGTAGGTATGTGCAAACATTAAGTGGTCGTTATATAACTTGTGAAGATGTTGGTACTAATCCGAAATTGATGGAATATGTTAGAATTGAAACCAGGTATGTGGTTGGTTTACCACAAGGTCTTGGTTACGGTTTGGGTGATCCTTCACCAGTTACTGCTTATGGCACCAAGCTTGGTATGCAGGCATCTTTAAAAAAACTTACTGGTAAAGAAAATTTGAGTAACATTAAAGTTGCGATTCAGGGAGTTGGAAATGTTGGTTATCATTTGTGTAAAGAATTACATAAAGTAGGTGCTAAATTATATATTACTGATGTTGATCAAACGGCAATAAAAAAAGTGGCTGATAATTTTAAAGTAAATGTGGTTAAGCCTCATGAAATTTATAGCCAGAATGTAGATATATTTGCGCCGTGTGCCTTGGGTGGTATTTTGCATGATGAAAGTATAGATTCACTTAAGTGCGCAATTGTGGCTGGAGCCGCAAATAACCAATTGCTCGATGAGCATGAGCACAGTCATGCATTACAAAAGCGCGGTATATTATATGCGCCTGATTATGTAATTAATGCTGGCGGGTTGTATGATGCAGCAACTGAATTTTTCCATGTTAGGCAAAAAAGTTATGCGTATCAAAAGGCTGAAGAAATATACGGAAAATTACTTGAGGTATATAGCTTTGCTGAAGAAAAAAATATTCCAACAGCAATTGCAGCACAACAAATTGCTGAACAGCGTATTCATTTTGCTGGGCATTGTAAAGATATTTATGCGAGGCGGGACAAATGATTAATGTTATTTGTCTAACCAATCAAAAATATTTGGAACTTCAGAATTTTATTATAATGGATGTGTCAAAAATGGCTTGAGAAAACATTTTCTACATAAATGATATTATATGATATCATTACAAATAGTTGGATTTTATCGACAAAAAAGCTGTATGCTATAATATATACAGCGATTTATAGTTTAATTTGGTGTAAAAATGCGCACTAATATTTGGCAAAATTTTCGTTTTGTAAAAGGTTTTTTGTCACAACAAATGAATGCAAAAATTACTGCTTTGCGAAAATTATCGTCTGGAATGTTTTCGCAGGCGTATTCTTTTATTGCAGATAAAAAAGAATACGTGTTGCGTTTAAATAAGCATGAGAAAGATTTTAAAAAAGATGTTTATGCTTATCAAAATTTTGGTAATAAATTATCAATACCAAAAATATTAAAGCATGGAAAATATAACAGTGAATTATATTTTGCAATTACACTAAAATGTAAAGGTGTTATTCACGATAGAATTAAGAATCCAGAAAATATTTTGCCAGAGATAATTCAAACTATTGAAACCATGCGTGCTATTAATGTTGCAAATCATCAGGGTTTTGGTTTATTAGATGAAAACGGCATGGGTCAGTATGATAGTTGGCGAGAGGCTATTACGTCTTTTTATAATCATAAATTCCCAAAAATTGAAACTGAAAGATTTATTGATGATGCTGTTTTGGGGAAAATATTTAATCTGCTTGAATTTGTCCCAAAAACCAAGTATCTTGTGCATGGAGATTTTGGTTTTGATAATTTAGTTATTGATGATGGTAAGATCACTGGAGTTTTAGATTGGGCTGAGTCAAAATATGGTGATTTTTTGTATGACGTCGCTTGGCTTGATTTTTGGTCAAATGGCATAAAATATGCACAATCATTTAAAAATTATTATATCGCAAATAAAATCGAAATTTTGAATTTTGATAAACGTATAGAATGTTATAGTTTACATATCGGTTTAAATGGTTTAATTCTTGCGGCTTATTTGGATGACGAACAGAATTACGAAAAAATTAAAAGGAGGATAGGCGATGACTAAAAAAATTGTAATGATTGTGGCGAATCATGGTTTTCGCGATGAAGAATATCAAATGCCTAAAGAAATTTTTGAGAAACAAGGATTTTTAGTTACGACTGCAGCGAAAAAACCTAATGATGCAACTGGAAAATTTGGTTTAAAAATAAATGTTGATGTAACTATGGATAAATTAAATGTTGCAGATTATGATGCTGTTTTATTTGTTGGCGGTCCAGGATGTTATGATTATTATGATGATGTTCATGCTCATGATATTGCAAAAGTTGCTTATGAGAGCGGCAAAATACTAGGTGCAATTTGTGCAGCGCCTGGTATTTTAGCAAATGCTGGATTATTGCAAGGTAAAAAAGCGACTATGTTTGCTGATGATGGAACGCTTGCGAAAGGAGGCGCAACGTATACAGGCGCGGATGTAGAAGTTGATGGAAAAATTATAACAGCAACAGGTCCTAAAACCGCAGCACAGTGGGCTGAAAAGATTATTGAAATGATTGGATAGGAAATAAAAAATGCAAGTTAACGCTACAATTACTGCAGTTGGTATGTATGTTCCAGAAAAAATTTTAGATAATAAATATTTTGAATCAATTGTGGATACTAGTGATGAATGGATTACTACGCGTACTGGAATTAAAGAACGTAGATTGATGGAGCATGGTGCAACTAGTGATATGGCGGCGAAAGCTATTGAAGATTTAATGAAAACTTCAAATTTAAAACCAGAAGAAATCGATGTAATTATTGTTGCAACTGTGACACCTGATATGTTTTTTCCGTCTACCGCTTGTTTAGTACAAGATAAAGTTGGTGCAAAAAATGCTTGGGGTTTTGATCTTTCTGCTGCGTGTTCTGGGTTTTTATTTGCATTACAAACTGGTGCAAGCATGATCGCAAGTGGTGCGTATAAAAAAGTTGTAGTTGTTGGCGCCGATAAAATGAGTTCAATTACTGATTATACTGATCGTACAACTTGTGTTATTTTGGGTGATGGAGCAGCCGCGGTTTTGTTAGAACCAACCGAAGATTTGAATTATGGGATTAAAGATGCATTGTTGTATGTGGATGGTTCTGGTGGAAAATCATTATATATGAAAGCGGGCGGCAGTTTGCATCCAGCGACGCACGAAACTATAGATAAAAAATGGCATTACATGTATCAGGATGGCAGAGCGGTTTTTAAAAAGGCGGTTAAAAGTATGGCGGATGCGGCATATGATATTGTACAAAGAAATAATTTGCAATCAGATGATATTGCATATTTAGTTCCGCATCAGGCAAATTTACGTATTATTGACGCAACCGCAAAACGTCTAGGAATAGAAAAAGAAAAAGTAATAATTAATATTGATAAATATGGTAATACTACTGCTGCGACAATTCCTTTATGTTTAGTGGAATATTATCGTGCCGGTAAATTTAAAAAGGGTGATAATTTAATTCTTGCAGCATTTGGTGGCGGTTATACATGGGGCGCAATTTATTTGACTTGGAGTTTATAGAAAAAAATATGATTCCAATAGAATACAAAGAACTAAATCAAAGCCAAAAAAATATTGCTGAAAGATAAAATGCAATTTAACATTTAAATTTTTGCATGTGGATTTTTCTAAAATATAAAAGTTATAACTCAATAACACAGTCGTCGTGTTAAGTTTGCAGCTGAATTCTTGCTGCATAAATTGTGGTGTTGACATTATTGCCGTTAAATGCAGGTCGCGCAAATACGCGAATAATATTGAATTTAAACATCACTATTTTATTTAAGTACCAATTTAAACCAACAGTTAAATTAGTTTCTTTGCCGCCTTGAATCATTTTATCACTTAAATTTAAATAACTTACTCTGGCTAAAATTTGTAATGCGCCGTATTTGTGATGAATTGGGGTGATGCCGGCAAAGCCGCCGCTGGGGAAAACGTAAATGCGTGATTCGCCAGTTAAGAAATAACTTCCAGTTAAATAGCTGCCAAAAAAGTTTAAGTTGGGGGAGCCGTTGTTACGCATAATTTTATTAAAAAGGAATTCGGCTTGCGTACACCAGGAATTATAGACTCCCGCTGCTTCAAAATCAGTGGTGTTATAATATTTTACATTGTTAATTGTGCCGGTATTAAGTAATTGATCGTCATGAGGTGAGGTTGCTTCAGGTACGGTGCTAAAACTTATGGTATTGGAACCATCTGGTCGTTGCAGCCAATTTGATATAGCAAGATGTACTACGCGAGTATTAGTATGGGCTGGCGAATAAATTAATCTAACAGTATTGCCTAAAGGTTTTCTCCCTTGATATTTTTCATTGATTCCATTTCTAAAAATGCTGATATTAAACGATAAAAGATTATTGTAAATTCCATAGTTAGCGCCCATGCTGTAAGGTGGATCAAAAGTTTGAGTTGGTAGAGCAATTTCCAGGAAATTTATGTCAGTACTGCTAGCCCAATTTGCTAATGTAAAATTAGGAGAAAATTGGCCAATAGTGAAATACATATTGTGCCAACCATTATAAGTAATATACGCATGTTTCCATAATGAGTTGGATAAATTATAAGAAAATTTGTATGTTAAATCACGAGAAATGCTGCCTGATAGTGACACTCGAGAATTCCATACGTTTGTGCCGCTGGTTAATAAATCTGGATAAGATGAAAAATTTACTGCATCCCCCATAAAATATCCGCCAAGTCTTGCAGTAAAAATATCAGGGCCGTAATTAAAAAATAAGCCTTTATTGTAGGTTACGGATGAAGTTGCACCTAAGGCAATCCTGGTTAAAACACATCCGGTTAATAAGAAAAAAATAACAAGTTTTAATTTCATATATTCACACTGTACTTCAAAGTAGGGAGCGAGTCTATACCCATAGTACTTCAAGATGCCGGATTTATAACAGATGTCTATAAAACTTTTATTGGAACTAGTGATTTTACAATTTGTTTGTTTTTGTAAAATCACTAGTCAGCAAGCACAATCATAGCTTTAATAGAACACAAGTATATCATGCGCGGTAGTTGCCACAGAAATAAACTAAGTGGTAATTACCGCGCATGCCGGATCTGTGTTTTGTTTTAGTTGTGCAGATGCGCGGTGACTCGCGATTTTACAAGAACAAGCTGGTTGTAAAATCACGAGTTCCAAGATTAACACCAAGTAACAATTAGTGTGCTACAAATCCGGCATCTTGAGGCAAGAGTGGTATATATCGTGCACCGATGAAGATGCGGGATTTATAGGAAATGCTGATATAATTCAAGTATAACAATTTGTCTCAAGTGTTTTGATGCGTCTATCTTTTATTTCTTCTGTAAGACCGACAACAGGTCACTCAAGGAAACACTGGCGAACTTGGTAGCCATGTCGCTTATTGCGTAGGGGATAATCAAGGTGTCGTCGTGAATCATACTGCCGCATGAATACACCACGTTAGGCACATAACCGGAACGTTCTTTTGCCGTCGGAACCAGCAGCGGTTTTTTGGTTTGGCCTATGATATGTAATGGATTGTCTCGATCCAACAATGTGGCGCCAATACTATACTGTCGCATGGGGCCAACACCATGTGTAAGTAACAGCCAGCCAGCATCTGTTTCTAAAGGTGATCCGCAATTGCCAATCTGAACGAATTCCCAGGGAAACTTTGGTTGCTGAAGTATTACCGCCTCATCCCAATGCCGTACATTATCAGAATACATCAGAAAAAGATTCTCGTTGTCCAATCGACCGATCATTGCATATCGGCCATTAAGCTTCCGGGGAAATAGAGCCATGCCTTTGTTTTGTGCTTTACTACCGCTCATAGTATGGATGTTAATTTTTGCGCTGCTACTAGTTGTTGGTCGAGCCTCCAGAAGTTGAGGCATT
Organism: Gammaproteobacteria bacterium; assembly: GCA_050123375.1. Classification (GTDB taxonomy): domain Bacteria; phylum Pseudomonadota; class Gammaproteobacteria; order UBA12402; family UBA12402; genus JASFHF01. The sequence goes on from JASFHF010000002.1 coordinate 44,069, forward strand.
ATGGAATGACCATTATACGCTGTGTAAGTGCCAAAATAACACGTTGATCCGTCATCATCGGTAAAACGGACGAGACGAAGATCCTCGATACCGTGGCTTTCGGTTTCGGAAGTAGGGAAAATCACTGCTTCAGATGGATCAGTGTTTGTGGGAATTTTTAGCGCATAGTTAGAGCGGGCTACCCATAGCATGCTTTCTGCTGCTTGGCAGATCTTTTCCGGAGAATCGCAAGATTGACGAACTTGCTCGATTCCTTCCTTGATATCGGATATCCTAAACAAATTGGGCAAACGATCAAGAATGTTTTCGGTGACATCTCTGTATGCTCCCATCTCAATTAGTTTTTGCCGGAAGAGGCTTTTTTCGTACGCTACATCATGAGCTACCTCGAGTTGACGGCTTATAGGACTGGGCTGATCAATGGAGATATTGCATTGCGCATCTATGATACCGCGGCGAAAGACAATCGAAGAAATATGTCCTTCACCAGTAGCCCGCAAACTCATTAAGAAGCGAGTACTGCCGGCAGGAAGTCCCGACTGATCCAATGCCGGAATCATGGAAGGGTTGAATAATGCAGCTGCTTCGATAGCATATTCCATCGTAAAGTATGCGCCGATAAGCAATTTTCGGCGTGGGCTAATCGTGTTGGGATCTGTAATGTACTCTTGTATGGCCTTGAAGTTATCGGCAACCGCTTCAACCCCATAACGATGGCGTTCCTTAAAACTTTGGTATAATTGATTAGTCAATTCATCAACTTCGTGGTTGGACAGCCTTAAAACCCGATCAATGATGCGGCGAATTCGTCCTTCGTTATTTGGAACGAAACTTCGGATGATAACACGATTAGGATCTCGTTCGAGACAAATTGGAAGCCGCTTGACCTTGATTTCAGGTGTGTATAGCATGATTTAACTCCAATAAAATAAGTTAAATTAATCCTTGTAAATTTATTTAATTTAAACACTAAAAAGTGGTTAGGTCTACTTTATGGTTAATTTTTTTTGTTGTAATATACTGAAAATGTTGCGGGAAAAATTTATGAGCATAACTAAAATAATTTCTGGTGGTCAAACTGGTGTAGATCAAGCGGCGCTTGATATTGCAATTAAATTTAATATTCCGCATGGCGGTTGGTGTCCAAAAGGCAGGATAGCAGAACTTGGTACAACTATTCCAAAAAAATATTTACTGCGGGAAACAAAAACCAGCGAATATAGTGAAAGAACCAAATTAAATGTCAAAGATTCCGATGGCACTTTAATTCTTGTTGCAACTCTTCCAATCAAAAATAGTAGCGGTACGATGTTAACTGTTAAGGAAGCAAAAGCGAATCATAAGCCATGTTTAATTATCGATTTGTCAAAAAAAACATCGATCGATGAGAATAATATAAAATACTTAATGTCGCTGGTCCAAAAGAATCGCAGAGCCTTGGCATATACAAATTAAGTTTTAATTTTCTTGAAAGAATTGCAAAATTAATAGATCCCAAATAGGGAAGAGCGTATCTTACTCAATTTTTGAGCAAAATTTTTACACCATGATAAAGTTTGGTGTTTTTTTTGAGCAAAGCCTTTACATTAAACCAAAAATTGGCATAAAATAAATAAGTCAGGTTCCTTGAATTTGGCTTTAATGAAAATATGGAGGAATTTTTTATGTGTGGTAAAGGATGTGGTATTTGGTGTTGGATCGCTAAGCTTTTGCTTATTATTGGCGGTCTAAATTGGGGGTTAATTGGTGTATTTAATTATAACCTGGTATCATCATGGTTTGGTGATTGGCCAATAGTGGTTCGCATTATTTATATTGTTGTAGGCCTTGCTGCTTTGTTAGCAATTCTTTGTTTGTTTAGGTCACACAAATGCAGACCAGCAACTCCAGGTGAATAGTTAATTAATTTAATTTTAACTTAAATTTAAAAAGCCAGTCGAATTTAATTCGACTGGCTTTTTTTGAAGAGTAATATATGAAGTTAATTACTGCAAAAGATATTTCTCAGGCTTTTAATGATAAAATGATAAAGGTAGCATTTGAGGCATTAACTAATGAATTAAAACGTTGGCAGGAATTTAAAAAATGTCCGCGGCATGCAATTTATTATCCGCATGGTGTATTTGAGTTGATGCCGTGTAGTGATAATCAATATTACGGTTATAAATATGTTAATTGCCATCCGGCAAATCCTAAGCAGCATAAATCCTCAGTTGTTGCTACTGGTATGCTGGTAGATATAGAAACCGGATATCCTTTAATGTTTTGTGATATGACTTTGCTTACTGCAATTAGAACTGCAGCAACTTCTGCGATTGCGGCGAAATATTTAGCCGATCCCGGTGCTGGCAAAATTGGTTTAATTGGCACTGGTGCGCAAGCTGAATTTCAGATTTTATGGTTAAGTTCAATTTTTAATATTGATACAGTTAAGTTTTTTGATGTGGATTCAAAAGCAATGGAAAAATTGCAGCGTAATATTGATGGAAAGTTTAAAAATATTATCGCATGCAAAAATGCTTTTGAAGTAACACAGGATATAGATATTTTAACTACAGCAATTAATACTAAAGAAAAAGTTAAGTTGGTTGAATATGATTGGGTGAAAGATAATCATAAATTATTTATTAATGCAATTGGTGGTGATTGTCCTGGAAAAACGGAAATGGATGTAGAGATCGTAAAAAATAGCCGCATTGTCGTTGAGTTTTTCCCGCAAACCAGAGTTGAAGGCGAGATTCAAAATTTGGAACATGATCCGGAATACACAGAATTGTGGGAGTTAGTTCAGCAGCAAAAACCAGGTAGAACAGATCAAGATAAAATAATTTTGTTTGATTCGGTTGGTTTTGCTTTAGCGGATTTCGCAATTATGAAAATGGTATATGAACAAGGTTTAGGTAGCGAAATTACTGTACTTCCTGATATACCGGATCCGAAAGATCTTTATGCTGCAGTTAGGTAAGTGTTATCCAAAACCTACAAATTTTACGCAATATTTTGTTTTTAGCACATCGAGTGAGGGTTGTTTGCAAACTCTTGAGAGGCATGGATGCCTCGAACGAAGCAACACATGGATGTGCCGGCTGATTTTTCACCAAGGTAGTTGGGAAAATCAGCCGAGTGCGTGTTTGCAAATAACCCTCCGAGTATGTGCTTGCTAGTTAATAAAATATTGCGTAAAACTTGAGATTTTAATGCCCTAAATCATGCAGCATATAAATTGCATGTTCTAAAGTAGTAAATATTTCGGTTAAATATTCTTGTACTGCTTTAACACTTCCAGGTAGGGCGTAAATTAAAGTTTTATTTGCAATTGCAGCAATACTTCTACTTAATAAAGCTGATGGAATGGTGGCGCCGTATTTACATCTGATATGTTCCATAATTCCTGGAATTATTTTATCGGCAACTTCTGTGATAACTTCTGGTGTGATATCACGTGAGCCGATTCCGGTTCCGCCTAAGGTAAAAATTACATCACAGTTATTATCAATTGTGGAGATTAAAGATTTTTTTAATTGTGTTTTATCATCTGGTAATAATTCAGTAATTATATTTTTTTGCCAATAATTTTGTTGCAAAAATTCTTTTATTTGTTGTTTGGCAGTTTTTCCAGATAAATCCTGGTATTCACCTTTATGGGCTCGATCGCTTAAAGTTATAATTTTAACTCGCATCGTTCTTGGAATATAAGTCACTTCATCGCCGGTTTGAATAATTCCTGGTTGTAACACACGGCAAAAAATTCCTTCAGTCGGCATAGCGCATTTACCAACTTGCTGGAAAATCTTGCATCCTTCACCGTGACATTTTTTGCCAATTTGCGTTACTTCTAATAAAGTTTTATTAATTGACAATCTATCTAGTAATTTAGTTTTAGTTAAATTTATTCCGGATAAAGTTAGATTTTCTGCAAAGTCTCCTGGTTCAACTTGCATGTTATTTTTTTGATTAAAATTATTAATGCTTTCAATTGCTAATAAACTTACATTGCGATTTTTAAAACCAGCGTGCGAATCGTTTTTTACACCAATTTCATTTAATTCGATTTTTGGAACTGGCTGTTTTACGGTTCCGGTTTTTGCAGAAATATTAGTTGAAACAACTTTGCCTTTATTCGACATCTTCTTTTACCTTTTCAATAAGTTTTATATCTGAAATCATCATGTTTTTGTCAACAGCTTTACACATGTCGTAAATGGTTAATAATGCTGTGCTAATTGCGGTTAATGCTTCCATTTCAACGCCAGTTTTTCCAGTAGATTTAACTATGCTCTCGGCATGAACTCCATTTTGTGTTAACGTAAAAATTACATCAACTTTATTTAACAAAAGCGTATGGCATAATGGGATTAAGTTTTGCGTAAGTTTGGCAGCATTTATGCCTGCGATTTTTGCAACAGTTAATACATCGCCTTTTTTGATTTGGTTTTCTTTAATCAATTTAATAGTATTTTCGTTTAATTTAATTGTGCCAGAAGCGCGAGCAATTCTAAGTTGTGGTTTTTTGTCGCTTACATCTACCATTTTTGCATTACCGTTTTTGTCGACATGTGAGAACTTCATATTATCCCCCGATTTGGTACATCCAGCGTTCCAGGCAGGAGCCGCCCATTTTTGGTTTATGTTTGGCGGCCATTTCTAGAGCTTGTTTAATTCCTAGTTTGCGCACATTAAATTCGATGTCAGAAAACAGGCATGGTTTGATAGAGCCGTCGCATAGTAATCTAATGCGATTGCAAATTTCGCAGTTGCCACTATTTCCGCCTTCAACACCAGAAAAATGGCCGTTTTTAAGATCCATTAGTTTAATAAAACGTGCTTTAATGTTTCTTTTGGCGGCATAATTTTTGATTGCTTGTGCATCAGCTTCTTGAGATGATTGTTCAATCACGCAGTTTAATTTAATTGGATGTAGGCCTGCGTCAATTGCTGCATCAATGCCGGCTAAAACTTTTTTGATGTTTCCGCCTTTGGTTATTTCGCTAAATTTTTTTTGGTCTAAAGTGTCTAAACTAATATTAATTCGATCCAGACCGCTCTCAAATAATTTTTTAGCAAATTTATTTAGGAGTACGCCATTGGTGGTCATGGCAACTTCAGTGATACCATTAATTTTTTTTAATGCTTGAATTAATTTGCAAATATTTTTGCGCAGCAGTGGTTCGCCGCCGGTTAATCTAATTTGATCAATTCCCATGGTGGCAGCAACAGTTGCTACTTCGGCAATTTCTTCCAGAGATAGTATCTTTTTGTGTGGCAGCCATTTAACTTTGTGCGGCATGCAGTATTTGCAATGTAGATTGCAGCGGTCGGTAACTGAGATCCGCATTTTTGTTATTTGTCTGCCAAAATTGTCTTGCATAGTTGGTCCTGTGTGAAGTTCGCGATCCGAGTTGTCCAACCTATTTTATTTGTATCTCAGTTTTTATATAACATCTCAGGGGGACGGGGCTTTACATGATTACAAGGCAACAAACATGGCTTTGTAATTATGTAAAGCCCCGTCCCGACGACTTCATAATTTTTAAATTTTAATTACCGAAACTTTTTCTCCTGCATTGATTTGTTGAACGTTTTGTTCAATCATAAAAAATCCATCGGCGTCAGATAACGCTAATAGATGTGCGGAGCCGTGATATTCTATTGGTTCTAATTCACCATGTCGCGTTATTTTACATGGAATAAATGCAGCGCGTTCGGTTTTTTTGCGTTTGTATGTTTTTGTTAGTGGTAACATGTATGGTGGTTCAATTTTTTGGTTTTGTATTTTTGCAATTATGCGTTTTACAAATAAATTAAAGGTTAAGCAAACTGCCACGGGGTTTCCTGGCAGGCCAAAAATTATTTTATCACCTTTGCTTGCAAACGTAGTTGGTTTTCCGGGTTTAATTGCAATCCGATTAAAATGTGTTTTGAAACCTAGTTCGTTAATTGCTGTTCCTACAAAATCGAATTCTCCCATCGATACACCGCCAGATAAAATTATAATGTCAGCCTTATCTAATGCTTCAGATAAAATAGATTTGGTTTTAGCTAAATCGTCACAAATTTTGTTTGAATAATTTATTTGATAGTCATTTTTTTGACATAACGCTTTTAACATTGGGCGATTGGCATCAATAATTTTGCCATTAGCTATTTCATTAATTGATTCTACAATTTCGTTACCAGTAGATAAGATTGCAATTTTAGGTTTTGCATAAACTTCTGCAGTATCAATGCCGCAAGAAATTAAATTGGCGATTAATGTAGGTGTTAAAAGATCGCCAGCGTTCGCAATTGTTGTTCCTGGTTTAACATCTTCGCCTTGTTGACAAATATGTTGTGCATTTGGATATTGCAAAATTTTCACTTGGTTGTTTTGTTGCTGCGTATATTCAATTGGTACTACTTGGTATGTATTTTCTGGTACTGGGGCGCCAGTCATAATTTGTGCGGCGTGGCCAGGAGTTAATGCTATAGTAGGCATTTGTCCCGCAGCAATTACTTCAGTAATTTTGTAGCTGTCTTGTTGATCGTTTTGCGTGATAGCAAAACCGTCCATTGCGGCTTTATTGAATGGAGGCAGTTCTAGTTTTGCTGTTTGCGGTTTAGCTAAAACTCTATTTAAGGCATCAGTTACAGGTAATTGTTCTGTGGTTGATTTAACTTGCTCGGCAACTGTGTCGATGGTTTGATATGCTTGTTCTAGTGTAATCATTGGTGTACTCATGTTTTTGTGCAGATGGTAGCATACAGCGTTGTATCATGGTAGTTTATTCATTAGACAAAATAACGACTATTTTGCAGCAAAATGCAAAATAGTCTTGACTATTTTGCAATATGGTGCATAATAGTCGTATGAAACGAGCACAATTAGATATCATATGTAAAGATCTGCAGAAAAAAATGGTTTTTATCATTGGTCCACGCCAAGTTGGTAAAACATGGTTAGCGAGGAAAATTGCTGAAAATTTTAATTCTACAGCGTATTTAAATTATGATAGTCGCCAGGATCGTGAAATCATTCTTAATGAAAATTGGCTGCCAGATACAGATCTGCTTATTTTGGATGAGTTGCATAAAATGCCGGATTGGAAAAATTATATTAAAGGAGTTTATGATACCAAACCACGAAATTTAAAGATTCTTGTTACTGGAAGTGCGCGTTTAAATGTATATAAAAATTTGGGTGATTCATTAGCAGGTAGGTTTTTTGCTCACAGACTTTTGCCTTTTTCTCCGGCAGAGTTAACTAAAATAAAACAAGTAATGGATTTAGATCATTTGTTGGCTAGAGGTGGGTTTCCTGAGCCATTTTTAGCAGAAGAAGATGTTGATGCTGATCGTTGGCGTATGCAGTATATTGATGATTTAATTAGAACAGATGTGCTTGATTTTGAAAACATTAATAATTTAAAGGCACTTCAATTGACATTAGAGTTATTAAGAGAGCGTGTAGGATCACCAGTTTCTTTTAAATCAATTGCAGAAGATATAGGTGTGTCGCCCAATACTATTAAGAAGTATATTCAGATTTTTGAGGCTTTGTATATAGTTTTTAAAGTAACACCATATCATAAAAATATTGCGCGCAGTTTATTAAAAGAACCCAAAATATATTTTTATGATGTTGGTATGGTAAAAGGTGCAGAGGCGGCAAGATTTGAAAATTTAATTGCTGTGAGTTTGTTGAAATACGTTTATGCCAAAATAGATATTATGGCAGAGCATTATGCTTTGCATTATTTGCGAACTAAAGATGGCAGAGAGGTGGATTTTGCTTTGGTAAAAGATGGGCAGATAGCGCAATTAATTGAAGCGAAATTAACAAATAATAGCTTAAGCAAGGATCTGTATTTTTTTGTGAAGAAATATAATTTGCCAGCAGTGCAATTAGTAAAAAATCTTAAAAATGCTTGTGTGAAAGAAGGTGTTGAGATAAAACATGCGCGCAAATATCTTTGTGATTTAATGATGTAGCTATGAGTGGATTTGAGCGGTCTTGCGCCCTAAGAACCTCTATCGAGAAAAGACTTTCTCATTTGTTCTATAATGATACGTTTTCCTTTAACTAGGTAATTTCACTTAATAAGTATTTTCACGTATTCTAAATTAAGTTTTAAATTATAAAATACATACCATGATTGTTAATTTGGTTTCATTTTGTTTTATTCTATGAGAAGAAGGTGCATTATGTTGTCTTATAAAGAGTTGCTGAAAGTTAAAAAACAAATTAATAAAAAGCAAGAAGTAGGCAAGTTGTTTAAGTGGCTTGCTGATAATGATTTTACTTGGGATAGGCTGGTTATGTCTCTTGTTACAGGCATGCCTAAAAAAGATAAAAATGAATATGAAAATGCCAGGAAAGACTTAATGAAGAAGTTATTGAAAAAGCGTGATAGATTTGATATTAAGCTTTACAAACTGGCTGTAAAGAGCGTTTTTAAAGAGCTATTTAACAAAGAAATTGAATTAGAGAGAATTAATAAGGGGATGACAACGCGTGACAAGAAAACAAAAAAGCATAAATTATTGATGCGATGGTATATAATAAAAATATATGACGATACATCGGATATAAATAATGATCCAAATCGACCTCATTGGAGAGTGATTGTTAAAGCGCCTGGCAGCAGAACCCCTACATCTGATATTGATACAACTATCAGCGTTTGCAGAGTCGGAGCATTGCCTGACGAATTAAATAAATATAAGGACTATGTAAATTTGATAAAAAATTCAGTTATCAAACATTTTTATCAAATTAGTAAAAAAATATGTGGTATTAGTTCAAGTTTAAGTCGTGATTCTAACGTGTACCATGATGGATTTATGGAAAAATTATCTGTTGAAGGACGTGTTGATGATGAGCAAGAAAATCAGGATTATGCAAATTATGGAAAATTTCTTGGACACGAAAAATTTGATAAAAAAAATAGGATGTTGCGGTTGGGGTTGAGGTATAAACAGCTTTATCAGAAACAAAAACGTATGAAGCATCAATATGAATATGCTGCTAGTTTGTTTTCGCTGAGATCTTATTTTGGAGAAAAAACAAAATTGTGGGAAAAGTTTAAGAGTTTATCTGCGAAAGAAATTAAAAGTTTATTAGGAGAAGGTGTAATTGATAAGTGTATAAGTGATTTTAAAGAAATTTGCCGGAATGTAGATGACTTTTATAAAGAGTATAAAGTTAGTTTAGAGAAGGAAATTTCAGAATTAAAAAAGGATAAGAGCAAAATAATTTGCAGCGATTTTAAAAAAAGCAAAAGAAAAATGTTTTCAAAGATAGAAGAGAAGGACATTGAGGTCTTAGCAATGAACAAATTGTATGTGGAATATTTAAATGAAATTCCGCAACTTAATGAAGAAATTAATAAATTACTCTCGGAAGAGGCTAAATACATATCAAAAATACAGGAAAGCGAGAGAATTTTATCTGATCTTAATTACTCAGTTAAAGAATTTGATGAAATGACGTCGGAAAAAATAAAGAGAGGTAAGTTTAAAAATATTATAAGTGATACTGTAACAAAAAGAGATACTGCAAAAAAGACTCATGAAGATAATTTAGAAGAATATAAAAAATATTTGCTTAAAATATCAGATTTACAAAATAAAAAGCAAAGGGCGTTAATTAAAGCAAATATGTTTGCTAATGAAGCATATGTAAATCGTTCAGCTGTAATTCATGTGGTTAAAGGGCTGCAAAGTCATGATAAAGGCCAGACCTCTAAACAAGTAATAGTATGTTCAGCATTGCAGCAAATTGGTTTAAAATTATTGCATGCTAAAAAACAACGAAAAGAAGGTCTTTGTGAAGCAACTATCGCATATAAAAATGATAAATATTTATCGAGGGTTAATCATTTGTTTTTTAATGATGATAAGGAGGTGCTGAACACAGACAAACTTAAAAATATAGTAAATAATAGAAAAATTTCAAGCTTGGGTAATAAAATAATGGTGCTGTCATTGTTAAGCGCAAAAGGAAAAGATAAAAATAAAGGCGCTGTAAAAAACAGACATTTTCGATATGATATTTATGATTACTATTTATTAAATTCAGCAGTGGAAATGATTAGAAAAGTGAAAAAAAATGAGAATATATTATACCATAATAAAAACGCAGCGGCACGGAAAATATTATACAAGCGTGTAAAATTTATGTACGATCAAAAGAAAATTAAAAATTGTAAAATAAATAACTTCAAGGTGTTTGAAATAGCAAAATTAATACGAATGGCTGCTAAACTTATTGCAGATGGCTATGATGCAAAAATAATAGAAAAGAAAGGTTCGTGGGGTGAGCATAGAAAACAGGATAATAAAAATGAAATTGTAAAGAAAAAGCTAAAAAAGCCAAATCTTCAAGATGTTAAAAAACAACAAAAAAATGAGGAAGATAAAAAAATTAGAAAAAATAAAAAAGTGATGAGAATTAGGGGGTCTAATTTTAACTATAAATCTAGCATTAATATTAATAAACAGCCAGAAGGCATAGATTGTTTTGAATTGAAAGATAACAACCATAATGGTAAAAGTGTGTTAAACATTGGTAGCTCTGGAAAGTAAATTCTCGATCACATGGAATTAGTGGTCGAGAAAATTTGCAAGAAATCAACAGGAAGATGGAACTTTTATTTAAGAATAATAGCTTTTGCAAGGCAAAATTTAAAATTCATAGCGAAAAAGTTTATATAGACAAATGGCTTTCAACAAAAACTGAGAAATTGAATATCAATGATATTAAGAAATCATTAAAACAGGCCAGGAAGTTATTAGAGTTGCGGAAATATGAGAATGCCAGGAAGTTATACATAGAAGTGTTAGATTTTTTTGTTGTTAAGCAACCAGTTCATAGATATCGCAACAAAAATGATTTTGCTGAAGCGTTTATAAATTTTGCAATGGTGATGCATTGTCTTGGTGAATCCAAGTTTGCTGAAAATGTGCTTTATGTATTTAGAAAATTTTATTCTAAAGAATTTGATAGTTTAATAGTGATTAATAAGGCTGAATACCATGGTGTTTTGGCGTATATTAAATATGTTAAATATGAACAAAGCAGGATATTGCAGCAAAGATTTAACTATTTAAAAAAAGCTTTAGGTGATTTTACTATGGCTTATGAGTTAATTGATGAGGAATTAAAATTGATCAAATCCGATTTGATTGATGAACACATCAAAAAGCTTGCTAAATTTGCTCATGGGCAAGGCACCGCATACTATTTTCTTGGTGATTGTTGTTTAGAGCAAAAAGATGATAAGGCGGCAGAAAAAAATTATAAGCAATCTGTAAGTAAATTTTTTTTAGCGTTATTATTAAGAACTTTGATTTATGGAGATAATGATGTTAACGTGGCTAGAAGCCACCATAAATTAGCTACAGCTTTCATAAAATTAAGTAAACTTAAACTCGCTGGATACCATTTTAAAGAAGCACTTAAAATTCAGCGTAAATTACTTAATAAAGACCATCCCAATAGATGTGAAACAGAGCTTGCCTATAAAAGATTTATGCAATGTAAAGATAAAAAGGGGAATCAATATAAAGCGACTACTTATGCTGGATTTTACGGTAGTAGAAGAAAAATGTATGATAATGGGAATATCAATTGTAGCGAATTTAATAAAATATTGGGTGAGTATCGCAAAAAAGGAATGTTTAAAAAACTTATCGGGTTGTTCAAAAATACTCGTAGTAATGAGACAAAGAAAACTATTATAAAATGTATAATTGCACCGAATGATAAAGATAGAACAAAGGTCATAAATACTTATATGCTTGAGGACAAGAATAATGGCAGAAGATTTAATGAGGTTTTGAAAAAGGAATTACCAGGATTGAGATGGTTGAAATAATCAATCAAAAATATCCGATGTAATTAATTTGACGTGTTTTAAAAAATTAATTTTTTTACGAGCATTTTCCAGATGGACTTCAATCGTTCGGTTAGAAATACCTATTAATTTGCCGATTTCTTTGGCTGAAAGACCGTTGATTTTGTAATATACACATTCCATTTCTCTGGATGTCAGATAAGATAAGTCGGAATCGAAATAATATTTTGATATTTTAGTTTCTTTGATAAATGTATCTTTGTTAACCGAATGTTTATTTGTTGGTAATTGTTTATTTGCTGGTATTTTAATAGCGTCCAAAGAAATTTCTCGTAATAAATCAGCAGTTTCTTGTTTGAAATAAAAGCAAAATCGTTGCAGCAATCCTGTATCGACATCATAAATTTTTGCATCCGGTGCGGCTATATCATAGCATTCATAAAAATCGTCAAATTCATAAATGAACGCATATCCTTCATTAATAGATAAATTACGTAAAAACTTGTATATTTCAAATTCTGGTTTAGTATCCATGTTGTTTTTTTCTATTTGCCAAGCTACTAGTTTTTTATTGACTTTTGAATTGTCTCCGTCCAACCAAGCGTACTTATACCAGCCATCACCATAAAATAAATCAAGTACTTCGGGGTTGGTACATAACATAATCCGACGACCATCTTTGTGGATTCTAAGCAATCTGAAATAATTAGCATGAAAATGCTTGAATAAAGGTTTGCAAACGTTGATGACTTTGTTGGTAACGCTTTTAAAGCTTGATATATCAAACAACCTACACCTCAATCTCGAACTAATATTTACCAAAAGTTCCAGAATTAACCAAATATTCTATACGTAAAATATTTGGGTGTCTATAAGTAATTTTACTTATATGCATACGTAAGAGGAGATTAGCTAGAAATAAATCAACTATTTATCGGGAAATTAAAATTTTCTCATTTTGTAAGCGAAGGATTTTTTGTGTCAGTTTTGTTCTGAATAGTTGAAATCTGTGCTAAGCATGCTTCAAGCTTGTTATTTGGAATGGTGAATTTAAAATACCAGTGATTGCGTTTACCATCATATTTGCCACCGTCATTCCAGGTTAAAAATTTAATTTCAGTAAGAGTATTTTTGATCGTAGGTATATAGTTTTTATAGTCATTGTGGTAAGCCACAGTGAAAACCGATTGTTGATCTTCTATTTTTAGGTGCATTATTGGTTTTTTTATTTTTTTATTTAATATGTTTTTTAAGATTCGATTTATTTGTGTCGCAAAATTTTTATATTTTTGTAAATTATCATTTTTGGGTTCTTTTTTAGTGGCAAAAAGATTGTTTTTGTTGTTATGTTTGTAGGTTTTGTTTAATAAAGGTGTGGGTTTTTTCTTTTGAGGGGATTTTTGCTTATTTCTTTTTTTTGTTTTTTTAATGGGTTTTGGCTTTGAAGGTGATAGCTTATTATTTTTGATGCGAGGTTTTTTATATTTGCGCTTATTTTTGCGGAAATATATACATCCGCATCCGCATAATATGGTTGATATAGCTATTATAGTATTGCGCCAGAAAGAATCATTTTGTTTTTTAACCTCTAGTAATTTTTTATATTCTTCGTTAACATTCAAATATACTTTCTTTAGATGTGGTTTTAGTTCATTGGATTTTTTTATGCTTTCTATAAATTCTGTATATTTGGCTACTAATTTATATACCTGGTTGGAGTCATGACCCTGCAATTCTAAAAGTAAAATTTCTGTTTAGCGATGTTTGGCTTCACAGTTAACTAAAAATTTCAAATCTTCTTCATTTTGTGTGTTCTGAATTAGTGGCAGTTTAATAATGTCTAAAGCTTTACTTGCACACTCAATGATTTCAGTTAAGCATGTTGTTTCATCCAAATGATCAAGGCAATGTTTATCCAGCGATTTTAGAGAGTCTATATAGATGCTTAATAAGTGGGATAACATATACCGTTTTGGTGATATGTAATTGGATTTTGTCTCCGGGTAGTTTTGCATATATTTATTGAAGTATGTTTCAGCTTGTTTTATTTTGCTTAGCAAATTTTCTGGTGAGTAATTTCGTGATTTTATGATTTCATATATATTGTGAGATGTTGTCAAAAATTGTTTTTTTGTTTTGAATATTTTTCGCAATTGTTTATTGTTTGCGGAGATTGAAATGGAATTTATTGCTTCACGATAATTTTTAATGTTCAAATGAGTTGGATGTTGATATGCGTTATATTCCTTTTTGATTTCGTCCTTAAAAAGTTTTTGATCGGTTTCTAATAAATTTGAGAATTTTCCCAGCGCTTCCTGCTGAGATTTTTTTATAAAAAATCTGTCTTTGTAATCTGGGTAATCTGGGTAATCTAGGTCATTATTATTTGTTTTACGATCTTGGTTGTTTGCTCCAATGTGTTTTGCGAAAGAGTAAACAAAATAGAAGAATCCAAAAGTTAGTATTAATTTAATGAGGTAATACGCGGGAGTTTTGTTGCTCATAACACACCCATTTGTTATTATTATAATTGATGGTATTCTATCTTATGCAGCAAAAAAGTAATTTTGTTGACCATTTGTGATCAATAATTTAGCTTTATAAATTTTGCATTTTCTTCAATACGGATATTTTGCAAATAAAATGTAAAAAATGGGTGTCATTTACCATAGGAAATTGTAGTAAGTTCTATCTAATTTTGTAGCTAATCTACAGTCATGCATATTTATATGAAAGTTTGGAAAGCTTGCGGTTCTGCAAATTATTGGGGCAGAAAGTTAGGGGGATTTGGACATGTTTTATAATTACTCTAGCCCTTCCGTTTTATTACTTTTACTTTAATTTACTATTATTTACTAAATGATTTGCCACCCCATTGCCACCCCAAAAATTTATCCGGAATCGGCAGATCTCTATAACCCCTTGATTTTATTAATAGCTACGGGTGGGCTCGAACCACCGACCTCGGCATTATGAGTGCCGAGATATATTAGCAAGAAATATTAGACAAAATTAAATAATATTAAAAAACCTCTATTTTTCAAACAATTATACAGATTAGCTTTGCTTTTATTTATTATTGTATTATACTACGTAATAGTTATTTTGCCACATTATTGCCACATTGAAGGGTGTTATAAAATAGAGATTAATCAAAATGAAAGCGATATTAACTAATACTTTTGTTTCAAAGCTGGAACCTAGTAAGCGGATGTATGATGTTTGGGATGAAAAATTAACAGGTTTTTTAGTTCGTGTATTTGCTAGTGGTGCTAAATCTTATCTTTGTTACTATAGGCATGAGGGCATTAAAAAAAATGTTACTATTGGTAGTGTGGAGCTATTTACAGTTTCTCAGGCGCGTGAAAAAGCTAGAATTATTTTAGGAAATGTTGCAAGTGGTATATTTTCAGATGCGGAAAAGAAAACGAAACAGGTTATAACACTAAAGAACTTTATTGAGCAAGAATATGAACCGTGGAGATTGTCTAATAGAAAAGATGGAAAAGCAGAAATTGATAAAATAAAAACAAAATTTTTTGAACAGTTTGGATGTGTGCCATTAAATAAAATTGCTTTATTGACGGTGGAAAAATGGCGTTCTAAGAGGTTAAAAAATGGAATTTCAACCTCGACAGTTAATAGAGATATTTCAGCATTAAAAGTAGTGTTTTCAAAGGCCTTAGAATGGGGGTTTATAGAACATAACCCTATAGTAAAATTAAAGACTTTAAGAGCAGATGATTCTGGGATCGTGCGATACTTGGAGGTAGAGGAAGAAATACGGTTAAGGCAGGCACTGGATGAACGAGAGGCGGGTTTAAGGGCAGCAAGAGAGAGAAGTAATGAGTGGCGCAAGGATCGTGGTTATTCTAAATGGCCAGGGTTTCAAGGAGATTATTTGAAGCCGATGGTGCTTCTATCACTTAATACGGGTATACGAAAGGGAGAGTTATTAAACCTAATTTGGGAACACATCAATTTTAAAACCAAAATATTAATGTTACCTGGTAGTGCTACAAAAAGCGCTAAAAAAAGATATATACCACTGAATGGTGAGGCTTGTGAAATTTTAAAATATTGGCAGATGGTGTCAGGTAGGAAGAGAGGGTTGGTTTTTTTTAATCAAGAGGGGAAAAAATTTACTGACATCAAAAAGTCTTGGATATCATTAAGACAAGCTGCGAAAATTAAAAATTTTCGATGGCACGATATGCGACACCATTTTGCAAGTAAACTTGTGATGGCGGGGGTTGACTTAAATACTGTTAGAGAGCTTCTTGGGCACGCAGATATAAAAATGACCTTAAGGTATGCTCATTTAGCTCCCGAACACAAAGCTAGAGCAGTTGCTAAGTTGAAAAATCCGTTAATTGATTATTAATATGAAATATTTTGTTATTCTAATTTTCTAAAAACGAGGTTTAAATCGTTCTTTTGAACGATCTTCTTCATAATCGCAGCGATTATTTCGTAACCACTGTTTTAAATCTTCAGGCAAGTATCTGACGGATTTATGTCCTAATTTGATAAATTTTGGACCTTGAGGTTTTCCTTCTATATGGCCATGTCTTCTATGGTATCGCAGAAATGATACGCTCATATTTATAAAATCAGCGGCTTCATATTCATTGAGGCATTCTGGGGTTATGTTTGTTATTTTTGGTCTCATGTTTTATTACCTTTTTTATTTTAATTTAGTAACCATAATATAGCATTTTGTATACGAAAATGCAAATATTTAATGTAAATACCCGCATTTTTGTAAAATTATCAATGTGCCGACACAATTACAAATTGTATGATTTGTGCAATTTTTCAACAGAAAAGTGGGGGTTTGATGGAAAAATTTTTAAAACTGTGCTAATATTAAACATAAATGTGGTTATTTTATGTCATAATATTTGAAAAATATTTTTTCTGTATACAAAAGTGCATATTTTATTGAAATGGTCATTATAGCAAAAATGGAGAGGTATCATGAGCGTGAGGCTTTTTAAAGAACCTAATGCAAAAGGAAGCTTGGAGGTTGAGATGAAAGTTGATTTTGAGGAATTTGGTACTTTGGATGCACTGAGGTATTTTGTGGAAAATGTTAATGTTGAAATTTCAGAAAAAATGAAAGATTTTGCTTTTGAAGTTCTGTTTCAAATTATTCCCTCTCATTTACAGCATGTTGAGGATCACATTGATCAGTTTTCAGAGAAACAGTCAGTGATCACTACATGTATGGAAGAACTACAGGAGTGTAGGTCTGTATTAATACAATTACAATCAGATTTGACCAATAAGTTAGATGCTTTTTCCAATTTAGAGCAAAATACAGCTAAACCAAGTTTTGGGAGTTAGATCTCACATACAAGATTAATTATTTATCACTACAAATAAGATTTCTACAATTTCTTTGCCTATGACTTCCATATTAATCAACTTTTAGTTGGTTTTCAAAATAAGGCGTTTATAAGAATTAACAACAATTTTGGCTTGTTTTAACTGTTCTTTTGGTCTAGATTCGTGTTCTATAATGCTTGAATAAATTTGTGATGCTAACTCTGCTTGTTTGTCATAATCAACGTGCAGGTGAGCATCAATGTAAATCTGAGCAATTTCTTTCAGTATGGTCTGCATTAGCGCAACATTGATTGAAAATACAACAGATTCTTCTTTTTTTTCAGTGGGAGCAAGAAACGTAATTTCATATAGTTTCTTTCTTAAACTTTCAGAAATAATCTCTTTGCCTTGATCTTTTGCGTGTTTTTGTCTTAAAAGCATAAAGGCGATATAGGTCTTTTTATCAGTTAGTTCTTCTTCGGCCATTTTGATGCCCTCAAGCGGATCGCCTTCACCTGTTTTTAGCCAATGATAGTTTACTTTGCAGATCTGGCTTATTTTTTTTAGAGCGTTCTCGCTAGGATTTCTGATTCCGACTTCCCATTGGTAATAAAGCGCTCTGTTTACATCGGGGAAGAATTTATTTTTAAAATCTATTATTTTTAGGAATCCTGCGCTTTCACGGGCAGCTTTAATTCTTACACCCAGGGCATAAGCGTCATCTTGCTTTTTGGCACGCTTAAGGTTCTTGTATACAGGGTGTTTTTTTGAGAGCTTATTAGGTTTTATTTGTTTGCTCATCTTGTCATCTCCTTTTAGTACTTTATTAAACATTTTACGTTAATTGGATGTAAACTTCAAATGGTTGTAAATAAAAATGCAACCGCCTTTTTCTTAGCTTTGCAATATTGTACCCAGGACATATTGCATACAAAATTACAATTAATAGCAAAACTAATGTAGGTTAATCACAATAAAATCAAACAGTTATTTATTTTTGCACACAAAAAATGCTTGCAAAGTTGTACGCTTCGTACTAGGCATAAAATATGCACAGATAAGCAAATGTGTAAGAGTTAGAATTTTTGTGAACAAAAGTGCAAATAATGATAAGGCGCAGAAAACATGAAGATATGAGGAAAAATAGCAATGGTGCGTCAAGAAGCACATAAAATTCAATCGGTGGGAATCCGATGTTCATAAAGCTTAGCTGGTAATGTAAAACTAAACTTTACACTGAAGGAGGTGACAAATTCAGTGAAGCTGAAGGGATAGATATATTGGGATATTGGGTTGTAAAGAAGTAAATGCGCCATGATGAGCATATACAAAACTGATTAAATTTTAGTCTGATAACTCCTTAGAACCACTGTATTTTCATTGACATATTCTTATCTGATATGTTACTTTGCAAAATAATAAAAAAAATTGCGGCAAATTATATATTTGATAAGCAATAATTTCTGCCGAGACATTAGCCTGCTGGTTACGGAGGTTTTTTGTGAATTATTCTCACAATCTTTTGGCTATTTTTTCCATATCTTCTCACGGTTTTAATGGTTTTTTATTTCCCAAAAAGTTGTGTTTTTAGTTAGGCTTGATGCTGAATTATTGTTAATTGCGGAGAAAGTTAAATGATAGTAGTTATTTCAACATTTACAGATACTCTTCTGAAAAAGCCTTTAAAGCTTTTCCTAAGTAAGTTTAGTTCTAAGACCCCTGAAATAGTTTTTGCTCCATATAATCAAGTGTTTCAACAACTTAGTAATGAAACTAGTCTTTGTTCTAAAAACACCTCTGATCCTAATGTTATCTTAATTAGATTTGAAGATTGGATTGATGAAGACGATAAAGAACAGCTATCTAATTTGCAAGAGGACGTGCAGTTTTTTTGGGAGCTTCTACAAAAAGCATCAACCAAAACTACCCATCCATGGATAGTGTGTGTTTGCCCAGATAGTCCTCGTAGTCTAAAAGTTCCAGGCAGAAAAGAAGTATATAATAAGCTACTTACCCAATTTCATAATCATTGTGATAAAACTAGTAATGTTTATTTTATAGATCCTAAAACTATCCAATCATTTTATCCTGTTAAAGATTATTATGATGCCAAAAGCGATGAAATTGGCAAAATTCCTTATGTTGACAAGTTTTTTTACGGATTAGCAGCAATAATTGTGAGACGTATAAATGTTATTGGATTACCTCCGTATAAAGCTATCATTGTAGATTGTGATAATACTTTGTGGAAAGGTGTTTGTGGTGAGGTTGGATATTCTGGCATCAAAATTAGCGAACCATATAAACAATTTCAAAAATTTCTGGTACAACAAAAAAAAGACGGGATGTTAATATGCTTATGCAGTAAAAACTCATATAAAGATGTTCATGATGTTTTTGTAAAACGCCGTAATGACATGCCTCTTAAATGGGAGCATATTACCACATACAAAATCAATTGGGAAAAAAAGACTAGTAATATTTCTGAAATAGCAACACAATTAAATATAGGTTTGGACAGTTTTATTTTTATTGATGATAATCCTGTAGAATGCGGAATGGTGCGCGAGACGCTTCAGGACGTATTAACTTTACAAGTACCAGTTAATATAAATAATTTCCCGCTATTTCTTAAACATGTATGGCCATTTGACCATCTCAAAGTTACGCAAGAAGATAAAAAACGTACAGAAATGTACAAGCAAAATTTACAACGAAAGAACGAAGAAAAATCTATTAACGCAAAATCCAGTAGCACAAGTTCTTCTTCTGTTAGTAAATTTCTTAAAAGATTGAAATTGGTAGTGACAACGAAATTAATCAACATCAATTCTAAACATATAGCCCGCGTCGCCCAATTAACCCAGAGAACTAATCAATTTAATTTTACAACACAAAGATTTTCGGAAAAGAAAATACAAAATGCAATTAGTAACGGTCAGTATTGTATGGCTGTTTGGGTGAAAGATCGGTTTGGAAATCATGGATTAGTCGGGGTAGTAATTTTTAGCACTACAAAAAAATCGCTTCAAGTAAATACTTTTTTGTTAAGTTGTAGAGTATTAGCAAAAAATGTTGAACATCATATTATAGTTGAATTAGCTAAATTTGCTCTTAAGCAAAACATCTTACAAATAGAAATAGCTTACAAACGCACTGAAAAAAATATTCCGGCTTTTAATTTTCTACATAGAATGAAAGTGGCTACTAAATTATCACCGGATAATGACAATTGCACTTTTATCATAAAAACTGAAGATGCCAAAAATATCAATTTATTACGTCAGCAGAATAATCTTTTGTCGCGCGAGAAAGTTAAAAAATTATCAAGCAAACGCACACGTCCGTATAATTTGCAGTACATAGAAATTGCTACAAAACTTGCGACTGTAGAGCAAATATCTAATGCTATGAGACCTAAAATTTTAACTAAAAAAACGCCTATACAATTTAAAACGGAATTTGAACGACAAATTGTTAATATTATAGAGGATATTCTTTGTATAAAAGGGATAGCGCCTAATGATAATTTTATTGATATTGGATTTAGCTCATTATACATGGTTTTGGCAATATCAAAAATAAAAAACAAATATGAAGTAACTGTAAAATTAGAAGAACTGTTTAAAATATCTAATGCAAAGCAACTGGTAAATTTGGTATCACAAAGATTCGTAAAAACCAGGAAAAATTTACCAAAAAAACAAAAGCTGATGCGTATACAAGAAAGATATAAAGCATTACCGTTATCTGATGCGCAACAAAGATTGTGGGTATCATTTCAGACGGAACAAAACAAATCATTATATAATATGATTGTTTCATATAAGCTGGTTGGTACTCTTAATTTAGAGGCTTTAAAAAAAGCATTCCAAACATTGATTATGCGCCATGAAAGTTTAAGAACAAAATTTATTTCCAAAGAGAACAATCCAAATCAAATTGTGTTACCTTACTCTGCTAAGCTTTTTTATTTAACCCAGCGGCCATTGGACTCAACGCTTTCAAAAAAAGTGGATATTATATCGCAAAAACCATTCGATTTATCAGATGCTCCTTTAATGCGGGTTACTTTATTTAGTAATCAAAAGGATGAGCATTTATTGTCTATTGTATGGCACCATATTATTAATGATGGTTGGTCGTTTAATCTTTTGATGAAGGAGTTGTCCACACTTTATAACTATTATGTTGAGCAAAAACGAGAATTTGGAATATTGACGACTTTTATGTTAATTAATAAGCACATACAAAATTCTTTACTAAATAACAATAAAAATATTGACGAACATTTGTGGAGTTTAAATAAGGTTTATGCAGAAACCTTCAAATTAGTTTTGTCTTATCTAGTAAGCTCTAATAATCAACAAAGATATATAAGCAATTGGAAAAACCAATTAACCCTGTCTTCTCAAAAGATTAATAATACTATTCCTGGATTGTCCGTGCAAAAAATAGATTATATTGATTTTTCTGTTTGGCATAGGCAATATGTTAGGCAGAAAAAAATATTTGATGATTCTCTACGTTTTTGGAATGCCAAGCTTACAGATTGTGAAGCTATTAATTTCCCAACAGATTATCCTGTATCTAAAATTAGTTCAAAATCTTATAAAGCGCTACGTAAACCATTTACAATAGAAAAAAATGTTCTTTCTCAGTTAAAAGAGCTAGCAAAAGCAAAAAACACCACTTTATATAATGTATTGTTAACATTATTTTTTATACTACTTGCGCGTTATAGTAATCAAAAAAAACTTATTATCCATGTTCCTAATGCAGGTAGAAATCATCAAGATACTCAAAACATGGTTGGTTTTTTTGTGAATTTGATACCAGTTGTTGTTGATTTACAAGAAAATTCCACATTTTATACAATTATTGAAAAGTTAATAAAATTTTCCAGTGAATCACTGAAGCATCAGGAGTTGCCATTTAATGAATTGGTAAAGTCACTCCATTTTGCAAAATATGCAAAAAATAACCCGCTGCTAAGAATAGCTTTTGTTTATCAAAACTTTCCGGTACACAAACTTAATCTTAATGGCTTAAATGTTAGCAGGATTTTCACAGATAATAATGACATGTTGGTTGATAATCCATTATATTCAAAAAATAGTTTTTTTACCTTGTATATGCAAGAAAACTCTAAAATTGGCACATGTCAGGCATTGCTTGAATATAATACCGCGTTATTTGAAGAAAGCACTATAAATAGAGTTATTACTCACTTTAAAATGTTAATGCAAAGTATTATCGACAATCCCAAGTGTAATATTTTTAAGTTACCTATGCTAACTGAAGAGGAAATCCGAAATGAGCTGGAAGTTTGGAACAATACTAAAACCGAATTTTCTAAAAATCAAACTATCACGCAGTTGTTTGAGCAGCAAGTGCAAAAAACACCGAAAAAAATAGCAGTTTCATTCTATAATGTAAAGATGAGCTATGAGATGCTCAACGTGCGATCAAATCAATTATCACATTATTTGAGACAAGAATGTGGTGTGATTACTGGATCTTTCGTTGCAATATGTATGAATTCTAACCCTCAAAGAGTTATCAGCATTATGGGTGCAATCAAAACTGGTGCAGCATATATACCTCTTGATCCTCTTTATCCAAAATCGCGAATTGAATTCATATTAAATGATTCCGGCGCTAAAGTATGTCTTGTAAATAAAGTTACTTTAAAACTTGTAGCTCAGATAAAAACCAATTGCAAATTTATAGCTATAGAAGATATAGTTTTTAAAAAATATAAAACGGTTAACCCTTTATTGAAGGCTAAACCACAGGATTTAGCGTATTTATTATATACGTCAGGCACTACTGGAAAACCAAAAGGAGTTTTGATTGAGCATAGAAGTATAGTAAATACCATTTTCTCCCAATTTAAAAAATTTGATATTAACCAAGATAGCAGAATTTTACAGTTTGCTTCGTTTACATTTGATGCTTCAGTATCCGAGATTTTTACTGCGTTATTAAGCGGAGCTACATTATGTTTAATACGCGAGAAAGATAGATTAAATCGTCTTATTGAATTTATGAACGATGCGAAAATTACGGTAGCAACGCTTCCTCCTATGCTGCTTAAAACGATAGATGTTTCCAAAGTTAAATCTCTTAAAACTTTGGTTACAGCAGGAGAACCTATAGATAATGAAACTACCAGTAAATACAAAAGTATTCCTGTTTTTTGCAATGCCTATGGACCTACTGAGTGTACAATTCATGTGACTAACAATCGTTTTAAAAAAGGGAAAAAATTTGGGATTGGGCAACCTATTGATAATACGAAGTGCTATGTTTTAAATAAATATATGCAACTTGTACCGGTTGGTGTTATTGATAAATTATATGTGGGTGGCAAAGGTGTTGGTAGAGGCTATCATAATAGACCAGAACTTACTAAGGAAAAATTTATAAATGTGAATATACACGGCAAAAAACTCAGATTATTTGATACTGGAGACTTAGTATATCGATTATCCGATGGTAATCTTGTGTTTGTCAGACGCATAGCAGATGATTACATTAAAATTAATGCATTTCGTATTCATCCTGGTGAAGTAACAAGCGCTCTTTATAAGACAAAAGTAGCTCGGCAAATTGTTGTGGATAAAGTAGGAAAACAATTAGTTGCATATGTGGTTCCTGAATATGGTTACTTATGTAGTTCGCTCCATAAATATTACGAGAAACATGTAAGAATGTGGCGTAATTTTTACGATAATGTTACACATAAAGATTTATCAGTTAGTAATGTGAATGATACATCTGGTTGGATTAATAGTTATACTGAAAAACCATTTTCAAAAAACGAAATGAGTGAGTGGGTTGAGACAACGGTTAACAGGATTCAGAAATTACCAACCTCGCACGGTAAAATTCTTGAGATAGGATGTGGTACGGGACTCTTACTTTTTCCTTTAGTTAAACAATGTAAACAATATATAGCAACCGATTTTTCTGAAAAAGTAATTGATCCGTTAAAAAAGAAATTGAAAAAACATGGTATAAAAAATACAGTACTAAAACAAAAAAGTGCGCATCAATTTGAAAAAGAAAATGAATCATACGATCTTATAGTTATAAATTCTGTTGCGCAATATTTCCCAGATATACGATACCTTATAAAAGTATTAGAAGATGCTGTTAACAACATATCTTCAAGTGGCGGATCGATATTTATTGGAGATGTTAGAAGTCTTGCTCACTTACGACTATTTTATGCTAGCCTCTTTTTGAGTAAAAATCCAAATATTTCTGTAAAAGAATGTAAGCAGTTTATTATTAATAAATTTCATTCCGAGAAAGAACTAGTCATATCGCACGAGTTTTTTAAAGATTTTGCAGCTTCTCACCCTAAAATTAGCGTTATCGAACTGCAATTAAGAAGAGGAAATTATAACACAGAGATGAATTGTTTTAGATATGACGTTATACTACACGTTAATAATCTATCTAAGAAATTATTATTTTCTAGAGATGTTGAATGGGTAGATTATAAAATCAAGCAAGTTGATATTGTTGAAATAAGTAACCAATTAAAGTCTAAGCCTAAGTATTTAGCTTTAAAAAACATCCCGAATGCCAGATTAATAAACACGGTAAATTGTCTTCAAACTTTATTTGGCAGTAAAAATAAATCAACACTAAAAAGCGTAAATCCTGAAACGTTATGGAAATTGGAAGAATTATTTCCAGAATATAAAGTAAACATTACCTGGTCGAAACAATATCCGTATAACTGTATGGATGTTGTTATTTATAAACGAAATTCATATCTTTATGCAAATTTTATCCCAGGGATTCACATGTTAAGCCCATCAAAAATGAATAACTATGCAACTCATCCCTTAAAGGTTAGTATGAAACAACAGCTAATTTCTGAAATGAGATTAGTCTTAAAAGAAACCCTACCATTTTACATGCATCCTTCTAAATTTATTTTCCTTGATAATATACCACTAACAATTAATGGGAAAACCGATAAAAAAGTGTTGCAATTATATAACACAGTGAATCCATTACATATCAAGTTTGAAAAACCCAGCAGTGAAACACAAAAAATAATAACCAATATATTTACACGTCTGTTAGGGATAGACTCCATTGGGGTCAATGAAAACTTCGATAATTATGGAGCAGATTCATTGACCATCATGCGTCTAGTTGCTACAATTAATGAGAAGTTCAATCTTAACATTGGATATACAGATATACTTTTGCATTTAACTGTAAAAAAACTTAGTGTTTTAATTGAACACTTGCTGCTGGCAAAGGCGAAAGTTTTAGATGTTCCTAAATATTTTGTGACGATTCAAGATAAAGGTAGGAATACGCCTCTTTTTCTTGTTCATGATATATATGGTACTGTCTTTCAATATCAATTTTCGCCAAAAGTACTCAAAAATCGGCCAATTTATGCTATACAGCATCCTGGTATAGGAAATAAAGAGCTACAGTTTAAGACTATGCAAAACATGGCAGAAGCATATATGAATTTAATTATTTCACAATCGCCTAAAGAACCCTATTTTATAGGAGGATATTCTTTTGGCGGATTGGTAGCTTTAGAAATTGCTAAAATGCTAGAATATAGAGGAGCACAACATATATGTCTATTTCTATTCGATACTTGGATTATTCCTAAAGATAAACATGATGTTTTTATTAATATTGAGCTTAATGTTAAACAATTTTTAGAAAAACATAACAATGATGTTGAAAATTTAGGTATAGATAAAATTGCTAATAGGCAACTTCAAATGGCAAAAATATTTCTGGCGCCTAAACTAAAGAAAACACATATTGTTTTATTTAAAGCTGAACAGCCTACTAAGTATTCATCAAAAATAGAATGTACTGATAATAATTTGCAGCAGTGTACTAAGCAGAAAATTACGGTTTGTAAAGTACCAGGAACCCATGAACTGATTTTAGATAAAAAAAATATTTCTAAATTTACTTTATTGCTGAATTCTGAGATAGAAAAACAGGAACAATGGAAAGTCTATAAGAAACCAACCACAGCAATGTTTACTGATATTAAACCCCGTGATAATTTAATCATGAACAAATCTAATCATGAAAAGCTAAAAAATAGTATTGAAATGTAAGCATAAAATTTTAAGGAATGTGAATATGGATATAATAAAACAGCAGAATTTTGAAATTTTTGAAAGTATGTTATTTCCTTTTTGTTGTAAAGACATTAAGGGAAAATATATCATCTGTAATGATGCTTATGCTAAATTACTTAATTTTAAGTCTAAAAATGACTTAATTGGAAAATTAGAAAACACTTTGCTTAGCAAGAAGACAGCGGCTTTACTCAGCAAATATGATGACGAAATAATTGCAAAAAATAGTAAAAAAATATTTGCTTTAGAAATAGATGCTTTACCTAAAGCCGAAAGATTACTAGTGCTGAAATACCCATGTAATGAGTTTAAAAAAATTAAGGGGGTGTTTTCTATTCTAATTAGTCTTGATAATGAAGACATAATAGAGAATATTCGTAATGCTTGTTTGGATTTACAAGATGTAACCCAAATTAATGGATCTTCTTTTTTGAAAAATATTATAGCAAACTTGCCGGGAAGTATATATTGGAAAGATCGCAATGGAGTATATTTAGGATGCAATAATTATGTTGCTTAAATGGCTGGAGTTGCATCGCCAGATGAGGTAATTGGAAAAACAGATGAAGACTTTCATTGGAAAAATTTAGCTGATGAAGTGCGAAAAGATGAGCAAGAAGTTATGAATACCGGCATACCTAAAAAATTAGAAATAGCCGGCCCTTCTGTAGGTGGAAAGCCTGCTGTATTTTTAGCAACCAAATATCCACTATATGGTAAAAACGGTAAAGTAATAGGTATTCTTTGTACATCCTTGGATATTACAGAACGTAAAAGAGCAGAGCAGCAGTTAAAAGAAACCAAAAACAAATTAGAAGAATTAAATGCTCTAAAGGATCAATTTATAGAAAATATGGAACACGATTTAAGAACTCCAAGCTCTGGTATTATGGGTATGACCAAAATTCTTGAAGAGCGAGAAACTGATTCAGAAAAAAAGAAAATCTTACATCTGCTTTCACAAGCATCTGAAAGACTGTTAAATGTTTTAAATGGAATTGTAGCATTTGATAAAGCAGAAGCTGGCGTTTTGTCAATAGTAAATAAAAAATTCTCAATTAAAAAAATTGTTAGTGACATTTTTGCCATGGAAATGCCGACAGTTGTAACTAAAAAATTAAAATTAACAGTGAAATATGATGACAATATTTCAGACATGATCATTAGCGATGAACAACGGATTTTTAGAATTTTATTAAATTTGATTGGTAATGCAATTAAATTTACACATCGAGGCCATGTAACTGTCTATGTAAAAATGCCTAATATCATTGATAAACAAAATGCTATTTTACAACTTATTGTAGAGGATACTGGTATAGGAATACCTGCTGATAAAATAAACAGTATTTATAAACGTTTTGTGCGTGGTACACCAGCTAATCAGGGAATTTATGAAGGTTTAGGTTTAGGGTTGTCTATGGTAAAGCATTTTATTGAAGATATTGAAGGCGAAATAGATGTGGAAAGCACTTTAGGCAAAGGTACTAAATTTACTTGCACTATACCGATTAAACTACCTTTGTTAAGTAACAACTCTATAGAAGCTAAGCTGGCAAAAACGGAAAAAACAGAAAAAACCAAGAAGGCAAAAAAAGTAAAGAAAGTAAAACCGAAACAAAGAATGAAAACAACAAAAGCAATAAAAAAATCAAAGATTGTAAAAACTACGGCGGAAAAAAAGAGTATAAAATCACCAAAATCCATAAAAGCAGTAAAATCCAACAAATCAGGAACCAGAGTATTATTAGTTGAAGATGATATTCTAGCTCAAACAATGGCATCAAATATGATAAAAGAAAAGTTGACTAATAATTTAGATATTGCAGATTCTGGGGAAGAAGCTATAAAACTTACTGATAAAAATAAATATGATTTAATTTTCATGGATATTGGTTTGCCAAATACTAAAGGATACGATGTTACTCGTAAAATCAGAAAGTCCAAAACAGGTAAAAATCAAAAAACAGTAATTGTTGCTTTAACTGCTCATGTTTCACAGAAAGAAAAGAAAAAATGTTTTGATGCACAAATGAATTGTTTTTTAACTAAACCATTAACTATAAACAAAATAAAGGAAGTTTTAAAGGAATTGTTATCTGGGGGATTTACAGAAACAAAGATTAAAGAAACGCAGAAACCAAAAAAATCAAAAGAAGCATCGAAAACTAAAACATCTAAAAAAATGTCAGTAAGCAGTGATTTATTAAAAATCGAAGGAAAGGTTATCGACCTTAAGCTTGGCATGGAAAAACTTAGCTGTGACGCTGAACAAGCTAAAAAGACAATTGAATTGTTTATTAAACTGCTTAAAGAAGAAATGCCACAGCTTGTTAAAGCCAAAGATAAAGGTGATTGGAAAACCGTAAAAGACCTTGCGCACAAACACCGTGGCGGAAGTTTATATTGCGGGGTTCCGAGATTACAGCAAGCTTTCACAAACCTAGAACATTATCTGATTACCGATAAAACGGAGCTACGCGAGCAATTATATCAACAATTACTTGATGAAATTGATAAGCTTTACGCAGCACAAGAAAAAGCATAAGTTAATTTATGGTAATCTGTAATAGTTGGACACAACATCGTGTGCCAATAATGACGGTATGTTTGCATCGATAATTTATTCCCATTGCTTGTAATTTGTGGCTTAAATTTCTTTCCCTGTATATTTACAAGATACAATGGATGGTAAAGGAATTGTTTTGGGCGGACAAAGATGGCCGGATGTTTTGTCTATAAAACTAAAGATGTGAATAATAACGCACAAATAATATTACAGTGGTTTCCCCACGTCACTATGGATAATTGGTGTCCATAGTGACGTGGGGAAACCACGTTCCGAAACCCTTGTGTAGAAAGGGTTTCGGCCGATTTAAAGCGAGAAAGTTGGGTGTACAGCGGGAATAAAAGTTTACAGTTTAAAAATACAGGTTAAAGTCAGGTTTTAGGCGGATGAAAAATGGGTATGGAAAGGCGAGTAGTAAAAATCACATTAGGTGTCTAAAATATCCATTTTTCATCCGCCTAAAACCATGATTTTGTATATAAAAATGCAGAATTTTTCTTGACAAATTCGCATGTTTGTCTATACTTACAGTACAAGTCGATGCCCAGTGGACTATAACTTCTGGGTGAACGCGAAAGATCCTATGAGAAACGCGTGAAGGTTTAAGTATTAAGCCTTTAGGATAATACAAAGTTAGGTTTGTATATCATGATGCTAAGTGGTTTCTATAACCACATTTCCGATGAAAGACAATAAAATCTTTATGATTTTATTGTTCCCTTCTGATGTTAGTATATTTGGGAAATCATTTTTCTAAATATGCCGCTATTGTTGTCGCAATTTAATAACAGCCAAATTATTATAAAATGAAAGTTTAAATCTGCTGCAAAGCAACAATTTAAAATTTTCAATTTAATAATTTTATTAGTTTGTATTGCGATAATGTTTGTAGTTTGTGACTAAATTAAGTAAACAACTTAAAATTAGTGTTTTGTATCAGTGTCAAAAAATCAATATGAATAATAGGTTAATTTGAAATTGTGAGTTTTGACAATTATTCAGTCTTAACAAAATTACATATATGCAATTTTTGAAGATACAGTTTATAACAAAAGTGCAAGTTAATTTTTAATCGGTTACAAGTAATAACAGAGTCAATTTTATCAATATTTTCAATATTAAATTTTTGTTAGGTAAAAATGCAATATCATTTTTAATCTAGTTTATTAACTATAATATAGGAGTAATGTTATGTGTGCAAAAAATATCAATGATTCAATTGAAACAATTAATGAAAATAAATTAATTGATAATGCTGAATCAATATCAAATAAATCATCTGAGGAAACGAGAAAATTTCTACTAACCGAGGAGCATTTTGAAAAAATAAAAGAGGTTCAACGTGAAATTTTTGAGAAAACTGAGATATCACCTTCAATTCGAAAAATAGTCAATATGTTAATTACCAAAGAATCAATTGATAATTTAAAAGACGAATTAATTCGAAAATTTGAAGAATAGTAAAAGTTGATCGCTACGGCAACAAAAAGCCGACCACTGAGAACGTATGTTCCTGCTGGCGTAAGATTCAAGATCAGTACTTTTGCTTCGAAATAATTTTTTAAAAAATTATTTCAGCCCGCAAATGTATCCAGATAGTGCATTATGACACCAAGTGTTGTAAGCCGGATACTTAGCGCTAATCGAACATCCTATGGGCGATGAAGCAAAAAACCGTTAGCTTAAGATCAAATGAGCGTGAGGCAATTTAATATGGGTAAAAAACAACAGTTAAAACAAAGTATATATGTAATGCTTGAACATAATAGAAATGGAGCGTATGAAACTCAAAGAATTAGGAGAAAAGCTTTATTTGTTTACTTAATTTGCATTATAATTAAATTTGTGTTTAGCAATAAATTTTTTAATCGCTTTGTATAGCAATTCTGGTTGTTCAATTTGCAGCATATGTGAAGCTTCAGGAATAATTGCAACTTCAGCATTTTTAATTTTTGCGGCTAAAGTATTGGCTAATTTAGGTGTTGAAAATTTATCTTCTGCTCCAGTAATAATTAGCGCAGGACATACAATTTTTTTCATTAAATGAACAGCGTTATGTTCCAAACATGCTTGTGCTTGTCTCTTATAGCTGTAAGAAGATTGTGGATATTTGTTATTTATTTCAAATAAAATAATTTCTTCAATAAATTTTTTGCTGAATAAGTTTTTTTTGGTGTAAATTTTTTTCATCAAAGACATTACAGTCTCACGAGTAACAGGTTTTATTGCGTTTGGCATAGTTTCAATTTCTTTAATTTTATTTTTTAAATAATCAATGGCAGCGGGTACTTGTTTGTCAGCCGTACTGCACAGCGATACAGTTGTTATTAAATCAGGATGGTTTGCCGCAAAATGAATAGCGATGAAGCCACCCATTGAGTGTCCTAATATGTGGGCTGGTGTTAAATTTAATCCTACGATTAATTCAGCAACATCATTCGCCAAATCAGCTATATTATATTTGGTTTCATTGTCTGTTGTGCTTTGTCCAGAATCACGATTATCAAAAATTAACACTTGATAATCTTTTTTTAAAAGTGGTATTAATTTTCTCCAAATTGTATGATCTCTGGAAAGTCCACCGATTAGCACATAAGTTTCCGAATTTTTTTTTGGTTTTTCAGTTAATTTGTAATAAATCATCATTCCAGATTTTGTTTTAAATATGGCCATCATTTTATTCCGTTTATTGAATAGATTATTAAATTATCGGTAAAAAATGTTTTATTGTCTAGAAAATCTTGTTTATAATTCGTGCAACTATACGTCACGAGGCAAATGCTATGAATCAAGTTAATATGAGTAATGCTATACAGCGCAATATTTTGATTCTTTTGTCTTTGGCTGAATTTTGGGATTTGTTGAGTTTTTTTGGTACAGTTGCAATCGTTGTTTTATATACTACAAAGGTTTTCTTATTTTCCGATCAATTAAGTTATACAATATATGGCATCTATCTTGCTTTGCTATGCGGTTTACCTATGGTTGGTGGATTATTAACGGATAAATTTTTTGGTTATTATCGTTCAATTGTTATAGGTGCATTGATGTTAATTCTGGGTAATTTATTTCTTGTAATTCAAAGTACCACTTTTTTGTATTTAGGTTTAGCGGCAACAATTTGCGGTACTAGTTTATACAAAACGACTTGCACCAGTTTAGTAGGAACGATTTATCAAGATGATTCGCAAACCAAGGACAAAGCATATACGTTTTTTTATGCTGTGTTAAATTGTGGAGCAATTGTTGGGCCTATAATATATGGAATTATTGCGAAATTTTTTGGGTGGCATGCCTGCTTTTTGTTTAGTGCAATAGGACTTTCTTTTTGCTTGTTACTTATAGTAATTAAAAGGAATTATTTTAAAAACGTAATACATTCAAGTACCAAGCCTAACAATAATATATTTATGTACGTGTGGCTGGTAGCTGTCTATTTGACTGTTAGTTTTACGTTTTTTTGGCATAAAGATTTTGGCGGTATATTAATAGCATTTTTTGTTGTAAGTCTAATCATTTTTTACCGCTTGTTACACAAATATACTTTAATTGAGAGAAAAAGACTTTATGGTGTTCTCGTTCTATTATTTTTCTGTATGTTCTTTTTTGCAGCTAGTTTGCAGGTTGGAAGTTCTTTAACTTTATTTTTGAATCGTTTTGTAGATCGTACTTTGTTTGGTTGGAAAATGCCGACAGCATTTTTTGCTTCTCTTGATCCGTTATTTGTTGTTTTGGCTGCGCCAATTTTCACTTTAATGTGGGTGAAATTTGCAAAAACAAACAAAGATCCTACGGCATCAATAAAGCTTGTATGGGGGCTAGTTATAGGCGGGATCGGTTTTTTATGTTTCTGGTTATCTGCTGAATTAAGTATTTGGCATTACCATTATTTGGTTTTAATGTTGTTATTGGGCGGATACGTTTTTATAGGTGCGGGCGAAATATGTTTGTCACCCGCAGTTTTAAGTGCGATAAATAGTTATAGTCCTAAAAGTATAGCAAATACTATGGCGGGCACATGGTATTTGTCTATGGCGTTTGCAGGATATTTAGGCAGTATAATTGCTATAGGTGGTAGTTATAGCATTCGTAAGCTTGCGCATCATGTTAAATTTATTCACTTATCAAATATAAACGCTTTTGCTCATACTTTTCTTGTGATTTCCATTGTAGCAATATTTGCGGCAGGAATTTTATTTTTGTTTTCACGAACTATAAATAGATTAATAAATCAGGAAAGCTAAATTGAAACACGGGAAATTAAAATTTCCCGTGAATATTTTTTTAGGTTTTAAAAATTAAGATGGCATGATTTAACCCTCCTGTAGGCTAGTGAAAGATTATCCATTAAGACAATCATTAGCAGTTTATCAAAAAATGAAAAAAAATCAAAAAATAATTTAACTTTTGTAAAAAATAGATTAAAATGTACAATTATTAATAAATATAGTGGGAAATGTGATCAATAATTCAGCATATTCGAAAATGTTACAAATGCAAACCGATATGTGTTTCCCTTTTGAATATAATTTTTACAATAAGGTGGGTATAGGAAATATGCACACAGTAGTGGAGATAGGTTGCGGTAATGCTTATTTTTTAAACAAATTATGCTCTTACTTTCCGCATCCAAAATATCTTGGCTATGATCATTGTGATGAGTTGATTAAAGAAGCTCGTTTAAAAAACTCAGATGACAGAATAATTGTACGTTTAGGCTCGATTGAAAACTTGTCAGAAATGGTAGATGGTATAATTTTGCGCCTTATTATGCATCAAATATCTGAAAGGAAAGATTTTTTAAAAAAGGTTGTTGAGAAGTTAAATAATGACGGTACTATATTGGTCGTAGATTCACTAGATATGAAATTTAAAATGTTTCCAGAACTACCGAAATTTATGGATCGTCTTAAACAACTTCGTAGTATTTTAAGCCCAGGTAATGCAAGTAGGCAGGTTAAAACACATATTGAAGATGAAATGAAAAATCTTGGGTTTAAATTGTGTGAGCAGGAACACTACTTTATGCCAAGTTTATTGCCAAGATATAAAGAAAAATATAGAAATTATATGATGGCTACTAATAATATGCTTGGGGATCCACAGGAAGAAATTACGGAAATAGAAGAATGGTACGATAACCCTTCATCATATGCACAGATTGGTTTATTTATGTATTCTTTTAAAAAAGCAAGGGGTGATAATCTGGATGTTTAGGAAGTTGGATTGGATAGTGGTACCTGGTGGTCCTGGGTTGTCAGCGAAATATTTAAAATGGGGATTAAGTGAGCCGTTCAAGGAATATAAACTGCATTTTTATAATCCACTGGGTGCGCCGGATGCAGACGAAGATAGAATACCAAAAGTTAATGAATTAGTTGAACAGATTTTTGAAGTTGCCAAACAAAAAGAATTAAAAAGTTTTGGATTAATTACGCATTCTTTTGGTAATTATCTTGCCATGAGGGCGTTGCAAAAAAAACAGAATAAAATTAGCTCTATCATAATGATAAGTCCGATGCCGTTCGTATATTCTAAATGGAAAAATGGACTTGCGCAAATTGCCAAGTCTATTCCCAAAAATGTTTTAGAAAAAATTCAGCAGCTTGCTAAAAAACAAAATAATGGTGCTGAAATATTTAAAGTTTTTTTTCCGTACTACGCATCAAAAACTGCTGCGTTACCTGATATTCCATTTAGCTTAAAAACATGTGATGCAATATCTGCTCAGGTTGATGAATATGACGATACAGAATTGCTAAAGTCTTGCAAATTGCCGTGGGTGTGTATTATAGGAGACAAAGATCCTTTGTTTGTTGAAAAAAAATTATTGCAAAATGATACTATTGTTGTTTTTGGAACTGGGCATTATCCGTTTTTTGAGGATCCTAAAAAATTTAATGATGCTGTGAAAAAAGTAGAGGAAAAATTATGTCAAAAACAAATAACAGTAACGCAAAACTCGTTTTAAAATTACGCAATATTCGTAGAGAGAAAGGATTATCCATTCATGATTTAGCGAATAAAGCTGGTATTGGATATCAAAAAGTTGGCCGCGTGGAGCGTGGTGAAACACAAATTAGTGTTGAAATGTTACATCGATTGGCTAAAGTTTTAAACGTTCCATATTCTCAATTATTGGAAGAAGAAGGTGTAAAAAAACTGGAAAATGACTTAAGAGAAAAAAAAGCTAAGGAAACCAATGTTTATATAATTCCAAGTATATATAAAGAAATTGAAAAACTATGCAAAAAGCACAGTATTTCGGTAGGAAGTTCTGTGAAGGTTCATATCGCCACAACTATCTTTAAGGTGATTCAAGATATTCACATAAATGAGAAAGATGAGGAAGAAATGGTAAAAGCTTTTTTTCAAGGATTTGATGCCATTTTTGAAAGATTTGTTGTGTCGCAAATGAACTAAGTTGTTTTACCGCGACAATTTCATCCCAATCTTCCATAATTTGTTTTATTGCTAACCAGTTTTCTCCTTTGTAGCATAGTAATAAAGCTTGATTCATTATTTTTACGGCTTTATGTTCGTTCCCTTGATTAAGAGCTGCTATGGCAAGGTTTGCTTTAGTGTAAATTTGATATTCTGCGTTTCCAGCGGTGATTTTATCAGCAATTTCTAAATAATGATGGTAATTGTTTTTGTTACTAAAAATATAATGAGTTATTAGTGTATTTACAATTTGCATTTTAACGTAAGTATCAATTTCTTTATTGAATATTTTTTCTAATTTTACAAATTGTATTTGTTCTTTTTCATGTTTGTTAAATTTGTGATATGCATGCAAAAGATTGCGATTTATTTCCAAATTTACGGCATCGTTTCCAGTAATGTACGCTAAATGTGTAGCCGTTTCGAGTGTTTTTATAGAATCTTTATAGAATCCGGCCTTCCACAATATTTCTCCTATATTCCCATAGACTAAAGCCAGCCAAAATAGCTTGTTTGATTGTTTTGCTATGCTGACCGCATTTTTAAAGTTGATAACGCTGTCTGGTATATTGATTCCTCGTAGGCCTTGAATAGTTCCTAGCACACAATATGCAAGAAATACTGCTTTTCTTGGAGATAACTTGTTCGCAGCGTGTTCGATAACTTTAGTTAAATCTTTGGTTGCTTTTTCCCATTGACCTAAAAAGAAAAATCCAATGCCACGCCAACAGAACAAGTTTATTTTAATATCATGCGGTAATTTTTTTTCTAATAGTTGTGTAGATAGTTCTATACATTCTGGAAATTGTCCTTTCCACCAAGATATTTCAGCAAGCAAAGCTTGATGTTCTATGGGTAAATTATTTTTTTTTGTTTTAATCATAATGGCTGCTTCTTGAAATCTACTAATATCAATTAATATATTAGCAAGAAAAGTTTTAAGTTGTGCATTAATAGGTTCATTTTTCAGGTAATCAAATATTAGCAGTAAGAAATAGGTGTTTTGTCTGCCCTCTAATTTGTTTATTATATTTTTATACAATATATTTTCAGAAGGTTCAAATTTTGGCGCAAAAGAATTAATCACTAAAATATAATTTTGTACCGCCTTGAAATTCGATATATCTTTTTCCACCTCGGATTTCCAGTATTTGCAAGCAGCTTTTTTAAATGAAGCGATGTTTTGCTCTTTTACAGAATCGTAAATAGAATCATGAGGATAAAAAAATCCTTCGTGCAGCATTATCATGCCTCGTTGCTTTAATTCTTCTACATTTTTATGTTTTACATCAAATGTTTTTTCAAATAGTTGTTGATTAATAAAGCCACCTGAAATTGCTACCGAAAACATAGTTGCTTGCATAGAAGAAGTCGATAAATTTTGTTTATTTTGATTTGCCTCATGATGAGGGATTTCTGATATAATTTGTAGTAGTTTGATGTAATTACCGCGGGAGTGCAATTTGCAATCTTTTCTGATTTTTTTGTCCATTATGTTCATGACATTTAATACCTCATCTATTTCTTCATCAGACATTTTAGGGAAATTGTATATAAATCCTTTTGACATAGTTTTGGTAGTGATTCTGGAAGATAGAATTTTTTGTATCGGAAGTTCTAATAAAAAATCCGTAAGTTTAGTTAAAGTTTTTTTATTAAGGTGATCTATATGATCTATTAACAATAAATAATGAGGGTTCATTTGAGAAAAAAATCGCACATATCTTTCGGGATCTATGTCAATTGCTTTATATTTGTTATCTACAGATGTCGTGGACATGCATTCGTTAATAAAGTTTAATACTATTTCGAAGGTTAAATTTGTAGAATTTGGTAAAGAAATATAAAAAATGTTTTTTTCCTTGTTATTCATTTGGCGCAAAAAATGACTTTTTCCAATACCAGATTCACCAAATACGAATAATAGGTCGTTTTTGTGATATAGATTATATTCTATGTTTTGCCTAATTCTGTGGTAACGTTGTAGTTGTTTGTTTTTTTTGTAAATAGAATGATATTTTTTAACTGTATCTGCTAGTAGTTTATCGGTGAATATACTTTTATTGGTTTTCGTGTCTTCAAAGGTTGTTAATTTATCGGGTGATATAACATGAACTTTTTTGCTAAATTTGTAATGAGGTGCAATATTGCAAGCATCAAGAACCAGTGTTATAGTTGATAAATTTTGCCGTTTTAGTGTTTGTATAAGCCACGAAAGTGACAAACCGCTGCTTGTGATATTGTTTGAATTTGTATCATATAAATGCAAATAAGTTACATCTTTAATTAAACTGCCATGCCCTGAATAATATAAAATTATATTTTTTGTTTTATGGCGTAATTGTGTTATCTCATTTTTTATATAATTAAAGTTTGCTTTTTCTCCAATGATAATTTTCGATGAATCACAAACGTTAAGAATGCTGAAAGTTCGTTCCACACGAAAACAATCGCTTGCACAATAGTCTAATTTTTTTATATTTCGATCTTTGTAGTTATTAGTGCCTATGCATATCAATGTAGTTTCGGTCATTTTTTTAATAAAACCCTAGCTTGTCTGTGGGTGAAATATGAACAAAAAATAATTTTATGTAATAGTATAATGAATTTATAGTTAATTATGAATCAAATATTAAAAAAATAGTTGCCTTAATTATCAAATTTTGATAAATTATCATTATTTAATAATAATTAGAATATTATTTGTGCAGATTCGAAAAAAATAAAATTTAACTTTTAAAAAGGCCAATAAATGCACAAGATCTATTGGCCTAGTAACGAAAACACATTACGGATAATGACATTTTCGCGTAAAAATTATAACAAAAAAGTGCGAAATGTTATTTGTTTCAAATGAAATTGAGGCAAAATGACATGAATAAGGTTAATTCAGAAAATTGTACGCATGATTCGCTTGGTTATTGCAAGAAAGCATTAGGATATGCACGGCTTCTTTCTTTTAGATATCATGATTTGCGGTTAACTAGACGTAAAACTCAGTGTTTAGCTTGCTTTATCTTAGATATGACAATAAGACAAATTTCTAAGGTGTTATCTGTTTTTCCTAGAACGATCCAGGATTATATTTCGCTTATAAAATCCAGATTTGATTGTAAATACAGATATCAAGTTACTATCACAGCTTTATTGAGTGGATTTCCTATTTGTAAATTTTTGTCAATTGATTATGAGGAATAGCATATGTTAATTTTAACTAGAAAAAATGCAGAGAAGGTTATTATTGATGATTGTATTGAAGTCCATGTTATTAGAAGTGCAAATGGATGTGTAAAGCTAGGTTTTAAAGCGCCGAGCAATGTAAAAATATATAGGGAAGAAATTTATACTAAACAACTTAGTTGCAGTCAAAAAATAGATTTTGTAGGTGCGCAGCAACCAGCTCCTAATGGTTTGGTGCGATGATTTTATTTAATTAAATTGGAGGTGTGTTTATGGTCAAGAAAATTTTTGTTAGTTTCGTTATTTTGTTTGGGTTGTTAATTTCTATTGCAGTTTATGCAAGTAAGGTTTGTCATTATTTGCCTGGGGTGGTTGTCTGTGGAAAAGGAAGTGTTCACAATGTATTAGCGGCGGGATACGCTAATTTGAATGGTACTACGGTTACTAATAGTATTAAAGTTGGCGGTTATCTTAGCGCTAAAAACAGCAATCTAAATTTAGTAGCTTGTGGCGGGGGTGTGGATATAGATAAAAGTAATATTACAGGTAGTGTAGGTTTTGCGGGTGCAGCAATTCTTAACAAAGTTTCAATTAATGGTAAATGCAGTGAATTAGGCTTGCTAGTGGCTAAAGATGCTGATTTTGCTAATACAATTGAAATTACTGGTGAGATTACGCATTTTCAGCATTCCAAAACCGTAGCTATTCTTGTGCATCCGAGCGAGCATCCGCAAGAAAAAATTTATTTGGAAGATCAAACGGTCGTAAATGGCAATATTACTTTTGAAAGTGGTAATGGCATTGTTGTAAAAAGCGCTGATTCAACAATTCTAGGAAATGTAATAGGCGGTAAGATAATACCGGCAGAAAATTAAAAAGAATTCAGGAGAATGACGAGCCTACGGAGGGCGAAACAAGGTGTTCGTGCGAACGAATGAATATTAATCGAAAATTGAAGAGGTATATGTCATGAATATGATCGACATACTTATCGAAGGCAATGACGCGTCTGCTTTATTCGGATGTGTTGGCGCATAATCAAATAATAATAAAATATAAGTTCCAAACATCTCTTGTTGCTTTGCGCTAGAGGTGTTTGGACAATTATCAAATATATTGTTGAGGGTTAGCATGGATAATTTAAAAACCAAATTAGCTGATTATATTTTATTAAGAGAAGAAGGACAAAATATTATTTTATTTAATCAGTATAATGATGCTACAGTTAAAATTACCGCTGATTTATATAAAAAAATCAAAAAGGGTTATTTAAAAGATACTGAAGAAAACAAAAAAATAATTTATATTTTGCATCAAAATCGTTTATTAGATTGGGAGCAAAGCTATACATCAACGTCAGAAAAACCGCAACAATCTCAACAACGTACATTTTATTCTCCAATAATGCGATTACGCAGTGAAATAAATCCAATTAATGTTTTGTGGGCAATCACCTCAAAATGCAATTTAAGATGTTTATATTGTTTTCCTGATGTTAAGAACGTACAACAGGCTTTTATTTCCTTATCCTTAGAGGAGATTGATCAAATTACAGATCAAATTATTCAGTCGCAGGCTTTGCAAGTATTTATTAGTGGAGGTGAGCCTTTATTGGAGGCTGAGAAAGTTTGGAGAATTATCGAAAAGTTGTATAAACACAATGTAAAAAGCGGTGTTTTAAATAATGGCACAATGATTAATGCGGGTATTATAGAGAAATTAAAATCTTATAATACAATTGTTGGTATTAGTTTGGATGCGCATAATGAAGAAATTAATTCGATAACTAGAGGCAAAGGCGCTTTTGATAAAACAGTAAAAGGCGTTAAACTGTTAAAACAGGCTGATATTCGTACCAGTGTTCTTATTACATTAAGTAAATATAATTTTGATTCTTTAGAGGCGCATATAAAATTTCTTTGTGATGATATGGGAATAAATAGTATTGTTATACAGGATTTAAGGCCGTTCGGAAGTAAAATTGATTATGATAAAGCTCGTTTAACTATGACACAAGAGAATAAACTTTATGATAAAGTAATGAAGATAACGAATAGATACTCAAATGTTGATTTTAATCTTACGGAATTATTTTTATTTCCGCACTCAAAATACAAAACCAAAAAGAGCGGGAAGATTATGCAATGTCCTGCAGGATACAATTTTGCATATATAGATTTTTATGGTGATATGTATCCATGTACTCAATTGCCCACCATGAAGTTAGGCAACGTGTTGCAGGATGGAACGATTACAGAGTTATGGCGTTCTTCAAAAAACATGCAAAAATTAAGAACATTAAAGACGGAAAGCATTTGCAAAATTGATGGTTGTGCGGATTGTTCTCTTAATGAATTTTGTGATGGTGGGTGTAGGGGTGAGGCTGTTTTTTCTGGCAGAGGTTTATACGGCAGTGCCTCTCGTTGTCCCAAGGTAATGGGAATAGATATTAAGATATGAAAGATTCTATAATACAAAGGCGGCAACTATTAGTACTTATCATTATTATAATGATTGGGGTTTTATCGCAGTTTGCTACTGATAATTATACTCCTTCTCTTCCAAGCATCGCGGCAAGTTTGCATACAAATAATGCGTTGATAAAGTTATCAATTGGAATCTATTTTTTAAGTATGGGAATTTCTCAAATATTTTATGGAATTTTGGGTGATATTTATGGAAGAAAACCATTAATATTATTTGGATTAATAATTTTTTTATTATCTAGTTTTGTGGTATCTATTTCTTCAACAGCAGAGTGTTTTATTTTTGCGCGTTTACTTCAAGGTATTGGAATGGGCGCTCCAGTCGCTTTATATCGTGCAATTTTACGTGATATATCTTTTGGCAAGCAGTTTGCAAAATTTTGTTCATATTTAATGATGTTTATTTCAGTGGCGCCAATTATAGCACCGATTACTGGTGGTTATATTCAAGCTTTTTGGGGTTGGCGGGCAAATTTTTTCTTGTTAGTTATACTTGCAAGCATTGTGAGTTTCTTTGTTAAGTGCTGGTTGCCAGAGACTTTAATTACAAATAAAATACGAGATTTTTCTGCATTTAATGTCATTGGTATTTATCGGAAATTATTATCAAATAAAATTTTTATCATATGTGCGCTTGCTTCAAGTTTAGCATTATCAGCACGTATTATATACATAATTATATCAGCATTTTTATTTCAAAATATTTTACATGTAACGCCAGTAGTTTATGGCTGGCTTATTTTTCTTGCTGCATTAATGCCAATTTTTAGCGGTGCGTTAAATGCTCAGTTAGTTGAAAAGATGGGTGTTAATAAGATGCTTATCATCGGCGGAATTATCATGTTGTGTGGTAGTTTAATATTATTATTTTATGGACTAACTTTTAAGTTATCTGTCAGTGTTATTTTATTGCCAGTAATGTTAGTTTTATTTGGTGCTAGTATAGTATTTGTAAATTTTACCGCGTTGGCTTTTAGTCATATATCAAAATTTGCTGGCACAGCTGGGTCGTTTTATAGTGGTATTCAAATTATTATTTTATCATTGGCAACCATTTTAGTTGCTTATATCCCTAACAATAATCAAATGCCAATGACGATTTTAATTTTGTTTTGCAGCATACTAATTGTTTTAAGTATTTTTATGATTATGAAAATGACAGCTAGGCATAGTGTGCTTGATGAAAATTTTGATAAGAAAGCACGCAAAAATCTTTATTTATTAGATGGGAAATGTTAAATTATGTCATGTCATTTTTCAAGATAATTAAGCACTATGATTACTGAAGTTTTTATTCGTAGGCCGATTTTTACTATAGTGATAAGTTTAGTTATTCTTTTAGCTGGATTGCTTGCTTATCTTAATTTATCAGTTCGTTTATATCCTAAAGTAAATACTGCAGTTATAACTGTTTATGTCAGTTATCCTGGTGCGGATGCGGCATTGATGGAAGGGGCTGTTACCACTCCTATTGAAAATGCTTTAGGCAGTGTTGAAGGTTTAGATTATATTACTTCGGCAAGTCGTCAAGGATATTGTTATGCTTCGTTGCATCTTAAATTGGATTACGATATCAATACAGCACTAAATGAAGTTAATGCTAAATTGGCTGCTGTTCGTGATGAATTGCCAATAGAGGTTCATGACCCACAAATAATGAAAGAGGATCCTGATGCGCGGCCTATTATGTTTTTAAATTTTGCAAGTAACACTTTAGCAACGATAAAAATAGCAAATTACTTATATAGAGTAGTGCAGCCTCAATTGCAAACCATTTCTGGAGTATCTACTGTTAATATTTTTAGTTCGGATTATGCAATGCGAATTTGGCTTAATCCTTATTTAATGGCAGCTCACGATGTTACGCCTTGGGATATAGAAAATGTTTTTTCTAAAAATAACTTACAAATTCCAGGAGGGCAGTTGGAAAATTCATCCCAGCTCATTAATGTTAAAACTATTAGTGATCTTAACACTGCTGCACAATTTAATAATATAATATTAAAAAGTGAAAATGGGAATTTAGTCCGTTTAAATGATATTGGTAAAACAGAGCTAGGCGCTCAGAATAATACTATTATAACTTATGTAAACGGAAAGCCTTCAGTCCCTGTTGGAATTATTCCTGCATCGAACGCTAATTATTTATTTGTAGCTAAAGATGTAAAATTATTATTATCTCGTTTAGTAAAAAACTTACCCACTGGCATTTCTGCTTCAATATTTTGGGATAATACTAAATTTATTTATGCTTCTATTAAAGAAATTAAAATTGCAATTTTTGAAGCGGCAATTTGTGTTATTTTAGTTATTTTTATGTTTATTGGTTCATGGCGTATTTTATTAATTCCAGTAATGTCCATTCCGCTTTCTTTAATTGGTATTTGCGCGGTGATGTATTTAATGAATTATAGTTTGAATACCATGACATTTTTAGCATTTGTACTGGCCATAGGAATGGTTGTTGATGATGCAATTGTTGTTTCAGAAAACATACATCGGCATATAGTAAGCGGCAAAGATCCAATGAATGCCGCTATTTTGGGTTCTAAAGAAATTCAATTTGCTATCATTGCCATGACT
Source organism: Gammaproteobacteria bacterium (assembly GCA_050123375.1). Lineage (GTDB taxonomy): Bacteria > Pseudomonadota > Gammaproteobacteria > UBA12402 > UBA12402 > JASFHF01. The sequence goes on from JASFHF010000002.1 coordinate 87,648, forward strand.
TTGACTTTAGCTGCGGTATATATTCCTATTGCTTTTTTACATGGATTAATTGGTGCACTATTCAAAGAATTTGCATTTACTTTAGCTGGTGCTGTTATCATTTCTGGTTTTGTTGCACTTACGCTTTTGCCCATGATGTGTTCTAAAATAATGACGAAGAATGATGTAAATAATTATTTGCCGGCTAAAATTAATCAATTTTCGGAAAGAATTATAAGTTTTTATGAAAATATGCTAATAAAAATTTTATACATGAGAAGGTTGGTAATTTTTATTTTACCTATAATTATCGTTGGTTGTATATTATTTTATCATTTTATTCCTAGAGAGCTTGCACCCAAAGAAGATACTGGTACCATAGTTACCTTTGCGTATACGCCAACTTCAGCGAATATAAATTATACCGCTAAATATACTAAACTTTTAGAGCCTATTTTTAAGAAAGTTCCTGAAGTGGAAAATTACGTTATTGTAAATGGTGATGGTGGTAACGCAAATACTGCTTTTGCTTTATTAGATTTCAAGCCGTGGAGCAAGAGAAAACGAACAAGTGATGAAATCATTAAGTCTATGTCATCAGTGATGATGGCAATACCAGAAATTATAGCACAGCCAACTAATCCATCTGAAATTCCAGGGGCAAGCTCTTGGAAAGGGTCAGTTAATATTGAATTACAGACTACTGGTAATTATTTGGAGTTAAACAATATTTTACAAAAATTTTTACGGGCAGCACATGACAATAAGTTTTTAGTTAATTTGAATACAAATTTGAAGCTTGATCAGAGGCAAGACAATATTTTAATTGACAGAATAAAAGCTGCTGATATGGGAATATCAATAAAAGATATAGGATATGCAGTTAACTTGGCTATGGGACAGCCAACCGTAAGTCACTTTAACATGTTTGGTCGTAATTATGATATTGTTCCTCAACTTTTGCCGCAGTTTAGAAAATCTGACGTTGCAATTAATTCTTTACAGTTACGCACAAATGGTGGCAATTTAGTTCCATTGTCTAATTTAATTAAGATTCAGAAAACTATTAGTCCGCAAAGCTTAAATCATTTTCAGCAATTGCGTTCAGCTTCGATAACAGCGGGACTTGCTCCGGGATATACTTTAGGTGAAGCATTGAAGTTTTTTCAAAAGTTGTCGAAAAAAATATTACCACAGGATATGCAAATTAATTATAGCGGTGAATCGCGTTTATATTTTCAATCTAGCAGCCAAATACATATTTTATTTATTTTTTCTGTTTTGGTCATTTTTTTGGTACTGGCAGCTCAATTTGAAAGTTTTCGTAATCCATTTATAGTGTTACTTGCTGTTCCGTTTTCATTATTTGGTGCATTGCTGATTATGTTCTTGACTGGTTGTACATTGAATATATATTCTGAAATTGGAATAATTACTTTAGTTGGATTGATAAGCAAGCATGGGATTTTAATGGTAGAATTTGCTAACCAACTTCAGTTTAAAGGTAAAGACGTTAAGGGTGCTATCATCACTGCAGCTTTGATTAGATTAAGGCCAATTTTGATGACTACAGCAGCGATGGTTTTAGGGGCAATACCTTTAGTGTTTGCTAATGGTGCTGGCGCTAATAGTCGACGACAAATTGGATTAGTTATCGTAGGTGGTATGTTGATTGGAACTTTTTTTACCATTTTTATGTTACCGACGATGTATACTTATTTGGCTAAATGTAGGTTTGGCAGTAGAGAAATTTTATAGGTACATTTTTATATGTTAAAAAAATTTTTAATGTTGTTAACAATTGTTACTGCATTTAGTCCAGTATGCATGACCTATAGTAAGGAGAAATTATCTTCAGAGCCTGTAAAAGTGAAAACTGTCAAGATTAAGTATCAGAAACAGAAGCAGCAATTAATTGCAATAGGAACGCTTGTTGGTATGCCTGGTATTGTAGTACGCTCTGAAGTTTCGGGTCGTGTTACAAAAATTTATTTTAAATCTGGTGAGAGAGTTAAGATGGGCGCTCCATTACTTAAGCTAGATTATGACGATGTAAATGCACGGTTAGCACAAGCTCAAGCCAGGTTAGATTTGGCAAAATTACAACTTGGTCGTTATAGAAAATTATACAAAAAACACTTTTTTTCTAAGGATAATTTTGATAAATCAAAAACCGATTTGGCCACTTATCAAGCGGAAGTTGCTCAATATAAAGCCGAATTAAAGAAGAGAATTATCTTAGCACCTTTTAGTGGTAATTTAGGCATATTTAAGGTAAATATTGGTGATTATATAGGTATTGGGCAGGACATAGTTAGTTTAAATTCATTAAATCCTATTGGAGTTGATTTTAGCATTCCAGAATTATATTTAAGTAAAATCTCTGTAGGTCAGGAAGTGTTATTAAAAAGTGATTCTTATCCTAATGAAAATTTTGAGGGAAAAGTTATTGCGTGTGAATCAAAGATAGATCAGTCGACGCGTACTTTAAAAATACGTGCTAGTGTTATCAACAAGAGAAATGAGCTTTTGCCGGGTGGATTTGTTAAAGTGGTTTTGAGAATAGGCAGACAATTAAAAATTATTACTATCCCACAAATAGCAGTGATATATTCTGTAAATGGAGATTATGTTTATAGAGTCGTTGGCAACAAGGCGCAAAAAACTAAAATAGTTTTAGCCGGTAATTATGATGAACAGGATGTTGTTACTTCGGGCTTGAAGGTTGGGGATAAAATTGTAGTTGCTGGTCAATTAAAAATACATAATGGTTCTTTGATTTCTGTAGTAAATAATCATTAGTTTATCAAATGTTATTGAGATTCTATATTATTGCTAGTGATTATACCATACTGCAATGCTAACCGGGTTAATTCAACATCACTGCTAACTTCAAGTTTTTCAAAAATGCGGTAACGATAAGTATTAACAGTTTTAGCGCTTAAATGCAGTGTTGCAGCAATTTGCGGCGCTTTTTGTCCTTTGATTATCATATTCATAACTTGGAATTCCCGATCAGATAGTTTATCAAGAGGTGATGAATTGTTATTAAGCGCAAGTTTTTGCGCAATTTCAGGACTTACATACCGTTGACCAGCATGTACTTTTTTGATTGCGTCGATTAGATCTTTTGGTTTGCAGTCTTTAGTGATATAGCCAGCAGCATTTGCTTCCAAAAGTTTTAGAGGAAAAATTTTATTATCACAAACAGTTAAAATTAAAATTTTAATGTCAGGTATTAGTTGTAATAATTTGCGTGTTGCTTCAAAGCCGTCCATGTTTGGCATTTTTAGATCCATTAATACTATTTCCGGTTTGTATTTTTTTGCCAGAGCTATAGCTTCTGCTCCATCTGAACCTTGTTCCGGCACAATTTCTATATCTTTGACACTTTGCAATTGGCTGGCAATGCCGCTGCGAATTAATTCGTGATCATCTACTATTAAGATTTTGATTTTACTCATGGTGATATTCCATTATATAAGTTAATATTGTATTAATTATGGACGATTAATTAATATTTGCCAGGAATTATTTATAGAATATTTTATAGGATATATATTATACAAAAAACGTGGTTTTTTTGCTTGAAACAAGAACAGATCAGTTGCGCCCGATTTTTGAGATCCTATGCTTACTTATCATTATTTGCTAATCAATTTGCCACATTATTGCCACATTCAGATTTATCAAGATCAAGGATCGGTGTCATAACCCCTTGATTTTATTAATAGCTACGGGTGGGCTCGAACCACCGACCTCGGCATTATGAGTGCCGCGCTCTAACCAGCTGAGCTACGTAGCCATATTGTAAAGTATAGGCGCTTTTGGTGACCGGGGCTATTCTGACTGGTCGAAAAAGGCTTGTCAAGCACTACAATTTACCATAAAATAATCAACCCTTGCTTCACTGTGTAGTGCAGGAAGCTTTTTAACCCGAAAGGAGAGTATATATGCGACATTATGAAATCGTATTTTTGGTGCATCCTGACCAAAGCGATCAAGTTCCAGCGATGATCGAGCGTTATCGCAAACTTATTTCTGATCATCAAGGGCAAATTCACCGTCTTGAAAATTGGGGTAGACGTCATTTAGCTTATCCAATTAATAAAGTTCATAAAGCACATTATGTGTTGATGAACATTGAATCTAATCAACAAGTCTTAAAAGAAATAGAAAATTTATTTCGGTTTAATGATGCTATATTACGTTATTTGATTACTAAATGTGATCGAGCTGTTAATGAGCCTTCTCCTTTAGCAAAAAGTTCAGAGAAACGTTTTACTTCAGCAAAAACACCGCAATCGGTTGAGAGGGAAGCGAAAGAAAATGCAGCAGTGGAAGATGCTGGTATTACAGGAGTCAAAGAAGATCTGGCTACAGTAGAGTCTGCAGGTATGCAGACAGATGAAGAAAATGCTGCTGTAGAAGACGTGACAATTGCAGAGCAAAAGGAGGAGAAATAATATGGCAATGCGTAAAAAAGTTTGTTATTTCACAGTAAATAATATTGATCATGTTGATTACAAAGATGTGAATTTATTAGAAAAATTTATTACCGATACGGGTAAAATTGTTCCAAGCAGAATTACAGGGACGAGAGCTAAATTCCAACGACAATTATCATTAGCAATTAAGCATGCACGTTTTTTAGCTTTATTGCCATATTGTGATGCTCATAGAGACTAATGTTAATTAAAAAATTTACTCAATTAATTTTACGCAGCAATATAAATGCAGCTATTGTTGCCATGTTGTGCGCTTTTTTGCCTTTATTAAGTTGGGTCAGCATGGTTATTGTAGCATTAGTTACTTTGTGTAAAACTGCTGCGGATGGTTTTGTAATATTGTTATGGGCAGCGTTACCGTATATAGTGGTATCATCGGTTACCAGGTCGTGGTGGTCGTTAATTTATACTGTGTTATTTGGTGGTTTATTTGTTTGGATGTTGGCGATTATATGGAAGCGTTATCAAAAATTTAATCGGGTAATAGAAACAGCGGTTCTTGTTGGTGTTATAGCTATAGTAATATTTCATGGGGTTGTGCCTAATCCTCATATTTGGTGGACACAACATTTGCTTGATAATGCTAATAAATGGATTAGTAGTGCTAATTTAAAGTTAAATATGAATTGGTTCAAACAAACTGCTCCACTTGTTGCTCCATATATGACTGGTGTGCAGTGTGCATTTATTTTGTTAGGTGTTATTATACAAGTAATAATTGCAAGGGCGCTGCAGGCAAATTTAGTTAATTCATGGATTTGGCGCAAAGAGTGGCGAGAGTTTCGTATAAGCCAAATTGTAGTAATATTTTTAGCGCTGTGTTTGATTTTATTTTGGATAAAACCAGTATTATTGAAGGATTTATTACCGGTATTAGTGTTTCCATTATTGTTTGCCGGAGTAAGTTTAGTACATAGTTGTATGATTATGCTGAAAATTCCTTCAGTTTTTACGTGGTTATTTTATTTATTGATATTTTTAAGCTTGCTGTTTTTACCCTTTTTGCTGGGTATTTTGGTGTTGCTTGCAGTTATGGATAGTTTTTTAAACTTTAGATTAAAAATCCTGAAATATAGGAGTTAAGTATGAAAATTATATTATTGGAAAAAGTGCATAAATTAGGAAATTTAGGTGATACGGTTGAAGTCAAATCAGGGTTCGGGCGTAATTTTTTGATTCCGCAAGGTAAGGCGGTTCCGGCTACTAAAGAAAATATTGCCAAATTTGAAGCTAGGCGTGCTGAATTAGAAAAAGCTGCGGCGGAAGCATTGGCTGCAGCCCAACAAAGAGCAGAAAAGTTCAAAGGAATAGAATTGACTATAGTTCGTAAGGCTATAGAAGAGGGCAAGTTGTTTGGTTCAGTTGGAGCGCGGGATATCGTAGACGCTTTTGCGGAAAAAGGCATGACGGTTGAAAAACGTGAAGTTATTTTACCTGAAAATATTCACGAAGTTGGTGAATATGAGATAGAATTATTATTGCATAGCGATGTTAAGGTTAAAATACCAGTGAAGATAGAGGCAGAAGGTTAGATGTTGTGGGGTCGCATCTTCACTCATTAGGTAATGTCTGTGGGGTCGCATCTTCACTCATTACATGTGCGAAGCTATGTAATGAGTGAAGATGCGACCCCAATTACTAGCTTTGTTCCTACCACGGAAATAAGAAGGTAAATTATGGCTACATCAGAAACAAAATTAAATGGAGTTAAAGTACCGCCACATTCTATTGAGGCAGAGCAGTCGATACTTGGCGGTTTAATGTTAGATAATAATTCTTGGGATAAAATTGTTGATCGAATTACAGAACATGATTTTTATCGTCAGGATCATCGCATTATTTTTAATGCTATGTCTTCTTTAATTAATCGGCAGCAGCCTCTTGATACGTTAACGCTAGCAGAAACGTTAAAAATTCAAAATAAATTAGATCAAGTTGGCGGAGAGGTTTATTTATTTAATTTAGCTAAAAATATACCGAGCGCTGCTAATATTACTGCTTATGCAGATATTGTACGTGAACGTTCGATTTTGCGGCAGTTAGTTGGTATTTCTAATAAAATTGCGGATGATGCATTTAATCCTGATGGTCGTGCCAGTCAGGAATTACTAGATTTGGCTGAACAAAAAGTTTTTTCGATTGCAGAACAATGGTCGCGCGGCAGTCAGGTTAAAAATATTTCGAGCTTGTTAGCTGGCGCAGTAGATCATTTAGAGACTTTATTTCATAGCGCTGAGCCAATTACTGGGTTATCAACTGGGTTTATTGACCTTGATAAATTAACTTCTGGTTTGCAATCTGCTGAATTGATTATTATTGCTGGACGTCCTTCGATGGGTAAAACATCATTAGCAGTTAATATTGCAGAAAATGCCGTAATAAAGTGCAAAAAACCAGTATTGATTTTTAGTATGGAAATGTCTGGAGAATCGTTAGCAATTCGTATGTTGTCTTCTTTAGGCGGTATAAATCAACAAAAAATGCGTTCAGGTAAGTTACAAGATGAAGATTGGCCACGGATTACTTCGGCAGTAAGTATGTTATCTGAAGCACAAATGTTTATTGATGATACGGCAGCGTTAAGTCCGGCAGAAATAAGATCACGTGCGCGTCGAATTGCACGCGAACATGGTCAGCTTGGTTTGATTGTAATTGATTATTTACAGTTAATGCAGGTTCCGGGTTCCAAGGAAAATCGTACCACTGAAATTTCCGAAATATCACGAAGTTTAAAAGCTTTGGCGAAAGAACTTAATGTTCCGGTAATAGCGTTGTCACAGCTTAATCGTGCTGTGGAACAGCGTGGTGATAAACGTCCGATGATGGCAGATTTGAGAGAGTGTGTTGCAGGAGATACATTGGTGTTGTTGTCTGATGGACAAAGATGTCCAATTGAAAAATTAGTGGGACAACAACCGGAAGTTTTAGCGATTTCAGAACAAGGTAAAATAGTTAATGCAAAAAGTGATAAAGTTTGGTGTGTTGGTAAAAAACCAACATTTAATTTATGTTTAGCAAGTGGCCGTTCGTTGAAAATAACAGCGGAACATCGTCTTTTGACTATTAATGGGTGGAAGCAAGTTTGTGAATTATCTTCTGGTGATAGAGTAGCGCTTGCACGCAGATTACCTGAACCGCAGGTTTGTGAAAAATGGTCAGAAGGAAAGTTGGCTTTGTTAGGACAGTTAATTGGTGATGGTAGTTATCTTTCTGGACAGCCAATGCGGTATACGACAAATTCAGAGGAAAATAGCGAAATAGTTTCTTCGGTCGCTACAAAAGAATTTAGCATGAAGGTTACAAGATACAAAGGTAGGAAAAATTGGCATCAGTTATTACTTAGCGGTAATGGTAATAGGTGGCATCCTGTTGGTGTAAATAAATGGTTAAGAGAATTGAAGATTTTTAATCAGAGATCTTATGAAAAGCGTATTCCTGAAGTGGTTTTTAAATTATCTAATAAACAAATTGCGATTTTACTAAAACATTTGTGGGCTACAGATGGTACTATAAGTATTGGTAAATCTAATAGAGTTATTATTCATTTTGCAACTAATAGCGTAGGTCTGGCAGCAGATGTAGCCGCTTTATTATTACGTTTTGGTATAATTGCACGTATTAAGCAAGCGCAAAAAGAAAATTATCGTCCTGGCTATATGGTTTTTATTTCAGGTGTAAAAAATCAGAGTCATTTTTTGCAAACAATTGGGGCGTTTGGGCCAAAATATTTTTCTGCGCAACGCGCAAAACAAATTTTACAAAATGTGTGCGATAATACTAATGTTGATACATTACCTAAAGAAATTTTTAATCGTATACGGTGGTTAATGCAGTTACAGGGCATTAGTCATAGACGTATGGCAGCAATACGTGGTACTTCATATGGCGGTATGTCTCATTACAGGTTTGCGCCATCTCGCAAGCTTGTGCAAGAATATGCTAATATTTTGCAGGATGAAATTCTACTATCTTGCAGTGAAAATGATTTATTTTGGGATAATATCATTTCAACTGAATTTTGTGGCGAAGAAAATGTTTATGATTTAACTGTTCCTGAATTATCATCTTGGTTGGCTGATGGAATAGTTTGTCATAATTCTGGCGCCATCGAGCAGGACGCAGATTTGATTTTGTTTATTTATCGTGATGAAGTTTACAATCCGGAAAGTCCGGATGCAGGTACAGCAGAAGTTATTATTGGTAAGCAGCGTAATGGTCCTCTTGGTATGGTACGTTTGAAGTTTGAAGGTCAATATACACGATTTAGGAATTATATTTCGGAAAATATAATTTCCCCCGAAGAAATCCCTTCATAGTAGGTATTTTTTCATCATGTCAATATTGTAGTTTAGAAGAGCGCTCAGTAATGCTGTAGATTTAAGAGAAAAATTAAATTTTAAAGCGGAGTTTACATGGGAGTAAATGAGCATTAAAATTTAATTTTTCTCTTAAAGATGCGGCGTTAATGAGCGTTCTTGGAAAAAGCTGCATAGTTACCATAGTAGGTGTGGTATGAACTGTCCTACACAAATACATATTGATACTAATGCTTTACGGCATAACTTTAATCGGGTTCGAGAATTAGCGCCTAATAGTAAAGTGTTAGCAATGGTTAAGGCTAACGCTTATGGTCATGGTATCGCTAAAGTTGCGAAAGTCTTACATGATGCTGACGCATTTGGTGTAGCCTGTTTAGCAGAAGCATTTAGCATTCGTCAGGTTAATTTATCTAATCCAATTGTTTTAATGTCAGGATTTGTTAATGTTAATGATTTAACTAAAATTATTGAATTAAAATGTGAAGTTGTAATCCATAATTTTGAGCAAATTAAAATATTAGAACAAGCGCGCTTGTCGCATCCGATAAAAGTATGGTTGAAAATTAATACTGGTATGCATCGTTTGGGTTTTGTTCCAGAAGATGTAGCAGATGCTTATATGCGATTGTCTAATTGCAAAAATGTTGTAGCGCCGCCAAAATTAATGACGCATTTTGCTGACGCAGATGACATAAAAAAATCTACCACAGTAAAACAAATTGAAGTTTTTAATGCTGTAACCAAAAATTTGTCCGGCGAAAAAAGTTTAGCGAATTCTGCTGCAATTTTATCTTTTCCGGAATCGCATGCTGATTGGGTGCGGCCAGGCGGTTTATTGTATGGTGTGTCATCTTTGTTGAATAAAACCGGAGAGGATCATAATTTAATGCCGGTAATGACATTGCAATCTAAGATTGTTGCATTACGTTATGCCAAAAAAGATGAGGCAATAGGGTATGGCGGAATTTGGCGATGTCCTGAAAATATGCCGTTTGCAATTGTAGGAATTGGTTATGGTGACGGTTATCCGCGCCATGTAAAAAATGGTACGCCCGTATTAGTTAATGGGCATATTTGTCCGTTGATTGGTCGTGTTGCAATGGATATGTTAGCAGTTGATATACGTTCTTATTCTTTCGCAAAAATTGGTGATGAAGTTATTTTGTGGGGGAAGGGATTGCCGATTGAGCATGTTGCTGCATATGCCGATACAATTACGTATGAATTATTTTGCGGGGTTACGCGGCGCGGATTGGTATATTGAAGTCATTGATTTATATAGAATATCTGTAGCCTTTTGCATGAAATTTTAATAAAAATTATTGCAGTTTTAATTATAAGGGCATATAATACAAAATATGCGTACTAAGAGTTTTGAAAAACTTGATTCTAATATAAAGCCGGGGCATGTATATCGTCGTGATATGCTTGTACATCTATCAAGTGCTGTTGACAGAGATCTGATGATTTTAATCAATAGAGGTGTTTTAGCTAAAGCTGCTGCTGGTATATATTATAAGCCTCTTGGCTCACGTTATGGTAATTTACCTCCTGATGAGAAAGAGTTGGTGAAAGTGTTTCTAAGAGATAACAGGTTTTTGTTTTATTCATGGAATCAGTACAACACACTGGGATTAGGTTTAACCCAGTTATACAATAAAGCTATAGTATACAACTGCAAACGTCATGGAGTATTTATTCTAAATGGCAACTCGTATGACTTTCGGCGTCCATCCAGAGGGTTTCCCCGCAAGTTAACTCCAGAATTCTTGCTTGTAGATTTAGTGAATAATATAAATGAATTATCTGAAGATGAGAAGCAGCTAAAGTGCAATATCAAAAAGCATCTCGGTAGATTTAATATTGTTAAAGTTACTCAATATGTAAAGAAATATGGAAAAATAGCAACAAGAAAATTTTTTAAGGAAATCATGAGTGAAGGATAAATTTTTACACATGCTTCCTGATGTTGGAGCTCTGTTTAGAGTTGTAGCGCAAGAACGTAATTTACTGCCTGGAATAGTTGAAAAAGATTATTGGTTGATGCACTGTTTGTGGGGTATGCAGCAACAAGGGTTTAGGTTTGAACTAAAGGGAGGAACATCTCTTTCTAAAGGATTTAACTTTATTGAAAGGTTTAGCGAGGATATAGATTATAATGGGTCACAAAATTTAGACCACGTGATGGTATAAAATAAGATATAATCTTGGCCATAATAAAAAGAGGTCGAGCAGATGACAATAATAAAAAAACGTAAAAGATATAGTGCGGGTGAAAA
>JASFHF010000003.1:0-89201 GCA_050123375.1 Gammaproteobacteria bacterium
TTGGCGTCGCTCTTTTTGCGACAATTGGGTATACTCTTTCATGCGACAAGTTCCTTTTTTTCAATTATTTACAGAGGCCATTTTACATGACCTCGGAATTTGTCGCACTTCTTTTTAGAATTCACCATAAATTTTTGTGCCCTACAAAGAAAAAAATGACTTTAATTTCTCGTATTTAAGATTTCCTTAAGAAATGTGTTCTATAATGTTATTATGTTTAATAAAATAATAATAGTAAGAATAAAAATATATGTTTAATAAAAAAATAATAAAAACAATAAAAAAAACAATAAAAAAAATATTTAAAGGAAAGTCAAGAAAAATAGCTTTGGAATTCGGATTGTTATCGGGGTTGTTTGAGCAAAAAAGCAATGATTTTATATCTAATATTGGAAGTGAAATTTTTGCGTTTGTAACTGCAAAAACTTTGGTAAACATTTGTCTGGCTGGGTATTGTAAAGAGAAAGTAAATGAGCAGTTTTGCTCGAATCTTGATGAGGATCTAAGCAAAGAAAATAAATGTAATGAACAATCTTCTTTTTTTACCTTTTTTACCTTTAAAAAAGTAGCATATCAAACATTAAAAGAAATTGGTGTTAAAAAACAAATTTTTTGTGGGATGAACCATACATTAGTTTTATGCGAAGATGGCAAAGTTTTAAGTTTTGGGAATAATAATTTTGGTCAACTTGGGCGAGATACTAAGAGGAAACCATGCAGCATTCCTAAGCCCATTGATCTAAAAGGTAAAAAAGCAAAACAAATTTTTTGTGGAAAGAACCATACGTTTATTTTATGTGCAAATGGGAAGGTTTTAAGTTTTGGGGATAATTTTTTTGGTCAACTTGGGCGAAAAACTGAAAAGGAATCATGCTGCATTCCTAAACCCATTGATCTGGAAAATAAACTAAAAGGTAAACTAAAGGGTAAAAAAGCAAAACAAATTTTCTGTGGAGAGAAACACACATTAATTTTATGCACAGATGGCACAGTTTTAAGTTTTGGGAATAATTTTTATGGTCAACTTGGGCGAAAAACTAAGGGGAACCACCCATGCTGCATTCCTAAACCCATTGGTCTAAAAGGTAAACTAAAAGGTAAAAAAGCGAAACAAATTTTCTGTGGAGAGAAACACACATTAATTTTATGCACAGATGGCACAGTTTTAAGTTTTGGGAATAATAATTTTGGTCAACTTGGGCGAGATACTAAGAGGAAACCATGCAGCATTCCTAAGCCCATTGATCTAAAAGGTAAAAAAGCAAAACAAATTTTTTGTGGAAAGAACCATACGTTTATTTTATGTGCAAATGGGAAGGTTTTAAGTTTTGGGGATAATTTTTTTGGTCAACTTGGGCGAAAAACTGAAAAGGAATCATGCTGCATTCCTAAGCCCATTGATCTAAAAGGTAAAAAAGCAAAACAAATTTTCTGCGAGACTGATGAAAACATAGTGTCATATGTATATGCAAAGAGTAAGCATTTATGTTGTGGGCATATATGTTATATTTTATGCACAGATGGCACAGTTTTAAGTTTTGGGAATAATAATTATGGTCAGCTTGGGCGAAAAACCGATGAGAAACTATGCCGCATTCCTAAACTCATTAATCTAAAAGGCAAAAAAGCACAACAAGTTTTCTGTGGAAAGAACCATACATTAATTTTATGCACAGATGGCACAGTTTTAAGTTTTGGGAATAATAATTATGGTCAGCTTGGGCGAAAAACCGATGAGAAACTATGCCGCATTCCTAAACTCATTAATCTAAAAGGCAAAAAAGCACAACAAGTTTTCTGTGGAGAGAGCCATACATTAATTTTATGCACAGATGGCACAGTTTTAAGTTTTGGGAATAATTTTTATGGTCAGCTTGGGCGAAAAGCCAAAGGGGAATCATGCCGTATTCCTACGCCTATTAATCTAAAAGGTAAAGAAGCAAATAGCAAATTCAAGCTAGGAAATGCAGTTATAAGGTTTTCCTAATTGTTTATGTGATTTGTGTCATTATCAAGATTGAAATAACAATAAATACATTGCGTTAAAAGAGCTGGCTGAATAAGAAAAAATCAATTATAATATCTCGCTATGCAAATTAAACCAGCGCAACAATTATCAGTAGTTATTCCCATGTATAACGAAGAGGATAACGTTGAGATTTTGGTGCGTGAAGTACATGCCGTATTAGCGCAACATCCTGATTTTGAAATAGTTGTGGTGGATGATGGCAGTCAGGATTCTACCTTTGAAAAGCTGAATTCGCTTGCTAAGGATATACCGCAATTGCGGCCAATAAAGCACTTTGGAAATTTTGGTCAAAGTATTGGATTGGTTAGCGGTATTAAGGCGGCTAAACATCCTTGGATTGTAACGCTTGATGGTGATGGGCAAAATGATCCGGCAGATATTCCTAAATTAATTCAAACAGTAGAAGCAGCGAGGGTCGGTTCAGGAATATTATTAGCTGGCCATCGTGTTAATCGTAAAGATACGAAATGGAAAAAATTTGGTTCGCGTTTTGCGAATCGTGTAAGACGTTGGTTTTTGAAAGATAATTGTCCAGATACTGGGTGCGGGATAAAAATGTTTTCACGCGAAGCGTTTTTATTATTACCGCATTTTAATCATATGCATCGTTATCTCCCGGCTTTATTTAAGCATATCGGCGGTAAAGTCATAAATGTTTCAGTAAACCATCGTCCAAGAACGCAAGGTCAATCAAAATATGGCAATTGGGGAAGGTTAAAAGTTGGTATAGTAGATTTGTTTGGAGTAGCGTGGCTAATTCGCCGTATAAAAGTTCCGGAGTATAAAAATGACAATTGATCATGGTGTAATTATCAACGTAATTTGGTTAACTATTGGTTTTGGCGGGCAGGCGATTTTTTCGATGCGGTTTGTGGTGCAGTGGTTATGCAGTGAAAGACAAAAGCGTAGCGTAATTCCTTTAGCGTTTTGGTACTTAAGTATTCTTGGCTCGATAACTTTATGTGCTTATGCGGTACATCGGCGTGATCCGGTATTTATTATAGGCCAAGCATTTGGCATTTTAGTTTATTTGCGTAATTTATATTTTATTTATAAAGAAAGGCAAGCATTGGTAAATACAGAAGGCTGAGTAGTTACATGAAAATTTTAGTTACTGGCTGCGCTGGTTTTATCGGCGCAGCATGTAGTAAAAAACTTTTAGAGCGGGGTGATGAGGTTATTGGTATTGATAATCTTAATGATTATTATGATCCTGCATTCAAGCAAGCTCGTTTACAAAATTTGCATCAATATAAAAATTTTGTTTTTCACCAGATTGATATTACTGATTTAAAAGCATTGCAAAAAATTTTACAAGAAACCAAACCGCGGTGTATTTTACATCTTGCGGCACAGGTTGGTGTGCGTTTTTCAATTAAAAATCCATTGCAATATATTCAGGATAATATAGTTGGTTTTACTAATTTATTAAATGAAGCGCAAAAACTGGATAGTTTAGAAAATTTGGTTTTTGCTTCAAGCAGTTCGGTTTATGGCGCAAATACTAAAATGCCTTATGAAGTTAGCGATTTTGTCGATCATCCGATAAGTATTTATGCTGCCAGCAAAAAATGTGATGAATTAATTGCGCATGTTTATGCGCACATGTACGAGATGCCTTTGACCGGACTGCGTTATTTTACTGTATATGGTCCGTGGGGCAGGCCGGATATGGCGCCAATAAAATTTGCTAAAAAAATTATGGCAGATGAGCCGATTCCGGTTTTTAATTACGGTAATCATAGCCGTGATTTTACTTATATTGATGATATTGTGGAAGGAACGATTTTAACTTTGGATAATCCAAAACCATATAAAGTTTATAACATTGGGTTTGGTAATCCAATGCAGTTGATGGATTTTATTAAACTGCTTGAAAAAGCATTAGGTAAAAAAGCAATTATTGATATGCAGCCGAAGCAGCCTGGAGATGTTGATAACACTTGGGCGGATGTTAGTGGTTTAAAAAATGATTTTGGTTATCAGCCAAAAATTGCACTTGACGAAGGGATTGCGCGTTTCGCCAAGTGGTTTTTGGAATATTAAACATTGCATCACGTCTACATGTCTATGCGGGATGCAAATTGTTCTATTTCTTTTATGCGCGCTTCTTCTTTAACTTTTCGATATGCATCTTCAGCTTTTTGATATGCATCGTCAGTTTTATATTTAGCTTTTTCGATTTCGATTTGTAACTTATTTCGTTTGTTTTTGTTATCGTTAACTTCTTTTTTGATTTTTTTATTACTAAAAATCCCGCATGAGAACTGGATATTTTTTGTTTTTTTAAATGCAGTGTCAAGTCTGTGTTGTAATTTGTTAATTTTGATATTTACTATTTTAAATTGGTTGTAAGTTTTTTCTAAATTTTTTCTTATAACTTGCTTGAATTTTTTAGGATATTTCAATAACAATTTTAAATCATTTTCATTTAATTTATGCTTTTTGGATAATTTTAAACTACCTTTATAAAGCAGAGTTTCTGCAATACTTACTATTTGTTTGTTGTTTTTTTTATCAAATAATTCATACATTATAATTCTACCTCTTGTTATTATTTTGTTAGTTTTGATTAATTTTGGATTGCCAAATGTATTATAGCTTAAAATTTACAAACTTCCATGGTTGCCTAAAAATTGAACAACGCTCGTACTTTTAAGGAATTTGCCTTAAAAAAATTGGAGCAAAAATAAGTAAAAGCTGCCTGAATTTTGATTCAACAAGCTGTAGTCGAGAATAGATACTCTGTGTTTTTAAAAAGCCGCTGTTAAAATTGCTAAAGAGATGATTTTTCGTGATTTTCTGATATAATGCAAAAATTCTTTAAATATGAGGATATGATTATGGGTTTTTTAATTCCTGATGCTTACGCTGCAGTTCCTGCAGTAGGACATGGCTCATCAATGAACATGATTTTAATACTGGTGATTTTTGGCGCTTTTATTTATTTCTTTTTATGGCGTCCGCAGGCGAAACGTGCCAAACAGCATCAACAACTAGTCACCTCGATTAAGCCAGGTGATGAAATAGTTACTGCTGGCGGTATGATGGCTAAGATTACTAAAGTAACTGATGACTATTTCCAAATTCAGGTAAGCAAAGATTCGGAAATGTTGCTGCAAAAAAATTCGATTGCACGAGTATTGCCTAAAGGTACCATTAAAGAGTGGTAGCAAGGAAAAAATAGATGAATAAGTATCCTTTGTGGAAGAATCTATTACTGATTGCTGTTTTGATTATTGCGGCGTTATATGCATTGCCGAATGTTTTTTTTCAGGATCCTTCAGTGCAGATTTCCAGCACGACTCCTGGGATTGTTTTAAGCCAGGATTTTTTGCAAACGGTTACTACAACATTAAAGTCTAATAAGTTACCTTATAAATCAGCTAGTGTGGAAAAAGATCATCTTTTAGTTCGTTTTAGTGACATTGATACTCAACTGCAGGCTCAGGAATTATTGAAGAAAACTTTAGGTGATCAATATATTGTAGCAATAGATTTAGCTTCGGCTGCGCCGGAATGGTTGAGTAAAATCGGCGCTCATCAGGTAAAACTTGGTTTGGATTTGCGCGGCGGTGTGCATTTTTTACTGCAAATTGATCTTGATTCAGTATTGCAGCGCCGCTTAAAAGGCGATGTACATAATATCGAAGAAGAATTAAGAAGCAAGCGTATTCGTTATACCGGGATAGCGCAGCAACGTCAGAGTCAAGGTTTGATAATTCGTTTTCGTGATGCTGCGACATTACAAAAAGCGCAAAGCGTTTTGGCTAATAATTTTAGCGAATTTAAATGGGAAGCAGTTAAAGGCACTAATAATCAATTGTCTGGTAAATTAGTGCCGAATCAATTACAAAAAATTGGGCAGTATGCAGTTGAGCAAACCATGACAACTTTGCGTCATCGGGTAAATGAATTAGGAGTCAGCGAAGCTTTAGTACAGCAGCAAGGACAAAATCGTATTTCGATTGATTTGCCAGGAGTGCAGGATGCAACTCAAGCGAAAGATATTTTAGGGAAAACCGCAACGCTTGAATTTCACATGGTAGATACTGAACATGATGCAGCCAGCGCAGCAGCAGGAGGCTTAATTCCGCCGGGAACTTCTTTATATAATTATCAGGGCAGGCCGTATTTATTAAAAAATCAAATTATCTTATCAGGAGACTCAATTACCAACGCTGAATCTGGTTTTGATCCAACTACAGGCCAACCGATGGTGGGAATTAAACTTGGTGGTGGTGGTGAATCTTTGTTTGAAAGAATTACTGCGGAAAATGTTGGTAAACCGATAGCGACGGTTTATATTGATTTGCAGCCACATACTACAAAGATTAACGGCAAAGAAAAAATTACTTACAAAAAGAAAAGTCGCGTAATTAATATTGCAACTATCGAATCGGCATTAGGTAATAATTTCCAGGTTACCGGATTATCCAATCCGCAAGAAGCTAATCAGTTGTCTTTATTGTTACGGTCAGGTGCATTGCCTGCAGTAATTGCAATTATCGAAGAAAAAACTGTTGGTCCCAGCATGGGTCAACGCAACATTCATCAGGGCATGCTTTCAGTTGAAATTGGCTTGCTGTTAGTTGTTATTTTCATGATTATTTACTATCGGTTTTTTGGGTTGGTTGCTGATATCGGTTTGTTGGTTAATATGATTTTTTTAATTGCCGTTTTGTCAGCAATTGGCGCAACTTTAACTTTTGCCGGTATTGCTGGTATTGTGCTTACTGTTGGTATGGCAGTTGATGCGAATGTATTGATTTACGAACGTATTCGAGAAGAATTGCGTAATGGCATGACACCGCAGGCAGCAATTCACGCTGGTTATGAACGCGCGCTTATTACGATTGTAGATGCAAATGTTACTACTTTAATTGTGGCGATGATTTTGTTTGCATTAGGTTCCGGTTCAGTTAAAGGTTTTGCAATTACTTTGACGATTGGTTTAATAACGTCAATGTTATCTGCAATTATGTACACGCGTGCCATTGTAAATTGGCGTTATGGCGGCAAACGGGTTAAAAGTTTGTCGATAGGGGTTAGAGTTAATAAAAATATCGGGGAAAGTAAAAATGGGGTCAGGTCTTGAATTTTAGGCTTTGATTTAGTGGATAGAGCTAGCAGAGTCAAGTTTTGAGTTTTAAATTAAAGTGTAAAATTCAAGACCTGACCCCACTACGGAGTAATTTATGGAATTTTTTAAAACCAATACAAAAATTGATTTTTTAGGATTACAAAAATGGGCGGCAGCATTTTCCATTATTATTTTTATTGCATCCGTTGTGTCGCTAATTATTTTTGGTTTAAATTTTGATTTAGATTTTACTGGCGGTACTCAAATTAATTTAGTTTTTCCACAAACTGTTAATATAGTGCAGATTCGTAAAGATTTAGATGCAGCGGGTTTGAAAGATGCGCAAGTGCAAACTTACGGAAGCACCAAGGATGTATTGATTAGTTTGGGAATTAGTAAACAGATGCGTAAATCTGGCCAAACTTTAAAACAAATACAAGATACTTTAACTCAGGCAGTAGCAAAAGCGGTGCCGAATGGGAATGTTGTAAGAGTGAATTCAATCGGCGCCAAGGTTAGTTCAGAACTAGCATATAAAGGTATTTTGGCAGTAGTAATTGCAATGTTGGTTACCATGATTTATATCGCCTTTCGATTTGAATGGCATATGGCAGTTGGTGCGGCGGTATCACTAGTACACGATCCAATTTTAATTTTAGGTTTATTTTCGTTTTTTCATATTCGGTTTGATTTGGTGGCGCTTGCCGCGGTGTTAACTGTGATTGGTTATTCATTGAATGACACCATTGTTATTTTTGACCGGGTGCGGGAAAATTTCCGTAAAATGCGTCGCGGTACACCAAAAGAAGTTGTTAATGCTGCAATTAATCAAACTTTATCACGAACTATTATGTCAGCAGGTTTGGTTTTGTTAGTAGTGGTAGTGTTATATTTGTTTGGTGGGCCAGTGATTCATGCATTTTCATTAGCTCTAATCATTGGTATCGTGATTGGTACTTATTCTTCAATTTATGTAGCTGGATCTCTTGCGGTAGCTTTAGGTTTACAGCGTTCTGATTTATTAACGGCTGCGAAACGCGAGTATGTGGATACTCCGTAGTTAACTTGTTAACTGTCCGCGAAGCGTATTATTTTTGTACAGAATTTTTTTTATTTTTTTCATGCTCTTAAGATTGTCTTAAGGTTAGAGTTCTATAATTAAAATAAGAAAGTGATAAGGGGGTGTAGAATATGAGTTATAATGAATTTGAGACATTTGAGCAGAAGACTTTTAATGACGCAATTAGGTATTATTACGATAAGCAAACTAGCAAAACATCTGAGGAAAAATATTTGTATTTATGTTTTTGCCCAGAGCGCTATGATAATTTTACAGGTAAACCGCAGTATTTTCTTTGGCAAAAACCATATGTAAATCAATATAATTTTATCTTTGAACTTAGTGAGCATATTCAAGAATTAGAAAAAAAACCAAGTAAAACAAATATTAGGAGAGCAGATCTTTTGAAAAATTTGGTTCATAAGTTATATAACATTAGTGAAACTAAATCTAAATTATCTAGCATTAGTGATGCTATTGAAAAATTTCACAAAAACCATGCTAAAGAATTAGGAAAACACTTTATTTTTCCGAGTAAAACTTCGAAGTTTTTAGGAAAAATGATTGGGGAAACCAGTAAAATTCAAACGGGGGTTTCATTCAAAAACAAGATCAATTATAAATGTGAAAAATTAGAAGATTTTACTACTACAGATAAAGAACGTCATATTGATCCAGTGCTCGCTAAGTGTGTTGTAAATGAAAAGGTGAAAAACTTTCAGAAATTAATTAAAGATCGAGTTGTGGAAGAAAGAAAGAAAATATTAAGTAAGCGCGGATTTTTGACCAAAGTATTACATTTCTTTATGCCACCACTTAAAAAGGCGTATGTTAATAAAAAATTGAAATTTCTAAATGATGGGTTGGAAAAATATAAAAAACTTTCATCTACCGAAGAAGTATTGAAGCAAGTAAAATCTGAAAAAAAATCCGATTCAGAATCTACAAACGTTTTTGGTGATACCACAGTTGGCAAAAAACTTTCAAACATTTGGAATGGTTTCAAGTCAGCATTTAAAAAGGCAACAGAATTTTTGACGAAAAAAGAACGGGAGATTGAAAAGAAAGATCTTGAAGAAAAAAGTAAAAAGAAATTGATTGAGAAGAAAAAGTGTGAAAAAGAAAAGAAAAGAAGGTTGATGGAGCAGAAAAAACAGCAAGATCAAGAAAAGCAAAGGAAATTAATAGCGAAGAAGAAGATGTTTAATGATGAACAAGCTTGTGGTTTATTAAAGAAGACAATATTATCTGAAAAAGAATATGGTTGGCTCAAGGGGTATTTGGGTAATTTAAACAATAAAAAATTATCTAATTTGTTTTCCAATTTGTATGCAAAAAAAGTAGTGGGTGGCGAATGTAAATATATAGTGAAAAAAGAAAGAGAACCAAGACGTTATGAAGGGAGAGCAAATGATAAAAAGATTAAATCTTATGAGCCACAAAATCAAAATACGGGACTAAAGCAGAAGAGGAGGAAACGAAATGCTAAACGACAAAATAACTGTATATCGTTCTTTGATTTAAAACTTTATTCTAAACACATTAAGGAAATATGTTTTGATCAACAACCACAACAACAGTTTGGCGTGATAAAAGTAACCGTCAAAAACTCTTCATATTGGATGCGGCAATATATTGATCAAAAGACATATATGAAATGTCAAAAAAGTCCAAATATTTTCTTACAAAAAATTTCAGAATGTTATGACCCCACATGTGGTACTACTACAGGTTTTGAGTTTAATGAAGCAAAATTTAACAAAAATTTCTCAGGCAATAATAAAAATGTTAAAAGAACGTTTGTAAATCATTGATAAAAGATGGGCGCTATTTAATTCCCGGAAATTGCGCAGCAATTTCCGGGATAACAAATATTAGTTATTTTTCCATATCCTTACTATATTTCCCCACCGCTGCGGTGCCGTTTAAGCGTGCGGATTTTTTTATCTTTCAAAAAATTTGCATTATAACCAAAATAGGTTATAATTATAACCATGTGTGATTATAATATAAAAATACACAAACAAGCTAAAAAGAAGCTGCAAAGCCTTAACGCAAAAGATAGGCTTAAAATAACGGATAAAATCATGGAGTTATCATATAACCCGGATTCTGCTAATTTGGATACGAAGGTTTTAACTAATTCGTCTCTGTGGCGATTAAGAATTGGAAAATGGAGGGTTATTTATTCACGTGATGACATGGTGAAAATTTTAAGGATAGAAAAAATAAAGTCAAGAGGAGACGTTTACAAATGAATCAATTACAAACTATTAACAATATTAGCGGTAAGCCAGAGTATGTGTTATTACCGATAAATGTGTATAAAATATTACGACGCGACATAATTCAGGCGTTTAAAACTATAGATCAGGAATATGAAGATTTTGATCCAAAAGATTTTATTAAAAATCCAATTACCTTGCTGCGTATGCGGGCAAAAATAACGCAAACAGAATTGGCTAAAAGATTAAAAGTTACACAGGCTTACATAAGTAAAATTGAAAATGACAATTATAATGTTACTTCAGAAGTATTAAAGAAAATTAAAAAAGTATTAAAAACGAAATAAATCAATTGGGGGCAGCGTCTTTACTATATTTCCCCACCGCAGCGGCGCCGTTTAAGCGCGCGCGTTTTAGCAATTCTTGCTGCGCGGCAGTTACATTTTCTTTTTTGCCTAGCCATGCTTTTAGGCAGGGAGCTTGTAGTGCACGTCCGCATAACATAGTTACATTTTTTAACTTGCTAAGGCATATTCATTCCTGTAAAATCCAAAATATATGGTTTTAATAGGAATGAATATGTCATGAGATTGTCAGAATACATTGATTTTTTAATTGCCCATGGCAAATGCTGTTTTTCACTTGATGAAGCGGAGGAGTATTTGGGCAAAAAGCGTTCTCTTGTTATAAAAGCGATTAATCATCAAAAAAAATTGGGTCGGATAGCAAGTCCTGCTAAAGGTTTTTATGTAATTGTTTCACCTGAATATCGTATTTATGGTTGTTTGCCTGCAGAATATTTCATTCCTTACCTCATGAAGTACTGGGAACAAGATTATTACGCTGGTTTATTAACTGCCGCACTTTATCATGGTGCATCTCATCAAAAGCCGCAAATTTTTCAGGTAATTACCAATAAAAAACGACCGGTAGTATATTGTGGAAAAATAAAAGTAGTTTTTTATTTAAAAAAATGGTTTAATAACATTGCTTTTCAAAACTTTTCCACTTCAAAAGGTATTTTAAAAATCTCTACACCGGAACAAACCGCTATAGATTTATTTTTATATTCTAAACAAAGTGGTGGGATAAATCATATCGCAACAGTTTTAGCAGAGTTGTCCGAGGCAATTAATTCTGAAAAACTTTTATCATTAATTCAAAAACATCCTTATGGTGCTTGGCAGCAACGTATGGGGTATTTGTTTGATGAGCTGGGAGAGAAAAAACTAGCAACGGCAGTTGAGCAAAATATACAAGCTCAAAAAAGAATAATTTATATTCCTCTTGCTGCGATGTTACAAAAAACAAACAAAAAATATAAACGCGATAAAAAATGGAAAATAATTATTAATTCAACTATCGAGACAGATTTATGATTGAAAAAATTTATCTGGATGAATGGCGACAAGCGGCTCCATGGAAAACTTTGTTGATGGTAGAGCAAGATTTAATTATAAGTAAGGCGTTGGTGTGTTTGTATAATCCTGCTTATATATCCACCGCCTGAGGCGGTGGATTGGGCAATGGTTTAACCGTTGCCAAAACAACCTGCTCATGTTACCAATGTTGAGTTATCCCCATAACTCAACAAAAGAGGAAACAAGATGAGCAGGTTTAAAAGATTATCTCATGTTTTATGGTGTTGTATCTACCATATTGTGTGGGTTCCGAAATATAGATACAGGATTTTGGTTGGTGAGGTAGCGAGAGAGTTACGAAAGACGTTACATGTATTTGCAGGAAGGCTGGGCTGTAATGTTGTTGAATTAAACATTCAGCCAGATCATGTGCATTTGTTGTTAAGGGTGCCGCCAAAAATTAGCATATCGAAATTGATGGGGACATTGAAGGGCAAGAGCGCCATTCAAATATTTCGTCAATTTCCGAATTTGCGCAAGAAGGTTTATTGGGGTAATCATTTTTGGGCGAAAGGTTATTGTGTTGATACAGTAGGTTTGAGCGAAGAAATGATCAAGAAGTATGTGAAGTTTCAAGAAAAAGAAGAAAAGCTTCACGAACAAAGAAATTTATTTTAATAACGAGATATTGGGGATAGCAAGCACCCTTTAAGGGTGCTAAACAAAACCACCTTCTTAGAAGGTGGATTCTTTACTTAATGAACACATAAAAAACACATTAGCATTTCGTGGTGGAACGGCGCTTAATAAAATTTTTATTACCCCAGCCGCACGTTATAGCGAGGATCTGGATTTTGTGCAAATTCCAGATGAGCCTATTGGTAAAACTGTTAATGCAATACGTAGTGCATTGGATAGCTGGCTCGGAGAACCAAGGCGTAATTTCACCAAACGAGGTGTAAAATTAATTTATCGTTATAAAGCTGCTGATAATTCTTTCGCTAAATTAAAAATTGAAATAAATATAACTGAACATTTTCAAATTGAGCCATTTCAACAGTATCCATTTTCTGTATCTTCTGAATGGTTTGATGGGGATGCATTTATTACTAGTTATACGTTAGATGAGTTAATGGGTACAAAATTGCGTGCGCTTTATCAAAGGCGTAAGGGTAGAGATTTGTTTGATCTGTGGTTCACATTAAAAAATGATTTGATTAATGTTTCTAATGTCATATCGATTTTTGAGAAATATTGTAGTTTTCAAAAAGAGCCTATTACTCGTGCCATGTTTGAAAAAAGTTTGCATTTAAAAAAGCAGTATCAAGATTTTCAGGTAGATATTTTGCCTTTGCTGACACCAGAAGCTCAGTGGGATTTTTCACAGGCAATGAGTGTGGTTGAGGATAAATTTATTCAGAAGTTGAAAGGGAAGTCATGGCAAGGTAATGCATAATCCTTATGCAAATCATCAAGTAAGCATAGAATTTTAAGATTTAATATTTGCGAAATTTTAATGTTATATTACTTTACCTTACTGCAGACACAGAATATTGATATATTAATTATGGTAAAAGTAATATCAGTTATTTTTCCATATCCCCACTATATTTCCCCACCGCAGCGGCGCCGTTTAAGCGCGCGCGTTTTAGCAATTCTTGCTGCGCGGCAGTTACATTTTCTTTTTTGCCTAGCCATGCTTTTAGGCAGGGAGCTTGTAACGCCCGGCCGTAAGAAAAACTAAGGTACCATGGTTGTGGACCGATTTTATTGATGGCATTTAAATTTTCGGTAGCCATCACATCACTTTGGCCGCCGGATAAGAAATTAATGGTAGGTACTGCGGCTGGAACGGTGCGGCGTAAGATTTTAATTGTTGCTTGAGCTACTTCTTCAACGGATGGCTGCTTAGAAAATTCTTTACCGGCAACGATCATATTGGGTTTTAAAATCATTAATTCCAATTCAACTTTATGTTTGTGTAATTTATCAAATACTTTATGGAAAACTTTTTCGCTAACTTCGGCGCATTTTTCTAAACTATGATTACTATCCATTAAAACTTCCGGTTCAACAATTGGCACAATTCCAGCATTTTGACAAATTTTGGCATAACGTGCGAGTAAGCATGCATTATTTTTGATGATTAATGAGGATGGATAAATATCAGAGATTTTAAAGACTACGCGCCATTTAGCAAAACGTGCGCCCATTTTTTTGTATTCTTCTAAGCGTTCTGGCAAGCCATCCAATCCTTGAGTGGTTTTTTCTTCTGTAGATGATTCAAATAAAATTAAGCCTTTATCAACTTTTATTCCTGGAATAATGCCGCGTTCAGCTAATAATTGCGGAAATGGTGTGCCGTCTGCAGTTTTTTGACCTAAAGTTTCTTCATATAAAATTACACCGCAAATATATTTTTCTAATTCTGGTGTAGTGAATAAAAGTTCACGATAAGCGCGGCGGTTTTCTTCGGTTGATTCTACTTTAATTGTATCAAAGCGTTTTTTAATCGTAGGTGAGCTTTCGTCAGCAGCTAAAATTCCTTTGCCTGGGGTTATCATTGTTTTTATGGTTTGTTCGAGTTGATTGATGTTCATAAAGTTTCTCCTAAGTTACTCCGTAGCGGGGTCAAGGCTTGAATTTTACACTTTAAATTAAAAAACCAAAACCTAGCTCTACCGCTTTTGCCCATTAAGTCAAAGCTTAAAATTCAAGCCTTGACCCCATTATTACGTGCCCCTATATCCATTTATAAAAATCCCCTGATAATTTCTAATAATTGCTTGGTGATTTTTGGATTACCGCAAACCACATGTCCGGTTTGTAAATAATCTTCGCCGCCAGTTGTTGGGTCAATAATCATGCCGCCTGCTTCGCGGATTAATAAAGCGCCGGCAGCAACATCCCAGGTTCCTAAACCGAATTCCCAAAATCCATCTAGTTGACCACTGGCCACGTACGCTAAATCCAGAGCTGCTGATCCAGCACGTCGAACACCTGCGCATTGCAAGGCAATGGCTTTTAAAGTTTCATAATATTGGTCGCGATATTCTGGTGAGCGAAAAGGAAAACCAGTTCCTAATAAACATTTTGGCAGTTGATGTTCTTGGCTGACGCGAATGCGTTTATTATTTTTTTGTGCGCCGGAGCCGCGTGTTGCAGTAAATAAATCTTGTTTTAGCGGATCGTAAATTACTGCATGTTCAATAACTGTATTAATACGCAATGCAATTGAAACAGAAAAATGCGGTAAGCCATGGATAAAATTAGCCGTGCCATCCAGTGGATCAATTATCCATTGGAATTCATCGCCGTCAACGGTGCCGGTTTCTTCACCCAAAAAACCGTGGGTTGGGTAAGCGGTATGTAAAATATCCATGATGGTTTGTTCAGATGATTTATCGATGTTGGTGACAAAATCTTTAGGATTTTTTTCGCTGACTTTGACTAAATCTAACCGCTCATAGCCTTTCATGATGATTTTGCCGGCTTCGCGCGCGGCTTTAATGGCGGTATTGATGAATGGGTGCATAGATTATTTCTCCATGGTTATAGGGTTAAGTTTATCAAATAATCCTATGGCGTAAAGGGGATAATTATATACAATATCATCATGCTTAAAATTAAGCAAATTTGTTCTTAAGATGCTATTTGCTTTATATTTTTGTGCGTAAATTTTTAAACTTTTAGCAAGGGTTGATTTGCCGGCTTTAACTTCTAAAGGAAACACAACTGATTGATGTTCTAAAATAAAATCAACCTCAGCTGAGCCTGCGCTTGTCCAGTAGTAAAGTTGATCTGAATTATTAGCTATTAATTCTTGTGTTACAAAATTTTCAGTGAATGCGCCTTTAAATTCTGTGAATAGTTCCGATCCTTGGGTAATGATTTTTGGTGATAATTTGGCCATGGCGCCTAATAATCCCACATCTAACATATAAATTTTAAACGCAGATTTATCTGCGTATGCATCTAGTGGTAGTTTAGGTGTATTAATCTTAAAAGAATTATAAATTAAACCAGCATCTAATAACCATTGAATGGCTGTTTGATATTCCCGGGCTCGAGCACTTTTATGAATGGCTGCAAATATAAATTTTTTATTTTCTTTAGCTAATTGGTTTGGAATAGATTGCCATATATTCATTATTTTCATTGTTTCATTTGCCGGTGCATGTTTTGCAAAATCTAAGGTGTAAGCATCTAAAATTGCTTTTTGTATTTTTCTAACTTGAGAAAAATCATTCGCTTTAATAAAAATTTTTACTGCTTCAGGCATACCGCCAATCACTAAATATTGTTTCAGCAAATTTAATAAATCATCATGAAATAATTTATTAATGGGGTTAAAATTTTTTAAGGAAATTAATAATTCATAAAGCTTCTCTTTGCCCATTGCATTTAAAAACTCAAAAAATGACAATGGTTTTAATTCAAGAAAGTCAACTTTGCCAACAGGAAATCCTTTGCTGCGATTTAACTTAATGCCTAATAAAGATCCTGCTGCAGCAATGTGATATTCGTTGGCGTGTTCATTAAAATATTTAAGGCTATTTAATGCTTCCGGGCATTCTTGGATTTCATCAAAAATTATTAAGGTTTCTCCAGGAGAGATTGATTGATTAAAATGTATTTGTAAATTGTTGATAATGTTTGTTGGATTTATGTCCCCGGCAAAGAAAGCGGCGATTTTGGATGATTCTTCAAAATTCACATATATGCAATTGCGATATTCTTTAGCGAATTTTTTCAATATATATGTCTTGCCAACCTGTCTTCCGCCTTTAATAATCAAAGGTTTACGGTATTTGTTGCTTTTCCAGGTTAGTAATGATGTATAAATTAATCTTTGCATAGGTACATTATGTTACAAAAACGTGATAATTTCCACATTTTTCCATGGTAAAACGTGATAATTCCCACGTTTTACCATGGAAAAACGTGATTTTGGGGTTTGGTGCAATAATGTTACAATATGATCGCTATGAAGAATATAAGAATCGTGTTAGTTAATCCTTCTCATCCCGGTAATATTGGTGCGGCTGCGCGTGCGATGAAGAATATGGGATTGCATTGTTTATATCTTGTGCAGCCTGAGAAGTTTCCACATCCAGAGGCGATTTACCGTGCTTCCCGCGCTGATGATATTGTACAGAATGCTAAGGTAGTAGCTACGCTAGATGATGCTTTGATTGGTTGTGCGCATGTGTATGGTACTAGTGCGCGTAAACGTGAAATGTCGGCGCCGGTAATTGATGTTCGTGAGATGGCGGAGATGATTGCAGAGAAACCCGTGGAAACTGCAATTGTTTTTGGCCGCGAAAAACACGGACTTTATAATGAGGAATTACAGCGTTGCCAATATCAAGTCAAAATTCCAACGGTTGATGATTATAGTTCTTTAAATCTTGGTGCCGCAGTGCAGGTAGTTGCGTATGAATTATATGTTGCAATGCAAGGAGATGCGCCTGAAATAACTCGTTCAACAGTCGAATTAGCCACTGCAGATGAAATGGAGGGTTTATATCAACATTTAGAAAAAGTTGCGGTTGCAACCGGTTTTTTGAATCCGGAAAAACCAAAAACTATGATGCCGCGGTTTCGTCAAATTTTTAATCGTGCGCACCTTGATAAAGAAGATGTTAATTTAATTCGTGGAATGTTGGTTAAAATCGACAAATGTAAATAATAACGATAGAATATTGATGTTATGAAATTACCAATTTATCTAGACTACGCAGCCACCACTCCGGTTGATCCTCGGGTAGCGGAGAAAATGATGCAATGTATGATGCCTGATGGAGTTTTTGGCAATCCGGCTTCCACCTCGCATTCTTTTGGCTGGGATGCATCTGAATTAGTGGAAAAAGCCAGAAAACAGGTGGCTGATTTAATTAATGCAGATCCTAGAGAAATTATTTGGACTTCGGGAGCAACTGAGGCAGATAATTTGGCGATTAAAGGTGCAGCAGATTTTTATTCGCGTAAAGGTAAGCATATTATTACCAGTAAAACTGAACATAAAGCTGTGTTAGATACCTGCAAATATTTGGCTAAAGAAGGTTATGATGTTACTTTTTTAACTCCCGAACCAAGTGGTCTGATTGATTTACAAAAATTACAAGATGCAATTCGCGACGATACAATTCTGATTTCTATTATGCATGTTAATAATGAAATTGGCGTGGTGCAGGATATTGCTGCAATTGGTGAAATTGCGCGCAAAAAAGAAATAATTTTTCATGTTGATGCAGCACAAAGTATTGGCAAGTTACCGATTGATTTACAGAAATTGAAAGTTGATTTGATGTCGTTTTCCGGACACAAAATTTATGGTCCTAAAGGTATTGGTGCTTTATATATTAGACGTCAACCGCGGGTGCGTTTAACTACACAAATACATGGTGGCGGGCACGAACGCGGTTTTCGTTCAGGAACTTTGGCAACTCATCAAATTGTTGGGATAGGTGAAGCTTTTCGGATTGCAAAAGATGAAATGGCGGAAGAAACTCAGCGATTTACTAAACTGCGCGAACGTTTGTGGGAAGGTATTAAGCAAATTGAGGCAATTCATCTTAATACTGATTTAGTACACAGTGCGCCGCATATTTTGAATGTGAGTTTTCACTATATTGAAGGTGAATCGTTGATTTTGGCGATTAAAGATATTGCGGTTTCAACCGGTTCAGCTTGTACCTCAGCCAGTCTTGAGCCATCTTATGTGTTGCGGGCTTTGGGGTTGAGTGATGAATTAGCGCATAGCTCAATTCGGTTTGCGGTAGGCCGATTTACTACTGAAGAAGAGATTGATTATACGGTACGATTAGTGCAAAATGCAGTGCAAAAATTGCGCGATATGTCGCCTTTGTGGGAGATGTATAAGAAGGGCGTAGATATAGAAAATTATAACTGGGATAAGCATTGATGTATGCGGGACGGAGCTTTACATAATTACAAGTGCCTTGTTTGTTGCTTTGTAATCATGTAAAGCTCCGTCCCTCAAGAAATCTAATTCATTACTTTGTAATTTGTAAAAACGTGATGTTACACATGAGGTGAAAAATGACAGCAGAATCAAAATCAAAACCAAATTTAGGTTACAGTGAAAATTTAATGGATCACTACGAAAATCCACGTAACATTGGAACACTTGATGAAAATGATCCTAATGTTGGTACTGGAATGATAGGTTCACCTGCATGTGGTGATATTATGCGTTTACAAATCAAAGTAAATGATAAAGGCATAATTGAAGACGCAAAATTTAAAACTTACGGCTGCGGCGCCGCCATTGCTTCCAGTTCGGTTGCAACTGAATGGATCAAAGGCAAAACTTTAGATGAAGCATTGCAGCTTAAAAATGACAAAATTGTTGAATATTTAAAATTACCGCCGGTTAAAATTCATTGTTCGATTCTAGCAGAAGAAGCGATCGCTGCAGCGATCAAAGATTATCGGGATAAGCATCAGAAAAAATAAAAACGAAAACACCATGGTGTTTTCGTTAGATACTTAAAAAAACACCATGGTGTTTACTTGACTTCGTATTAAAACTACCCTATATTTTATTTAGGGGGTTAATATTGCAATGTATAGAACAGCACTGGCAGATTTACAGAATTGGCTTCAATCTAGTGATCGTAAACCTTTGGTTATGCGAGGGGCTCGTCAAGTTGGTAAAACTTGGCTAGTGCGGCAATTAGCAAAAATTACTGGTAGTCAGCTAATAGAGATAAACTTTGAGCAAAATCCGCAATTTGCTTCCATGTTTGAGAGTAATGATCCAAAGCAAATTATAATTAACTTAGGTGCTGCTTTAAACACTACTATTGCGATTAGTAAAAGCATCTTATTTCTCGATGAAATTCAAACCGTTCCAGAGTTGTTAAGTAAATTACGCTGGTTTGCAGAAGATCTGCCTGAGTTAGCAGTAATTTCTACTGGTTCATTATTGGATTTTGTTTTAGCCGAACATAGTTTTAGCATGCCCGTAGGTAGGATAAGTTATTTACACCTGGAGCCTTTAACTTTTGAGGAATTTTTATTAGCAAAAGGACAAAAAAAGCTGTTTGAATTTATTCAAAATTTTAGTTGGCAAAATTCCATTCCAAAATTAATTCACGAAAAATTACTTAGCCTATTCAAGGAATATATAATAATTGGTGGCATGCCTGCTGTTACAGCTAGTTGGATTAAAAATAATTCTCCGGTCGAAATAAACCGTCTTCATCATGAGCTTTTGACAGCTTATAAAGATGATTTTGCCAAATATGCAGGTAAAATTTCAACTGTTAGATTAGAAGAAGTATTAACAGCTTTTTCTCAAATGTTAGGAAAAAAATTCATCTATAATAAAGTAAATAAAGAAGTTTCTTACACTAGTATTAAAAATGCTCTGCAATTATTGGTTAAAGCTGGAATATGTCATCAAGTGATTAGTACTGCTGCAAATGGCATTCCTTTAGGCGCAGAGATAAACACAAAATTTTTTAAAGTTATTGGAATAGATGTTGGATTAGTTTCCGCAGCGCTTAAGTTGGGATTACATCAAATGGATTCTATAACAGAAATAAACTTAATAAACAGTGGCGGTATTGCTGAACAAGTTGTAGGGCAGCTTTTACGTACTATAGAACCAGGTTATATTGAACCATCTTTATATTATTGGGTAAGAGAACAAAAAAATTCTGCGGCAGAAGTAGATTATTTAATACAGCATCAAAATAAAATTATTCCAATCGAGGTAAAGGCTGGCAGCACAGGTACACTTAAGTCGCTTCATTTTTTCATGGCGTTGAAAAAATTGCAAACCGCGGTTCGAATAAATTCAGATGTTCCAACTATTACACAAATTAATACTAAAATTCATAATGGCAGCACGATAAAGTATCAATTAATTTCTATACCATTTTATTTAACTCAGCAGCTTTATAGGTTGCTCGAATCTTGTTAGTAATTATTTATGACAACTTGATGACAAAACTAATTAAATTTGTTGGTGATAAAATTAATAAAATGGTGAATTTTAGGTTCGAGATATAAACTTTTTTTATAAAAAATATAGATTTTACGTTTTGGGGGAGCATATTCTTTTAAAAGCGGTACTAACAATCCTTGTTTAATTGCGTCTGCAACTATGTATTCATTCAAGGTTACAATGCCTACGCCGTTTATTGCTGCATACAGCATGGATTCTGCATCATTGAGGTAAAGTTTTGGCTCCACGCAAACTTGTTGTTGATTGTTAAAATACAATATATTGTTAAGGTTACGCATACTATGCGTAATGTAATAATGTTGGTTAAGATCGGCAGGCGTATTTGGTGTTCCATGTTTTTTTAAATAAGAAGGAGAGCCGCAGATTACATAACGGCTTGCGGTTAATAATTTTTTACTTAGATTTGCTGCATCGATATAGTCAGAACCAAATATAATGTCAATATTTTCACATGCAAGATCCGGAGTTCTTTCGGCAACTTCAATATCTATAATTAATTTTGGATAAAGTGTGCTAAGTTCCAATAAATGTGGAATTATATATTTTTTTGCAAAGTAACGGCCGCTGGTGATTCGCAATTTACCGGTCGGTTCTGAATGTAAATGAGAAATTGCGCGTTCTGATTCGTCAACTGCTTCCAAAATTTGTTTGCAATGTTCATAGTAGATTTTACCAATTGCAGTTAAGGTGACATTTCTGGTTGTGCGGGTGAATAATTGCGTATTTAGTTTTTGTTCGAGTTTGGCGATTTGTTTGCTAATGGCTGGTGTAGTGACGTTAAGCTTGTCTGCTGTTTTTGAAAAGCCATTATTTTCAACAACTTGCACGAAGATTTTAATTAGTGATAATTCGCTCATAATTTATCCATTTTGTTAACCAAAAGGTTACATTTTATTGAGTTTTTGCTCTATTGTAAACTAAATTGTAGTGTATTATTATGCAACTCCTTTTTAATAATAATAACAGAGGAGGAAGTCAGATGGCTTTTAGTAATGTTAATGGGTACGATATTTTGAAGCAGGCTGAAATTGAGGAGGATAATAAAGAATCTCAATTAAAATCAAAAATCACAGCATTTTTGAGTGATGATAATAAACTAAAGGAAAAGATTCGACAGGATATTAAATCTTGGATGAAGAGTGCTAAATCAGGTTTATCTTTAAATCACGAAACATATGTTCAATCGTTATGTGCTATTTTCAAAATGTTAGATAATACAGCATATCAAAAATACATTGAAAAAAATAATATATCAGTAAATTTGAATAAAAAACAGCAGTTAAACAGCAATGTTAATTTAAAAGTTATATTTGGGAAAACAAATAAATTGTGCAAATTTCTTTATAGTACTTTTTTTTATTCCGGAAATTCGCAAGCTGTACAATTACTTAGAATTTGGAAAAATATAATAAATGAATTTGGTTGGGAAAAAACTGATGACTTAAGGAAGCTAAAAATAAAAGGTGAGAAGTTTATACCTACCGAAAAAAAGAATATTGAATTAAAAGATTTTAAATTTGGTCAATAAAGATATTGCCTTTGCCGAGTTCGCTTTAGATTTTAATCTGAGCATTGTGCCGGTTTAACACGTGCTTCACGATTGCCAGTCCTAAACCGGTCCCGCCGCTAGCGCGGGATCTGGTTTTTATAGCAAGAGTATGATAGTTAATATTTTTTTGAAAAATATTTTTTAATTCCTTCTTGCCAAGGTAAAACTAAAATGTTTTCTATTTTTCTACGATATTTTTCTTTGGTTAAGCGAATTGCTTCGCATTTACCAAAATCTTTAGTTAATTTAATAAAATTGGATAGTTTAGTGTCTGATACATTTATAGAGCTTTTTATCTCGATAAATAAAGTAGGCAATCCTGGTCGTTCCACGATTAAATCTATTTCAACGTCATCTTTAGTTTTTAAGTATGAAAATTTAAATTCTGGATAGTAATACGATGCAAGTTTTATGCATTCTAAAATGATAAAGTGTTCGAAGGCTTCGCCGTATGCGCTGGTTCTTGGTTTTAATTCAGATGTTAAAGTGCGAGTTAACGCTCTGGTTACACCAATATCAAAATAATAAAATTTTGGTTTTAAACTTAAGCGTTTACGAAATGAATTTTTAAATGGTTCTAAAAAGAAACCAAGCAAAGTATCTTCTAAAATAGAAAAATAGCTTTTTACTGTTTTGTGATCTACACCTACATCTTGTGATATATTATTGAAATTAATAATTTTTCCGTTACTTTGTGCCGAAACTTCTAAAAATTTTCTAAATGGATCTAGTTTTCTGATAAATTGTTCGTTCCAAATTTCTTCTTTTAAATAAGTATGTGCATAGGCGCGCAGGAATTGAATTTTTTCTTCACTGGTAGTAAAGCTAATTATTTCTGGTAAAGTGCCCCAGTTTAATACTGCATCTAAGTTAAATTTATCTTTTAATTCAAGAAATGAGAATGGAAATAAATGATAAACAAAGGCTCTGCCTGCTAAAAGATTTGCGCCACCGTGTTTTAATTTTCTAGCGCTTGAACCGGTCAAAATAAATTTTTTGTTAGTAACTCTAATCAAATGATGAATGACATCTAATAATTTTGGAATTTTTTGTACTTCATCAATGATGATATGGGTTTGTTTTACCGGCATAGCATCGACTAATTCTTTTAACAAATTTGGATTACGCGCGAAACGATCTTCTTCAGCTGGATCTAATAAGTCAATCCATAAGGCTTGGGTTGTGGTAAATAATTGTTCTAGTAAAGTGCTTTTGCCGGTGCCTCTAGCCCCGAAGATAAAGAAGCTACGGTTTTTGGGTAGAGTTAATAATCTGGTTAGCATTGTTATATTCCTTTTTAGACCATACTCCCAAATTGTACGCCATTTTGGGAGTATGGTCTAAGAATTTTTACCTATCTTCTTGAATTTTCCTAAAACAGCGCATATTTTATAAGTAATGGGGGTCAGGTCTTGAATTTTGACTTTGGCTTAATGGATAAAGATGGCAAAATTAGATTTTAAGTTTTAAATTAGGGTTTAAAATTCAAGACCTGACCCCGCTACGGAGTAAGCTTAACTTTCTACGGAGTAATGAAATATGCGTTTTGACAAATTAACCAGCAGTTTTCAGGTGGCGTTATCAGATGCGCAGTCGCAAGCTTTAGGACGCGATAATGCGTTTATTGAGCCGGTGCATTTGATGAAGGCGTTGCTTGAGCAGGATGGCGGCACGGTACGGCCTTTGTTGATACAAGCCGGTGTTGATATTCAAACCTTACACGCCAAAATTAATCAGGCGATTGATGCTTTGCCCACAGT
This sequence comes from Gammaproteobacteria bacterium, assembly GCA_050123375.1. GTDB lineage: Bacteria > Pseudomonadota > Gammaproteobacteria > UBA12402 > UBA12402 > JASFHF01. The sequence continues at coordinate 24,069 of JASFHF010000003.1, forward strand.
TTCAGGAACAGGCGGGGAAATGCATATTTCTAATGATTTGAATAAAATTTTAAATTTAACCGATAAGCTTGCGCAAAAAAATCAGGATCAATTTATCTCATCTGAATTATTTGTGTTGGCAGCATTACAAGATAAAGGATCGCTGGCTAAAATTTTAAAACAATGCGGCGCGACCGAAAATTTATTACAAAATGCGATTAAAAATATTCGCGGGGGACAAACAGTGAATAGTCAGGATGCAGAACAACAGCGGCAGGCATTAGAAAAATATACGATCAATTTAACCGAACGTGCGGAAGATGGAAAATTAGATCCAGTGATTGGGCGTGATGATGAAATTCGCAGAGTTATTCAGGTTTTATCGCGCCGTACTAAAAATAATCCGGTGTTAATTGGTGAGCCCGGGGTTGGTAAAACTGCAATTGTTGAGGGTTTGGCGCAACGCATTGTTAATGGTGAAGTACCCGAAGGTTTAAAAAATAAAAGCGTATTGATTTTAGATATGGGTGCATTAATTGCTGGCGCAAAATTTCGTGGTGAATTTGAAGAACGTTTAAAAGCGGTATTGAAAGATCTTGCAAAACAAGAAGGCAATATAATTTTATTTATTGATGAAATTCATACGATGGTTGGTGCTGGTAAAGCTGAAGGAGCGATGGATGCAGGCAATATGTTAAAACCGGCTCTTGCTCGTGGTGAATTGCATTGTATTGGTGCAACTACTTTGGATGAATATAGAAAATATATCGAGAAAGATGCAGCGCTTGAGCGAAGGTTTCAAAAAGTTTTGGTGGATGAGCCGACCAGTGAAGATGCAATTGCAATTTTACGCGGTTTAAAAGAACGTTATGAAATTCATCATGGTGTAGAAATAACTGATGCGGCAATTATTGCGGCGGTAAATTTATCGCAGCGTTATATTACTGATCGGCAATTGCCGGATAAAGCAATTGATTTAATTGATGAAGCAGCAAGCCAAATTAGAATGGAAATTGATTCGAAGCCGGAAGAAATGGACAAATTGGATCGACGTTTAATTCAATTAAAAATTGAACGCGAAGCATTAAAAAAAGAAACTGATGCATCATCAAAAAAACGTTTAGCAGATTTAAAAGCAGAAATTAAAAAACTTGAAAAACAATATAGTGATTTAGAGGAAATTTGGAAAGCAGAAAAAGCAGCTGTTTTAGGTACTAAACAAATTAAGGAAGATTTAGATCATGCCAGAGTTGAATTAGAAGCGGCTAAACGACAAGGTGATTTAACTAAAATGTCAGAATTGCAATACGGGAAAATTCCAGAACTTGAAAAAAAATTACAACAAGCAACAACCGCAGAAAAGCAAGAGCCAAAATTATTGCGTAACAAAGTAACTGCTGAAGAAGTTGCAGAAATCGTTTCCAAGTGGACGCATATTCCGGTAAGTAAAATGCTCGAAGGCGAAAAAGAAAAATTATTAAAGATGGAAGAGTTTTTACACAAGCGTGTTATAGGTCAGGATGAAGCTATAAATGCAGTGGCAAATGCGATTCGGCGTTCGCGTGCCGGGTTAGGTGATCCGAATCGTCCAGTTGGTTCATTTTTATTTTTAGGGCCGACCGGTGTTGGTAAAACCGAATTATGTAAATCATTAGCTGAATTTTTATTTGATACCGAAGAAGCGATGATACGGATTGATATGTCAGAATTTATGGAAAAACATTCGGTGGCGCGGCTAATTGGCGCTCCGCCCGGATATGTCGGATATGAAGAAGGCGGATATTTGACCGAAGCGGTTCGGCGCCGTCCATATTCGTTGATTTTGTTAGATGAAGTGGAAAAAGCGCATACGGAAGTTTTTAATATTTTGTTGCAAGTTTTAGATGATGGGCGTTTAACTGATGGGCAGGGCAGGACAGTTGATTTTAGAAATACCGTAATTGTGATGACATCAAATCTTGGGTCGCAATTAATTCAGGAAATGGCAGGTGATGGTTATAATAAAATGAAGAATGCGGTAATGGAAATTGTTGCCCAACATTTTCGTCCGGAATTTATTAATCGGATTGATGAAACTGTGGTGTTTCATAGTTTGAATGAGGCGCAGATTCATGCGATTGCTGAAATTCAAGTGGGACGACTTGCAAAACGTTTGGCGGAAAAAGAAATTAAATTATCAGTTACAGAAAATGCAATAGATTTTCTTGCCAAAGCTGGTTTTGATCCAGTGTATGGTGCGCGTCCTTTAAAGCGTGCAGTGCAGAATTATTTGGAAAATCCATTAGCACAAGAGATTTTAGCGGGTAAATTTTTACCAGGAGATAAGATTAAAGTTACAAAAGTTGCTGATAGATTACAATTTAAAAAGTAACGAAACACCTTCCAAAAGAAACTCCAAGCTGTTAATATCTAAATGATATGGATATAACTAAATGGAGGACCCGTCATGAAAAAGATCTTTTTATGTGTTTTATTGTTTATTATTCCTGCTTTTGTTTTAGCCGTTCCGCGAATGCAGTTTGTTAAAAAACATGGGGTTACTAATGTTGATTTTTTGTGTGATTTACAACAAAAAGCACAAAGAGGTGATGCAGAAAGCGCCGCTTATCTTGGGATGAAGTATGTTGGTGGCACCATAGGAATTTTGCCTAATTATAAATTGGGGTTGTATTGGTTGAAGAAAGCTGCGCAGCAAAAAGTTCCATTGGCTTGTTATATTTTGGCAAGATATTATTTGGAAGGTTGTCCGGGTTTGTCGGTAAATAAACAAAAAGCACAAAAATATGCCAAAATAGCTTTTGATGCATTTCAAGCAGATTTAGCTGCGAATAAATATAGTAAGGCGATGAAATCGATAATCCAATATAATTTAGGAGATTTATATTTTTGGGGATTTCCAGGAGTCGTAAAACAAGATTTAGCTAAGGCATTTGCATTGACCAAGCTTGCTGCAAATGGTGGTGATGAACATGCTATGCGTAGGTTATCTCTGATGTATCGTTATGGAGTTGGAACGAAGAGTAATTTAGTTAAAGCGCATAAGTGGTCTTTGTTTTTGGCTAACCTTGGTTTGGTGGAAGCACAATATGCAACGGGTTTAGATTATATTAATGGTATTGGTACTGCGACAAATAGAGATAAAGGTCTTTACTGGCTAAGTGAAGCAGCAGGTAATGGTTATTATCCAGCGATAATTGAGCTGGTAGAACTTAGTAAACAAGGGAAAATTACCAGTATATCAGATACGCGCAGAATGAGGATAAAGAATGTTATTGAGCGTATGATGACGCATGGCGCACCTTTTGTGGCAAAATAGATTTAAAGTCTTGGTGACATTATTCTAAAATGCTAAAATTGCAGTTTAATAGGTGTCGGATACCATAATAGGAGGTTACATGCTTAAGTATAAACACATCTTATTGGCTACAGATTTTTCTGAAGGTACGGCTCACATTCTTGATGAGGGGTGTGAGTTGGCCAAGCAAATGGGTGCAAAAATTAGTTTGTTACATGTTGTAGAACCATTGCCAGGTTATGGTTATGCTTTTATTGGTTCAGCTGAGATTGAACTGCAATTGGTAGATGAATCAAAAAAACAATTAGCCAAATTAGGCAAAAAATACTCGATTGATACAAAAAATCAGTTTGTGGAAATTGGTCCTCCTAAAGCTGAAATTACCCGAGTTGCTGAGGAACAAGGAGTAGATCTGATTATTGTTGGCAGTCACGGTAGGCATGGGTTTGTTGAAAATTTATTAGGTTCTACTGCAAACGCAGTAGTACATCATGCTAAATGTGATGTGTTGACAGTAAAGATCAAAGAGCGCAAAAAATGAACGAAACAGAAGAGCGCGAACGACGGTTTATAAAAGGGATTTATCTTTTACCTAATCTTTTTACCACTTCAGGTTTGTTTGCTGGTTTTTATGCTATTGTTGCTGCTATGAAAGGTATGTTTACGGTTGCATCACTAGCAATTTTTATTGCTATGGTGGCAGATTCTTTGGACGGCCGCATTGCGCGGCTAACGCATACTCAAAGTGCGTTTGGAGCCGAATATGATAGTATCTCGGATATGGTGGCATTTGGTGTTGCACCAGCTTTAGTTGCGTATAGTTTAGCTCTCCATCATTTAGGCAAGATTGGTTGGTTGATTGCGTTTTTTTATATGGCTTCAACTGGTTTAAGGCTTGCCAGATTTAATGTATTAACCAAAAAAATTGAACCTGATAAACGTTATTTTAAAGGTTTACCATGTACAGCATCTGCTGGTTTTGTTGCTGGAATGATTTGGATGCAGCAAATATATCAATTGCAAGGTTGGTATGTGGATCTTTTTGTAAGCGTGTTGACTATTATAGCTGCAATTTTAATGGTTAGTAATGTACGTTATCGTAGTTTTAAGGATATAAATTGGCACGGTAGCGTGCCATTTTTGCATGTTTTGATTTTGGTGTTATTGTTTGTAGCGATTGCGCTTGATCCTCCACGGGTTTTATTCGCAATTTTTTCTTTGTACCTTATTTCTGGACCGCTCACGATACCAAGTAGAATAATAAAGAAATGAATTGTATGGAAAATCAATTATCTTTTGCTAAACAAGAATTATTAGAGCCGGCTGGTTTGGATGAAACAAAATTACAGCAGGTTTTGTCTGATATTTTAACTCATAAAGTTGATTATGCTGATTTATATTTTCAAGCAAATCATTCTGAATCATGGGTATTAGAAGAAAGTATTGTTAAGCATGGTAGTTATAGTGTTGCGCGAGGTGTGGGAATACGTGCATTAAGCGGAGTTAAAACTGGTTTTGCTTATGCAGATGAAATTGAGTTAACTAGTTTGCAGCGGGCAGCAGTTGCTGCGCGCAGTGTTGCTAATGTTAATACGCCACAAAAAGTTCAGTCCATTAATCCGGTTAAAGCTCATAGTTTGTATTCATCAATAAATCCTCTAAATACTTTGTCCGAAGAAAAAAAAGTTGCATTATTGCATCAGATTGATCAGGAGGCGCGCGCGCAGGATAAACGTGTTTCTCAAGTAATGGTAAGTTTAAGCGGTGTTTATCAAACTATATTGGTAATTGCAAGCGATGGTACTTTAGCTGCTGATGTTAGACCATTAGTTAGTATGAATGTTAGTGTGATTGCAGAAGAAGGTAGTCGGCGTGAACATGGTTCTTGCGGCGGCGGTAGTCGGGCTGGTTATGAATTTTTTCTCGAAGAAAATCGTTGTTTATATTACGCTAATTGCGCAGCAAGACAAGCTATTGTGAATTTATCTGCGGTTGCAATGCCGGCTGGAGTTATGCCGGTAGTGTTAGGTCCTGGTTGGCCGGGAGTATTATTGCACGAAGCAGTTGGGCATGGTTTAGAAGGTGATTTTAATCGCAAAAAAACCTCGATGTATGCTGACAAAATTGGTAAACAAGTTGCATCAAAACATTGTACCGTAGTTGATGATGGGACTTTAAAACAACGTCGTGGTTCAATAAATATTGATGATGAAGGAGTTCCATCAGAACATACAGTCTTAATTGAAAAAGGAATTTTAAAAGGTTACATGCAGGACAAATTCAATGCACGATTGATGGGGGTAAAATCTACAGGAAACGGTCGTAGAGAAAATTATGCCAATTTAGTTTATCCGCGGATGACTAATACTTATTTAATGGCTGGTGAGTATATGCCGGAAGAAATTATTGCTTCCATTGACAAGGGCTTATATGCAGTGAATTTTTCTGGCGGGCAAGTAGATATTACTTCAGGAAAATTTGTTTTTTCTACTAGCGAAGCTTATTTAATTGAAAAAGGTAAAATTACTAAACCAGTAAAAGGCGCAACTTTAATTGGCAGCGGTCCGGAAGTGTTAAACCAGGTTTCAATGGTAGGGAATAATTTGCAATTTGATTTGGGTGTTGGTGTTTGTGGTAAAGAAGGTCAATCAGTAGAAGTTGGTGTTGGACAACCAACTGTTAAGGTTGATGAGATTACGGTTGGTGGTACTGGGGTCGGGTCTTCACTCATTACATGATGCAACATACAACGCATATGTAATGAGTGAAGACCCGACCCCCCATTGGCTACTTAAATATTGCTTCGAAACAACACAGGAAAGTTATGAAGTTTAAAAAACTAGAACAACTTAAACAAAAAATCGAATATGTTTTGCATTGCGCCAGGCAAGCAGGCGCAAGTGATGCTGAAGTACATGCAGTAATCGAAGATGGTTTTATCGTTACTGTGCGTAATGGTGAATTAGATACAGTTGAATATCATTGTGATAATGGTATTGGTATAGATGTGTATTTTGGCAAAAAACATGGAGTAGTCTCAACTGCTGACATGAGTAAATCTGCTTTGCGTGAAGTGGTGATAGCTGCGTGTAATATTGCTAAATTTACTCAAGAAGATCCATGCAATGGTTTGGCTGATAAAGAGTTAATGGCAAAAAAAATTGAAAATTTGGATATATATCATGATTGGGAAATTGATTCTGAGCAAGCGATTAAAATCGCGTTAGAAAATGAAACTTATGCAAGAAATTTAGATAAGCGAATTAAAAATTCTGAAGGGGTTTCAATTTCTAGTCACAAAAATTTTTATGTTTATGGTAATAGCCATGGTTTTGTTGGAGCAGTTCCTAGTACACGGCATAGTGCGAGTTATGCATTGATTGCTGAACAAAACGGCGAAATGGAACGTGATTATGATTATACAGTATCGTGCGATGCGCATAACTTAGAAAATTTTCAGTCAGTTGCGAAAAAAACCGTAGAAAAAACAGTTACACGGTTAGGCGCGACTAAAATTGCTACGCAAAAAAGACCGGTAATTTTTGCATCCGACATTGCCAAAAGTTTACTTGCTAATTTTGCGGCGGCAATTAACGGTAATAATTTATATCGCAAGGCATCTTTTTTAGTTGATCATTTAAATAAACCGGTGTTTGCGAAACGGGTAAGAATTTTTGAAGATCCATGGATCAAAAAATCTTTAAACAGTTCTTATTTTGATGCGGAAGGTGTTGCTACATATAAAAAAGATTTTGTTAAAGACGGCATGCTGCAAAATTATGTTTTAGGAAGTTACTCGGCGCGTAAATTGGGTATGCAAACTACAGCTAATGCTGGCGGTGTATTTAATTTATTTATTCAGGATGATGGAATTGATTTACCAGGATTACTTAAAAAAATGGATACAGGTGTATTAATTACCGAATTATCAGGGCAGGGTATTAATCTTGTAACTGGTGATTACTCTCGTGGTGCGGTTGGTTTTTGGGTTGAACGTGGCGAAATTCAACATCCGGTTTCTGAAATAACTATTGCGGGTAATTTACGTGATATGTTTATGAATTTAGTTGCAGTTGGTAACGATATTGATTATCGCGGCAACATAAAATCCGGTTCGATTTTATTGGAAGAGATGACGGTTGCGGGGCATTAAAACACTTGAATTTTATTTTTCAAACCAAATTCATCTGCTAGTTTTAAGGTTTTATCTAATGGCTTAATGCCGTCGGAATTGTGCGGTGAACCGATTGCGGCGGCGGCACAAGCAGTAGCGAGTTTTTGGGTTTTTTTGTGCGGCCATTGTTCATGTAGTCCAACTAATATTCCAGTGCAGAATGCATCGCCTGCACCGCACGCAGCGACAAAACCATGCGGCGGGATATTTAATGATGGATACCAGGTGCCGTGTTGTTTACCTTTGATTAGCCAATATGAGCCTTCGGGCATGTGAATAATTACATTTTTTTTCACGCCGCGTTCAAATAAAAACTGCGCAGCTTTTTTTATAGCTTGCTTATTAAGGTTGTTTTGCAAATCACGAATTAGTTGGCCAGAGGTTTTTTGGGCTTCAAGTTCATTTATCACAAAATGATCAATATAAGGTAAAGCAGGAATTACAATTTTTTGATAGCGGTTAGCGCTTTCTGTTGCAATATCAACTACAGTTTCCATGCCGGCTTGTTGCACATCATGTAAAACTTTTGCGGCTGCGATAACAAAACGTGCATCCGGACTTTCCATGGCATCCATTAATAATAAATGGCCAAAATAAAAGAGTTTGGTTTCATTGGCTTGTAGTTTTTTAATTGGAATGTGATGGTGCGCAAAAATACGATTGACTCCTCTAAAATGAAACATGGTGCGTATGCCGCCACGTTGCAGAGTCATCACATCAGTATAAGCTGTCATGCCTTTTTTAATCGTTTGTAGAAATTTAATATTAATTTTTTTAAATTTGCATAATTTTTTAATGTAACGTCCGCCAAAATCATCACCGATACATCCAATACCGTAAGTAGGAATATTGATATTTAAATTTGCTAAATTAATAATAATATTAAATGGTGCGCCGCCATTTGATAAAAGTTCAGCTTTAATATTACATAGTTCAGATTTTTTTGGCCAATGGTCAATAAATTTAATGTGATCGACTACCCAATGTCCTGCACATGCTATTCCCGGCATTTTTCTTCTCCAAAACCACTGTTAATTAATGCTTTGATTTCTTTCATAGCTTGTTTTTCATCTTTGCCGTCAATCTCAAAATTAATTTTGGTGCCCTCAGTTGCAGCAAGCATCATAACATCCATAATATTCTTACCATCTACACATTTATCTCCTTTGCATAATTTGATTTTGCTGCTGAATTTTGAAGTAAGCGCAACTAGTTTTGCTGAAGTTCGTGCATGCAAACCTAATTTATTAATAATGGTTAATTTTCTTTTAATCATGTTAATTTTTCACCATATTTATTGATAGATGATTATGAGGTTTTGGGTGACTTTTTTCGACGACTAGCGCCCATGGATGGAAGCGCGGGAGACACATGGATGTGTCAGGGAGGAGAAAACAGTCACCCAAAACCTCATAATCATTTGAGGCCGAAAAATAAAAAATGACTGAACAGTTGCTAATCATAATTATTCATAGGGTAAATGTTGGTCATCAATAATGCCTTTTTTGCCGCCGCGGATTACCTTGGTTACCATTTTATCTAATGGTAAATTAGCATAATTAACGATGGTTACTAACATTGGCAGATTAACCCCGGAAATAATTCGAATATTATTGCTGCATTGTTTTTTTAATGTATAAGCAATATTGCTGGGAGTTGATCCATACAAGTCAGTTAGAATTAATATGCCGTCGCCTTTATCTAATTGTTTAATTTTCTTGTTTAGTTGATCAATCAAAATTTCCGGATCCTCTTGTTGTTTAATATTGCTGGCAACAAAAGTTAACGGCAATTTCTCAAAAGTATTTTTTAATTCATTAAGCAGTGATTTCCCCATATTTGCATGGGTGATTAATAAAACACTTATATTCATAATAAACTCTAATTATTCGCTATGATCCGTCATTTTTTCTTTTACTTTAATTATTTGGCGATCTAGTTTGATTAACATTTCATCGATAGCTTTATACATATTTTCAGCTTCACCGTGCGCATTAACTTCTATACCATTCGCGTGGATATTAGCTTTGGCAATATTATTTAAATTTTCAACGGTCAACACAATGTCAGCTTTGGTAAAACCATGCGTAAAGTGTTTTTCAATTTTTTTAAATTTTTTTTCAATTAAACTGCGTAGCGGATCAGTAATATCAATTTTGTGTCCGGTTATTGTGATCATAGTTTTTCTCCTTTTTTGCTAAAGTTCAAAATCATCCCCTAGATAAATATCTCGTACAATCTTATTGTTTAAAATTTCTGTAGGGGCACCACTGTGAATAATTTTACCATTGTGCACAATGTATGCTCGATTACATACATCTAAAGTTTCACGTACGTTGTGATCGGTAATTAATATGCCTATATTGCGATTTTGTAAGTGTTGGATAATTTCTTTGATGTCGACCACGGAAATTGGATCAATGCCTGCAAACGGTTCGTCTAATAAAATGAATTTTGGTTCATTAGCAAGGGCTCTAGCAATTTCTACGCGTCTTCTTTCACCGCCAGAGAGACTTAATGCGACATTATCACGTAATGATCCGATATGGAATTCATCTAATAATAATTCTAGTTTTTCTAAACGTTGTTTTAGATTTAGTTCTTTTTGCAGTTCCAAAATAGCTAGAATATTGTCTTTTACAGTTAATTTGCGGAATACAGAAGGTTCTTGCGGTAGGTAGCCTATACCAAGTCTTGCACGTTCATGCATGGGTAATTCTGTAATGTTTTGTTGGTCAAATAGTATTTTGCCTTTGTCGCTATTGATTAAACCAACAATCATATAAAAAGCAGTGGTTTTGCCAGCCCCGTTAGGACCTAGCAACCCTACGATTTCACCGCTATTGACCTCTATGGTTACATCATCAACAACTTTGCGTTTGTAGCTTTTTTCTAAATGTTCAGCTCTAAGATTGCTCATATTCAATGCTATGTTAGCGGGTAAAGTGGTTTAAGGCAACAGCTTTGTTGAGCTGGTTTTGCCATATTGTCCATGTACATTAGATATTAATTTAATTACATTTTTATTCAAATCTGCTCGTAACCCTTTTGAATGAATAATACTGCCGGGTTGTTCAATAACAACTGGCTGGTGAGTAATTGCTAACGCTTTTTTAGGGTAATAAGTTAATTTGCTGGTAGTTAGAGTGATATTGTGACTATTTGGTCCTGGTAATTGTTGAGCTTTTACATGATCTGTTAAAATTATCGTATTTCCATTTTCGAGCGCTTGGCCGTGTTTTGCAGTAATATGCCATGGAGGCGCGTTTGGCACATTATGAATGATAAATGGAGCGTCAAAAGTAGTCTTATTTTGTTGGGTATAATTAAGAGCTTTGGTAGCAAAAAAAGTGTTTTCTAATTGTCCGCTTTTATTTACTTGTGTTACTTTGAGATCCATCATATAAGAATCCGGACTTAAGGATGAATATTTAGCAAATTTGATTGATTTTGAAGTGAAAATAAACCAAAAACTAATAGCCACAATACAAATAAGAGTGATTAAAATGGCAATATTTTTTCTTTCAAATTCTATTTTCATAGGTATTTATACTCATATTATGCTAATAGTGTATATTCAGCATCTTCATTGGCGATCGGTATATACATTTCGAGGAGTAATGTATCATACTACTCCGGCTTGAAGTAAATCGTGCAGGTTAAATGCGCCAATAATTTCACGTTTTTGATCGACAACAAAAAAACCATTAATTTTACGTTCTTCCATAATATTTAATGCTTCAATTGCTAAATTATTTGCTGGGATGGTGGTAAATTTTTGTGTCATTACATCATCAATAGTAGTTTGATGCACGTTTACTCCATTATCAAGTGCGCGGCGCAAGTCACCATCAGTGAAAATGCCGATCATTTCATTTTTATCGTTGGTGATTGCTGTCATTCCAAGGCTTTTTTGGCTCATTTCTACTAATGCATCCTTGAGTAAGGTTTTGGATCGTACTTGCGGGATACCAATACCGGTGCGCATAACATCAGAGACTTGCAGTAATAAGCGCCTGCCTAATCGTCCAGCTGGGTGTGAAAGGGCAAAATCCTCTTTGGTAAAGCCGCGTGTTTTTAATAAGGCGATGGCTAGAGCATCTCCTATTACTAATGCAGCAGTGGTGCTGGCGGTTGGGGCTAAATTTAATGGGCAAGCTTCCAAAGTAATGTCCAGGTTAATATTTATTGTGGATTGTTTGGCGATCGGTGATGAATCGTTGCCGGTAATCGAGATAAGTGGAGCTCCAATTCTTTTGATAGTCGGCAGAATGGTTAAGATATCTCTGGTTGATCCTGAGTTAGAAATAGCTAGCACTACGTCTTGCTTGGTTACCATGCCTAGATCACCATGATTTGCTTCTGCTGAATGAACAAAAAATGCAGGGGTGCCGGTGCTGGCTAGAGTTGCAGCAATTTTGCGGCCAATATGGCCTGATTTTCCCATACCGGTGACTACAACACGGCCCTGGCAATTAAGGATTTGTTTGCAGGCATTATTAAAATTCTCATCAATTTTATCTAATAGGCTGTTAATTGCGTCCAGCTCTGTTTTAATTACTTCAGCAGCATAAGCACGAAAATCGTTATTTTTAATGGTAGACATGTTTCATTTTCTCCAGAATGTCATAATGTACCAGAAAGTAAGTGTCAAATCTAGATTTGAGTAGGCGTCAAATTCAGATTTGATATCCATATATTTTTTCTGCATAAATGTAGTCATATACAGCTTTTGGCAGTGAATCAGTTGGTAATTTATGCTCATGCAGTTGTTTGCGAATTTTGGTTGCGGAGATTGGAATGGGGGTGATATGCAGTTGATAAATCAAGCCATTCGGTTTGTGTTGAAATGCAGTCGGATCAAAAATTTCGGAATTTTTTAATAATTCCTTAATTGATGAGGATATTTCGATTTTGACGCCAAGCCTGTTTATTACAATAAAATTTGCATAATTAGTTAATTGTTGCCACTGATGCCAGGTATCAAGGTTTGCAAATGCATCGGTTCCAAGAATTAAGCAGAGAGAATTATTAGGGTAATCTTTCTTTAATGATTGTAAAGTATCAATCATAAATGAAGTGCCTTGACGCTTTATTTCCCGGTCATCAGCAATAAAATTCGGATAATCTTTAATTGCTAGTTGTGTCATAGTTAAGCGTTGTGCAGCAGTTGCAATAGGTTGATAACGATGTGCGGGTGTGTGGCATGGAATAAAAATAACTTTTTGTAGATTACATTTTTTTAACGCATATTCAGCAATTTTAATGTGTCCAAGATGAATTGGATCAAACGTTCCGCCTAAAATGCCGATGGGAGTTAAATTATCCATATTAATAATTGTACTTAGTTGTGACGAAATGCCAACAATTTTTTGGAATTTTATGTTAAACTGCGTTTTATGCTCATTGCATTTGGAAATGTGGAATTTATAGAAAAGACTGATAGTTTGTTGTTAAATTGGAACTCGTAATTTTACAACCAGTTTGTTTTTGTAAAATTACGAGTCAGCAAGCATGAGAATAACTAAAAAAAACGCAGATCTACCATGCGCGGTAGCTGCCACAGAAATTTAATAGGTGATTTTGTCAGTTATAAATCTCGCATCTTGAGATGATATTGGTATATATTTTATTGGGGTGATCTTATGGCCTTATTGTTTATTTCTAATTTCAAAAATGCAGATTCGTGGGTGAAAGAGTTTCACAATCAGGCTAGAGATATAGAGCTTTATGTTTGGCCGAGAATTGTAGATGTAGAAAAAGTTGAGTTTATTGCCGTTTGGAGTTATGAAGACATTGATTATAATGTTTTTCCGAATTTAAAATGCATTTCCTCATTGGCTGCAGGAATTGATCATCTTGATTTAAAAAAAATTCCGCAAGAAATATCTGTTACACGTATAGTTGATCCTGCAATGCGTACTCAAATGTCAGAATATGTGATCATGGCTGTATGTAATTATCGTAGGCATTTAATTGAGTACAAATTTCAACAGCATACAAAGGTTTGGACTAAAATTCCGGAAATTGATATGGCTGATTTGACGGTTGGTGTTATGGGGGTTGGTAGTCTTGGAATGGATGCAGCGCTAAAACTACAAGCGTTAGGCTATCCAGTGATTGGCTGGAGTTATTCGCCAAAACCTGATGCAGAAATAACGGTTTTTTCCGGGAAAAAAGGTTTGCAGGATTTTATTGCACGCAGCAAAATTTTAGTTTGTTTTTTACCAGTTACCGATAAGACTGAAAATATTTTGAATCGTGCAACTTTATCACAATTACCCAAAGATGCTTATTTGATTAATGTTGCGCGTGGTGCTTTATTGGTTGATGAGGATTTGATTTCTTTGTTAGATAGCAATCATTTGTTTGGCGCATGTTTGGATGTTTTTCGTAAAGAGCCTTTGCCGTTAGAGCATCCATTTTGGCATCATCCAAAAATTATTGTAACTCCGCACATGTCTTCTAACCCGATTTTTAAAAATGCGGTCAAACAAATTATTGCCAATTATCGTCGAATGAAATCTGGTGAAGAGTTACTAAATGTAGTTGATAAAAATAAAGGTTATTAACCGGAAACGATTATCTGCTTATTTTCCCACAAATTAATGTTATTTACACCAATGTTCTATTGGGATTTGTAAAAATTCTTTGAGTGGAATGCCATTACCGCCTATTAATAATATATGTTTGGGATTATATTTTTCTTTAAAGGTTTTCATGCCGGGTAATGCATTTTTAGTGATTCCGCTTTTAACTTCAATTGCAATTAAATTACTATTGTAACGTAATACGAAGTCTATTTCTTTGCTTAGTTCGCGCCAATAAAATAATTCTATATTTTTTCCAATTATATTATTTAATAAATAAGCTCCGACAGTTGATTCAACTAGTCTTCCCCAATATTCGCGATTTAATTGTGCGGCGTTAAAAGCAATATTAGATTGAGCTGAAATTAAAGCGGTATTTAATACTTGTAATTTAGGGCTGGAAGCACGTTGCCTAACATATCTTGCAGAAAATTTGTCAATACCAGCTAACATTCCAGCATTTTCCAAAAGTTTTAAATAATGTGATAAAGTTGTAGTGTTGCCGGCATCTTGTAATTGTCCCAACATTTTTTGAAAAGATAAAATTTGTCCAGAATAATGGCATCCTAATTGAAATAGTTGGCGCAACAAAGATGGTTTTTTAACGGAGCTAACTAATAAAATGTCACGTGATATAGTAGTTTCAATCAATGAGTTTCTAATGTAATTTGACCATCGCGCTTCGTCATTGATTAATGGTGCAGCGCCTGGATATGCTCCAAAGAAAATATATTGTTCTAATGTCCAGTTAAAAGCTTGTTGCATTTCAACAAATGACCAATGTGTTATTGGGATTATTTCGAAACGCCCAGCTAAACTTTCAGTTAAACCTTGCTGAATAAGTAGTTTTGATGATCCTAAAAGTACAACCTTAAGAGGAATGTTATTTCGTAAATCTTCGTCCCATAGTTTTTTGATGGTTTCTGACCACTTAGTAATTTTTTGAATTTCATCCAAGACTAATATTGCATAAGAGGATTTTCTTGCTTTGATCCTTCCGATTTCCCATTGCTGTTCAATCCATGTTTCGTTGAATGAATTGATGTCATCCGCGGAAGCGTAATGATAAGATTGCTCCAGGGTTTTTATAACTTGTTGAATTAAAGTGGTTTTTCCTACTTGGCGAGGGCCGGCTAAAATTTGTATAAAACGTTTTGGTTCTTGCAGTCTTGCAAGAACTTGTGCAAAAATAAATCGTTTAAACATAGTTTTATCCATTGTATTGAGTAAAATTACTCATTATGTTGAGTAATTTTACTCAATACACTGAGTAAATTCAATGATTATCTACTTAATTTTATACTCAAAGACAATAACACATCCCAAATATTACCAATTTCTGCACCTTTGATAACGCGGTCAACTTTAGCTGCAAGACGTAATAATTGAAATAGTGATTTTTGATTGTGGCGTTTTAGTGCAAGTCTGACAAAAGGTTTTCTTTTTTCCCATACGTGGTTTTTATAAAGGATATTATTGATTGATTCTCCTTGTTGTAATTGGTGTTGCATTAAAGATAAATTACGAATTTCACGTGCTAATGTCCATAATATCAAAATTGGTTCAGCGCCTTCATCTTTTAAACCAGTTAAAATGCGGGTGGTGCGTTTTGTGTCACCGCTTAATGCGGTGTCTGCTAAAGTGAATACATCAAAACGTGCATTATCACTGATTGCTGCAACTACTTCTTGTAGAGTTAAGTGCTTTTTATCGTATAATAAAGTAATTTTTTCGATAGCTTGTTTGGCGGCTAATAAATTACCTTCAGTATTTTCTGCTAAAAAGTTAATTGCATTTTTATCTATGGTGATGTTATGTTGTTTTAATTGTTGTGTAATCCAATTTGGTAATTGTTGTTTTGCCACTGGCCAAATTTGTACAAATACACCAGTTTTTTCAACTGCTTTATACCATTTAGTATTTTGTGTTGGGGCGCTAAGTTTTTTAGTAATAATTAGCAGGATTTTGTTTTGTGGAGGATTGGCGGCATAATCTTGTAAAGCTTTTTTTCCAGCTTCATTTATTTTGTCACTTGGCATACGCAGCTCTAATATTGAATTATCATCAAATAAAGACAGACTATTAGCGCTGGCTAGTAGATTATTCCAATCAAATTTGGAGTTAACATGAAAAACTTGCCGTTCGGTAAAATTATTTTGTTGTGCGTGTTTACGAATTATCATGGATGCTTCTTCAACCAATAAGATTTCATCGCCGCCAATTAAATAAATTGGTGACAATGATTTGTTTAAAGTTGATTTTAGGCGGTCAATGGTGATTTTCATGTTTAATCGCTGAATATTTGTTGAGTGTGAGAATAGTGTGTTTTGAAGTTAATTGAAACATTAATTTCATAATTAAATTACGTATTAATGTTTGTTTGGTAATATCTAATTTATTACTGTTTTCTAATATTTCATTTTGGTTGACTGTAATAGTGTCAGTAGCGCTAACTGATTTTGGTTTTACAATAGTATTGCCGTATTTGTTTTGTAGGCTATAAGTAATAGTATAAGTTGCGTTATAGTTGCGTGTTTGTGCGGTGCTGGCGACAGTGGTTTGATTCGTGTAAAAGTGTTCTTGTGATATATATAGAATAATTAGTGCTTGCCTGGGGTCATTAACTAATTTTACTTTGGACAATCTAAGTGCGTTTTTTAATTGTTTAGTAAAGTCTGAGTACGGTGAATTACTTTGTAAATACATGACACGCAGTTGTGGCGGCCATGGTTGCGTTCCTCTTAAATGGAAGCCGCAGCCGGTCAGTAACAAAGCAGTAATAATCAAGATTGATGTTTGTTTTAAAATTTTCATGTTACATTCCTGAGAGGGTTGGGGCTTCACTCATTACATGAGCGAAGCTATGTAATGAGTGAAGCCCCGACCCCTAAACCACAATATTAACTAATTTCTTCGGAACCACAATGATTTTTTTGATTTTTTTATCGGTCAGATAAGATTTAACCTTGGAGCTATTAACCGCAGTTTTTTCAATCATGTTTTTATCGGCGTTACTTGGTATCATGATGTTATCACGCAGTTTACCATTTACTTGCACAACGATTTTTATTGTATCAGCCTGCAAGACTGTTTGTATTGGTTTAGGCCAATGGGCTTTTAATATGTTCTTACCGTAATGTAATTTTTTCCATAGATGCTGCGTAATGTGCGGTGCAATTGGGCTTAGCAATCGCAAAATAATGCTAAAGCCTTCATGAATTAATTGCTGGTCAATAATATTGTCTGCAGATATTTCATACAAAATATTAAGTAGTTTCATACAAGCTGATATTACGGTATTAAATTGCAATTTTTCTATATCATAATTTGCCTGTTTTAAGATTGTATGAATTTGATGGCGTATTTCTTGTTGCTGTGAAGTTGCTTGTTTCCACGTTTCATTTGCAATTGAACTTTTTTCTTGTGCAATGTTTTCGTTTTCGATACATTTTTGATTTTTATATGCAAAAGCCCAGAGACGTTTTAAAAATCGATATGCGCCTTCAACGCCGCTGTCTGACCATTCTAAACTTTGTTCTGGCGGTGAAGCAAAAATCGTAAACACTCGTACGGTATCAGCGCCGTATTTATCAATTAAAGCTTGCGGGTCAACGGTATTACCTTTTGATTTTGACATTTTAGCACCGTCTTTTAATACCATTCCTTGAGTTAATAAATTAGTAAATGGTTCATCGGAGTTTAGCATACCAAAATCACGCATTACTTTGTTAAAAAATCTTGCGTACAATAAGTGTAATACTGCATGTTCAATTCCGCCAATATAATGATTTACCGGAGTCCAATATTTTGCGCGGTCATCTAACATGCTGTTATGTTGGTCATAACACGCAAAGCGTGCATAATACCAAGATGAATCAACAAACGTATCAAAAGTGTCAGTTTCGCGTCGTGCTTTACCGCCGCATTTTGGACAAGTAGTTTCATAAAATCCCGGCATTTTGGTTAGCGGTGAGGTCGCACCGGTGAATTCTACATCTTCTGGTAATGTTACCGGAAGATCTTTTTCGGGAACCGGAATATCCCCGCATTTTTCACAATAAATAATTGGGATTGGTGTTCCCCAGTAACGTTGGCGGGAAATTCCCCAGTCACGTAAACGATAATTAACTTTTTCTTGTCCAAGATTATTTTGTTTTAATTTTTCAGTGATGGCAATGCATGCTTCTTCAGTGGTAAGGCCATTAAATTCATCTGAATTAGTTAATATCCCTGGTTCGCTATAAGCTTTAGTTTGTGTTTGTTCATCGTAATCGCCTTCGAGAACTTTTTTTAATGGTAAATTATATTTGCGTGCAAATTCAAAATCGCGTTGATCGTGTGATGGAACTGCCATTACTGCGCCAGAACCATATTCCATTACCACATAATTGGTAATCCAAATCGGCATTTCAGTTTTGGTCATTGGGTTAATTGCTTTAAATCCTGTATCTATGCCTTGTTTATCCATAGTAGCAAGATCAGCTTCCGCAACTTTGACATGTTGGCATGTTTTGATAAATTTTTTAATTTTTTGGTTTTTTTCGGAAGCCTCTTTTGCGAGGGGGTGCGCAGGTGCGATTGCAATAAACGTTGCGCCGTAAATTGTATCAGCACGCGTAGTGTAAACTTCCAAAACAACAGGATTGTCTTTTACGATAAATTTGATTTCTGTTCCTTTAGAGCGGCCGATCCAATTGCGCTGCATAGTTTTAACTTGATGCGGCCAGCCGTCAAGTTTATCTAAATCATTTAATAATTCTTCAGCATACGCAGTAATTCTAAAAAACCATTGCGGAATTTCACGTCGTTCAATCGGTGCTCCGCTGCGCCAGCCTTTACCATTAATTACTTGTTCGTTGGCTAAAACAGTCTGATCTACTGGATCCCAATTAACTACAGAATTTTTTCGATATACCAGGCCTTTTTCCAGCATTTTGGTAAACAGCCATTGTTCCCATTTATAATATTCTGGTTGGCAAGTTGCAAATTCGCGACTCCAATCATATGCGATACCCAATTGTTTAAGTTGTTTGCGGATTGCATCGATATTTTTGTAAGTCCATTTAGCGGGAGCAATTTTATTTTTGATTGCAGCATTTTCTGCTGGCAAACCAAAAGCATCATATCCCATTGGTTGTAAAACATTTTTTCCCTGCATTATTTGATAACGAGAAATGACGTCTCCAATAGTATAGTTACGTACGTGTCCCATATGCAGAGTCCCGCTGGGATAGATAAACATCGAGAGACAATAGAATTTTTCTTTGCCTGGATCCTCAGTGACTTGAAAAGTTGCATGTTCTTCCCACTTTTGCTGAATTTTTTGTTCTATTTCCTGTGGGTTATATTGTTCGTTGATCATATTTACTCCAGGGGGTCGCATCTTCACTTATTACATGATAACCCCTTGATTTTAAATCATTTTCATGGGGGTCGCATCTTCACTCGTTACATGAGTATAGTTTTTTATCCAAATTCACGCTAATTATACTGAAATCTTTTTCGTTTTCATAGGGATGACTTAGAATAGGCCTATTGTTCTAATAGTTTTTTTTCTAATTTATGAATATCTTCCATAATGGTAAAGTTTTTTTCATTTTGGATTTTAATGCGCCATATGGCAGTTGATACGCTTGAATATGATTTATTGGAAAATTCTTTAGCGATTTCTTTCAAACTATATTTTCCGATTTTGCGTGCTAGCCACATTGCTATTATTCTAGGTGTGTTTGTTGTAAATGGAGTTGGTTTTTCAATTTCATCTAGGTTGACTTTATAATATTTTGCTACTTCTTTTTTGATTTTTTCTATCGTTGGATAATTTTTTGTAATGTTTTTAGTTATTTCAATGCTGTATTTACGTTTTAGCTTTTTAATTATTTCTTCAAATTCTCGGTTGCCGTATACTGTAACCCATTTACCATTTTTATATGGTTGTTCTTTATGTTCAGTTTCAACGAATTCCTTATAAGCAGCTATTGTATTCTTGCCAGAAAAATAACCGAGGATTTTATTTAGATGCAACCATTTTGGAGGATTGACATTTTGCAAATAGGCAGCATAGCTGGACCATTGATAATTTTGTGGTTTTTTAACCATATTTGCTCTTACTGGATTAAGGTGAATGTAGCGGCTAACGTACAATAAATATGTGTCATGAGAAACTATGGTTGATTTAAATCTGCCTTTAAAAAGTGGTCCATCAGTTTTTCTGGTGTGATTATAATATGCTGCATACAAACTGTTTAAATATCTGATAGCGCTGCTTAAATTAGCAGAGGGTGTTTTTATTAACAAATGGTAGTGATTGCTCATCAGACAATAAGCGTGTACTTCAATTTCGTATTGTTTGATGGTTTTTTGTAATAAAGATAAAAACTTTTTTCGGTCATTATTAGAGTGAAAAATTGTTTTGGAAGCGGCACCGCGGTTAGTAACATGATGCCATGAGTTGTTGTAATTTATGCGAGGTTGTCTTGCCATAAACATCTCCTATGAAGTGTAGAAATTATCGCGATTGTGTATCGCGGAAAAGATTATATTAAAATAAAAATTTGGTTTTGATTGAATGGAGTGAAAAGTTATGATGAAAAGCTTATTATTGCAAAAAAAATAAAAAAAATAAATTGTTTTTTAATAAACAAGTTGTGTATAGTTAACTCCTTCTTTGCCATGTAATGAGTGAAGATGCGACCCCTATTAAAATTAAATAAAATCAAAGAGTTGCCATGTAATGAGTAAAGATGCGGCCCTACTTTTGTTGTTGCCGGTGTTGGTGTTTGCACGGCCAGTGCATAAGGTTGTAGCGCTCGCGCCAAATTTAACGGAGATTGTTTTTGCTGTAGGGGCAGGCAAAAAATTAATTGGTGTTTCAAGTTTTAGTGATTATCCAAAAGCCGCCAAAAAAATACCGGTGGTTGCGACATTTAATGGTTTGGATGTAGAAAAAATTATTAGTTTGCATCCTGATTTAGTGCTTGCTTGGCGAGGGGGCAATCCGGCTGAACAGCTTAATCGATTAAGAAAATTAGGTATTACAGTATATGTTGCATCATTTAATAAAATAACCGACATTCCGAACAATATTTTAGCAATTGGTAAATTAGTTGGAAAGCAAACAACTGCGCGTAAGGTTGCAAACAAATTTACACAAAATTATTTGCAATTAAAAAATAATTACGCGCATAAAAAACCAATAAAAGTTTTTTATGAATTGTCCTGGCAGCCGTTGATTACTTTAAATAAAAAATCAATGGTTGGTCAGGTAATTAAGTTGTGCAGTGGAAGAAATATTTTTGCTGACACATCAATTGTAGCTCCGCATGTTGGTATTGCGAGTGTGTTGGCGGCTAATCCACAATTGATTTTAGTGAGTAAACAAGCTGGATTTGGTGATCTTGCTATTAAAGGATGGAGTGATTACCCGCAGTTAAACGCAATTAAAAATCATCATATTTTTACTGTGGGTTCGAATACTTTAGAACGCCCTGGACCGCGTATTTTACAAGCAGCGCAGCAAGTATGTGCTGCTATTGATGTGGTGAGAATGAATCATTGAGCTTTTTAGTTATATATTATTTATAGAATAATTTAGTAGTTTTGTTTTTTCAGAGAGTGATTCTGGATTTTCTAGCGTGTTTTTGATTTTATCTAATAATTTATGGGATTTTGATTGATATCCCTCACAACATCCACAATTAAACAAAGAATAAAATCCGGTGCCAGTGTTTTTAATAATGTCTTTTTCGTTATCTGCAATGATTTGCAGAATTTCTTCGTTGCTTTTATTTTCTTCAATTGCATCAATAACTTTTTTTATACCGAGTGCTTTAAGTAAATCTTTGCGGGTTGCTCTGTTTATTATGGTTAGTATGGATTGTTTTAGTTTTTTGAACTCTTCTGTTTTTGTTAATAGGGGTAATTCTTGGTTAGGAGTTTTTTCAGGGTAATTTAATTTTATTTGATTTTTTAAGAGTTGTTCCAATTGTGAACCGGTTATTTGTATATCAATTATTGCATCATATTTTGACATTTGCTTTTTTTTATTGAAAGGTGGTGTAACTTTGAATTCGTAATCTTTTCGTGATCTCGCTGCTGTTAATTTAACGGCATTTATAAACAAGTCTGTGAGAATATATTGTACGAAACTGTCGTAACATGTTGGGTGTGTTCTGCTAGTGCTATACCTTGTATGAATTTTATGTTTTTTTATATGATCTTTGAATTCGTTTGATAGGGTTTTAATTGTTTTGTCAGGAGCTAATGTTATAGCTTCATAAGCGGTAAAATATAAGCTTAAATATGGCGTACTTCGCCAAAAAGTATCTGGTGTAAAACAACTATTTGAATTAATTTTTATTAGTTTTGAGGTTATGTGATGCAGTCGTTGTTTTGTTAAAAATGGTGCGATGTTGATTACAAAATCAATCATAGCTTCTTGTTTGTTACAGCCGTTTACTATAAAGTTTTTTTGCTTTGCTAGAGTTTCTAATTCCTTATCTTTAATGGTGCCATTTACAAGTTTGGCGCCATATTTTTTGATTAATTTCAATGTATTTTTCAATGGTCCTTTTGATAGCATTTTTTGTCCCTCAGGTTAGAATTTTATTATAGTTTAACAGTTAATTCTTAAGGGAATATTAAATTTACGAAAAAAATAAATCATTTATTTCTGTTTGTGAAATCGGTCCTTGGCGCAAAATTTTTGGTTTTTTACAAGTTAAATCTACGATGGTAGAAGCAGATTTTAGTTTGCAGACGCCACCATCGACAATTAAATCTGTTTTATTTCCTAAGGCTTGTTTAACTTCTTCTGCAGAAGTTGGCGGTGGTTCGCTAAACAAATTTGCTGATGGTGCGGCAAGTCCATGCGGAAAATTTTGTAAGATTTTTTGTGTAAGCGGATGATTGGGACAGCGTAAACCAATCGTTTCAAGTCCGCCAGTAATAATTGTAGAAATGTTCGGTGCTTTTTTTAAAACAATCGTCAATGGTCCCGGCCAAAATTTTTCGATTAATTTATAGGCAATTTTTGGAATATCAATTGCTAAATTATTTAAGTCAGTTTCGCGCGCAATCATCACTGGTAATGGATGACTGAGCGGTCTGTTTTTTACTGCAAAGATTTTTTTTACTGCATCAATGTTAGTGGCATCCGCCGCTAAACCATAAACAGTTTCGGTTGGTATTGCGACTAATTTGCCGTTACGCAATAATTCGATGGCTTGTTCAATTTGATCGTTCATGGCAAGCAGTCTAGCATGATTATAGAAGCCAATTAAAGATTTATTTTTGACCAATTTTCCTGCATAATAACACGGGGTCGCATCTTTACTTATTACATATGGGATGTAAGCTGGATTCTTTAAGGGTCGGAGCTTTACATGATTACACGCTGCACGTGTAATTATGTAAAGCTCACGACCCGCTTGATTGATAAGTGAAGATGCGACCCCATTATTGGAGGGATTTATGACTACACAACAACGGGTTTTATCAGGGATGCGGCCAACCGGTGGTTTACATTTGGGTCATTACCATGGGGTTTTGAAAAATTGGCTTAAATTACAGCATGAATACGACTGTTTTTTTGGTGTGGTTGATTTGCATGCGTTAACTACTGAATATGCAACTCCGGGAAAAATTAAGCAAGATACATGGAATATGGTGATTGATTGGTTGGCAGCGGGAATTAATCCGGGGGCGGCGCATATTTTTATTCAGTCAAAAGTCCCAGAGATATCTGAATTGCATGTTCTGTTATCAATGATTACCCCTTTAAGCTGGCTGGAACGGATGCCTACTTATAAGGATCAACAGCAGAAGCTTAAAGATAAAGATTTGTCTACTTATGGCTTTCTTGGTTATCCGTTGCTTCAGGCGGCTGATATTTTAGCGTTTAAGTCAGATCAAATACCTGTGGGCGAAGATCAGGTGCCGCATGTGGAATTAGCGCGTGAGATTGCACGGCGTTTTAATCATTTGTATGGACGGGATGCTGATTATCAGCAAAAAGCAGAAGATGCCATCAAAAAGTTAGGCAAAAAACAAGCGAAACTATATCGCGAGCTGATGAATAATTATCAGGAAAAGGGCAAGCTGGAAGCATTGGAGAAAGGGTGCGCTTTGGTAGAAGGTCAAGGGCATTTGACACTTAATGATCGAGAGCGTCTATTTGGGTATTTAGAAGGTGGCGGCAAGATTATTTTGCCGGAGCCGGAGGCTTTATTGACCGATATACCGCAATTTCCGGGTTTGGATGGGCAAAAAATGTCCAAATCGTATCATAATACGATTGAGTTGCGTGAGGATCCCAAAAAGGTCGATATCAAGGTGCGGACTATGCCGACTGATCCGGCCAGGATACGTAGAACTGACCCTGGTGACCCAAAAAAATGTCCGGTGTGGAAGCTGCATAAGGTGTATTCTGATGATGGGGTGAAAGATTGGGTATGCGAAGGGTGCCGTTCTGCTGGTATAGGATGTATTGATTGCAAAGAGCCATTGATTGAAGCTATTATTAAAGAACAGGCTCCGATTCGTGAGCAAGCGCAAGAGTTTGTGAATAATCCAAATTTAGTGCGTACTATAGTTGCTGAGGGATGTGAGGCGGCGCGTGATGTTGCAAAGCAAACTATTGAAGAAGTGCAGGAAATTATAGGTTTGGCGTGAGATGACAGAGGCAGAAGCACAACAGGCTGGGACAGAATCACAAGCTAATGTGGAAGCAGTAACCTCTTATGCAAAAGTTCAAGGGGAAGCGATTACTTCTTTGCCGCAGGATTTATATATTCCTCCGGAAGCATTGCAGATTTTTCTCGAGGCGTTTGAAGGTCCTTTAGATTTATTACTGTATTTAATCAAAAAACAAAATATCGATATTTTAGATATTCCAATTGCTGAAATTACCCGGCAATACATGGAATATGTTGAAATGATGAAAGAGCTGCATTTGGATTTAGCAGCAGATTATTTGGTAATGGCGGCGATGTTGGCGGAAATCAAATCACGCATGTTACTGCCGCGGATAATTAACGAAGAAGGTGAAGAAGAGGATCCGCGCGCAGAATTAATTAGGCGTTTACAGGAATATGAACGTTATAAACAAGCAGCGGAAGATTTGAATGAATTACCGCGGCGTGAACGTGATACATTTGCGGCTTTTGCTGATGTTCCTAAATGGGAAGTTGAAAAACCAAAACCGCAAGTTGATTATAAAGATTTAATTTTTGCTTTTCATGATGTGTTAAAGCGGATTGAATTAAGAGCGCATCATCACATTAAACGCAAAATTTTGTCAGTAAATGATCGCATCAAACGTATTTTGCAACAAGTGGAAGCGGAAGAATTTGTGCCGTTTACGGCTTTTTTTGATTTTGCTGAAGGACGCATGGGCGTTGTAGTGACATTTATTGCGATTTTAGAATTATTTAAAAGTGCATTAATTGAAGTTGTACAATCTGATGCTTTTGAGCAATTACATATTAAAGCTGCGGTTAATGCTATATCCATTGTGCCTGAAGATGCGAGATTTACAACTGACAAAAATACTTAGTTGAGTTTAGTGATAATTACCGCGCATATAAGATTGATGTTCTTTTAGAGCTATAATGATGCGCGGTTACTCATGATTTTACAAAAACAAACTAATTGTAAAATCATGAGTTTCTTTTAAAAACTGACACTAGTATTTTTTGCATCTTAATGTAATGGGTATTTAATAGAGGTAACAGAAAATGAGTGATTTGAAACAATTACATCGTATTATTGAGGGTGCTTTATTTGCATCAAATGAACCGCTTTCAATTGAGCGTATTGCTGCATTGTTTGCGGATGAAGCAGAAAAACCGGATAAAAAAACTATTCGGCAGGCACTGCAGGATTTAATTGAAAATTATGCTGAGCATGGAGTGGAATTAAAAGAATTAGCTAGTGGTTATCAATTTCAGGTTAAAGCGGATTTGGCAAAATGGATAAAACGTTTATGGGAAGAACGTCCGCCAAGATATTCGCGGGCTTTATTGGAAACATTGGTATTAGTTGCTTATCGACAACCGATTACCCGAGGTGAAATCGAAGAAGTACGCGGTGTGGCGGTAAGTACAAATATCATGAAAACTTTATTAGATCGCGAATGGGTAAAAGTTGTTGGTCATCGTGATGTTCCGGGAAAACCAGGATTATATGCTACAACTAAAGCATTTCTTGATTATTTTGGTTTAAAAAGTTTAGAGGATTTACCGCCGTTAGCTGAAGTGCGTGATTTAGATAAAGCTGGTGAAAAGTTGCAGGAACAACTTGATGCTGCAGTTGAAAATGTTTTGGCTTCCGAAAATTTAGTTGCGACAAATGAAGTAAAGGATGAAGATGTTGTTGAAGATGTTATTAATAATGCTGCTAGTGATGAAATTATTGCAGATAAAACGCAAGATGATGTTGATGATATAGTTACTGATGATTTGTTAAATATGTATAATGAAGCAGAAGAAAATTTTGGGCAAACTGAATAAATTGTGAAAACTGAAAAACCTGTAGTGTCATCCCGCGGCCTGGTTTGTTGACCGCGGGATCCACGCTGTTTTTATCCCACTTATTAAAAAGTTGTAAACAAATTGTGAAAACTGAAAAAATTCAAAAAGTTTTAGCAAATCTAGGTTTAGCTTCGCGCCGGCAAATTGAACAATGGATTTCAGCAGGACGGATTAAAGTTGATGGTAAAATTGCTAAACTTGGTGATCGCGTTACTGATCAGGAAAAAATTTCTGTTGATGGTCGTCTAGTTAAAAGAATTCCAGTAAAAACTTCAACTACTAGAGTATTGATTTATCACAAACCTATTGGCGAAGTTTGTACCCGTTCGGATGAAAAAAATCGCAAAACAGTTTTTGATAATTTACCGGTTTTGCACAATGCGCGTTGGATAATGGTTGGACGTTTAGATATTAATACTTCGGGTTTATTATTGTTTACCAATAACGGAGAACTGGCAAATCGACTAATGCATCCATCGAAGCAAATTGAACGGAAATATTCGGTTAGAGTTTTGGGAACGGTGAGTCAGGAAATTTTAGATAATTTATTGCGCGGCGTTCAATTAGAAGATGGACATGCGCGGTTTGTTAAGATTCATCGTGTTCGTAGTTTTGAACGTAATGCCGCGAACCAATGGTATCATGTAGTGCTGCGCGAAGGACGTAACCGCGAAGTGAGACGTTTGTGGGAATCGCAAGGACTAAAAGTTAACAAATTATCGCGCATTCGATTTGGCGGCATAAAACTACCGCGCACGCTACCGCGCGGACAATGGTTTGAATTAAGCGACAGAGAAGTCAAAGCCATGTTGCATCGGGTTGGAATGTAGAAAGTTATTAGCATGGCTATGGCTGTCATCCCGCGGTGCTTTTTTTGCTGTCATCCCGCGGCCTTGTCAGTTGACCGCGGGATCCAGGATTCACAACTGTCATCCCGCGGCCTTGTCAGTTGACCGCGGGATCCAGGGCTGTTATTGTTTGTTAAATTAAATATTAATTGCGATGAGCTATTATATTTACTAAAATCCTGTTTCACAGCTTTCAAAGATAAGGCTGGCGTAGCTCAGCAGGTAGAGCAACTGATTTGTAATCAGTAGGTCGTAGGTTCGATTCCTATCGCCAGCTTCAATTAAATCAAAGAGTTATATTGAAAATTCCCACCTCGAAACCACGACGTTTATTTTTTTGCAACGTATTTGCAACGGATGGATTAATCTTTTAGCTGTTTAAATCTGGGGTCTCCAAATTTGGGGGCAAAGATAATTAAGCACATAATACTCTCATACGGATACGATAGTTGTCAAAGTTTGTAAAAATGCATTTATGATTTTTTATATGTTGGTAGTTTTAAGATCAGTTTCAGAGTTTGAATTTGGGCGGTAATTTGGGCATAGCTGTTGATATTTCGTTTACATCTGGAAGATTATAGCGTTTATTGCTACGCTAGGCTTGTAAGGTGTCTTCTTTTAACCCATTTTCTTTTGCTAAAGATGCGCAAAACCGCTTTCAGTGTGGGATATCGGCAAATTCATTTTTTTAATAACTCTGAATAATCCATGGTATGCCCTCGCTTCAATATTATTAGTAAATTACATTCCCCATTCTTTATGAAAATAATCTTCTTTAACTTGTTTGGCTTTTTCTTTTGCCCATTTTTCTAATCCCATTTTTTTAATCAAACACAAATTAAAAACTTTGGTGTTGTGTGGCAAACTATCTGCTTTATCCGCGTAAGGATGCAAATAATCACACGGAAAATCAGGACAATCACAGCATAATTTAACGCCTCGCTTTTTCGCGCAAGGATATACTCTGCATGGGGACGAAACCACCGGACATTTGCCTTTAACTGCGCGACATCCAGAACATGTTACTTTTTCTTCAGGCAAATTAAATTGTTTTGCTACTTGCTTTCGTATTTCTGGATCGTTGTTAGCAAGATACGCCACACAATTAAAACATGCTATGCCACAAGGCGCAGTCATTTCTTCATAATTCATTTTTTTATCCTCGCAAGTTAGGAGTTAAATATACAACAAACAAAATTAAAACTCAAAACAACATATAATTATCAAAATAAATCAATACATTATAAAAGCTTAAATTTGTTGCCACATTTGGCAACGTGCTATATTCATAGTATACTTCGCCAATATTAGCATAAGGTATTGCTATATGTTAGAGAAGTTTTTATCCAAACAAATGGGTACACAAATCACAAATTTACAAAGATTATCGGATGGCTTATTCTCACAAGCACAATAGTACATCTTGATGCATTGAAGCCGATATTGGCGAATAAAAAATTTACTGAGAACAATATTGTTTTAGCAAATAATGTTGATAGAAGTCATTAATAATCATAAAGAGAGCGCTATAGCATGTTAATAACAGCAATTCTTATTTTTTTAGCATATTTATGCGGATCTGTTTCCAGTGCAGTTATTGTGAGTAAATTATTAGGACTTCAAGATCCTCGTTCCGGCGGTTCAGGTAACCCTGGAATGACTAATGTGTTGCGGTTATCAGGCAAAAAAGCAGCAGCACTGGTGTTTATCGGTGATGTTTTTAAAGGTGTTTTGCCTGTATTGTTGGCTAGACTACTGAATGTTGATGGTTTATGGTTGGGGTTAGTGGGTGTAGCAGCGGTAATTGGACATATTTTTCCAGTCTTTTTTAAATTTAAAGGAGGAAAAGCTATTGCCACATCGTTTGGTGTGGTAATCGTTTTGTCGCCATTAGTAGCGTTTTTAGCATTAGTTACATGGTTAGTAGTGGCGGTGGTATCACGTTACTTATCATTAGCGTCAATTGTTGGAACTATCTCCGCGTTGATTTATGCTCTATATTTTCACCAATCCATGTACATTATTCCATTTTTTATCATAGCAGCATTAATAATATGGCGACATAAATCCAATATAAAAAGACTATACCAAGGTAATGAAGATAAAATCAACTTTAAATCGAAAAGGTAATTACATAATCAATGACTATTGAATTTAAAAAATTTAGTGAAGAAGATGTGCCTGTATTTTATAATTGGGCTGAAAAACCTCACGTCAAAAATACTTGGTTTCAGGAAGTTTACGAAAAAAAAGAAGCCATTTTAGAAAAAATCAAAGGCAATAGTTACGATTATCCATTTTTGATTTTAATTGATGATAAGCCAATTGGTTATATTCAATGTGAAGATTTAACAACGTTTTTCAAAGAAAATCCCGACTGTAAGAATAAATATTATTTTAATGAACCAAAAGGCACTTATTGCATTGACTTGTTTATTGGTGAAAAAGATTATTTAGGCAAAGGTCACGGCACTAAAATTATCAAGCAATTTTCTAATTGGTTATTAACCAAACCAGAAGTTAAAAAATTAGTAATTGACCCCAGCACCAGCAATAAAAAAGCCATACATTGTTACGAAAAAGCTGGTTTCAAATATGTCAGAACAGCAAAAGACAACGTTGATGAATATCACATTATGGAAAGAGCGCATATTAGCGAGATACATCTAAACGATGATTTGCCTAAAGAATATTTCAATAAAACTTTTAAAGAAATGGATTTGGCTCAAAAAACCGTACCAGAAAAAATATTTGAAAAATGTAAATTTATTAAGTGCAATTTCAACGAAACTAATTTTCAAAAATGCAGATTTTGTGATTGTGAGTTTATTAGCAGCAATTTAAGTGTTATAAAAATCAAAGGCTGCACGTTTTCTGAAGCTGTATTTGATAACTCAAAAGTTATAGGAATAAATTGGGCTGAAGCCACCTGGCCTAAAATTAAACTTGCTTGCACAATAGGATTTTTTAAGTGCGATATAAGCCATTCAACTTTTCCAGGATTAAATTTACGGGAAATTAATATCGTAGAATGCCGAGCGCATGATGTAGATTTTAGAGAAGCTGATTTGACTTGCGCCAACCTCACTTATTCAGATTTTGAAAATAGCATGTTTATTGAATCTAACCTAACTGAAGCTGATTTTACTTTTGCTGAAAATTACCGTATTGACGTGAATTTTAACAAAATAAAGGGAGCAAAATTTATGTTGCCGGAGGCAGTATCCCTACTGCAAGGATTAGATATTGAGTTGGTTGATTCAAATTAGCATATCTATCAGCCTTGTGCTAAACTATATTTATTCTTCACTCAAAAAGAAGTTATAATCATGAGACTTTGTATTTAGCCCTTGGGGCGATTATTTTAACTAGACATATTGACAATTTAACATGTGCAACATGGCACATGTGTTTTGTTATGCCTAGTTTTCCTATTTTTTTTATAATTGAAATAAAAAGAGGCTAAATATGAAATCATTAATTCATTTATTTTTAATTACCGTTTTTTTATCTGCTTTAGGGCAGATAGCATCGGACATTTATTTGCCATCGCTGCCCCACATGGTGCATGCGCTGCATACCAATACTCATTTGGTACAATTTACTGTTGCAGCATTTATGTTGGGATTTTGCGTGCCAAGATTGGTGTACGGCATTACATCAGATGCATTCGGACGCAAAACCCCGTTGCTAATTGGTTTATTGATATGTTTAGTTGGCGGTGTAATTTGTAGCGTTTCGGTCAATGTTTGGATGGTGATTGTTGGTAGACTTTTACAAGGCTTAGGTGCTGCTGCGGGCGTAACAGTTACCGGTGCAATTGTGCGTGATTGCTTTGAAGGAACAGACTTAGCAAAATTTGAATCTTATCGCGCAGCAACGATTGTAACCGTATTATCGTGTGTGCCACTTTTAGGCGGTTACATTCAACACTATTTGAATTGGCGTGCTAATTTTATTGCAACACTTATTTACACCATCTTTGTGTTAGGTTTATTTTTCCTGCTCCCGGAAACCAATAAGCACAAAGACACAAGCCATGTAAAACCAAAATACATTAAAGAAAATGCAAAAATTTTGTTAGGTAACAAATATTATCGAGCATACGGTGTGTGTATCTTTATGTCCTATGCTGGTATTTTGGCTTGGTTAACATTAGGACCAATACTGCTGCAAAATTCATTGCACTTTTCAAGCATACAATTTGGCTGGGCAGCAATGGTTGTTGGTGTTTCCTATGTTATTGGTGCATTGGTTAATGGCAAACTGGTAAAACGTTTTGGCATGCATCACATGCTTAAAACTGCTAATTACATATTGATAACGAGCGCACTAATATTGCTATTATTTGCGGTATTGAGCGTACTAAATATTTACGTAATTCTAATACCAGTTGCATTGTTTGTAATGGGAACAGGTTTGGTATTTGCTAATGCATATACTGGCGCATTGATTCCATTTCCAAAAATGGCAGGTTTTGCATGTTCTATTTTAGGAACGTTACAAATATTAGGCGGATTTATTGCGAGCAGCGCAATATCAATATTACCAGACATAAACCAAATGCCGTTAGCTGTGATAATATTAATTTGCGCGATTAGTTGTTTTGTTGCAACGAAAATGGCATTGCGAAGTTAATTAAAATTTTATGCTGCTGCAAGGTGACATAAATATCGCATCTTCAGGTGTGATGGGTGTATACTCTGCTACTGCAAAAGTGGGGAGCCAATAAATGTTAGAACAATTTTTGTCCAAGCAAATGGGCGAACAAATCACAAATTTACAAAGATTGTCTGATGGTTTGTTTTCACAAGCCTACTCATTTACTGCCGACGAAAAAGAATATGTGGTACGCTTAAATAAGCATGAAAAAGACTTTAAAAAAGATATTTATGCTTATCAGAATTTTGGTGACAAATTACTAATTCCAAAAATAATAAAATATGGAAATTGTTGAAATGGAAAAAGTGATTGTAAGAAAAGCCAATGTCAATGATGTTCCCCAATTAATACCGTTGATGGCGCAACTTGGTTATCCTCCAGAATTAGAATTTATGCGAAACCGTTTTAAAGATTTTGTTAGCAATGATGGTTATGGTGTTGCTGTTGCAGAACAGAATGATAAAATCGTTGGTTGGATTGCTTGGTCAAAATCTATGTTGTTTGTTTTACCTAAAGTTAGATTGCGTATAGAAGGTATTGTTGTTGATAATGATTCCCGCAGACAAGGTGTTGGTAAAAAGTTAATGAAATTTGTCGAAGATATTGCAAAAAAGCTAAATCCATGCGTGATTGATTTAACCTCCGGACTTAGGCGCAAAAAAGACGGCTCACATGAATTTTATAAAGCACTTGGATATGCAAACGAGGGTTATATGGCAAAATTGTATTTAAGGAAGGAATTTTAAATATGGTAATAATGTTATTAAAAAGCATATTAATGTGGATGGCCATTGTGGCTTCAATCGGACCGATTGGATTATTGTGTATCAATAGAACGTTAAAGCACGGTTTCTGGGCTGGCACAATAACAGGTGTGGGAGTTTCAGTTGCTGATGCTATTTACGGATGTATTGCTGGATTCGGTTTAACATTTATTTCTGATTTTTTAATCTCGCATCAACTTATTATTCGGCTTATTGGTGGTTTATTCCTTTGTTATTTAGGTTTGAAAATATTTTTTAAAGCAAAAACTCCTGGTGTTATTAAGGAAGGCAAAAAAACATATATTGGCGATTTTTTGTCAGCTTTCATATTAACTTTAACCAATCCAATGACAATAATAACTTTTATTGCGGTTTTTGCCAGCATGGGAATTGGCAGTGTTTACACAGGATACAATCACGCAGTAATTGTTATTGCGGGAATTTTCTTCGGTTCGCTTTTGTGGTATTTGATTTTAAGTTCTTTAGTAAGTCTTGCACATAAAAGAATTAATGCTGAAATAATGAGATGGATTAATATAATTTCAGGGGTTATTATCATTATCTTTGGAATATTGGCTATAATTGGTTTTGGAAAATAACGAGAGTGTCTAATGAAGATAGAAGTTAAAACAGTGAATTTTAATAACGATTATAATTATATTAAAAGCAAGTTAAGAGAATATAATATTTCTCAAGTTGGAATGTATGGTAAACGAGAGCCAGTTTTTTTTGGATATTATGACGATGAAAATAATTTAATTGCCGGTTTGTATGGATATTTGGTTTGGGGGATGTTGTATTTAGATTTATTATGGGTAAGTGAAAATTATCGTAATAAAAAATTAGGTAAAAATCTAATGTATAAAGCAGAAGAATTTGCAAAAGAAAAAGAGGCTTTGTATATTCGAGTCAATACCGCCACATTCCAAGCATTGGATTTTTACGAAAAATGTGGTTATGAGATATTTGCTAAGTTACCTCTGAAAATAGAAGGGCATAAAGAGCAGCACGATTATTATTTAATTAAATATTTAGAGTAGTGTTGATTTGAAGAAAAAACTATGCAAGCTAATTGTATTAAATAAAAAATCAAAAACCATTAGCGTTTTTATTGCTAATTGTGCCAATCGCCATTATGATTTACCTATATTTAGGCAGGCAGAAAAATGCCAAAGTTTAATTATGCTTAAATATAAAAATCATTTATATGCAATGCGGAGTCATTTATGACCATATATTCACTAAATGAAAAGCGTCCTAAAATTGGAAAAAATTGCTACATAGCAGAAAATGCAACAGTGATAGGTGATGTCACCATAGGCAATAATTCTACTGTTTGGTTTAATGCTGTGATTCGGGGAGATCTTGATTCTATCATTATCGGCGATGACATTAATATACAGGACAACTGCGTATTACATGTCGATTATGACTGTAAATTGATTATTGGTAACAGGGTAACTGTTGGACATAAAGCCATGCTGCACGGCTGCACGATAAATGATGAAAGTTTAATAGGCATAAATACAGTTATCTTAGATGGAGCTGTTGTTGGAAAACATTGCATTATAGGTGCGCAGTCTCTCATTACAAAAAACAAAAAAATTCCTGATAATTCTTTAGTTATGGGTTCTCCCGCAAAAGTTGTACGCCAACTTACGCCGGAAGAAATCGAATATACAAAATGGGAAGCGCAGCACCATGTGGACAAAATAGCGATTTATAATGAAAATCTAAAAGTCTTGAACGTTGATTTCTAAAGCATTTTTGATTAGAAAATCGTATTACAATTTTGCGGAGGAGCAATAGATGCATGTGCATATACGGCATTAAATTATTTTTCGATGTGTATGGCTCAAAATTGGATATAAAACCAGATAGAGTTGAAGAAAAGCCAACATTGATTGTGCTGCACGGTGGACATGGTTTTGCAGATCATACTTTATACGTTGAATTTTGGTCGCAATTTTCGGATATTGCTCAAGTTATTTTTTTAGATCAGCGCGGTTGCGGTCGTAGTGATGCCAGCGAGCCTGATAAATGGAATTTGCAGCAATGGGCAGACGATTTACATAAGTTTTTTGTTACATTAAATATAAAAAAACCAATAATTGCTGGTGTTTCAATGGGTGGTCATGTGATGTGTGAATATATTAAAAATCATCATGATTATCTTGGCGGATTGGTTTTTTGTAATACTGAAGCTAAATTTTCATTAGATAAAGTGTGTGCAAAGCTGCAAAAATTAGGAGGTAGTGAGCCTGCAAAGGCTTGTCATGATTTTTACACTGAACCAAATGAAAAAAATTTTGCCGTGTTTGCTAAATTATGTATGCCTTTTTATGGGAAAAAGACATATTCTCCACAAGAGCTTAATAGATGCATAAAACATCCAGAAGTTTTTTTCCATTTTTGTCAACAAGAGGCGTTAAGTTTTAATTATTTGGATGTGGTGCATAAAATTCAGTGTCCGACTCTTATGCTGGCCGGCTCAGACAGTTTGCATCTTGTTGAAGCAGCAAAAGAAATGGCCAGTAAAATCGACTCTGAATATTTAACTTTAGAGGTTTTTGCGAATACCGGTGCTCCAGTTTATAAAGATGAGCCTGACAAGTCATGTCAAGTGGTTAAAAAGTTTTTAACGGAGATAACGTCAAATGATAGATAGTAATAAAGAAGCTCTTTGGAAAGATGGTAGGTTAATGGCTGTAGCGGTAAAAGCTATGTATGAAAAATGGGGTAGAGAAGCTATTGATGTTTTATGTAAAGCATTTTATGAATACGGATTGTCAGAAGGTAAGCAATATAAAGAAAAATTTGGTTACAAGGATAAAGAAGATGAAATTGATGTGCCAACTGCCATGAAAGTTTATGCTGATTTTCATAAACATATTATTGCTGCGGGATTAAATAGCGAAGTTGTGAATGTTTGTGCAACCGAAAGAGAAGCGTGTGTGTTAGAATGTCCGATTTTTGATGCGTGGAAATCAGTTTGGGATAAATCTTATTTTATGTGCGAGATAATGTCTAAATCTTTAGATGAAGGATTTATGCAGGGACTTAATCCCAAGCTGGAATGGGTTAATTATCCAGAGAAGGATGAGCAGGAGGGGCTTGCTAGAGGGGCGAAATGCTGCAGGGTTAAATTATATCTTAAGGATTAATATTTTTTTTAAATGAATTTAGGGGAGCAGAATGCAAAAAATAGATTTAAAAAAAGAATTAAGGCAATTATATAATCCATCGAAAAAAGAAATTAGTGTAGTCGATGTGCCGGCAATGAATTTTTTGACCATTGATGGTACGGGTGATCCTAATACCGCGCAACAGTATAAAGATGCTGTTGAATCCTTGTTTTCAGTTTCTTATGCATTGAAATTTATGATTAAAAAAGGCAAGTTGGGAATAGATTATGCGGTTATGCCGCTGGAAGGATTATGGTGGACAGAGAAAATGGAGGATTTCTCTGTGGAGCGCAAAGATGATTGGCAATGGACGGCTATGATTATGCAGCCTAAATGGGTAACTAAAGTTTTAGTTAAACAGGCGATAGAACAAGTAAAAAAGAAGAAAGGTTTCGTTAATCTTAAAGATTTGCATTTCACTACCATCACAGAAGGCAAGGCTGCGCAGATTATGTATATAGGGCCATATGCAAATGAGGCGCCAACAATTCAAAAAATTCACGATTTTATTAAACAGAGCGGTAATAAATTAAGCGGTAAGCATCACGAAATATATTTAAACGATCTTCGCAGATCTGCGCCAGAGAAGCCTAAAACTATTCTCCGGCAGCCATTTGAATAACATCTGCGATGTTTAATTTATAAATCAGTTACTTGCAAAATTTTCCATACGACATCTTCAGAAAATTAGCCAAACTAATATATCTATGCTATAAATCAATCTCAGGTCAATTTTGATCTGTATTTCTTTAATTTGTTAAATGAGGTGAAAACTATAGTGCATTAACTCGGCTTTGCCGATTGGTGTGCAAGAAAAAATAAATAGTACGACAAAACTGCAGCACATTTGTGCTGATCGTAGAGCTGCTTAGGCGCGTTTGTGTCTATTGCTGCTCGGTATTTATTTAACTTGCAACTAATTTTGAGGACGAGAAGATGACTTTAGATTTTAATTTAGACAATTTAACAGCCTTATTGCGTGAGATCGGTCTTTACAATGAAAAAGGCCAATTTTATCAGCAGCGTATTCGTAAGCATCAACAGATTTTTGCTTATATTCCGCAAATCGCATCTGCCTTTAGTAAATTAAGTACTAAAAGACCGATTGTGATGTTGGATTGCGGATGCGGCAAAAGTTATTTGTCGTTTGTGCTGTATGAATACTGCACCAAAGTGCTTGAGCGCAAAATTAAAATTATTGGTGTTGATAGCAATAGTGAATTGATTGATAAGTGTAGTCGCAGTGCTGCTGTATTGGGTTTTGATAATATGTATTTTTATGATGCTGACGTTCTAGCATTTAAATTTGATGACAGCATTGATATTGTATATTCATTGCATGCCTGTGATTTTGCTACCGATCAAACTATTGCTAAAGGAGTGCAGCTGGGAGCAAAATACATTTTTTCAGTGTCGTGCTGTCAGCATAGCAATCGTAAAAAAATGCGCCAACATCCTTTGATTAGCATTTCGCGTTACCAACCATATAAAGAACGTTTAGTAGATATGGTTGGTGACAGTATGCGCGCATTGTTATTGGAACAATTAGGTTATGGTGTAAACATTTTTGAATTTGTTGCTGCGGAACATACACCGAAAAATGTTATGCTACGCGCGGTAAAAAATACGGTTAAAAAACAGGATCGCGTTAAAGCTGTAGGCGAATACCAGCATTTAGTGGAAATGTTTGGTTTTGCGCCGAAGCTTGAAGTCTTGTTGGGCAGTATTAAATAATTGCATTTATAGAAAAGCGAGCTATACTTATGCATATGAAAGCAAAATTTCAATTTACATATTGCCTGCCGGCAAATTCACCTATTAAGCGGGCTAGCTCGTTCGCGTAAGTTTCTTTAAGCGGACGATTAGTCCGCGCCAATTAAAAATCCATAAACTCAAATTACCTTTAACTAATTTTTAGGGTGAATTATATGAAAATTCGTAAATTGAATATTACAGCTATTATTGTATGCAGTTTAGCATCGTTATTTTATTTATATGACTTTTTGCTGCGGGTTATGCCAAGCGCAATGACTAATGACTTAATGAGTCATTTTCATATTGGAGCAGCGAGATTGGGAATTATGCTGGCGATTTTATATTATGCTTATGCGCCTATGCAAATTCCTGCCGGCTTGTTGTTTGACCGTATTGGCACAAGATTGTTGTTAACTATTATGATATTGGTATGTGCAATTGGAACGCTGCTTTTTGGTATTACAGATAGCATTGTGATTGCAACCATAGGTCGTTTCTTGATTGGCTTTTCTTCTGCTTTTGCATTTTTAGGCGCGTTGGTGTTAGCTGCCCGCTTTCTACCACACAAATATTTTGCAATGTTTGTTGGATTAGTCCAATTACTTGGCTGCGTGGGGGCGATCGCAGGTGAAATCCCTATTGCTATTGCAGTTAAACATTTCGGTTGGCAGAAAACCAATCTTGTAGCGGCATTAATTGGATTTGTGTTAGCAATATTATTTTGGATTTTGCTGCGCGATCATCCTGAGGGCGCGGTGATCGAAAAAGCAAAATCTGTAAACGTATTGCAACAATTATCTGCGGTTTGTAAAAACTCACAAAACTGGTGGGTTGGATTGTACGCTTTCGCAATTTGGGCGCCTGCAACGATATTTGCGGTGTTATGGGGCGTGCCTTTTCTCATGGTTTTATACAAGATTAGCGCATCATTAGCTGCCGGAGCTGTATCATTGGTATGGGTTGGTATTGGAATAGGCGGCTCTTTAATTGGTTGGTGGTCAGACCATATCGGCAAACGATGTTTGCCTTTGATTGCGTCAGCGGTTTTAGGCGTTATTACATCAGGATTGGTTTTGTACGCTAATAACTCATTGCATTTAATGTACTTGTGGTTAGTTTTACTGGGGATAAGTATTTCCGGTATGGTGGTAACTTTTGGTGTTATTAAAGATATAAATGACAAGTCAGTTAACGGTACTGCAAATGGTTTTAATAACATGGCAATTCTGATAGGAGGAATTATGTTTCAGCCTACGGTTGGTGTTGTTTTACACGCTTTGTGGAATGGAAAATTAGCAAACAATATTCCGGTTTATAGCTTGTCTAATTACAAAATTGCGCTTAGTATTGTGCCTGTATGTTTTTTATTGGCGTTTATTGTGAGTATATTTTTTATAAAAGAGACGAATTGTTCAAATTAGATTTCAAATTTAGTGGTTTAAAGTTAGTTTCAGAGTTTAAATTTGGGCGGTAACTTGGGCATAGTTGTTGATATTTTGTTTACATCAATAGTTCTTTCTTGAATAAATTTTACTACTGCTTCAGGGTTATACCGCACATATCTACCAATTTTAACATATGGAAGATTATAGCGCTTATTGCTACGCCAGGCTTGTAGGGTATCTTCTTTTATGCCTAATTGTTCGGCAACTTCCTTTGCTGTTAGTAGTCTTATTTGGTTTGAGGGAAGATTGTTTTTGCTCATACTTTGATGCCTTTGTTTTTATTGTTAATATCTACCGGATAATTAAGCGCATGATTATTATATAGCATATTGCATACAAAAATGCAAACATTTGATGTAAAGATCCGCATTTTCATAAAATCATTAATGCTTCGCCACAATCATAAACTATATAAGTTGTGCAAATTTTTGCCAAAAAAGCGGGTTTTTGATGGGGAAACCTTCAAAAATATGCTAGTATTAAATATAAGTGTGGTTATTTTATGCCAGAATATTTGAAAAATGTGTTTTTTGTATACAAAAGTGCATATTTTATGAGAGTGGCTATTATAGCAAAAGTGGAGAAGTGTTATGAGCATGAGGCTTTTTAAAGAACCTAATACAAAAGGAAATTTGGAGGTTGAGATGAAAGTTGATTCTGAGAAATTTGGTACTTTGGATGCGCTGATGTGCTTTGTGGAAAATGTTAATGTTGAAATTTCAGATGAAATGAAGGATTTCGCTCATGAAGTTCTATTTCAAATTATTCCCTCTCATTTACAGCATGTTGAAGATCACATTGATCAGTTTTCAGAGAAACAGGCAGTAATTACCACATGCATGGAAGAACTACAAGAGCGCAGGTCTGCGTTAATACGGCTGCAATCAGATTTGACCAATAAATTAGATGCTTTTTCCAATTTAGAGCAAAATACAGTTGAACCAGGCTTAGGAAGCTAGACGCACTTTTGATTTTAAGATTAATTTCAATGTAATTTTTTTTACTATGACAATGTACAGCAAGGCTCATTTTCATATATTTATTTGAATTGGATTTAGCGCCAAATCTCAGGATATTTATAGACAGTGGTTCAATGTTTAAATTTTTTTAAGAAAATATGATTTTTGTAGATTAAATTGCAATTTCACTGTTATAATATTTCTCGAATTTAAACCTAATCGGACTTGTGGAACGGTAAGAAAAAGCCGCATATATTAACCAAATGAAAGAATTATTGTATCGTTATTAAAATCTGCTTGCATGTCGTTTGGTGTGGTTGGCAGAGTTGTTGGTTTTGTGCCAATATATTCAGTCCTTGACGGTGTTAGTGAAATTGGTGTATCACAAGTAGAAAAATTGCAATTTATAGATGAAAATGTGGTTGGTTGTTGGAAAAAAGGTGGTAACACTGTTTATGGCAGTTAGGAATAAATATGTATACTGATGATAATAAGCAATTATTTAAAGATGGTAGGTTATATGATCATTTGCAAGGACTTGAGAATAAAATTAGGTCTGATATAGATCATATGACTTCCAATTATTTTCGTGCAAATACCGATGAAGAAGTAGTTAAGCATTTCAAAAATAAATACTCTGTAACACCGTTGGTATTAGATGTAGACAATAAAACGCTGGAAGATTCTGAAACTACAGTAGATGTCAGTCGTGACCCGATGAGGAATCCATTTGGTGATAGACAATGCACCACTAAAGGCATGAGATTAATGTTAACTATGCCGTACTCTGGTGATTCTTGCTTGTGGAATTTACAACCAGATAGTTATAGCTTTAATCATTCTAATAGACAAAAAGCAATTACAAAGCCACATGGTGATATTCCTGGAAGTTTGACAATAACTTTTGAATATATTCAAGATCAAGCGCGGACAGAACAGATCAAAAGTGATATAAACAGTGAAATTTCACTTATTCAAACAAACGTTGATTCTCAAAAAGGGCAAATAATACGCTACCACAATAATCTTGAAAAATTCATTATGGAATGCATAGGAAAAAGAAAAAACGCATTAAAGCAACGTAATATTATTTTAGACGGATTAGATATACCATTGAAACCAAAAGCGGACATGCCGGATATTGAACCCATACAAGTAAAAAAACGAATTGTTCCTTTAAAATTAAAATCACAGCCACTTACACTTAACACTGTTCCTGAACCAGGTATTAGTGAGGAAATTTTTTTAGATATAATAGCAATTTTACGATTTATGGGGAGAACTTTTGAAGAAACATCAAAGACATTTGCCAAGCTTGAAGAAGAAGATTTGCGTAATGTTTTTTTAGCTGCATTAAATGGATATTTTGAAGGTGAAGCAAGCGGTGAAATTTTTCGGAAGAATGGAAAAACAGATATTTGTATTAAGGAAAAAGAAAAAGCAGCTTTTGTCGCTGAATGTAAAATTTGGCATGGTGAAAAAGCCGCTGGTGAAGCATTAAATCAACTTTTAGGATATTTAACCTGGAGAGATTGCAAAACTTCATTAATCGTTTTAAATAAAGGTGAGACAGCTTTTTCTAAAGTGCTGACCAGCTTACCTGAAGCAATTAGGCAGCATAAGTTATTTGTAAAAGAATTAACAAAACCTAAGCATGAAGGAGAATGGAAGTTTATTATTAAGCATAAAGATGATGATGAGCGTTACATAACACTACATGTTTTCGCTTTTGATTTGTAATTTTTTATAAGTACAAAATGTTTAGGAGAAAAAATGGATACAAAAGAGCAGTTTAAAGAGCTTGCTATTAATGACGAAGAGTTTTCAGATGAATCAATGCAGCTTATTTCAGAGTGGTATAAATATTATGGTGATTTGTATTTAAAAAGCGATGAATCAAAGAATTTAAGTAACAAAGAAAGAGAAGAAGCGCCATTTGTTTTAAGCTGCTTTTGTGATTTTTGTTATAGTTATTTTTTGCGAAAACCTGGTCAGTGGACACCCCCAGCAGTTATAGAAGTATGTTTAAATATTATACCAGCAAAAGTTACCGCCGATATCAATTTCTATAAAGCAATTACTCCTGTTTTAGTGTCTTTTATGAATTGGGCAGAAAATAATGCATTATTGAATGATACTAAAGAATTGTGCAATATACTTATATCTATGGATGAAGATATAATAAAAGCGTCTCAAGATTCCAGAAATTGGGGAATGGCAAAATCTTTTGCCATGTCTGCTCAGAATGCTGGAATAGACATGAGCAATCGTGAAGAATTAGAAAAGTTTGCTTTTTTATCTAATGAAATAAACCAGAAATCGCAAAAACAGTTATCATCAAAACCAACAAAAAAATCTGAAAAAACAGTTAATACTTTTGATGAAGCGTTGGAAGAATTACAGAAACATAACGGATATTTTCCCGAAAAAGCTTTAAAAATGGTAATCGCCGAAAAAGATAAAATTGTTCCACACTTATTATCGTCTCTTAAAAATGTAATAGCTAATTATGAGGTGTTGGATGATGCAGCTATGCTGCATATTTACGCAATATTTTTGTTGGCACAATTCAGAGAAAAAACGGCATATCCATTAATTCTTGATATTTTAAGATTGCCTGACGATTATGCTGATGAATGTTTCGGTGATGCTGCCGGAGGTTATTCGATGACGAATATCATTGCATCTGTATATAATGGTGATTTGAATCCGATTTTTGAAATTATTGAAAATCCAAAATACAATGAATATTGCAGAGCAACAGCATTAGATTCATTACTAGCATTATATGCTACCGAACAAATAGATAAAAAAACGCTTGTAAATTATTTTCGATCATTATTTGATGGTAAGTTGCCAAAAGATAATTCATTTGTATGGGCAATATTAATTTGTGCTGTGTTACATAGTTATTGTGATGAATTATTTGATGAGGTTAAGGATGCTTTTAATGAAGGATTAGTAGATGTATCAATAGTTGGTTTGCAAAGTCTTGACAAGACAATTAGGGAGGGAGAAGAAAATACTAAAAAATTCTGGCTATATGATAGCCACCATTTTATTAGCGATACTGTCAAAGAATTAAAAGGCTGGGCATGCTTTAAAGAAGAGAATAATTATTCTACAGATAGTGCTTTTGATTTTGATAACGAAACTTTGATGGCAGACGAGTATAATACTGGCCAAACTTATGTCCGCTCCATGCCGAAAACAGGTAGAAATGACCCATGCCCGTGCGGAAGTGGCAAAAAATTCAAGAAATGTTGTTTGCATTGATTGTATGTGTTTTTAACATATTGGCTTACTAATGAAAGTACAAAAAGTTTAAATATAGCAAAAATAATCTGCATTATAGGCGAAATTAATTGCCTGTAGAGTCATAAATAGCTATTTATCTTTTCTAAAAAGTGTAAACAGATCGCCTAACTCTATGTTCCATCATTTTTTGGTATGTTTAAAGAGAACATACCACATGCTGAAAGCCCATTTCATTTATAATCTGATTTAGCATAGCTATGTGTTTTTCTCTAATGTTATTTTTTAT
Source organism: Gammaproteobacteria bacterium (assembly GCA_050123375.1). Lineage (GTDB taxonomy): Bacteria > Pseudomonadota > Gammaproteobacteria > UBA12402 > UBA12402 > JASFHF01. Next base: position 67,799 of record JASFHF010000003.1, read on the forward strand.
GCATATTAATTTTTCGTCAGCAAATTCATTAGTGAAGTGAATTGTTTGTCCGCATCGAAATATCCCATTACTATGTCAAATATTTTTGGGGATAACGATTTTTTTAAATGTTCTATTAAGCCGGCATCAAGCATTAGGTAGGAAAACATGACCCTGCTTAAACCAAATGATTTTATTTGCTTGAAAAAAACACGCCATTCGTTTAATTCCATGTTTATGCTAAATAACAAAGGGTGCATGCCTACGGTGCATTTAACTCCTGCTTTATTAAGCTCTGACATAACCATTAGTTTTTCTTCATTTATAGGTATATTTATTTCTAAAAGATATTCACATTGTGGTTTAATTACAGCACTGTAAGAAAATCTATTTTTGTGCTGCTTGATTAAATTTAATATATTTTTATCAGGAACCCCTTTAGTTGTAATAATGATTTTTCCGATTGGCAATTGACAAAGTTCGTTTAATATTGCATAGGTTAGCCCGTTTTTTACAAATTTTGGAGTAAAAATATCTGTATAACGACAAAGCTTTAATACTTTAACATTGTTTTTGTGAATGGCCTGCCTAATTTTATTTAAAAGTATATCTGGATTATGTTGCGGCAAAGGATTATTAAAGGTGGTTTGATAATGTGTTAAGCTATTATTAACGGTTTTATGTGATCTTCCATAACAATACAGGCAGTTATGTTCACAACCAATCCAAGGTTCAAGATAATGGTATTTACCATATTTACATGACTTAAGAAAACCAGGCTCCACCAAATTTATACATTTATTGTTCATGATATATTCCAATTTGATTACTTGTTTATTTGTGTTTTTGGTAACCCCTCTACCAAAAGCCCCTCAACCAAAATGGATTTAGTTACAAAATCATCGCCCACTGCATTCAAACATTTCTATTTGTTATCACTGTATTTATAATTTCATATAGAAACCTAATCATTTTTATCCTTATTATTAACACGTTTTTCTTCATTTTAAATCTCTCTCCATTTAATTTTCCTCTCCAAAGTTATCTTTTGATGATGCCTGATATCGTACGATTTCCTGTAAATTATCACGCGCCGACCATACAGCGTTATAAATAGTTTCTTTATCAAGCTCCACTTGACTATCTTCTGCTGCTAATAAACAATCCAAAGTTGCTTTGGCTTTAGTCAAGTTTTCATCAATAATGTCTTGCAACTCAAGCCGGTTATTCATCATACACCTTTTCTTTATTAACATGTTTTTCTTTGATGCGATGGTAAATTTCTTCGCGGTGCACTGGAACACTTTTAGGCGCATCAATTCCTAATCGTACTTGTTGGCCTTTTTGTCCCAGCACAGTTATAGTAATATCATCCCCAATCTTTAAAGATTCTTCCAAACGCCTTGTTAAGATCAGCATTTCAATTCCTCCATTTTTTTCATCATCCGTTACAATATAAAATTTCGCGTCCATGTTGTGTTTAATTATTGCTGTTTTTTAGCAGCCATTTATCAACTAGATTTTGTAATTCTTCCTCTGAGAAGGATTTAACCGCAAAATCATCAGCACCGGCAGCTATACATTCTCTTTTGAAACTTCCAATATCGCTTAACAGAATAACTGGAGTACACGCAAATTTCGGCAGACTTTTAATTACTTCGCACATTCTGGCGCCACAAACACCGTTTAGTGCAAAATCAACTAAAAACAAATCGTAATGGCTATTAAACATTTTTGTTGCTTCGTTACCGTTTTTAGCTACATCAACGTCATAGCCGATTTTTTGCAAAACTTCGACATAAAATTTACTAATAAATTCATCGTTTTCGATTAGCAAAATTTTAAAATTCTCCACATCTTTGTACCCATATTCATAAAGTTTATGAATATGCTGATTAAAAATAATGGACGGCTTTTTAGTGATACAAATCTCAGTGTTATGATTTAACATGATGTTTCTCCTTATCGCTTGATTAAAAACAAATTGCTCATCACTTTTCCTTTTGTATTGAGCGTCGAGGGGCAATGAACAAATAAATCTTGAACCGCTAGGCTCTCGATTTTCCACTTGGATAGAACCACCAAGATCAACAAGATATTGTTTAACTAGTGGTAATCCAAAACCAAAACCATGATATGCGCTGTTATAATTAGAGTTTATTGGGCAAAATGGTTCAAAAATATATTGTTTGATATCTTCTGGAATTCCAGGACCAGAATCTTCAATAATAATTTTCATTACAGATTTATTATCAGTGATTAAATCTTCTTTGATAGTTATAGTAACTTTATCGTTATTGGTATAATTAATAGCATTACTAATAAGATTAAATATAATCTGTCTTATTCTAAATGAATCACCAATAAACTTTTTGGTAAATTCTTGAGGGCAATGTTGTTCAATAATAATATTTTTATCTTTTATAATTGCCGAAAAGCATTCAATAACCTCGTTAATTATTTTTTTAAAGTTAATTTCAAGGTGTAATAAAGGATGGTTGTGTCTGCTTGCTGTCGCAAATTCAATTATTTCATCAAAATAGCTGTAAAGGTTCTTTGTAGAATTTAAAACATCAGTAAGCGCTTTTTTCTTTTCGTTGTTTTCTTCTTTGTTAATTAACTTTGAAACTAAGTTAATAATTCCGCAACATGGAGTTCTTACCCCCGATCTTATGCTATTGATAAACGCATTCTTTTGATGCTGCAATAGATGAAAAGAAGTATTTTGATTTACGTTGTTATTAGCGTTGTCATTTTGACTACTATTGATCTGGCATGTATTGTATAAATTTTTAACCATTATTTTCTCCTCCGTGAGATAAAGACTATTTAGTCCACAAACACCGTATGTTATTATTGTCGTTGTTACCGTGTTTGAGTTTAGACTTTTTAGTCGTCATCCCAATCACGTGAATAATTAGTTTATGATGATAGTATAGATCAAAGAGACCTCGTTTCAAGGTCTTTTTTGAAAAAAATTAAGGAAATTACACCTTTTCTCGTGGGCATGTAATGCGAAGCATATATGCTCTATAAGATATTTGCTATAGTGCTTGTAATCATAAAACTAATAGGTGGAAATAAGGAAAAAAATGGATAAATCAAAAGATAAAGTTGCCCAAAGAATTGCCCAAGACAAACAGGCGTCTGCTAAAGAAAATAGAAAGGCACGCGCCGGTCGTTTACGGCGAATAAGGTCTCTAGCCAATATGGAAAGACCTGAGTTTGTTAAACGGTATGGGGTGAATTGGAATACTTATAAGGATTGGGAAATAGCAAAACGTAATAGCATACCTAAGAAAAGGGCATATGAATTAGCTGAAAAATTAAAAGTAGACGGCATTATAGTAGACGCAGAATGGCTATTATTTGGTATTGGTAATGAGCCATACCGTGTCGCCGCTGACCGTATAAAAATGTTAGAACAAAATACTGAAAGCTTTGATACTGCGCTGAATGAAGAAAAACAAATTGAGGAAGAGTTAGCGGTCTTTATGAGTGGGAATCACAATACAATTTCATTTGAAGTGAGTGACGAGACCATGCTGCCTTTTTATGCTAAAGGAGATATTGTTGCCGGAATCAAGTATGCCGAAGAAGATTTTGAAAAACTTATAGGTAAAATATGCATAGTGCAAATTGCAAACAATCAGCTATTCCTAAGAAAATTACAGAATGGTAAAAAGAAAAGGCAATATACCTTGCTTATAATTAATCCCAACTTCTCGGATGAAAACAACATTTATAATACAGAGATAATAAGCGCTGCTCCAGTATTATGGTCACGTCGACGTCAATCCCTTTTCTAAAAAATCTTTATAAGATACGATTTTTTCTAATTGAGAATCGTATACTGGATTGTTTTTGATATAACTGTAATAGAATTTGTTTTTTTCTCCTTCCAGAATTTTGGCTGGATGTAAATATTTACCCCATTCTTCATAAGGAGCATTATCATCTTTTTCAGAAAACAAAAACAATACTTCTGAGCGATTTTCAAGAGAGTTTATAATTTGATTAGAAGCTTCATTATCAACTGCTGAATCATAGTAATATTTCATGTCATTTTCTGATTTAACCACTAACCAGCTAACATTTCCCGCATAATCTAACAGTACAAAACAACCCGTTTCATGAACTAAATAATATTCCACAATATTATTTTCCTGAATGACTTCATTAAATAATTTATTAAAAGATGGTTCGCCAATGCACGATTTAGGTGATAAAGATAATTTTTGCATAATATCTTGTGTTGCTATTTTAAAATAACGTTTTTGTAAATCTTTTACTATATTTTTTATTTGATCCTTGAAATCAAGAGACATGGGTTTTTTGGCGATGAATTTATCAATTTTTCCATCATTAAATGCATCTAAACCAATCGATTCTGACGCAACTCCAGTAAGCAGAAATTTCTGAAAAGCAAAGTTTTGCAGCCTGCTAAATAATTCAACTCCATTTATTTCCGGCATAGAGTAATCTGATATAACGGTAGATACTTCATCAAATCTGTTAGGAATATATACCATTTTATGAATGGATAAAAAATCAATCACATATCCAACTTCACTATCCAGCAGGTTTATTTCTTGTTCATATTTGTCAAATTTAGCAGCAGACCAGGATTCTGGTTGTAAAATTGACTCATACTTCTTAGTAAGGTAGTTAAGAGCTTCAATAGGATTATTGTAGCTTTTTCGATTTAAAGTCGTATCAAGTACTAAATGCATGCTTTTGATGAACTGGACATCATCGTCAATCAGAATCGTTGTCGTTGGAAAATAACAACATGGTATTTCAGTATATTGTGACTGTTTCATATTTGCTAACCCCTTATTTTAAAAACGTATTTCTTAAAAATGTTTAAAAAACATTTAAATTATAGGAAATTCCAGTATAAACTTTGTATATTCACCTAATTTGGAATCGCAGTCAATTCTTCCTTTCATGCTTTCCATTGCCCATTTACAAAAAGCTAACCCAGTACCAGTTCCTTCTTCTCTTTTACTAAAAAAGTGATCAAATATTTTAGGTAAAATATCTTCAGCAATTCCCTGTCCTGTATCCTTAAAATATAATCTATTATATTTAGATCCTTTTTCAAGCCAAATAGATATCTCACCTTTTTGAGATACTCTTATGTAATAAATAGCATTTTTTATCAAATTAAATAATATATGTTCAATAACTATTGGATCACCTAATATGTGGAAATCATTTTTGTCAGACCAGTTAATTAATTGCCTTTCGTCAGAAGAGTTAAAAGCATACCGCTCAAGGGCATTCTCGACACAACTACAAATGGAAATTTTCTCAAAATTCTCTTTAACAATTGCAGATTCAACGTCTGTGTTTAAGCTTTTAATACTGGTTAATAACATATCAATAAATTTATTTACTCTAATTGTTTCGTGAGCAATATCTTTAAAGGCTTCTTTGATGCTATTTATGTGGATAGGCAAAAGAAATTTAACTGGTAAGTTTGCATCTTTTGCTAGTTTATAACCTTCAAAAACGATATCCAAATAATCTTGGGCTGAAGTGTAATTATATATGCTGTTTAAAGGGGTGCGTAATTCATGAGCTATGCAAGCCCCAAATGATTGCAATACTTTGTTTTTTTCTTCATGAAGTTTGTCTTTTATCTCTGCTTCTTTTAGCTTTTTTTCTTGTTCTTTTTGCTTAGTAATATCAAAAGATATGCCTACAAGACCGATAACTTTACCTTTTTCGTCCTTTAACGGAACTTTCTCAGAAAGCATAGATGCTTTGGAACCATCTGGCATTACTATAAATTCTTCTATAGTTTTTTTAGCACCAAAGTCCATTACTTCTTTATCTATTCTATCTGTAATTGCAGCTTGTTCCCTTTTATCATCCTCTGGCTGATTTTGCCATAATAAATCATAAGCATTTTTACCAACTATATCTTTTCTAGAGGGCAATCCTGCATCTTTAGCCTGATTGTCGTTGCAACCTTGTAAAATACAATCTCTATTTTTCCAATAAACGTGCCCTGGCATAACAGATATTATCCTTTCTAAAGTTTCTAATTTTTCGGCTTCCTCTTTTTTTGCATCAGTAATATCAAGCGATATACCCAAGATGCCAATCACTTCTTTATTTTGATTATATAGTGGTACTTTATGGGTCAGATAGACTATTTTTTTACCGGCAATACTTCTTCCAGGTTCTTCTACAATTTTCGGTTGCCCAGAGGTCATTACATTCAGATCATTATTTCTAACTAACTCAGCTTCTGTTTTTGAGGAAAGATCAAAATCAGATTTTCCTATAATGTCATCAGGAGAACTGAATCCTAAATCTCTTGCTTGATTTTTATTGCAGCCTAAATAAATACCATTTTTATTTTTCCAATATACATGACCTGGCAACAAACTTATGATCGTTTCACAACTAATAAAATTTGTTGCTTTGTTCTCGCTCATAAAATTAATTCTTCCAAGCATTTAATATTTAATTTGTCCATCTGACTTTTTATTGTATCACAAAAAACATGTTTTACATAAAATAAACTAGGATTTTCTTTACAGCAACCGCTTTTTAAAGCCTTTTCTTTCATTTGTAGTAATTCTTCTTCTTTTCCTTCAAGATTATTTTTTAATAACAGTGATTCAAAAGTTGATTTATAAGGATTATCTTTATATTTACTAAGAAGGTTTCCGCTATATTGAGGATGCTGTGCCATATTTAACATCAAAACATCAGTTACGCCTAATGCAGATATTCTTTTTATATAATTTTTTGTTTCTTCAAAAAAGTTATCATAAGATACAGAGCCACGAACAACAAAACAAGGTGTATGTAGCGGAATGTTTTTATCATTTAATACAAAATCATTTTTATCTTGCTTTTCAGAAACATATACAAGTGGGACAATCTCTTTTAACTCTTTTTTTAAATATCTTTCTATAATAAATAAAATTGGGAATTCATGAGAAAATAAATTAACTAATAAAACTTTCATAAAATCATAACATGGAAGCACATATCTTCCGTCATCATCATTGAATTGTAATGATTGTAGAATTTGAGTACAATTAGGTAGTTTGGATATATTGGAAATATCAATTACAAATTCACATGAAGCTTTTGATAATTTTAATTGGTAATCATGCACAAGTTTTCTAACGAATTTTTTATTTGTGTTGGTAGCATTTATTAAGTTATCATAGTTTATGTAAGTTTCATTTTTACCTAGTGATTTTTTATATTTAGTAAGAAAATATGATTGAATAAGGAATAGTTCTTCTTTAGATAAACGATAATAGCACACATTATTTTTGATAAAATCTTGTATAGCAAGACCTTTTGTTTTGCATTTTGTTTTTTTCTTAATTAAGGAGTCAATTTTATCTAATGTATTATATAACTGATTTATTTTTTTCTGGTAGCGCTTGGATGAATATTTTGATGTTCTTTTTGTAATAGTTAATATCTTATATGCTCTAATTTGACAAGAAGTTTCTCCTACGTGAGGATCAAACTTCGCATAATTTTTCTTTATAAAGAAAGAATCAAAAGTCTCAATAGTCTCCTGCACAAAAAAATACATCAACTTTAAGAGTTTATCCTCCATTATGGAGTTTCGTATAATAGATTCTGGATGCTGTGGCAATAAATCTATATTACTAAACTTCATGCTTTTTCTCGCATAATAATTACAATTCATTTGCTGTGTTATTTTTATTTTTTTTTCTAAAAATTATTATCAATAAAACTACAGAGCCGCATGTGATTAGACTAAAAATATAACCTGTTAACAATAGATAATCATGTATTATACACGCATGCAAGACAATAAATAATTGAATTAACCAAAAACCAAGAAAAGTTGTTAATGACAAGCCTTGAACACTTTTGTTTCTCAAGATTTTAATTGATTGTGGAATAAATAAAATTGCATTAATAAATAAGCCAAGTTCAAAAACTGTCTGTATAATATCTATTAATATGTTCATATGCTATTACTCTATAGTTGAAATTAAATGATTGTGATTATAGCACTTTTTATTGATTTGACACGATAATTACGCCGTTTATTGTAAAAACAATCATCGACCATTTGACCCAGTATGTTTATATGGTTTGTCAGCCATAAATAGACATCCCAGCGTGCTTAAAATCGACATCAATGCAAAGTCAAGGTGAATGATTTGATAGGCTGAATAAGTTGTTTAGCTCTCTAACAAAGGCGAAGATAGAGATATGTTACTCTTTATATTTTTAAGTAGTATTTATTTGCAGGGCTTTTTTTTTATTGAATGCGGAAAGGAACGGATTATTTTTGTATAAATTTTTATTAAGAACGTTTTTGCCATTCATGCTTTTTCTTTGATAGCCTCCTTACTATGCTTTTCAAGTACTGTAGTAGTGTTAAGATGTTATTTATACCCTAAAAAATGTTTTCCCATATACTGCTACAATCAGGTATCATTTTCCAACTATTTTCAGATAGACGATTTATAGATCAAAACATTTAAAATCAACGCACCATCAAATAAAGTTTCTACAATTTCTTTTCCTATGACTTCCATATTAAATCAACTTTTAGTTGGTTTTCAAAATAAGGCGTTTATAAGAATTAACAACAATTTTGGCTTGTTTTAACTGTTCTTTTGGTCTAGATTCGTGTTCTATAATGCTTGAATAAATTTGTGATGCTAATTCTGCTTGCTTGTCATAATCAACGTGCTGGTGAGCATCAGTATAAACCTGAGCAATTTCTTTCAGTATGGTCTGCATTAGCGCAACATTGATTGAAAATACAACAGATTCTTCTTTTTTTTCAGTGGGAGCAAGAAAAGTAATTTCATATAGTTTCTTTCTGAGACTTTCAGAAAGAATCTCTTTGCCTTGATCTTTTGCGTGTTTTTGTCTTAAAAGCATAAAGGCGATGTAGGTTTTTTTATCAGTTAATTCTTCTTTAGGCATTTTAATACCTTTCAGTGGATCGCCTTCGCCCGTTTTTAGCCAATGGTAGTTTACTTTGCAGATCTGGCTTATTTTTTTTAGCACTTCATCACTAGGATTTCTGATCCCAACTTCCCATTGATAATAGAGTGCTCTGCTTACATCAGGGAAAAACTTATTTTTAAAATCTATTATTTTTAGGAATCCTGCGCTTTCACGGGCAGTTTTAATTCTTACGCCCAGAGCATGGGCGTCATCCTGCTTTTTGGCGCGCTTAAGGTTCTTGTATACAGGGTGCTTTTTTGAGAGCTTATTGGATTTTATTTGTTCGCTCATTTTGTCGTCTCCTTTTAGTGCTTCATTAACATTTTACGTTAATTGGAGGCAAACTTCAAATGGTTGTAAATAAAAATGCAATAACCTTTCTATTAAGTTTGCAATATTGTACCTAGGCGATAATGCATACAAAATTACAATTTATAGCAAAAGTAACGCAGATTAATCACAATAAAATCAATCAATTACCTATTATTGTATACAAAAATGCAAATAATGCTTGCAAAGTTACACGTTTTGCACTAAGCTTTAAATATACACAGACAAGCAAATGTGTCAAATATGTAAGAATTTAAAGTTTTTTGCATATAAAAGTGCAAATACTGATAAGGCGCAGAAGATATGAAAATATGGAGAAAAATAACAATGAAAACAGCCTATCTTTCGACAAGGGTATTATTAATCATGATTTTAACCGTTGGAGTTATGGTTTCATCAGCTGCTATGGCCTATCAAGCTGGAGCCAATCAAACCCAGATGGGTAGGTATTTAACCGTAGATAATAAACCGCTAGTACTCCGTCAAAAAAGTTTTTACGAAGCAGGCGCTTTGTAGTTTAAACTTTTTCTTGCTTTCTTTTTTGTAAATCTCCAGTTAATTTTAGTTGCTTTTCTGTTTGTCCTTTTGTTCCATGCTTTAGTTTCATTTTTTAAATTATCAAATTCACCAATTCTACCATCCCCTAAACATTGTCGTGAATACATCCCAATAGCTATTTCTGCCTGATTTAACCAACTTCCATGTTTGGGCGTATAGTGAACTTCAAATTTAGACCAAATCTTTTTCCCTTCTTGTTCACCATAATAATTTATCAGCGATTTTTCTTTGTGCGTTGATAAATTATCCATTATCAATATCACTTTTTTCGCATAGCCATATCTATCCGATAATCGCTTCATGAATTTTGCAAATTCATCACCATTTCTCTTCCGGGTTGGCTTGTTGATATATCGCCCTAATTTCCCTTCTACTGCACAAAAAACGTTTACCGAACCATTGCGCACATATTCATAATCTTTTTTCAAAACATCACCATCTGATTTTGGCTTTAATCGGTCTCTTGAATCTGAAATTAAAGCTACCGGCTTTTCATCCATACAAACCACCGGATTATCTCTATTGTATGGACGTTCATAGATATCCAAAATATCTTCCATTCTTTTAATGTATTCAGTATCCAATTTGGCGATACACCACATCTTTTCTTGCCAGGGCTTTAAATCATGCTCTTGTAAAATAATGCGTACTTGCTCTCGGCTAATATTTTTCCCTACTAAATTTCTTCTTTGCGATTCTTCCGCGATTAAATCTAACGTCCAGCGGTATGCCCCACTTGGCGGATCACTGCAAACCATCGCAATAATTCTTGAGCGTTCTCTATCATCATAATCGATCGGTCTTCCGCAACGCTCCTCATCATAAAGCGCAGATTCCAATCCATCATAAAGATAACTATTTCCAACATTAGCCACTGTTTTTTGGCTAACATTCAAAATCATCGCTATTTCGCCAGAGGTATATCCTAAATGAAGGCAATTTAAAACATTTGCTCTTCTAATTACTCTTGGTTCTTCATATTTTAATAACTCTTTTATAGTTAATAAATCCTTGCTTTTTAACTTCAGTTTTAACGCTTTCGGCATTTTACGCTTCCTTAATGTAATTTAAGCAAGCGCAATTATATCTCAAATTTGATTAGCTTCGTAAAAATTTTTTTGACGATGTACTAGCGTGTTACGCACAGTTTGACCACACCCACTGGTTTCTTGACCACATACCCACAGGCACAACAATAATTTTTATTTTTTATTAAGAAATAAAAACAAGCACAAACACCAATCAATAATTGACATTTATCTAAGTATTAGCCATTATATCCTCAAGGTGCTTCAAAACACTGTACAGCGGAAACCCGCCCCGATAGTTGCGGTGTTTTTGTATACGTTCTATACGATCGGGGTGGGTGAATACAAGACCCGAAAGGGAAATAAGCCAGCCGCTCTGTACGCGGTTTTGAGCCCCGATCACCAGTTACCAAACTGGTAAATTACAAAATAACGTACAGGAGACTATTAAATGGATAATATTTTTGTTCTTAACCCGTCCGTTACCACTCTAGATCTAAAAGACGCCATTAACGAAAGATTTATGAAAGCAAAATCGATAATCGCTTGTTTGATGTTACAAGATGTTAATTATAATGAGCCAAATTATAGTGTTATTTATAACGCCATTTGGACAATTAGTGATTTTTTAGACGAAATTGAATATTTTGAAGATAAAATAAAAGAACGTGAAAAGTAGCAATTAATAATTTAAGCGAACAATATTTTCGAAAATTGTTCGCTTAAAATGTCATCGCAAAGAATAAGATTATTTGTTATAATCTTCGCATCTTGAGGTATGATGGATATATAATTTAAACTTATGAGTGCTATTAATATACAGGAACTTGTCAAGCAGCCAGAATCAAAAACGCTGGAATTTAAGCGGGATTTATCATCTTTAAATCCTATAGTTAAAACTATTGTTGCTTTTGCTAATACTGCTGGTGGAACTTTAATAATTGGTGTTGAGGATGGCGGTAAAGTAGTTGGAGTAGGTAATCCGTTTAAAATGGAAGAAAAGATTACTTCAGTTGTTGCGGATAGTATTGAACCTATGCTTATGCCTGATATTGAAATTGTAACGGTTAAGAAAAAAACGTTATTAGTTGTTAAAGTGCCGCATATCATAGGACCATATTATTTAAAAAAAGCAGGTGATACTGCAGGGGTGCTGATAAGATTAGGTTCAACTAATAGACAAGCTAGTCCACAGATTATTGAGGAAATTAATTTAAGGCGTACGGATGGTAGTTTTGATGCGTTGCCATGTCATGGCACTAGCTTTGATGATTTTGATTCTAAATTAGTAGATTTAATGTTTGAGCATTTTCAATATAAGTCAACTTCTGCAAAACTACAGTCATTAGGATTATTATTGAAGCAAGGCAATAAAATTGTACCTTCTAATGCTGGAATAATTTTACTTGGTAATGAGGAAGTAAGATTTCATAAGTTTAATGGGGCCAGGGTTAGTTGCGCGCGTTTTGCTGATACAACTAAGGCTGAATTTATTGATCGAATAGATATTGATGGGGGACTTTTAACTGCAATTGAAGAGGTGCCAAAATTTATTCGTCGCAATACTAGAATGGCTGCAGAAATAAAAACTATGAAAAGAAAAGATATTCCAGAATATCCAACCGCTGCTATTCGTGAAGTGTTAATTAATGCACTACTACATTCCAATTATATGATTCAAGGGATGCGTATCTTAGTTGCTATTTATTCGGATAGGTTAGATATAACAAATCCTGGTATGTTGCCGCTTGGAATGACCATGGAGGATTTCAAAAACGGTGTAAGCACTATTCGCAATAAGGCAATTGCTCAAATATTTAAAAAAATGGATCTTGTCGAAACTTGGGGTAGTGGTTATGAACGTATAATGAAGTTTTGCAAGAAAGAAGGTTATCCAGAACCAACATGGGAAGAGTTCGGTTCTGCTGTGAGGGTGACATTTTATCCGCATTCTGCAACCAAGGTGCTAGGGACCAAGTCGGGACCAAGTCGGGACCAAGTCGGGACTAAGTCGGGACTAAGTCAAGATGAGCAAAAATTGCTGAAGTTTTGCCAAAAAGAGCGTAATTTACAGGAGATGATGAATTTTCTTGGTTGGAAGCATCGTACGAAGTTTAGAAATAAATATGTGATTCCATTGCTGAATCAAGGACTGTTGGCTATGACCATTCCAGATAAGCCGCAAAGCAGTAAGCAGAAATATGTTGCGGTGGTTTCTAAATAAAGATGATGCACAAAGCTATGTATGACGGCGAAGATCCGGCTAAAGTAATAGCAAATGTTCTTAAGAAACAAATATAGCTTAAAAAGGCAAATAGGGGGTTGCAAGTGATAGATAATCAAACACAAAAACATATTCTTGATTTATTAAAACATTGCAATTTTAACGATCTTTGTGATACTTATTTTGCTGACGATTTTTTGTGGACAATTAAAGGTACCAGCATTTTATCAGGCGAATATTATGGTAAAGAAGAATTTTTTACTAAAGTACTTAATCGGCTTAATAATGTTTTATTGCCGGAATGGAAAATTCATATTTTAAATTCTTATGTTGATAATAATGCGTTTATTATTGAAATGCGTGGCGAAATGAAAGCGAAAAATAGTCAAGATTATAATAATGAGTATTGCTGGATTTTTAAATTTGCAAATAACAAAATCATAAATGTTACTGCATACTATGATTCATTATTGGTGAATAAAACGTTAAATGAAAATGAGGTGAAGTATGAATAAGCAAAATCCATTTGAAATTTTCAAACAAGAAGCTCCAGAAATAGCCGAAGCTTTTGATGGTTTGGTTCAGTCATTAATTAAGACCAAAGGATTAGATGCTAAAACTAAGCAATTAATTTATATTGGCATTAAAGCTGCGTTAAGTGATCTTGAGTCAATCAAGTTTCACGTGCCAATGGCGAAACAATTAGGCGCAACTCGTGAAGAAATTAAGGATACGATTTTAATCACTTTGACAGTGAATGGTTTGAAAGGAGTTACTTCCTGTTTGCCGACGGCGTTGGAAATATACGATAATACTGCTGTTTGAGCTAATGGTTATGGCATCATGTTTTATATATTTTTTAAATGGGGGAGAAGTTTATGGTTGATTTTGATAACGTGGTCGAGAAGTTTTTAAATAAGTTATAGCTGAATAATATTTTTTACAAAAAAATTGGGAGTATGAAGTATGATAACAGAATGCAATGAATTTTCATTTATTTTAAAGCCCTCTCCAATTAGAAAGGTTGGAGTATTTGCCACACATGATATTCCTGCTGGAACCCGTGTTTTTGCTGATTTTTCTCCGCGGAAAATGAAAATAAAAGATGTTCCAGCGGAATTTAGGAGTTATTGTGTTTTTATAAACAAAGACGAATGTTCTTGTCCGGAAAGATTTGATCGGATGGAAATTGTTTGGTATATCAATCATTCTGATAAGCCTAATGTCACCAAAACACCGGAACCATATAGGTTGGTTACTACAAGAGATATTCGTGCCGGCGAAGAGATTTTGATAAATTTCAATGAGTATAATGAGCCGGAACATTTGAAAGAATCATATTATAAATAAATGTGTTTTAGGGTGTATTATGAACAGAAATCGCAAAATCAAAAGTTACACTATGCATCTTAACTGGTCGTCCGAGGAGGTTTTTCCTTTGTTATGTCCAGTGGTTGAATATGATTGGATTGAGCATTGGGAGTGTGAAATGATTTATACCGATTCAGGAATAGCTGAATTGGATTGTATTTTTAAAACTAGTCACACTGAAGGACCGCCGGAAACCTGGGTTGTTTCTAAATATAATCCGCCGAATTATATTGAGTTTGTGCGTGTTAGCTCAATTAAAGCAATTAGATATACGATTGAACTTATGCGGCAAGATGATGGCAGCACCAAAGCAATTTGGAGACAGGTGATAACTGGGTTGAATGATGAAGGTGATGCTTTTGTTGCTAATTATACGGATGATATCTACAATAACACGATGGATTTGTTACAAAGAATGATTAACCATTATCTTGCAACTGGTGAAATGCTAAAAGTAACTAAATGATGGTTATAATGAGGTATAATTGTGCGAATTAGAATTAATGATTGTGATTTATTTTTCGATGTGTATGGTTCAAAATTAGCTATAAAATCGGATAGGGTTGAAGAAAAGCCAACTTTAATTGTGCTACATGGTGGACATGGTTTTATAGATCATACCTTGTACGTCGAATTTTGGTCGCAATTTTCGAATATTGCACAAGTTGTTTTTTTAGATCAGCGTGGTTGTGGCCGTAGTGATGTCAGTAAACCAGATAAATGGAATTTGCAACAATGGGCAGATGATTTACATCAGTTTTTAATTGCATTAAATATAACTAAGCCAATAATTGCGGGTGTTTCAATGGGTGGTCATGTTATGTGTGAATATATTAAAAAACATTATGCTTACCCAGGCGGATTGATTTTTTGTAATACTGAAGCCAAATTTTCATTAGATATGGTATGTGCAAAAATACAGGAATTAGGCGGTGTAAAACCTGCAAAAGCTTTTCATGATTTTTACACCAATCCGAATGAAAAAACCTTTGCTGCATTTACCAAATTGTGTATACCTTTTTATGCTAAAAAAGCATATTCACCACAAGAGCTTAATCGGTGTATAAAAAATCCAGAAGTTTTTTTTCGTTTTTGTCAACACGAGGTGTTGAATTTTAATTATTTGGATGTAGTGAATAAAATTCAATGTCCAACTCTTATGTTGGTTGGCTCAGATAGTTTGCATCTTGTCGATGCGGCAGAAGAAATGGCTGGTAAGATTGATTCTAAATATGTAACTTTAGAAGTTTTCGAGCACGCTGGCGCTCCAGTTTATAAAGATGAACCTGATAAATCATATAAAGTTGTAAAAGAGTTTTTAATGAAGATAGCAGCAAATGATAGATAATCAAATATAAAAACATATTCTTGATAGGAAGATTTTAGCGCATATAAATTGAGCATTTGTGAAATGAACAAAAAAATTGAAACAGAAAGATTAATTATTCGGCCATATGAATGTGGTGATCTGGATGATGTTTATGAACAATTTAAAAATGCAGCGGCCACAAAATATATTAGCGGCGTCAAAACTTATGAAGAAACAAAAAAATATCTTGAAGATAAAATTACATATCTGGTGCAAAATTTTCCATTAGGTCGACGCGCGGTTATTTTAAAAAAATCTAATAAAGTTATTGGTTATTGTGGTTTAGAGCCAATATTGGTTGAATCTGAATATTTAATTGAGCTTTCGTACGGATTAAATGCTAAATATTGGGGGCATGGCTATGCATTTGAAGCAGCTAAAGCAATGCTTGATTATGGATTTGAAACAGCAAAGCTCACTGAAATTTTTTCTGCGATTAATCCCAAAAATATAGGATCAATAAAAATTGCAAAAAAATTAGGATTACAATATCAAAAAGATATTAACTGGCCGAATCAAGGAAAAGTGAATTTATTTATGATTAGGTTGAAAGAACAATTTTGACGTCTTAAGCGTTTCAAAGTAGAATTACCATTATGAAAATATGTTGGTTAACGGACATTCATTTGAATTTTCTTTCTTTGGAGCAAAGAGTAGATTTTTATAAAAAAATTCTTGGGCAAAATTGTGAGGCGATTGCAATTACCGGTGATATTGCAGATGCGCCAATGTTGGTTGATGTATTGCAGGAAATGGCGGATCATTTAAAAATGCCTATATATTTCGTGCTTGGTAATCACGATTTTTATCATGGGGAAATTGCTGAAGTTAAGCAAGAGGTATCACGTCTTTGTGATAATGAACCATTGCTAATTTGGTTAAGTGAAGCAAAAGTTAAGCAGTTAACCAATGATACGCTATTGATTGGTCAAGATGGTTGGGCTGATGGCCGCTATGGGGATTATCAAAATAGCAATGTTGTATTGAATGATAGTAGATTAATCTATGATTTATTCACGCAAAAAATTCTAGGTAAAAATAAATTGTTGCAAAAAATGCAGCAATTAGCTGATGCTGATGCCGCAGCGCTTGAAATAAATTTAGAAGAAGCGACGCAATTATCAGCAAAGAAAGTTATTATTTTGACGCATGTTGCTCCATTTGTTGGTGCTTGTTGGCATGAGGGTGAAATTAGCGATGAAAATTGGTTGCCATTTTTTGCGTCTAAAGCGATTGGTGATGTGATTTTTAAAATTGCTGAGGAAAATCCAAGCTTAGAGTTTATGGTTTTATGTGGGCATTCTCATAGCGAAGGTATTTATCAGCCGCTTGATAATTTATTGGTTAAAACTGGCAAAGCGAAATATTACCATCCGGAAATTCAGGAAATTATTGTTGCGTAAAAGATATCAAGTTAGTTCAGCAATTTCTAATATTCTGTTTAAAACGAATTGGGCGCGTTCTTGTTGTATTGGGCTATAATTCAAATGACCAGGGAGTGCATTAACAAAAGCTTGGTTTTTGGTTAATGCTTGAAATTCGGTTATTAGATAATTTTTGATTGTGTGGTTGCTTGTTGCAATTTCATTTATGATTTCTTGTCTGCCATCGATAACAGTAATAATATCTTCTAAATCATGACTGCCTAAGTAATCATTGTTGCCGCGATTTTTAAACGCTTCCAGTTTGGTTGCTAAAAAGTACGGGGCTGTAACATGTTTTATGGCTAAGTTATTACTTAGTTTTGTTTTTGTAGCATTTTGTGCGGCTTGTTTGTACCATTTATTTGTAAAGCCGAGAATTTTTTCATCTGTTGGAAGAATATCTAAAACCAGGTTGTCGTTTTTCCATCGACATATCAATAGGTTTTCTTCTTGCATATTTTGTTGAAAACCTTTTTTTCTTAGTTCTTTCTCAATTTCACGAAAAGCATTTAATGAAATCACATCAATTATGCAATCAACATCGTGGGTAGGGCGTGCATCTGGAGCGACGGTATCCGTTATTAATAAAGAGGTGGTACATCCGCCAACAAATACAAATTCCTCACAAAGATTATCTAGTTTAATTGCGGCTTCGCATAGCATATCTAAATTACGTTCAGCTTTGCTGTTAAATTTATGAATACTTTTATTAATGTTTTTTGCTGCATTTTTGTTTTTATTCGTTAGCATCGTGAATGCTTTGTGTGGGGTTTTCATTTGTTGCCTTTTAATATTTTTGTCAATAAATCTGCGGCGATCTTTTGTTCCCGTGCTTTGCCGCATCTGATTGCGTCAACCAAGCTTAGCATATCATAAAATAACTGGTCTGGATATTTTGCTATGGATAACGGAACTGATTTATACAGAGGGATAATTGCCAAACCTTTAGCATTGCCTTCAGCAAATGGCCATACTGGTATAGGGTCATTTCCAATAGCTATTTTATTTTTAAATGCGGGTGCTGCATAACTGGTTGCTATACCGCGAGTTAATGCGCCAGGTTTTGCAGGGAAGACATAGCGAATACCATGCAAAAGAAATTTAAGTAAAAGATCAGATTGTATTCTTGGGTTTTGGTGGCCTATGCTTGGTATCAGCAAATCTGATTCTTGTAATCTTTTTAATCCGGCATTAATTTCAGAAGGACTCATGCATAATTCAACGGCAATTTCGTGTTGAGTCCAAATTTCAGATTTAGCTGATTTTGAAATCAGCTTTAAAGCAATCACAATATCTTGAGGTTTCATGTTTATTTCTCCAAATATATTGTTAGTATATCTTTTTAATTCGCGATTCGCAATTCGCGAATTGCGAATATTGTAAAATAATTTGGGTTTATATTGGGGGTGAGCGTTTTTGTTCTTTGTGAAGAAAGTCCTCGTGAGATTATCGTGTTTCATCGATGATATTCTAGATTGGTTTGAAAACCTTCTTATTTAACAAATCAAATTTGTTATTTATGAAATATTTTAAACTTTATGTTGTTTTTAGTTTAAAATAATGTTATTTTAACAAATATGGTTAGTGAAAAAAGAAACATATTAAACCGATTATTAGCCGCTTGGTTGCCAGGCACTGTGATGTTGTCTGCACAGCTTAGAAAGCTAGGTGTGTCACAGCAGCTGCTAAGTCATTATGTTAAATCTGGTTGGCTTAAAAAAATAGGGCAAGGTGCTTTTGTTAAATCTGGCGATGAAGTTGATTGGGTTGGCGCTTTGTATGCTATACAAACACAGATGAACTTGTCAGTTTATGTTGCAGGCAAAACCGCATTAGAGCTTTCAGGTATACAACACTTTTTTCATTTAGGTGGTGGTGGAGTTGTTTGGTTGTTTGGAAGAAAAGGTGAGAAATTACCAAAATGGTTTCTTGTTGAAGATACTTGGAGTAAATGGAATAGAAAAATCGAATATGTTACGCCAAAACTTTTTGCTGATTATACAATAGGAATAGAATCATGCAAAATAGGTACTCATATCATCACAGATAGTGTAACGGAAAAGCATTTATCAGATTATACTATCAAGGTGTCTTCCATAGAAAGAGCAATATTAGAGGTATTATACTTAGTGCCATCAAAGCAAACTTTAGAAGAAGCCAAATATTTGATGGAAGGTTTAACAACGTTGCGTCCTGAATTATTACAACAGTTGTTAGAGAAGTGTTTTTCGGTTAAAGTAAAACGTCTATTTATATTCTTAGCTGATTTATGTGATCTTCCTTGTTTGCAATATCTAGACTTACCTAAAATATATCTTGGTAAAGGTAAAAGAGTTGTTGGTGCTGGTGGGTATTATATTCCTAAATACCAGCTATCTATCCCAACAAATTTTGTAAACACTTTTAAAGAAGAATTTAAAGATGATAAAGAATAACAAATTTTATCAGCAAGTGAAGCTGATGTTACAATTGTTGCCTATTGTTGCAGAAGAAACATGTTTTGCTTTGAAAGGCGGTACGGCGATAAATTTTTTCATTAGAGATTTACCACGTCATTCGGTCGATATTGATTTAACGTATGTGCATTTTCAAGAAAGAGCAATTGCTTTAGAAAAATTAGCTGCAGCGACAGAAAATATTGCAAAAAACATTGAAAAACGTTTGCCTAATTTAAAAATTATTCGCAAATATACTAAACAAACTAATCATTTAGTGAAATTGTTTGTTAATTCAAAAAATACCCAAGTAAAAATTGAGTCTAATGAGCTAATTAGAGGAGCTGTTTATCCTTGTGAACAAAGAACAATTACCAAAAATGCAGAAAAAGAATTTGGTGGTTTTGTATCAATGCAAACATTATCAATTCCAGATTTATATGCAGGGAAATTTTGTGCAGCTTTGGATAGGCAACATCCGCGTGATTTATTTGATGTAAAATTATTGCTGGAAAACGAAGGTATAACAGATGACATCAGAAAGGCATTTATAGTTTATTTAGCAAGCCACAATCGCCCAATAAGCGAATTATTGTTGCCGAATTTATTAGATATTAAAAGTTATTATGATAATGACTTTGACGGTATGGCCAGGGCGAAAGTCAGTTTTGATGAGATAATATCGATTCGTAAGAGATTTATTGCAATGATAAACCAGGCATTGATGGAAGATGAACGAAAATTTTTGTTATCTTTAAAAATGTGCGAACCTCAATGGTCTTTGTTGGATATTCCGAATATTGAGAAATTTCCAGCGATCAAATGGAAATTATTAAATATCGAAAAGATGAGCAAAAACAAGCATAGGCTTGCGGTTGATAAATTGAAACGAGTTTTGAGATTATAGTGCTTTGGATTGTTCCGATGTTGTTACTAAGTTAACTTAGCATGGTAATAAAGTTTTACCTGTATTATTCGCGAATCGCGAATATTGGAAAATATTTTGCTTAAGTTTTGTGAAAACCGTGTGTAATTCTGGTGTAATCGTGCCAGGAAAAGTAGGGTTTTTGGCAGTATTTTGTAGAATTTTTAGGCAATTGTCAAATAATAAAAATATAATTTGATAGAATTTACCACAATGGTTTATTCTATAATCGGAGGGGGGCATTTCTAATTTGGAGAACTAGAGGACATTTCTATTTTGGTTTGACACAACTAACACAAAGTCTAAAAAATTTGATGGAATAATTTGTTTAGGTGCAGTTATTAAAGGTGAAACGCATCACTTTGAAGTTATAGCTAATGAAGTAACAAAAGGTATTGCTCAAATTGGACTTGAGACAGATGTTCCAATAAGTTATGGGATATTAACTACGTATACAACAGAGCAAGCTGTTGAACGAGCAGGAAATAAAGCAGGCAATAAAGGTGTTGAGGCAGCCAGTTCTTGTTTGGAAATGGTTAATTTGATTAATAAATTATATTTATAATTTTAACAAAAAAAGTCTGTGAGAAAGATGGTCAATATATACCATACTCTTTAGCAAAGAAAGCTTTTGCTATCCCATTATCTGTAGCATCTGCTTTGCCGCCAATGCTTACAATGCCAAATTTTGTAATGACAACGGTAGTAGAAATGTTGTATTGGGAAGGACGACCTGGATGGGAAAAAGTGTGGCGAATAATGACGGATAACAATTGGG
>JASFHF010000004.1:0-73523 GCA_050123375.1 Gammaproteobacteria bacterium
TTTAAATTTCTAAAAAAATAATTTTATTTTTTATCAGTTTCTGTTACCTTCATTACTGATTTAAATTTCGGCAAGGGGACATTTCTATCTTGCTGAAAAGGGGACATTTCTAAATTGCTCTAACATCGTTCTTAAAGCATTTCAAATGATCAGTGGGATATGCGTGCAAAAAAATGTTCAAAAAATTCATTTTTTAAGAAAACCTTAAGGTTCATCTGTTATAGTCAAATTATAAGAAACAACAAAGGGGTGAGTCATGTCATTTTTTAAAAATTGTATGGAATTTTGTTGTCCTGGTTTTTTTAGTGAAAAAAGACGACGTGTTGTAATTGAATTAAAAACGTCAATGGTGCATGTAATAGGTATTAACAATGAAAGTGATATAGACAGTTTTAATAGTGCAACATATTTTACTCAAATAGATAATATTACTAAAATGTATGCTAATACATATCAACATTATAATCAAAGAAAAAAAACAGATAAAAAAATGATAGAAATTGGCAATAAATTGTTAAATAATAAAAGTAGTACACCAAACGAGCAAACGCCGCTTTTAAAGAAATAAATAGTTTGGTTGAATCAGAGAAGCTGGTAAGTTTGCATAAAAACTCTTTCGCCTTTTTGATATAATCTGCTATTATCCTAGCTGAATTAAACATAGGAGTTAACAATTATGCCAAAAGTCTTTTATTTGAGCGAAATTTTAAAATTTGCGGTTGAGAAAGAGCAGCAGGCTGCAGATCTTTATCAAAAATTAGCCGATCATGCGAGTGATGTTAAAGATAAGGAATTGTTTAAAAAATTGGTACAGGATGAGTTGGGGCATAAAGCTTTTTATACGGAGATTTTATCATCAGTGCCGGAGGAAGGTTCTCCAAAAGTGCATTCAGGAGAAGAATATGATGCTTATATGCGTCAATTGATTGAATCTAGCCGTACTACCAAGCCGCTGCCGGATGATATTAGCTCAATGCCGTTAAATGATATTTTGGATTATGCAATTGAACGGGAGCGGGATTCAGTGATGTTCTATCTTGGATTGAAACAATATGTACCGGAAAATGCTAAGACCAAAGTTGATGTGATTATCGCTGAAGAATCTAGGCACGCAGCGGTTATTGCTGGTTTGAAGAAGTAAGCTATTTAAGTTCCTCCCTAATCGGGTTATAATTTAAAAGAGGTGTCAGACGCTGCATTGCGGCGGCTGATGCCTCTTTCAAATTGTTTAGGGAGGAAGTTATGATTCATGCTCATATGCTGCTCAGTTATCTTGCAATGGGTATCAATATTATTGGGATAATTGTTATTCTTGCTGGTG
Organism: Gammaproteobacteria bacterium; assembly: GCA_050123375.1. GTDB lineage: Bacteria > Pseudomonadota > Gammaproteobacteria > UBA12402 > UBA12402 > JASFHF01. The sequence goes on from JASFHF010000004.1 coordinate 1,322, forward strand.
TTGTTATTGTTTTATTCAAATATCTAAATAATCTATTTTTATCTCACAGCAATCTTGTACGTTTAAATGAGATGGTTCGATTTGAATTCAGTAGCTATCTTATATTTGGGTTAGAATTTTTTATTGCCTCTGATGTGGTGCGTACAATTGTAATTCCATCCTGGACTACTTTAGGAATGTTAGGCGGTATCGTGATTATACGAACAATTTTAAGTTATTTTCTTACCAAGGAAATGACGGAAAAGGAAAAATTTGTATTTCAGCCTGGAAAAGAGATCATCAAATGAAAATCGGATTTGTCGGTTTAGGCAAAATGGGTATGAACATGGTTGAACGTTTATTAAGCGGTAATCATGAAATCGTAGTGTATAATCGTACTTATGCTAAAACCGAAATTGCGGCGAAAAAAGGCGCGATCCCTGCTAAGTCATTGGAAGAATTAATTCAAATATTACCCGCGTCTAAAATTATTTGGTTAATGTTGCCGGCGGGAGATGTAACCGAAGAACATGTACAACAATTAAGTAAATTTCTTGCGCCGAATGATCTTTTAATTGATGGTGGCAATGCTTTTTATCGAGATTCAATGCGTCGTGCGGACATGTTAGCAAAAAAGAAAATTAATTTTGTTGATGTTGGTGTCAGCGGTGGTGTGTGGGATTTAGGGCATGGTTATTGCATGATGATTGGTGGTGATAAAAATAATTTTAGACAAATTGAACCACTATTAAAAACTTTAGCGCCGGAAAATGGTTATGCGTATATCGGCAAATGTGGCAGCGGACATTTTGTAAAAATGGTGCATAATGGAATTGAATATGCAATGTTGCAAGCTTACGGAGAAGGGTTTGAAATATTACATAGTAAAAAAGAATTTAATTTGGATTTGGCAAAGATAGCTGATTTATGGAATCATGGAAGCGTAATTCGTTCCTGGTTGTTAGAATTAACGAAAAACGCTTTTATTGATGACCCACGTTTAGATGCGATTGATGGCGTTGTTCCGGATTCGGGCGAGGGGCGTTGGACGGTGAAAGAAGCTGTTGATTTGAATGTTCCGGCTCCAGCAATTACGGCGTCTTTATTGCAGCGGTTTCGTTCACGTCAAAAAAGTTCATTTGCATCAAAATTAATTGCAGCATTGCGCAATCAGTTTGGTGGGCATGAAGTTGTAAAGAGAGAATAGTATTTTATGTAAGAAGGAGAATTGCGTTTTTATAAATGCAAACATGGAACTCATGATTTTACATTTGGTTTGTTATGTAAAATCATGAGTCAGCAAGCATCTGCCGAATATAATAGAACACAGTTTTATCATGCGCGGTAGTTGCCACTGAAACTACTAGGTGCTTTTGTTAATGTGTAGTAAGAGAAAGAAACTATGACGGAAACGGATTTTATTCAAAGCAAATTTTTGACGCCATGCAAAATTAAATCGGAACAACCTGCATCATTTATAATGCTAATTTTTGGTGGTACCGGTGATTTAAGCCAAAAAAAATTATTGCCGGCACTATATCAATTGTTTAGAGCAAAATTAATTAAAAATTTTTCAATTATTGCAATTGGTCGTAGTGCGTGGTCAATGCAGGAATATCGTAATTTGGTTGCTAAATCGCTAAAAAAACATGCGGCAAAAGATTATAAAAAAAATAATGCAGCGCAGTTTGCTAAACATCTATTTTATCAATCCTGTGATGTTAACCAACCAGAAACTTATGGCGTGTTATGTGGATTAATTACTAAGCATGGTAAAAAAAATAAAACGAAAAATGTGATTTATTATTTAGCAGTGCAGCCGAGTTTGGTGATGCCGATTGTCACGGGATTGTCCAGACAGCATTTGTGCCGTGAAAAAAAACACAGTAAAATTGTGTTGGAAAAGCCGTTTGGAGTAGATCAAAAATCTTCACGCAAATTAAATCAAAAAATTCTCAAAGCATTTGATGAGAAACAAATTTATCGTATCGATCATTATCTTGGTAAAGAAACCGTACAGAATATTTTATTTTTTCGTTATGCTAATACAATTTTTGAACCGATTTGGAATCGAGATTATATTGATCACGTGCAAATTACCGTTGCGGAAGATGCTGGCGTTGGCAGTCGGGGGCAATTTTATGAAGAAGCTGGTGTGATACGTGATATTGTGCAGAATCACTTATTGCAATTAATTGCGATGGTTGCGATGGATCCGCCGGTTGGTTGGACTTCTGATTTAATTCGTGATGAAAGAGTTAAAATTTTTCAAGCAATTCAGCCGGTCAAAAGTAGTAATATTAAGGTTGCACAATACAATTCTTATAGACGCGAAAAAAATGTAGCAAAAAATTCTTTAACAGCAACTTTTTTTGCAGGTAAATTTTATTTAGATAATTGGCGTTGGGCTAAAGTGCCGTTTTATGTGCAGACTGGCAAAAAACTCGCGCAAAAAATTACACAAATTGTGGTGCAATTTAAAGTTCCGCCATTAAAATTATTAGGCCGCACTTGTGATATCATGCAGCCAAATAAATTAATTTTTCAGATTCAGCCGCAGGAGTCTATATCGATGCAATTTTGTGTTAAACAGCCGGGAGCATTGAATGTTCCACAGTCAGTTTTAATGTCGTTTGATTACGTAAAAGCTTTTAATGTGCGTACTTTACCTGCATATAATCGATTATTATTGGATTGTATGCATGGTGATCAAACATTATTTGCGAGGTTTGATGAAGTTGAAGCAATGTGGAGTGTGGTAGATCCGATTATTAAATATTTATCGCGAAAACGAAAAATTTTAACTTATCGTGATGGTAGTTTAGGACCTAAAAAGGAAAAAATATGGATAAACGAATAACTCAATCTGACAAAGAAATTTATGTTTTTGATAACTATAATAAGTTAAGTGAATATGCAGTTGCTTTATGGCGGCAATTTTCGCAAAATGCAATTGCTGATCATGATTACTTTGCGGTAGCTTTATCTGGCGGCAAAACCCCAAAAGAATTTTATCAAGTGTTAGCCAGGCATGATGATTTACCATGGAATCGTACACACATTTTTCAGGTTGATGAACGGTTTGTAAAACGCGATCATCCAGATAGTAATTATAAGTTAATCAATGATAATTTATTGATACCATTAAACTTGCCGGAAAAAAACATTCATAGCATTAAAACCGATGTGCCGATTGATAAATCGATTGTGTTATATCGAAATGCAATTAATAATTTTTTTCATATCGCAGATTCAACGGAGCGATTCACAGAAACAGCGCCGCCGCAATTCGATTTGGTTATGTTAGGCATCGGAGAAGATGGGCATACAGCGTCATTATTTCCATTTCAGCTAGATACATTCGAGACACCGAAAAATGTAGTTGCGACCAGTGGTTCACATGTAATGCACGAGCGGGTAACCTTAACTTTGCCAGCGATCAAACAATCAAAAAACATAATTTTTCTGGTGACAGGGGAAAATAAGGCGGAAATTGTAAAGCGTGTAATTGATAATGATCCTGAATTACCAGCATCTTTTGTAAAACCTGTTGCTGGTAAATTATTCTTTTTGCTAGATCGGGGCGCGGCTGGTAAGTTGTAGTTTGATCAATATTTTTATTCATCTAACAGTTTTCCAAAATCTATAATCTTTGAAAAATACTTTTCATCCTCAACTTCTTCTGTAACACCATTGACATGTATTAATATTAGTCGTATTGAAAATCCTCTTGGTACTTTTAGTTTTCTAACTTTTTCCTGCATTTCTTTAACAACTTTTAGTGTAATAGCGTGCTTAGAAAATTTAATTTCACAAATATAAAGAGTGTTAAAAGCAGTTTGTATCATATAATCAATTTGACATCCCTCACGCCGAGTTGTTCTAGTTTGAAAAAAAGGATTATCATATACAATATCCTCTGGATGAATAGATAATATAGAATGAAGCAATTCTCTATTTGCAAGAGCCAAATTTTCAAATTGAAATCCCATAATTGTTGCCCATCCAGGAAAATTAGCCAAGGAATAATTTTTAAAACGATTTTTTTTAATAGAATCTTTATTTGGTTCAATATATTTTAAATAAAATCTTATATAATTATCACTAATTCTATAATGACTTAATTTTGATTGTTTTCCTGAAGAAATATCCCAAGTATAATCACGCGCGATAAAACCAGATTTAACCAAATCATTCAAATAGTTTGTTATATCTCCGCTTTTTTTAATTGCAATTTTTTTATAAATATCTTCCTGGGTTTTTGAGCCATTGGCAATACTCTGAACAATACGTTTATATAGATTACTACGTTTAGAAAATAAATCATGAAAGATATTATCAAATTCGCGGAACAAAACTCCTCCAGGATTAAAACACAACATTATGATGTTTTTCTCTGCTGAATATTCAGGTTTAATTTCTTCTAAATAACGTGGTACTCCTCCTGTTATCGACAATAATTTAAATTTTTCATAGTTAGATATGTTTTTTCCTAAGTTATTCCAAAATTTAATACAATCATGTAGTGGTAATTCCTTTAAAGTAAGCACGTAGGAAATACGACCAACAAAACCTGTGTGGCTCATCAAATTTTTATCAATCCAAGAAGAAATAGAACCCGATATCGCTAAAACTAATTTATCATTCTTTTTGAAATACAAATCCCACGCATTCTTTAATTTACCTAAAAAAGTTGAATCTAAAGATCCCATCCAGCTTATTTCATCAAATACTATAAGTACGCGATTGCTCATAGTATATTTGGATAATGAATAAAATAAATTTCCCCAATCAGTTTTATCTTTAATTATACATCCTTGTTCCTGTAATAACCGAGCAAATTCATCCTTTTGATCTTGTGTTGTTGTATCATCTTCTGGAGGTAAACCGCTAAACCAATAAATTTTTTTAAAATTTTTAGCAAATTCTGCCAATAAGCGACTTTTCCCGATTCGTCGTCTTCCTTTAACAATTAAAAATCTAGCTGAACGCGCATTAAGCAATTCTTGCAGTTCTTGCAATTCTGATTTTCTTCCAATAAAAGCATGCATTTTTTTCATTCCTTAATTTAATTCTATAAAATCAAACAATTATAGGATCTCACCAAATCTGCAAATGCATGTTTGGTGAGATTTATAACATTAACAAAAATCATCCTTCTAGTCTATATTTTTAATAGTGAATACATTCATAAAGCCTGTTATAGTTCCGAAGAAAACTTTTTTATCACAATTAGTTTAATGAAGGGTTGTTATGCCGGAATTACCTGAAGTTGAAACAATTAAACATGGTTTGGCGCCATTGGTGGAGGGTCAAGAAATTGTGCGTGTTGTAGTGCGTCAATATAGATTGCGTTGGCCGGTTCCGCGAAAATTATCTGCAATTTTATCTGATCAAATTATTCAAAAATTAGAGCGGCGTGGTAAATATTTATTATTTTATTTTTCGCATGGTTGTTTGTTGGTTCATCTTGGCATGTCTGGGGTTTTAACGGTTGTATCGCAAACAACCCAATTGAAAAAACATGATCATGTTGATATTTATTTTGAGAATGGTTCGTGTTTGCGTCTTAATGATCCGCGACGGTTTGGTTGTGTGCTATGGATTACCGGTGATCCGTTGCAGCATAAATTATTAGTTAATTTGGGGGTTGAACCGTTATCGAAGAATTTTAATGCAAAATATTTATTTGTGCGAACGCGAAAGCGTAATGTTGCGATTAAGCAATTATTGATGAATAATAAAATTGTAGTTGGTATTGGGAATATTTATGTGGCGGAAATTTTGTTTAAAGCAAAAATTCATCCTAAAATGTGTGCGAGCAAATTAACGCTTACGCAATGTACTGCAGTTACACGTGCAGCGAAAACTATTTTAAGGCAAGCGATCAAACTAGGCGGCACGACTTTTCGTGATTACCGTAATTCCAAAGGAAAGCCGGGTTATTTTCAACAGAAATTATTTGTTTACGGTCGGCATAATGAATTATGTAAAGTTTGCGGCAGTAAATTACAATCAATTGTTTTAGGTCAGCGCAGCGTGGTTTTTTGCTCTGAGTGTCAGAAAATGTAGCCAGCTGGTATGGAAGATTACGGTTGTATAGAAAAGCTACACAACCCCATTTATATTTGTATAAAAAATATACAAATATAAAAAATTACGTTATTTTTACGGATTTAAGATTTCCTTAAGATTTATTGTCTAAACTAAGCTTAGTTCTAACTTAAATTGCTGTGTGTGAAAAACAAGGTAGCGCTAAATGTAGTTACGAATTAGCTGCTAATTTTAAATACAAATGAATATTTAAACGTAGGAGGTTATCATAATGAGTTTTTCAAAAAATTTAAAAGATGCCCCATCTTTATCCAATCAACAAGATAAAAGCATAAAGATAAAAACAAAAACCAGCTTAACACCTATATTCCAGATAGGAAAATCTGATGAAAATTTAGAAGAGGGGAGAGTGTTGTTAGGATTTGAAAAGCTGCAGACTTCTTATTTTGAAGAAAAAATCAAAAACAACAAACATTATACTTTTGTGCTTGATATATCTGGAAGTATGTGTGGCAGCAACATTGAAAACCTAAAAAAAATGACAAAAAGAATAGTTGAAATGACAAGTCCTGAGGACTCAGTAGAAATAATTACTTTCAATTCCGAAGGAAAGAATCATCTTGAGAAAATCTCTTGTAAAAAGAAAGATACCATAAATCAAAGCATTGATGAATTAAAGGCTGGTGGTGGCACCATGATTAGCAATGGGATACTTCAAGTAAAAAAACATACTACGGGAAGTAATACTATCATATTACTGCTTACAGATGGAGAGTCTAGTTGTTATTCACGCCATACTGACGCAGCCATTCAGCATATTAAACAGCAATTTAAAGATGATTTGCCTTTGTTTGTTGGTATAGTTATCGGGACTAGGTTTAGTCTCACGCAATTAAATGAATACGTAAGCATCTCAAAAACACCGGTTATTAAATTATCATATGCGAAACAATTGGAGCCGGTAGGGAAAGAACTGCAGAAGCTGCTAAGAAAAGGAGTAATCAAACCTGAATTTTGGTTTAAAGTATACCAAGGGCAAAAATTATTAAAAGAAAAATCATTTACATGGCACATTTTTGATGGTGATAAAGAAATGTCAGACATTTTTAAATTCCCGCTCATTGACAATATCACTTTAGAATTTGGCGGCGAGATTGCTGGCTGCAAATTTAAAAAAATACAACATATCAAAAACATTAAAGACTTAAAAGTAAATCATGAAATCAATAGTACGTATGCATATAATAAATTTGCCAAAATATTAAACCAACTTAATGAAGCTGGTTCAAAACAAGAAGCTATTGACAATATAAAAGAAATATTAAAAAATACAACAGGACTGCATACTATTTTAAAACACATTATGGAAGCTAAATTACTACTATTAGAGAAGCCACAACTTCTAAATGAAAAAATAAAAGAAATAGATATTAATAGTATTGACGACGGAAAATTACCAAGATCAACTTCTTTTTCAACTCTTTATAAGCTTAAGAGGCAGTGTCATGGCGGCAGGAAATTATTATTCAGATCAACTTCTTTTTCAACTCTTAATGAGCTTAAGAGGCAGCGTCATGGCGGCGGCAGAAAATCATTCAAATTAAATCTTGTTTCAAATCTTACTCCAAAACCTGGTCCATCTTTTAATGAGTGTAATAGTCGGCGTTATGATAACAGAAAATCATCCGAACAAAAGCGTGTTCCAACTTTTATGCAGAGTTTTCATACAATCACTTTTAATTTATCCACCCAAAAATTAAATACGAAAAAGAGTCTTAAGATAGTTAACAGAGGAGCAATTATTGCAAATTCAAAATATAATATTCTTTATGAAAACCTTGGTATAAAACAAGTAACTTACAAAACTAATTTTCTAAATATAGTAAATAATATATTCCTTTGGCTAAATCCAGGTAGTGAAGCTATATTACTTGTGAGGAAATCCGTAAAAACAACCGAAGTAACAAATAAGATAATAAACAAATTAAAAATAAATGAAAAAAATATAAACATATCTTTATTAATGCCAAAACTGCTTAAAGAAATTAATTCTTATTTTGTTAATGGCGAATATAAAGTAGTTAAAATAAAACAACAAGAAAATTCTAACGTAATTCCATTTGATAAATTCTTAAAAAGGAAAGCGGGGAATCATCGACACAAGTGTTTACTTGGTGTAAATGTAATTCGAGCTTTAGCCGAGAAATATAAGATTAAATTAATAAATGATGTTCAAATATATAATTCGACCGATTATAATTTTAATAACCATACAATGAATATTATTGGTACAACAACAGGCGACTTATTTATCATCGATTATACGCATAAGAAATGTTTCCAATTATTAAATGGAAATAAGCCAGATAAGAGTAATATTAGCAATGCTATAAAATTTTATGAAGGAAAAAAACTAGATGGTATTTTATTTGAGTTATTTAATCGGGATCAATATCGAAAAGTGCTGGCACCATTTCATCCGAAATTTAAAAATATTAAAAAGGAGACTATGGAGAATTTTAACTCATCTCCTCAATGTGTTGCCGATTTTAGTGTTTGTGCAAATGAGATTGGTTTTGATCAAAATAAATGGGAGTGTCCTATTACTAATGAAATTATTAGAGAGCCAGTCAAGTTGCTTGGGTCACCATATAAAGGAAATTTTGAGAAAGATGCTATAACAGCATGGCTAAAAAATCATGATACATGCCCAATGACTAATATGAAGTTAAAAAACAAAAAGCTACCAGAAGATTTTTCTGCAAAAAAACAAATATGGAAAATCATGCAAAAAACAGGAATTCCTAAAATAATAGAACTCAAAAGAAAGAAAAAAACCATGATGGAGATGATTGAAGAATTTGAAAAAAAACGCACTATCAAAGAAGAATCTAATCCTAAAAAAGAAACAAAGCCGACTGCTCCAGATAATGATGATATTATCTCAATTACAGAACATTTCATTCCTGAAGAGAAAATCAAACCAACAGTACCTACTTTTGATCCTACAAATAACAAGAAAATAGAAAAGATCAAACTTCTGATATTGGTAGATAAATTGGATAAAAAAGAAGATGGAAAATTAATAGCACAAATTAAGGACGTAGTAAACCAGCTGGAAAAGACTGGTAATTTAAGTAAAGCTGGTAATACTCAAAGAATTTTATGCGATCTGCTGATTAATTTATTAGCATGCCGCAAGTTCTTGAAGCTTGCACAAAAACAAAACTTGCCTGAGCTCACAAAAGTTGATGTAGATAAACAAATAAAGCAGCTTTATAATAAAACCGTTGATATTCACATTGGTTTAAGAGGTTTCATTAAGAAATATTTTTCTGTGAAATTTTTTAAACAAAATAATATCAACGAACATATGATTTCGATTACAGAGCTTACTAAAAATAAAGTAGAAAAAATTGCTATAGAATATAAGAAAACTAAGAAAAGTAATATTGTATTTCATAAGAAGTAAAAAATCTTTACACAATAACAATAACCGTTACCACCTCATCCGGTTTAATATCACGCGGTTGGGGTGGAATTGCTGTAACTTGTTATGCGGTCAGCGCAGTGTTGTTTTTTGTTCTGAGTGTCAGAAAATGTAATCTTCCAGCATTAAAAATCACTGTCACATCTGATAGTGCCATTGCAAGTGCAGCGATGGCGGGATTTAATAATAATCCAATAAATGGGAATAAAATTCCTGCGGCGATGGGAATGCATAAAATATTATAAATAAATGCGCCGAATAAATTTTGTTTGATGTTTTTCATGGTGGCATGTGAGACAGTAATTGCATCAACAACACTGGTAATCGAGTTGCGCATTAAAGTAATATCTGCGCTTTCAATCGCAATATCAGTACCGGCGCTAATCGCAAAGCCAATATTTGCTTGAGTCAATGCTGGTGCGTCATTAATGCCGTCACCAACCATACCGACGATTTCGCCTTGTGCTTGTAAATCTTTGACAATTTTTGCTTTGTCTTGCGGTAAAACTTCGGCGAAAATTTTGTCTATGCCGACTTCATTTGCTATAGCTTGTGCAGTATTTTGATTATCACCGGTTAGCATTACGATTTTTAAATTCATTTGCTGTAGTTTGGCAATTGCGGCTTTAGAATCAGTTTTGATTGGGTCGGTTATGATTAGTGAACCGATGAATTCATCATTTACTGTAACAGCTACATTGGTTCCAATTGTGTTGCTTGAATTTTTATTTTTGCCTACAGTTATTTTTTTATCTTCAATTATTCCTTGAATACCTTGGCCTTCAATCGCTTGAAAATTTTTAACATTTAATAATTCGATATTTTCTTGTTTGGCTTTTTCAATAATTGCGGTTGCTAATGGATGTTCAGAATAATTTTCCAGGCTGGCTGCGTATTGTAAAAGTTTTTTTTCATCAAAATTGTTTGTAGAAATTTTAACAACTTTGGGTTTTCCTTCGGTGATTGTTCCAGTTTTGTCTAAAACAATCGTAGTTAATTTGCAAGTTTGTTGTAGCGCATCGCCGTGACGAATTAACACACCAAATTCTGCAGCTTTTCCCATGCCGATTATTACTGAAATAGGTACTGCTAATCCTAGCGCGCAAGGGCATGCAATTACCAATACGGAAGTAGCGGCTAAAATCATGTAACTTATTTTTGGTATCGGACCGAACAATAACCAGATGATTGCGGTAATGATGGCGATAATCAAAATTGCCGGCACAAATATCGAAACTACTTTATCCGCAATACGTGAAATGGGCGGTTTAGTGGTTTGCGCTTGTTGTACTAGTTGAATAATTTGTGCTAATACAGTTTGTTTGCCAATGCGGGTAGCTCTAAAAATAAAACTGCCGGTTTTGTTGATGGTGCTGCCGATTATCGTATCACCAATTGTTTTTGCAACCGGCATTGGTTCGCCAGTTAACATTGATTCATCAACAGTGGATTTGCCGGAAGTGATTTCGCCGTCAACTGCAATTTTTTCTCCAGGACGAACTTTAATTTGATCATTAATTTGCACTTCTTCGATTGGAATTTTAATTTCTTGATTGTTACGCATCACGCTGGCAGTTTTACTTTGCAAGCCAAGTAAGCGTTCGATTGCAGCAGAGGTTGTGCCGCGTGCGCGAACTTCCAGCGCGCGGCCGATATCAATAAAACATAAAATAAAAATTGCGGCTTCAAAGTAAATATGTTTTGCTTCAATTGGCACAATATTGGGATAAATTACAATACAAATAGAATATATCCAGGCAGTGATGGTACTTAATGCAATCAAAGAGTCCATGGTTATATGTTTATGCATTAAATTTATCCAGAAGTTGCGGTAAATTTGTTTGCCGGCATAAAGCATTCCGCCTAAAGTTATTATTCCCAGAATGAACCAAATAATTTGACCAGAAACTTTTGTAACCGGCGGCAAAATATTAAACATGCCAAATACAAATAAAATACTACCGATAACACCGGCGATTATGCCTTTGTAAAGTAACTGTAAAAATTCATTTTTTTCTGGTTGGGCTTGCTGATTTTTGTCGAGTAATGTTGCGCCATAACCTGCCTGGTTAATAATTTTAATTATTTCTTCAGGAGTTTTATCAGTGGTAATAGTTAAACTATGTGCGGCAAAGCTTAGTTGGATATTTTTTGCTGGCGCGATTTTTTGTAAGGCGTGTTCGATAGTTTCGATACAGCCAATACAATGGATATTGGATAAGGTGAAATGATAAGTTTGTAGCATAATTTAACTATAACGTAGGTTTGGTTTATATATCAAGCGCCATTTTGCGATAGTAATAACTAAAACGCAAAGTTTATTATCTATGACTTCGTAGACTAATCGGTATCCAGAGGAGCGTAGCTTAATTTTGTATAATGAATCACAACCGTGCAATTTATTGGCCTGAATGCGTGGATATTTGAGAATTTTAACAAGCTTCTTTTTCAATTGCTGTCGAATGTTATTATTTAGTTTCTTCCATTCTTTTAAGGCTTTTGGAAGAAATTGTAATTTATAATTCATCTATAGATATATCCACTGCTTTATGTTTTTCCTTTGCGCGTTTTTTAGCAATTTTCGCTAATTCGCAGTCTTCGATTAATTCTAGAATTTCTTCATAAGTATCTGCAGGAATTAAATAAGCAATAGGAGTGTTATGGCTTAAAATAGCTATAGTTTCGCCTTTTGCTTCTTTAATTAATGCAGATGGCTGTTTTTTGAATTCGGTAATGCTGGCGGAGAAATTCGCCAAAATAGAGTGCATTTTTTAATCCTCTTTTATGTACTAAATATAGTATTATTTTAGGGTAATTTTCTTTGTTTGGCAAGTGTCATTTGTTAATAAGTTTTCAATGAAAAATGGTTGCATAGCAAGGCGTAATTGTATATATTACGCCCGTCTAATTAACTAATTAAAACATAGAGGTCGCGATGGAACTGGCAATTTTTTTGATTTTATTTCCCCTGATCCCGGCTGTTTTATTATTGTTCACCAAAAATGATTTCCTCTTAAAGTGGGTCGTAATTCTCTCATCTGCCGTGATTGCTGCTGCCAGCATATGGTTTGCATTTAATAATATGCATGCTGGAGGTGAATATTCGAATTTTACTGCTGCCTGGGCTAATAATTTAATTATTTTAGGTGACATTGTAATAGCTTTGGTATTTCTATATGTGTGTCGCCGTTTACCATTCAAACGTTATTGGATACCATTAATGGTGGTGTTGCAATATGGTGCAGTTTTACTTTATGATTTTATGGGGAAAATTCCAGAGACAGCCAAATATTTATATGTAGATAGCTTATCGGCAATTATGGCTTTGGTGATTGGTATTGTTGGTACGTTGATCGCTATTTATACAGTCGGCTATATGAAGCATTATCATAAAGAGCATCCGGAAGTGCCGGATCGTACCAGATTTTTTCTTGCCACGATTTTTATGTTTTTTTCTGCGATGTTCGGGATAGTGTTTTCTAACAGTATTACCTGGATCTATCTATTTTGGGAAGTCACTACGCTTTGCTCATTTATTATGATCAGATATTCTTTAAAGCCGGAAGCAATTCATAATGCTTTTCGGGCTTTGTGGATGTTATTGCTTGGTGGATTAGCTTTTTCAATGGCGATTATTTATTTGGCTAATCAAGCCGGTACGATTGAATTACAACAGCTTTTAACTATGCAGCAATCTTTGGTTTTATTACCGGTATTATTGATTTGCTTTGCTGGGATGAACAAAGCTGCGCTTTATCCATTTGGAAGTTGGTTATTGGGTGCGATGGTAGCGCCGACTCCATCATCAGCTTTGCTGCATTCAAGTACCATGGTTAAAGCTGGTGTTTACATCGTAATGAGATGCGCTCCGATTCTTAAAGGTACAGTTGCTGGTGAGATTGTGGCTTTGATTGGCGGATTAAGTTTTGTTGCAGCTTCAGCGTTGGCAATTTCACAAAATGACGGTAAAAGAATTTTGGCTTATTCGACCATTGCTAATTTAGGTTTAATCGTTTTGTGTGCAGGTATTGGTACTAGTTTTGCTTTATGGGCTGGAGCATTATTAATTATCTTCCACGCAGTGGCTAAAGCGCTTATGTTTCTATGTGTTGGTACAGTGGAGCATCAAATTGGCAGCCGTTTTGTCGAAGATATGCAAGGCTTAATTTCTAAGATGCCGTGGGTTACTTTGGCGATGTTGATTGGAATTAGCGGTATGTTTTTAGCGCCGTTTGGTATGTTGATTAGTAAATGGGCGGTGATTGAAGCATTAGCTCATACGAACCCAATGTTTCCGCCGATTGTGATTTTTGGCGGTTCTCTGATGTTGTTTTTCTGGACGAAATGGATGGGTAAGTTAGTAACAGTAACTTCTCCGCAGACTGGTTTTGAAAAAGGTATTGGTATTGAATGGGTTGCATTAGGCGGCTTGTCAATTTTAACTATAGCTGCTTGTGCCTGTTTTCCATTGATTGGTAAATATTGGTTGATACCGCTTTATGGTTGGAATCCAATGATTCATCAGGGAATTGAAGTTACAGTTGGGATAATGTTGGCTTTAATGATTATTCCACCGGTAACTTTCTTAATTCGTTGGAAAAACTTAGTGCATGTGAAACCATATCTTGCTGGAATCAATGTTGATGATCCAGGTAAATTTATGGGTTCTTTAGGTGCGCCAAGAGAGTGGTCGTTTAGAAATTATTATATTAATAAATTTTTTAGTGAAGCAGTATTAATGAAGGGCACAATGTTTGCTTCAATTATCTTATTTATCTTTATGTTTTTTGTGAGGTGATTATGAATTGGATAATTTGGTGTGTTTTATCAATTATTTTAACACCGGTAATCATCGGATTAATTAGCGGCGTAGATAGAATTTTGACTGCTAAAGTGCAAAGCAGAGTCGGTCCGCCAGTGTTGCAGCCTTTTTATGATGTGTTTAAATTGTTTGGCAAACAAAATCTTGTAGTTAATCGTTTCCATGGTGATTTTGTGCTGAGTTCTTTAGTGTTTACTGTAGCGAGTGTAGCATTATTTTTTGCAGGACAGAATTTGCTGATTATCATTTTTGCTTTAATTGTTGGTAATGTATTTTTAGTGCTTGCAGCGTATTGCTGTAATTCACCGTATAGTTTAATCGGTGCGGAAAGAGAATTGTTGCAAATGTTAGCGGCTGAACCGATGATTTTATTAGCAGCGGTTGGTCTTTATATGGTAACTAATAGTTTTGGTGTATCTGATATAGCTACTACTAGTGTATGTCCAATTGTTTATTTGCCGGGCGTTTTTATTGCGTTAACTTATGTATTTACCATAAAACTAAGAAAATCTCCGTTTGATCTTTCAACTTCACATCATGCGCATCAGGAATTAGTTAAAGGTTTGTCGACGGAGTTTGCTGGTCCGTCGTTAGCGTGGTTTGAAGTAATTCATTGGTATGAAACCATGTTGCTAATGGCAATTATGTATTTGTTTTTTGCTAATATACCGTGGCTTGGTGTATTAGTGGTTTTGGCAGTTTATTTCATAGAAATATTGATTGATAACATTAATGCACGTATTAAGTGGGAGTTAATGTTGGCTTCTGCCTGGGTAGTTACTTTATTGCTTGGGGTTGGTAATTTAATGGTGTTGTACGCCATCCAATAATTTAAAGAGGAAGATACATGGCAGCAATTAAAAAATCTCCGTGGATTGTACATTACGATGGTTCAAGTTGTAATGGTTGCGATATTGAGGTGCTAGCTTGTTTGACGCCGCGTTTCGATGTGGAGCGTTTTGGGATTATTAATGTTGGTAATCCTAAACATGCTGATATTTTGTTGATAACAGGTGCAGTTAATACCCAAAACCAGGAAGTTGTAAAAAATTTATATGAACAAATGGGTGAGCCTAAAGTAGTAGTAGCCGTAGGCGCTTGTGCTTGCAGCGGACATTTTTTTGCTGAATGTTATAATACTTTAGGCGGAGTTGATAAAGTTATTCCAGTGGATGTATATGTTCCTGGTTGTGCAGCGCGTCCTGAAGCGATTATAGACGGAGTGGTGAAAGGTTTGGGTGTGTTGGAAGAGAAGCAAAAAAAACTTAAACAAAGCAAAAAGGCATAAAGATTAGTAGGGGGCTTGAAAATATGGCTTATGAAGAACAGGAAATTGTAACTATTGGTAAAGATGATTTGCTGGGAAAAGTGCAAGCTTTGATGGATGATGGTTGTCGTCTAGTGCAGATTGGCTGCACTAAATTAGCAGATCATTTTCAGATTGATTATAGTTTTGATAAATATTATGAGTTTCATAATTTGCGGGTTGAACTGCCGTTGACTAATCCGGAATTACCAAGTATTTCGGCAATTTGTTTACCGGCATTTTTATATGAAAATGAAATTCATGACCTTTTTGGAATTAATATCACAGGCATTAGTATTGATTTTAAGGGCAAGTTTTATCGTTTAGAAAAAGACGCTCCGTTTAGTTCCGTTGATGAGCAAGGAGATGTTAAATAAATAAAATTTATGAGCTAGCTTATAAAAATGAGGAAAGTTAAGATATGGCAAAACAAACAGTTATTCCTTTTGGTCCACAACATCCAGTATTGCCGGAACCAATTCATCTTGATCTAGTGTTGGAAGATGAAACTGTAGTAGAGGCTATTCCAAATATTGGATTTATTCATCGTGGTCTTGAGTTATTATGTAAAAAGAAGCCGTTTCAGGATATGGTTTTTGTGGCGGAACGTATTTGCGGTATTTGTAGTTTTATTCATGGTGTTGGTTTTTCTCAAGGTGTGGAAAAAATTATGAATCTTGAGGTTCCAAAACGAGCAGAATTGTTGCGTGTGTTTTGGGGGGAATTATCCAGAATACATAGTCATTTATTATGGCTTGGTCTTGCTGCAGATGCTATTGGTTTTGAAAGTTTATTTATGCATGTGTGGCGGGTGCGTGAGAGAATTTTAAAGATTTTTGAAGAAACTACTGGCGGCAGAGTGATTTTTGGTGCGTGTCAAGTTGGAGGAACGCGTAAAGATATTAGTAATGATGTTTTGCAACGAATCAATAAAGAGTTGGATGATATTGAAGCTGATTATAAAAATTTAGCTGATGTATTTGCGACGGATTATACCATTCGTCATCGTTGGTCAGATATTGGGCCGCTATCCCTAGAAGATGCGCATAAATTAGGAGCGGTTGGTCCTACTGTTCGTGGTAGCGGAGTTGCGCAAGATGTACGTATGCTGCGTTATGGCGGATATGCAGATGTTGATTTTGAACCAGTAATTGAAACAGCTTGTGATTGTTATGCGCGTACTATGGTGCGTGTGCGTGAAGTTTTCCAATCTTTTGATTTAATGCGGCAGGCAATTAGCAAAATGCCTGATGGTGAAGTTGCGGTTAAAGTTAAAGGTTTTCCGGAAGGTGAGTTTTTCTCTAGGGTTGAACAGCCGCGGGGAGAAGTAGTTTATTATATTAGAGGTGACGGAACTCAATTTTTGGATCGATTTAGAATTAGAACACCGACGTTTGCTAATATTCATCCATTATTAGCAATGTTAGGAGGGTGCGCGCTTGCTGATGCACCAGCTATTATTTTGTCAATTGATCCTTGTATTAGTTGTACGGAGAGATAATTGTTATGTCAGATATACTTACAATGTTTTGGACAATAATAAAAAATTTATTCAAAAAGTCAGCGTGTGATATGTACCCAGTAAAAAAACCTGAGCTTTATGAACAATCCAAAGGATGTATAGGAATTAATGCTCCTGATTGCATATTATGTTCGTTGTGTGCTAAAAAATGTCCTACGCATGCACTTACAGTGGATCGGGAAGCGCGTACTTGGGCGATTGACCGTGGTAAATGCATCTTATGTAATCGTTGTGTCGAAGTTTGCCCAAAAAAATGTTTGATGATGGGGCAACAATATGCTGGGCCAGTGGTAGAACAAAAACCTGAGGTTGTAAATATTCCTGAACAGGTGAAAGCCACAGAAAAATCTGAATAAATCCGGTGGGTGAGCGCCTCATATGCATGAATTTAGTATAATGCAGGGTGTCTTCAAGCTACTTGAAGACATTGCTGTAAAAAATAATTTGATAAAAATAAACAAGGTTATACTAAGGATTGGTAAATTGCGGCAAGTTTTTCCCGATTTTTTGCGGTTTGCTTTTGAGAATATATCAAAAGACACAATTGCGGATGGCGCGGAATTAATTATTGAAGAAATACCGATAACCATGCGTTGTAAGTCTTGTAATCAAGAATTTACCGTAGAGCATCACACTTATGTTTGTCCTGTGTGTGGTGCAGTAAAATTAGAATTATTAACTGGTAAGGAAGTATTAATCGCCAGTGTTGAGGGAGAAGATGGTGGGTAAGGGGGTCGCATCTTCACTCATTACATATGCGTTGTATGTTGCATCATGTAATGAGTGAAGATGCGACCCCCTGAAGACGGAAATTTATTATGTCAATAAAAATAATGCAAAACGTTCTAGAAGCTAACGACAGCAAAGCTGCAGAGTTGCGTGATTTGTTACGCGCAAAAAAGATTGTCATGTTAAATCTAATTAGTTCACCAGGTTCAGGTAAAACTACCTTGTTGGAGAAGACCGTTCCTTTACTTAAGGATAAATATAAAGTTGCGATTATCGAAGGGGATGTGGAAACCGATCGTGATATGCAAAGACTTGCACAATTTGAAGTGCCAATTGCTTTGATTAATACCAGCGGGGCTTGTCATTTAGAATCAGTTAGCATTGAAAAAGCGTTTACCTCACTTGATTTAGACAATTTAGACTTGATTATAGTTGAAAATGTGGGGAATTTGGTGTGTCCGGCTGAGTTTGATATCGGTGAGGATGCTAAGGTGGCTTTGGTTAGCGTGCCAGAAGGCGATGATAAAGTAATCAAGTACCCTCTACTATTTAGAGAAGCAGAGCTTGCTATTTTAAATAAAATTGACTTATTGGATTATTCAGGTTTTAATGTGGAGTCTTTTTATACTGATTTACGACAAGTGAATGCTAATCTTGAAGTGATTGAAATGTCTTGTAAGCAGGATGTTGGTGTGGGTAAATGGATTGGTTGGTTGGAACAACGAATTTTGGCTAAAAAACGGTAATGAAAGGAAATAAAAAATGAGTAAATTATTGAAAATGTCAAAGGCTGATATGCTGAAGTCTATTGATAAAGCAGTATTGCATTATAAAGTAGCTGCTTTAACTAAAAAAAGCGGTCAGCCTAGGTATGATTATGTATCTAATGGTGGAGAAGTGATGTTAAATTATATGCCGACAGTACTTTCTCCAAAGAAGTTTTTCTTTCCGCAGGATGAGGTTATTTTAGAATATACTGCTGATGGCAAAGTAGATCCAAAAATATCAGCAGAACCATTATTATTATTTGGAATAAGGCCATGTGATTTAAATGCAATTAAAATTTTGGATGAGGCATTTGCGGAAAGTAATGGTGATCCTAATTATTTAGCTAAACGTGAAAAGTCGGTCATTGTTGGTATTGATTGTAAAAAAATATGTGATGAAAATGCCTTTTGTTACAAAGTTAAGGCGAATTATGCAGCTGGCGGATTTGATATAATGCTGTATGAATATGGCAGTGATTATTTAGTTGAATCAATGACTGATAAAGGCGAAAGGTTTTGTAAAAAATATCTGGCTGCTGCAAAAACTGACGGACAAGATAAAACAAAATACGATGAGGAAAAAACACAAGGTTTTGCTGGAACGGAAACATTTAAAAATTTGGATAGATTACCAGAAATTTTTGATGATAATAAAGATCATGCGGTTTGGAAGGAAGAAGGAAAAAAATGTCTAAGCTGTGGTTCTTGTATTATGGTATGTCCAACTTGTTATTGTTTTGATGTTGCTGATGAGTTGGCATTAAGTCTAAAACAAGGCGAAAGAATTCGTCGTTGGGATGCATGTATGTTAAGTTCATTTGCAGTTGTAGCTGGAGGAGAAAGTTTTCGCTCTGAGGCAGAGCAACGTTTGCATCATCGGCTTGACCGCAAATTTAATTTCTTAATGAAAAAACATAATCAGTCGGTTTGTGTTGGTTGTGGACGATGTGTGCGTGCATGTCTTGCAGATATTAGTCCGAAAAAAGTTGTAGAAAAAATTGTTGGTGAAGGAGAATAGTTGATGAACATGAAATTAAATTTACAAAAACCAAATGAAAAATTATACGTTCCTGAGCCTGCGAAAATAGTTGAGCTTAAGGATTTTACTGCCCACGATAAATATTTTAAATTGGAATTATTGAGTGGCAAACCTTTAGGTAATGTTTCCGGACAGTTTGTACAAGTATCAGTGCTTGGGGTTGGTGAGGCACCGATTTCTATTTCTTCGCCTCCGCGTGATGATAATATTTTTGAATTATGTCTTAGAGCTGTTGGTGATGTGACCAACAAATTACATAGTTTAAAAGTTGGTGATATCGTTCATATTAGAGGTCCTTTTGGTCATGGTTTTGATGATGCAATTCAGCAAAGAATGCAAGGCAAGCATCTGATGATTATAGCTGGAGGAATTGGTTATGCTCCGCTGCGTTCTTTAATTAACAAAGTAATTTCAGAAAAAGAAAAATATAAAAAGATTTCTGTTTTGTTTGGTTGTAAATCGCCAAGCGAAAGATTGTATGTTGATGAATTAGAGGAAATTTCCAGGATTGGTGGCAATGTAGAGTTATTGGAAACGGTTGATGTGGCTTCCGAAAATTGGAAAGGAAACGTTGGTGTTATTACTACACTTATTCCAAAAGTAGAATGTGATCCGGCTAATACGATTGCTGCGATGGTTGGTCCGCCGATTATGTTTAAGTTTGTGATAAAAGCATTGAAGGATATAAGTGTTCCTGATGAAAATATTTATATGTCACTTGAGCGTAGAATGAAATGTGGTGTTGGCAAGTGCGGTCATTGCCAAATTGGAGGCGTATATGCTTGTCAAGAAGGACCGGTATTTAATTATGCTGATGTCCTAAATAATGAGGAGGTGTTTTAATGGCTAAACCAAGAGTTGCATTTTTTGATTTTGCATGTTGTGAAGGTTGTCAGTTGTGTGCGCTTGATTTAACACCAGAGCAATTGTTGGATTTATTAAACGTGGTTGATATTGTTGAATTTCGTGAAGCAATCAGTGAAAAAGCGGGTGATGCTGGTTATGATATTGCAATTGTTGAAGGTTCGATTACGCGTGACAGTGATATTCCAAGATTGAAGAAAATTCGTGAAACCGCCAAAATTCTTATCACTTTAGGTTCTTGTTCAACGATTGCTGGTATTAATGCGTTGAAAAACTTTCAGACTAAAGAAGAATATCAAAAAGAAGTGTATCCGGATGATCCAGCTAAATACGAAACTACTACCGCAAAAGCTGTGCATGAAATTGTACAGGTGGATGCATTTATTCCAGGTTGTCCAATTGATACCGGCGAATTTGTACGTGTAGTAAAAAATTTAGTTTTAGGTAAAGATCCTGCAATTCCTACTTACCCAGTTTGTGTTGAATGTAAGAAAAATGAAAATGTTTGTGTGTATGAAAAAGGCATTCAGTGTTTAGGCCCAATAATTCGTGCTGGATGCGGTGCGCGTTGTCCAAGTAATGGCGGATATTGTTTTGGCTGCCGCGGTATTATTCCTGAGCCAAACTTAAATTCACAGCAGGATATTATGCAAAAATATAATCTTACTTTTGAACAGATGAAAGATAAATTTAAATTATTCCTCGAAAGAAATAAGGAGGTATTTCCTAATGACAAATAAAAATGTAAATGTCAATGTGCATCATATTACGCGGGTTGAAGGTCATGGTAATATTAAGGTTGATGTGCAAAATGGCGAACTAAAAGAATGTAAACTTGAGATTGTGGAAGCTCCGCGTTTTTTTGAGGCGATGTTAAAAGACCGTCATTACAGTGAAGCAGCATTGATTACCAGTAGAATTTGCGGAATTTGTTCTGCTGGACATCAATTAGCATCACTTACAGCATCAGAAGATGCTTTTGGTATTTCAATTTCCGAGCAGGAAAAGTGTTTACGCCGCTTGCTGAATGTTGGAGAATTCTTTGAGAGTCATGTGCTGCATATTTATTTTCTTGCAGTTCCGGATTTTGTTGGCGCAAAATCAGTATTGCCATTAGTTAATACACATAAAGATGTTGTGGTGCGAGCATTGCAGCTTAAAAAACTTGGTCATCATGTTGGTAATTTAATCGCAGGTCGGTTAATTCATTCCATGGCGACTAATGTTAAGGCAATGACTAAGATTCCAACTGATGCGATTTTGGAAGAAATTATTGATAGTTTAAAAGAAGCTAAAAAACAGCTTAAAGAAGACATCAAAACTTTACAAACCTTAAAGGTTCCTGCGTTTGAAAGAGAAACGGAATATATTTCGTTGTACAAACCAGGTGATTATGCTTTCTTATGGGGTAATATTTATTCTAGCGATACTGGTGAAACTTCATATAAAAATTATTTAGAAATGACTAATGAGTATTTAGTTGATCATTCAACCGCAAAACGTACCAAACATCAGCGTGATTCATTTATGGTTGGAGCGTTGGCACGGTTTAATAATAGTCATGAGTGGTTATCAAATGACGCTAAACAAGCGGCTGCTGATTTAGGTTTAAAAGCTCCTTGTTATAATTCATATATGATTACGGTAGCGCAATTTGTAGAATTATTCCATATTGCTGATGATGGCATCAAAGCAGCCGAAGAATTACTTAATATGCAGCGTAAACTTGAAGATCGATCATTCCCGGTTAAAGCTTGTACCGGAGTTGGCGCTGTCGAAGTGCCGCGTGGTATTTTGTATCACGAATACACTTATGATGATAAAGGTTATATGCAAAAAGCCAACTGTATTATTCCAACCGGACAAAACTTAAATAACATTGAAGATGATTTTCGCGCATTGATTCCAACGATTTTGGATAAATCGCAGGAAGAAATCACTTTGTTGTTGGAAATGATGGTGCGTGCGTATGACCCATGTATTTCATGTTCTGCGCATATTCTTGATGTGGAATTTGTGAACGGTGAGTAGCAATGCTGTCATCCCGCGACCTAGTTAGTTGATCGCGGGATCCAGTAATATGCAAGTTATCGAGATCTTTGATGACAAATGATTTTTTGATTTTAGGTGTTGGCAATATATGGCGCCGTGATGATGGTGTTGGTATCGAAGCAATAAAATTATTGCGGCAAGAGAGCATGACAAATGTTGATTTGATCAACGGCGGGATTGATGGTTTAAGTTTAATTGATGTTATAAAGCGATATCAACGGGCAATTATTATTGATGCAGTTGATATGCAGCTAACACCGGGTACGGTGAAATTATTTGACATAAAAGAAGCTAAAATAAAAATCAAGCATGATGCGCTTTCAACTCATGGTTTTGGGTTGGCAGAAGTTCTTGGATTGTTAGAAAAATTGGGCTGCAAGACAAAAATAAAAATTATTGGAGTGCAGCCGCAGGATATTTCGTTTGGGGAAGGAATGACCGAATTGGTAAAGGCAAGTTTATTAAAAGTTGTTAATTTATGTAGGAGAATATTATGAATCATGCAATTACAGTTTTAATTTGTGCAGCAATGCCGATAGGTGCTATTCATACATTGACTGGTCCGGATCATTATGTGCCGTTTATTGCGTTATCTAAAGCACGCCAGTGGTCGATGTTAAAAACCGCGATAATTACTTTATTATGCGGTATTGGTCACGTAGTATCTGCGGTAATTTTAGGATTGGTTGGGGTTGCTCTTGGTTATACATTAAGTAAAATTTCATTTATTGCTGATTTTCGTAATAGTATGGCAGCGTGGTTGTTAATTGGTTTCGGTTTAGCATATTTTTTATGGGGATTGCGGGTTGCGTTTAAAAATAAACGTCATCAGCATTTTCATTTAATTGGTCATAAGCATCATCACAAAAAAAGCTGGAAAGAATTAACGCCATGGATTTTATTTATCTTGTTTGTGTTAGGTCCATGTGAACAATTAATCCCATTAATTGTGTATCCGGCAGTTAAAGAAATGTATTTTGCAGTATTTATTATCTCATTATTATTTGGTATTGCGACGATTATTACTATGGTTAGTGTAGCTTTAGTATCAGTTTACGGCACGCAATTAATCAAAGTTAAGTTTCTCGAAAAATATGGTCAAGCCACTGCTGGCGCAGTAATCTGTAGCGTTGGGATTATTATTAAGGCTTTTGGGCTATAAATATATTTAGTCATAAAAAAAGGTGCGCCATGTGGCGCACCTTTTTTGTGGGATGTAACAGGAAAAGTTAATTCCCCGCATTTCGCTAACGCTCAATACGGGTTACATTAGATCCTGTGGGTGAAGCATGACCGTTTGTTCTGCGGACAAACGTAGCGTGCTGAGGCGGGCGCGGCGACCGGCATGGATGCGCCGGGCTGGCAAGATCGTCATGGATAGCTACTTGGCACTGACAAAGCCGCGGGATAACAGCGAGACAAAAATAAATTAATAAAATTAATAAAGAAAAATATAATGTCCTTTAGCTTTAATAAAATAAAAAAATGTGGCATTAACAGGTTTTTAGAATGGTTTCCTGATAGAAGATCTGAATTTAAAAGTTATCTACAACAAAATTTAGACAAATTTATTGCAGACAGAGTAAAAGTTATTGAGATTGTTGATTCTTTTCCAGAATTAAAGTCTGCAGTCAGTGATTTGATTGCTAAAAATCTAAATAAATTTTGTAAGGATCTATCAGATATAGAATATTTTGTAGAAAATTTTCCGGAACTCAAGTCTGGAATTCAGAATTTTATTAAGCCAAATTTAGCTAGATTTATTATTTGTGCAGAATATGCTTGTGATGCTATTGAGTTTTTTCCAGATCTAAAATCTGAAGTAGATGATTTTGTTGTTAAAAATCTAGAGAAATTTTGTATAAATATGGTTTGGGTGAGATATTTTGTAGAAAAATTTTCGGAGATTAAATCTAGAATTCAGAATTTTATTAAACAAAACTTAGCTAGATTTATTGTTTGTGCAGAAGATGCTTATGATGCTATTGAGCTTTTTCCAGATCTGAAATCCGCAGTCAGTGATTTGATTGCTAAAGATCTGAATAAATTTTGTGATATATTTTGGATAAAATATTTTGTAGAAAATTTCCCTAAACTTAGGCAAAAAATTCAAGTATGTATCATACAACATCTAGATGAAATTTATGTTGATTTACCACGACTATCTCCAGTTGATAGTAATTACATAAAAAAACTAATCAACGAGCAAATAAAATCAGAGTTGTTTTGTAAGAGCACACAAAACCCTAGTCAACTTATAAAAAGCAAGATAATCTTAGAAAAACTACCAGTTTTTTATGGAAATCAAATTAGTCATAATTGTGGTTATTGGGTAATTGACCGTCTTCAATCTATTTTTATTTTCTGGGGATATAAGCATCATTTTTTTCCAGCGCAGCCATCTGATATGATAGGCTATTATGCCAGTTTGATGGAAATAGGAATGACTTTGAGAATTAATGAAGATATTGTAAATTCAAGCAAATGGGGATTATTTAACCCTGATCAATTTGCGCTTATTGTTCGACAAATAGGTTATGAATGCATAGCATATCATGCAAATGATAAAGATGAATTGCAATTTTTAATTGATCAAATTTTAACTGCTGGTTTGCCAGTTGCTATTCCGTATGACGTTAATGATGGCCAACCTGTTAAACATTGTGGGGAAAGCGCGCATTGGGGGATTATTGTTGGTGTGTTTAAACTAAAATCAAACGGAAAATCATACTATATTTACACAAATAGCCATGCTATTAATAAAAATTTTGATTTTTGTAGTGCAGATTGCTTGTGTGAGTCTTGCGGACAATTAGGAAATCATCCAGAGGTTACGAAACAATTTAAATTAAAAAATAATATTATTGTAATGCTTCCTAAAACGTTTGAAAAAAATTAATTATCTCATTTGCAAAAATTTGAGTATAAATTGTCTAAACTTGCTGAAGTTAAGTTTATAGAACTTCCAAAACATGCTGTAGACCTACCTTGGGAAAAAATAGAACGGAAATTTTCACCAGCCAGATATGCTGATAGTTTTTTTGGTGAGTACAACAGTCTTTATTGGTATGTTGATCCTACTACAAAATTTGTATCAATGGATGCCATACAAAAATATTTGACTCTTGGTTTAATTACTGTACCGCAATTCGAATGCTTAAAAAAGAAAAAATCATTTTGTCCAATACGAGAATTATTTGTTTCAAGCTATTTGTTTTATAAATTTTGTTTTTACATGATAAATACTGTTGATGTAAAAAAGAAAGCAATAACTAAAGTCAGACAAGATGTCCAATTATAGGATATAAGGTGCGTCGAGGTCGGGATGACGCACCTTTTTTATAAAAATGAATCATTCATGTCCTTTACAACAGCAAGAGCAGCTTTTCCATAAGTAATTGATCAATGCTGCAACTGCTAATACCGGAATCATAAATTCAAAGAAATTAGTGATAAATATAATTGTTGGTAGGTGATTGCGTGGTAAGGCGATGCCTAAAATCGCTAATACTAAAGCAAGTATTATCATTACCCAAGCAAATAATGTACGCATAATAAATTCTCCTTTTAATTAAATAATAACACGAAGCGGCTGCTCCGCACTATGCTACAAGAGTACGGTTTGTTGGTGCAACTGTCAAATTTTAATTGAAAAAAATGTAAAAAAATCATGAGCTTGCATAATTTTTAGCCAGTTCCAGCGCTGCAGCTAATAAGCTAAGATGGGCGATAATAGGAAATAGCATAGTAAAATATTTTTACATTTTTATTGACAACTATTTTTACACATACTATTTTATGAATATAGCAGGAGGTGATCATATGCATGCAAAATTTATTAAGCAATTACGCAAAAAACTTCAGTTAACCCAAGAATATCTTGCAGAACAATTGGGTATATCTCGTCCTACTTATATACAGTTAGAACGCGGTGAGCGTGATTTAACTGTACCTGAGGCGGAAAAACTAGCCAAAATTTTTGGATTGCGTTTAGAAGATTTTTTAGCTGAAAATATACCTAATATATCTATTGAAATAACTAAAGCTGCAATTACAGTTAAAAAACCAAAGAATGAAATTAGAATCAACATACCGCAACAAAAACTTGATAAGTTTAAGCAAGTGTTACTTTATATTTTAAAAAAAGTAGGTGGCAAACCAAATATTGGTATGACTGTAATCTATAAATTGCTTTATTTTATAGATTTTGATTATTATGAGAAATATGAAGAACAGCTTATGGGGTTGGTTTTTATTAAAAATCATTTCGGTCCAACTCCGGTTGTATTTGAAAAAATTATTCAACAAATGATTGATGATAATCAAATTGAGCGAATTAAAAGTAAATATTATAAACATGAGCAAACTAAGTATTTAATTAATCCGGAAATAGAACCAGATCTTAGTATTTTAAATGGTCAGGAAATAGAACATATTGATTGGGAGTTACAGAGATTATCAAGTCTTAATGCCGCGACGATTTCTAATCTTTCACATAAAGATATTCCATGGGTTGGTGCGCAATTGGGAGAACAATTAGATTATGAGGCGGTTTTTTATCGTACCGCTGATACTTCCGTACGGAATTATAATAATGATGATTGAATATAGTGAAACTAACGGATTTAAAAAAGATTTTAAAAAATTAAGTAAAAAATTTAAAACACTTGCAACAGATTTGGATGTTGCAAAAAAATATGTAATAGAATTATTTCATTTAAATAATATTGATAATCAAAGTGTTGTTCAGGTGCCTGGATATGCGAACGACTTTTACCAAATTTATAAATTACGCAAATTTGCTTGTAAAGCTTTAAAAGGTAGAGGGTCCAAGAGCGGAATTAGAATTATCTATGCATATTATGTGAAAATCTCAAAAGTTACATTTATCGAAATGTATTTTAAAGCCGATCAAGCAAATGCGGATACTAAACGAGTTAAAGAATTTATCAAACAGCAAAAGATTTAATTGTTTTTAGCCAGTTCCAGCGCTGCAGCTAATAAGCTAAGACGAGCGATTACTCCGTAGGCATAAAAACGATTATTAGATGCATCAGGTTTAGCATGCAGGTCTGGATCATTACAGCATTGCGCAAATGCCAACGGCTTGAAATGCATACCAGGAGCATTTAAGTTTTCTGTCGATCCTCGTTTTTTGTGAACGCGGTAAAATCCGCCAACTACATGATGCCCAATCATATATACTACAGGTTCGGCGTAAGCCCTGCCGATAGTTTCGAAAGTATAAATTCCTTCTTGTAGAATTACTCGATCAATTGATTTGCCGCCTTTAATTTTAGCCATGGTTGTACGTTGTTTGCGGTTTAGTTGCGATAATTCTTGCGGGTCACTGATCGTCATGACGCCCATACCATAAGTGCCGGCATCAGCTTTAATGATAATAAATGGTTTTTGGGTGATATTATATTCATCATATTTACGTTGAATTTTAGCGAATAAATTCACAGCATTGGCAGTTATACATTGTAATCCTTCGCTTTTTAAGAAATTTATTTGATCACACTGATCAAATAAGGGATTAATCAGCCATGGATCAATGTTAATTAAATTAGCAAATTCTTTAGAAATTTTTTGGTAATAATTGAAATGAGTTGCTTTAGATCGTTTATCCCAAGATAAAGTTAAAGGAGGCCGGATTTTTTGTTCAAGATTTTGTAAGATTTCCGGGATGCCGGCAGAAAAATCGTTATTTATCCAAATGAAACAAGGGTCAAAATTATTGATAGTTATACAATTATTTTTGCGCTGAATTGGTTCTAAATCCACTGAGCGACCAGAAGGTAATTTTATAGTTTGCTTGGTAGTTAAGTTTTCGATCAGTGAACCGATCCGTACTTCAAATCCAGCTTTGATAATTATTTCTTGCAAAGTGCATAAACTTTCTAAATAAAATAAATTTCGTGTATGACTCTCGGGAATTAATAAAATGCGTTTACTGCCAGTTTGACATTGCTCAATGGTATCTTGTACAGCCTGAATGCAAAGTGGAATAAAATCACGATTCAGATTATTAAATCCCGCAGGAAATAAATTCATATCAACTGGCGCTAATTTAAATCCAGCATTACGTAGATCAACTGAGCCGTAAATTGGTGGTTGATGTTGTTGCCATTTATCGCGAAACCAGGTTTCGATTTTAACTTGCTGCGCTAAAATATGTTTTTCCAGTAATTCCAGCGGACCGCGCAAAGCGGTGGTTAAATGAGGCACTGTGGTAGTTTTTTGTTTGGTCATTAGAAAAGTGATTATACATCTTTTGGCTGATGGAGTAAATGCAGACTTTGAAGCAGTCTTAAGGCTTCATAAAGTTGATAATCATTTGTTCTTAATTGTTGTAGTTGTTTGTGTAAGTTATGTTGTTGCTTTTTATGTGAACCATTTTTTATGTATTTTGGTAAATCGGTTTCGCGGATTTTCCAGAAGATTATCGCTTCTTCTTTTGATGGTTGAAATTTTAAATCTTGTACCGCAATGTCTGGTTCAATTCCTTTGGCCTGAATTTCTCGACCTTTTGGAGTGTAATATAAAGAGGTGGTTAATTTGATGCCGGTTTTTTTATCGATTGGAAAAATAGTTTGTACCGAGCCTTTGCCGAAACTGCGTTCCCCCATAATAATAGCGCGCTTGTGATCTTGTAATGCGCCGGCAACAATTTCAGATCCGGAAGCTGAACCGCGATTAATTAGTACGATTAATCTAGCATCTTTTAAATAATCTCCTTTGGTGGCGAGAATTTGTTTATGTGATTCGACGGTGCGCCCTTTGGTATAAACAATACGTTTGTTGGTTCCAAGTGTATGGCTGTCAAGGAACACATCTGCTACTTTAGCAGCGGAATCTAATAAACCGCCTGGATTATTTCTTAAATCTAAAATTAATCCATATAATTTATAATTAGATTGTTTTTGTAGTTCTTTGATTTTTGCAATTAATTTTTTGCTGGTGGCTGCTTGAAACTGGCTAATACGAATATATGCATATCCAGGTTCTAAAATTTTTCCTTTTACACTTTCAATTTTTATGATTGCGCGAGTGATGGTAAGTTTGCGGGGTTTTTTGTCTTGTTTGTTAACCACAGTTAAAGTGACTTTGGTGCCTTTTTTACCGCGCATTAATTTAATTGCTTCATTTATGGGTTTATTAACTAGTGATTTATCATTAACCGCGATAATATAATCCCCCGCTTTAATCCCGGCTTTTTGTGCGGGAGTATCATCAATTGGGCTAATAACTTTAATCAAACCTTTGTCCTGGGTTATTTCAACTCCAATACCGGCAAAATCTCCGCGAGCATGATCAAATAATCTTTGCAGGTGTGGTGTGTCTAAATATGCAGAATGTGGATCAAGGTTTTTCAGCATGCCGGCAATCGCGCCGGAAAACAATTGTTGATCAGTAGTGGGGTTAACATATAGCTTTTTAATGTAATTAATTACTGTTCCTAAACGCCTTACCTCTTCAGCTTTGACGGTTACAGAGTTTTTTCTAGGCGGTTGAGTTGCGGAAGCGAGGTTACTGCACAGCAAAATTATTATAATCGTGAGGTTGAGGAGGCTTTTTAAGAAAGTTTTCATGTATTAATTTCCATATTATCTTTAAAATAAGCATAGCACAGAAATTATGGAAAATTAAGCTCTTTGCATCCAGTTAGTAGGGTTGATTGGTGTTGCGTTGTGGCGAATTTCGAAATATAAAGCACTGTTTTGGAAGCCGCCGCTATTACCAACTGTGGCGATTACTTGTCCGGCATTAATGGTATCTCCTCTTTTGACATATAAGCTTTGGCTGCGTCCGTATAGAGTTATATAGTGCTTTCCATGTTGTATAATAACTAATAGTCCAAAACCATGCAGCCAGTCGGCAAAAATAACTTTACCAGGGAAAATAGCGTGTATTTTTGTGCCAACTGTTGCCTGAAGTAACATACCTGTTGCATGCATTTTACCGTTAACTAGACTTTGTCCATAAGATTGGATGATTTTGGCGTTCTTAATTGGCCAATGTAATTTGCCGTGCATTTGTGCAAAACTTTTTCCGGGAATGTAGCCATAAGAGTATTCGGTTTTTAATTCTTGAATGATATTGGTTAAATGCCGTTTGTCTTTAAGTAGTTTATTAAGTTGTTTGTTTTTGTGATGTAGTTCTTTAGCAGTTCTAGTTAATAGTTGTTGGCGGCGTTTTTTTTCGTGAACGAACGCAATTTGATGTTGACGATAAGTATGCTGCATCGTTTGTAAATTATGTGCTTGTGTTTTAATATTTTTTGTGGTTGATTTTATATTTTGTGTAAGTTTTTCAATTCTATGAATAATATTCAGGCGGGCTTGATTAAATTGCGCATAATAATATAAATAGCGGCTAAGTTTAGTTGGATCTTCTTGATTCAAGATGATTTTAATATATGGCTGCCGTCCCAAAATATAAGAAGCATAAATTTGTTTGGCTAATAATTTTTTTTGAATCTTTAGTTGTTGTTGATATTTAAGTTGTTGTTGTTTGATTTTTTGAAGCTGTTGGTGTTTTTTGTTTATTTGCGTTTGGTTATGATTAATTTTTTTTGCCAAATTGCCAATTTTAAGTTCAGTGCTTTTTAAGTTATTTTGAATGTAATTGCGCTTGCGTGTGATAGAAAATAAATTATTTTTTAACTTGTCGATTTTATTAATGACGGTTTGCAGTTTGCTGGAGCTTGTGGTTAAGTTTGCGGAACCACATACAGGGCTAAAAATAGAACAGCAAATAATTATTGATAAGCAAATATATTTCATAAAAGCTCTTATAAATTTCTGTGATAGCTACCGCGCATGCAAGATTGGCTATCAGGAATTGGGGACAGGTCTTCACCCATTACAAAGCAACAAACAAGGCACTTGTAATGCGTGAAGACGCTGTCCCACAATGCTATTATAATTGGGGACAGGTCTTCACCCATTACAAAGCAACAAACAAGGCACTTGTAATGCGTGAAGACGCTGTCCCACAATGCTATTATAATGATGCGCGGTTACTCGTGATTTTACATAACAAACAGGATGTAAAATCATGAGTTCCAATTTAAACTGGCATTAGCATTTTTCATAAATCATGCATATTCATTTTATTATATGTTTCATTTTACGTAAATTCTACTAAGGACTCTCCTGACATTTCTTTAGGTTGTGGCAGTCCTAATAAATATAACATGGTCGGGGCGATATCACATAATGCTCCTGCGGTGTTAGTAATTTTTGCGGGGCGTCCAATATAAATAAATGGAACTGGGTTGCAAGTATGTGCGGTATGCGGTTGACCAGTTTCAGGGTCAAACATTACTTCAGCATTGCCATGATCTGCGGTAATAATGGTTTCACCGCCAACTTTATTTAATGTTGTAACAATTTTTGTTAAACATTTATCTATACATTCAACCGCTTTAATTGCTGCTTTTAATTTGCCGGTATGTCCAACCATATCGCAATTAGCAAAATTACAAATAATTGCATCGTATTTTTTACTTTCAATTGCTGCGTTTAGCTTTTCAGTAATTTCTGGCGCGCTCATTTCTGGTTGTAAGTCATAAGTAGCAACTTTTGGCGATGGGATTAAAATTCGATCTTCTCCTTCGTAAGGTTTTTCGACGCCACCGCTTAAAAAGAAAGTTACGTGTGCATATTTTTCGGTTTCAGCAATGCGTAATTGGTGTAAATGATTATTGGCCAGATATTCGCCTAGTGCATTAACTATTTTTTCTGGTGGAAATGCAATTGGCAGATCAAAAGTTTGATCGTATTCAGTCAGTGTTGCATAACAGCCTAATTTTACGATTTTTTTGCGCTTGAATTCAGTAAAATCAGTTTCGGTAAATGCGCACGTAATTTCTCGTGCGCGATCAGCACGATAATTCATAAAAATAATAGTGTCGCCATCTTCGATTACAACTGGTTTTTCATTTTTTACATGAATGCTGGTGGGTTTGATAAATTCATCGGTTTCGTTGGCTTTATAAGCCATTTTTAAACCATCAATAGCAGTTTCTGCATGATGTGCTGCTTCACCTAAAGTAAATAAATCATAAGCTTGTTGTACGCGATCCCAACGTTTATCACGATCCATAGCATAATAGCGGCCAACCAGAGAAATAATTTTACCAACTTTAATTTTAGCGAATATATTTTCTAAATTTGTAATAAATTGTTCAGCGCTTTTTGGCGGAGTGTCTCTGCCATCTAAAAAAGCGTGCATGAATAGTTTTTTTGCACCGCGTTTAGCCGCCAGTTTCATCATTGCGTGGATATGAGTTTCATGACTGTGAACTCCTCCATTTGAAAGTAAGCCAAATACATGCACGGCTTTATCTTGAGTTACAGCTTGATCGACTGCTTTGATTAGTACCGGGTTTTCGTAGAAAGAGCCATCATCAATAGCATTAGTGATACGGCTTAAGTCTTGATAAACAATTCTGCCGGCGCCTAAATTTAGGTGGCCAACTTCAGAGTTTCCCATTTGACCTTTGGGCAGGCCTACATTGCAGCTTGATGCAGCAATTAAAGTATGTGGGTATTTTTGCCATAACTTGTTAAATGTGGGTATGTTTGCCTGGGCTATAGCATTAGAATCCGGTTGGGGGTTATAGCCCCAGCCATCTAAAATTATTAATAGAATGGGTCGGTGTGGTGTGTTGGTCATATTTTTTATCTCCTTTCTTTTAAAATTATACATGTAAAACTTTCCTTGCAAAATAAGTTTTTTCTGGCAGAATGGTGCGCCCTTTTAGTGCTGATTCTTTAAGATATGCTATTCTTAGATTTAATTTACGAGGTTTGTAATGGCGGTTAAGGCATCTTCACAATCATTTGGTAATGATGTAAGACAATCAGTGCGTTTGTCGTTGCCGCTTATTGTTGCAAATTTGGTGCAGGCGTCCAGCGGATTTTTGGGTACGCTGATGATCGCCCATCTTGGACGCGACAATTTAGCTGCTATGGCTTTGGGTGTTTCGGTGTATTTTAGTTTGGTGGTATTTTTATTTGGATTGTTATCATCAATTGGTGTCATGGTGGCACAGAATTATGGCGCTAAGAATCAAGCTGGAATGGAATCTTCTTTTTCGCAGGGTTTTATTTTAGCTTTAGTCAGTTGTGTGCCGATGATATTGATTTTGTGGTTTGCGCCAATTATTTTTAGCTGGAGCGGTGAACCATATCATATTTCGCAAATTGCAACTAGCTATTTGCATGCTATGGTTTTGTGCGTAGTGCCGGTAGCCATGTTAGTTTCTATGGAACAGTTTTTGCTTGGGATGTCACGGACTGGTGTGGTTTTATGGGTTAGTTTGGCCGAAGTTCCGTTTGAAATTTTATTCAGTTATGCGTTTATTTTCGGGCGTTTTGGTTTGCCAAAATGTGGTATAGCGGGGCTTGGTTATGGCTTTGCATTAGTGTTTTTGCTGACGGCTTTAGGTCTTGCTATTTTTTTATGTCGCTCTAAATTATATCGGCGATATAAATTATTTTCAGGGGTAATTTACTTTAAAGCAGAATATTTTTTTGAATTGTTACGTGTTGGTTGGCCGGTTGGTTGTATGCAGGTAATTGAAGTGGTGCTGTTGTCGATATTGGCTTTTATGATGGGTAGGGTAAATAGCGATGCGCTTGCTGCAAATAGAATTGCGCGGCAGTTTTTATTAATGGGTATGATGTTTGTATTTGCGGTTTCGCAGGTTGCTACGGTACAGGTTGGTCAGGCTGTTGGCCGAAAAGATAAGTTAGGAATCAATCGCGCGATTTTAGCTAATTTGGTTTTTGGTTGTAGTGTAACGTTTGCAATTTCGGTTTGTTATATTTTGTTTGCGCGGGATTTTATTGGTTTGGATGTTAGTATAAATAATCCGCGTTTTGCAGCGTTGACGCATTATGCTACAGTTTTTTTGGCGTTTGCTGCTGTGTCACAAGTTTTTGATACATTGCGTTTTATTGCGATTGGCGCGTTGCGTGGTTTGAAAGATACTCGTATTCCAATGTATATTAGCATTATTACTTTTTGGTTTGTTGCGTTGCCGCTTTCGTGGGTTTTATGTTTCCCTTTAGGTTTTGATGGCAATGGTTTGTGGATTGGTTTGTTGGTTGGTGTTTTAATTGGTGCGGTTATTTTGTTGGTTCGCAATTATAAATTAGCGCGGCAGGTTAAATTTTAATACAAACTTTTCCGGAACCGTTCACGAAAAACATCTTTTTTTCTGGCTTCATAATCAATGCGCAATAGAATAGCGATTACTATAAAAGTAACTAACAAACTGCTGCCGCCGTAGCTCATTAATGGCAGGGTTAAGCCTTTGGTTGGTAATAGACCGGAATTGACTCCCATATTTACAATTGCTTGTGTTCCTATCCAGATGGCAAATCCATAAGCCATATATCCTTCTGCATGCATGCCGGCTAGTTGGGCGCGTCGCCCGATCATGAGAATGCGTATAACCATTAGCGTATATAATGCGATTACAATTAGAATGCCAATCAAACCTAATTCTTCGGCCAATACAGCAAATAAAAAATCTGTATGTGCTTCGGGTAAGTAAAATAATTTTTGAATGCTGCTGCCTAGGCCTGCACCAAAAATTCCGCCGCGTCCAAAAGCGATTAGCGATTGGGTTAATTGGTAACCGCTATTGAATTGGTGTGCCCATGGGTTTAGGAATGCAGTTAAGCGTGCCATTCTATATGGAGATGAAATTGCTAGTATGCTGACAGCAATCGCAGCAAGTAATAATAATCCTACAAATTGCCACCAGCGTACTCCGCTTAAATATAACATGCTCATCGTGGTTATGGTAATTACTACAGCAGTACCAAAATTTGGTTCTTTTAATAGTAGAATAGAAATAATTCCAAGAATTATCATTGGTTTTAAAAATTCGGCCGGTTTGGTGCAGATTTCGTGATTGCGTCTGGTTAGATAGCTCGCTAAATAAATTACAAATGCTAATTTAATAAATTCGGATACTTGTAATCTTATTGGACCTGCGCCAACCCATCGCATACTGCCGTTTACTTGATGGCCGATGCCTGGAATTAGTACGGCGATTAATAATATTAATCCGGTTAGCAGCATAAGTTTGCTAATTTTGTGCCAGAATTTTATGTTGATGCGCATAATAATTAACAAAAATAGAATACCTAAAAAAATATGTGCGCTTTGGTTATAAAAGAAGTGAAAAGGTTGATGGTAGAGGCGTTCTGAGATGGACGTAGAAGCAGAAGTAATCATTACCAGGCCGATAATCAATAATGCAGCTACAGTGAAGACAAAATATTTGTCGTACATGTTTGTTGTTAGTTTGTTCATATCATCTCAGGGGGTCGGGTCTTTACTCATTACAAAGCAACAAACAAGGCACTTGTAATGAGTAAAGACACCGACCCGATTTGTTTTCACAATTCCTTCACGATTTTAATAAATTCATTTCCTCTGTGTTGGTAATCGTTGAACATGTCAAAACTAGCGCAAGCTGGTGATAGTAATATGATATCGTTTGGCATAGCTGCATCATATGCAAGTTGTACTGCTTGTTGCAAATCATCGGCTATTTTAGTAGTGCAGCTGTTTTGCAAGGTTTTTTTAAGAACGTCTGCTGCTTTACCAATTAAAATAGCTTGACGTATGTATTTTTTAGCTGCAGATTGTAGTGGAGTAAAATCAGCATTTTTGCCTAAGCCTCCGGCGATTAAAATTATTTTGCCGGAAATATTTTGACCCAAGCCTGAAAGTGCAGCCAAAGTTGCGCCGACATTAGTTCCTTTTGAATCGTTATACCATGCTGCATTATTAATAGTTCGTACTAGTTGACAACGATGTGGCAGGCCAGGAAATTCTTGTAGTGCTTTTAACATTAATTTTTGATCAAAGCCTGCTGCGTCACCAATTGCTAGCGCAGCTAAAGCATTTTCTAAGTTATGTTGGCCGATTAGTTTTAATTTTTTTGTGTTTAACAAAAGTTGTTTGCCTTTAGCTAAATATTTTTCGTTATCGTGTTTAATAATTCCATATTGATTTTTTTCAGGCGCATCTAAACCAAAACTTATTATGGAATTTAGTTTTAAATTTTTCGTAGATTTTTCTGCGCGGTTTATCACTGCAATTTCACAGTTTTGGTAAATTTTTATTTTTGCAGCGGTGTATTCTTGCAGGTTGTGGTAACGATCCATGTGGTCTTCACAGACGTTTAATACAGCAGCAACTTTGGCGCGTAATGAAAATGCGGTTTCCAGTTGAAAGCTTGATAATTCTAAAACGTATAAATCAGCCGCAGGTAAATCTAAAGCTGGTGTGCCGATATTTCCGCCAACCTGGACGTTAATTTTAGCATAACGCGCCATTTCGCCTACAAGAGTTGTTACCGTGCTTTTGGCATTTGAGCCGGTAATTGCGATAATTGGGGTTTGTGTTGATTGTGCAAATAATTCAATATCGCCTACATAAGGAATACCATTTTTAATCGCATTTGCAATTACAGGTTCTTTTAAGGAAACACCAGGACTTACTATTAATAAATCAGCATTGTTAATAAATTTTGCGGAAATTTCGCCGAATGCGGTTGGAATGTTTTGCTTTATTTGATCTGCGCCGGGCGGGTTGATGCGTGAATCTGTTATGCTTATTGGCCATCCTTGCCGTTTGCAGAAGTTAACGCAAGATAATCCGGTTTTGCCCAGTCCAACAATAACAACATTATGGAATTTTTTTTTAATCATCAGCGTAATTTCAGAGTTGCCAGACCACATAATACCAGAATAAAGGTGATAATCCAAAAGCGAACGATAACGCGAGGTTCGGGCCATCCTTTTAATTCAAAATGGTGGTGAAGAGGTGCCATTTTGAATAACCGTTTGCCGGTTAATTGAAATGAGATAACTTGAATAATTACCGAAATGGTTTCAACCACAAAGACTCCGCCCATAAGAAATAGGACTAATTCTTGGCGCACGATTATGGCTATAGTTCCTAAAGCTGCTCCCAGACCTAAAGCGCCGACATCTCCCATAAATACTTGAGCTGGATAGGTGTTAAACCACAGAAATCCTAAACCTGCACCAGCGATAGCAGCACAAACAATTACTACTTCTCCAGCTCCGGGAATGTGAGGTATCATTAAATATCTTGCAAAGTAAATATTGTCAGCAACATAAGCAAAAATACCTAGCGCCCCGCCAACCATGACGGTAGGTAGAATTGCCAAACCATCTAATCCGTCGGTAAGGTTTACAGCATTGCTGGCGCCAACTATAACTAGATAAGCAAATGGAATGTAGAACCAATGCAGGTGAATGGAACCATTTTTGAAAAAAGGTATAACTAATTGGGTTTCGGTAGGTGATGCTGCAGTTATGTATAGGTAAATAGCTATAGCTAATGCAAGTATGGATTGCCAAAAAAATTTCCAGCGGGCTTTCATCCCGGCGCTGTTTTTAAAAACCAATTTGCGGTAATCATCTATAAAGCCGATAGCGCCAAAGCCTAAAGTAGCAAATAAAATTAGCCAAATATAACGGTTAGATAAATCTCCCCATAATAATGTTGCAATAGCAATGCTGATTAGAATCATAGTGCCGCCCATAGTGGGGGTTTCGGCTTTAGTGAAATGTGATCGCGGTCCAACTTTACGGATTATTTGTTTGATACTTTTAAATCTTAAGCGGCGGATGAAAAATGGTCCCAGAATAAATGAAACTATTAAAGCGGTTATGGTGGTTAAAATTGCACGAAAGGTTAAGTAAGAAAATACATTAAATGCGTGATAATATTGTTTTAAGAATTCAGCAAGCCAGAGCAACATGTTTTAAAGCCTTTTGTTGGGGACGGAGCTTTACTCATTACAAAGCAACAAGCAGGGCACTTGTAATGAGTAAAGCTCGCGTCCCCTATAAATACATCATACAACATTATTTTCCTTCCGCGAACAAGTTTTTAACTATTTCAATATCGCTAAAGGGTAATTTCTTGTTGCCAATAATTTGATATGGTTCGTGTCCTTTACCAGCTAATAAGACTATATCTTTGGGGGTTGCTTGCTTAATAGTGTAAGCGATTGCTTTTATCCGGTCTAATTCGATTATAACTTTATCTGGATGATTAATGCCCTCTAAAATATCGTTGACAATTTGCTGAGGATCTTCAAATCGTACATTGTCATTAGTGATGATTACATGATCGGCTAGTTTTTCAGCAATTTTTGCCATTTTTGGGCGCTTTTTGTGGTCACGATCTCCTCCGCAGCCAAACATACAAAATAATTTACCATGGCAATGTTCGCGTAAAGTCTGTAAAGCTTGTTTTAAAGCGTCTGGAGTGTGAGAAAAATCTACTACAACCAAAGGTTTATTTTTACCAACAATGGTTTGCATGCGGCCTGGAACAGGTTGTAGTTCAGGGATGATGGATAAGATGTCGCTTAATTTATATCCCATTATGCATAAATTGGTGATGATTGCTAGTAAATTGGAGAGATTAAAGCGGCCTACCAACCGGCTGATTAATTTGCCATGTCCCCATGGAGATAGAATTTCGGCGTTGATACCGTTGGATTGAGCTTGTATGTTATTAGCTGCAATTATGTTTGCGTTATCGAATTTATTTGAATTTAATGTATAACCATATACTGCAAAATTACTTTTGAATTGTTCAAACCATTTTAAGCCAATAGGATCATCAAGATTAAATATTCCATTTTGTATTGAGTTTCTAGTGAATAATCGTCGTTTTGCGGCTGCGTATTTATTTACAGTTTTGTGATAATCTAAATGATCGTGAGTTAAATTGGTAAAGGTGCCAAATTTAATATCCATACCGGCAAATCGATTTTGATCTAGCGCATGTGATGATGTTTCCATGACTACAGTATGAATATTTTGTTGCCTAAAATCAGCTAAAATGCGTTGCAGCATGATCGGGTTAGGTGAAGTATAGTTTGATGGGGTTAGTGATTCTGGATTGCCGTAACCCAGAGTGCCAATTAAGCCGGCATGAGTGCCAAGTTTTTGTAAAGCAGAAGTTAATAAATAGCTGATTGAGGTTTTACCGTTAGTTCCAGTAACACCAATAGATAACATATTTTTTGATGGATTATCATAAAAAGTTGCAGCAATTTGTCCGATTTTTTCGGTTAAATTCGGCAGAGCAATAATTGGAATATTATTTTTATACGTTAGAATTGATGGTAATTTATTAGTATCGCATAAAATCACAGCAGCGCCATTTGTAATTGCTTGGTCAATAAATTGTTTGCTATCAATAGAACTGCCTTGATATGCAAAAAACAAATAATCTGGTTTTACTTCACGGCTATCTAAGGTTAGCCCGCTGATATTAATATCAGGAGTTGTGTCTAGATTGATAATGTTTTGTAGTAGTTGCTGTAAGTTTTTTGTCATAAGCAGAGGTTCACGTTTTTATTAGTTACAAGGCAATTATTTAATTTTATCATATTTTACAAAAAATGTGCGGCAATCCTTATCGCATCTTCCGTAATACTACGCCAAATCTTCTGTTTTTATCAAAATAGAACCATCTGATTCTCTCTGTCCTGCCAGATATTTGCGGCGAGCCAAATGTTCAATATATTCACGGTTTTTAGTAAAGATGCTTATTAGGCTTTTGTTGTCGTTTTCAAAATGATCTTCTAGTGCTTCTCGACTGATAGCACAGGAAATAGTTGTATAACGATCTTTTCCTTTAAAAATAACAACCATGCGTCTTGAATCATATTGTTCTTCTGGTGCAGCAAAAACAAGCGTGCGTTTATCTACCATGCCTAATGTCTCAAGAATACTTAATACCGTAGATAACATAATATCAGTTTCCCCGCTTTCGAAACGGGAGATCGTAGGCGTACTAACGCCCGCTAATTTGGCAAGTTGTGTCTGAGTCAGCTTTTGTGCTTTGCGCCGCTGTTTCGCTTCTTCAACAAGACTTGGCCAATTGATGCAAAACTGCCGTTCCATCTTTTCTCCATTGTTTCTATTAATTGATCTTTTAATTTATTGCTTCCAATGCTGGATTTTTCCACCCTTGCCAATGCATTTGGTAGCCGATTTTTTAGTGTTTCTGCAATAGTCAACAACATATCTTCTTTAATACCAAACCCTATACTAAGTTTTAATAAGTGTTTAGCTTCTAGTTTGCCTAGCGCCAAATTCCGTATGCCGCCAACATCAAGCGCAATTGCTTGGTATTGTTGATAGATGCTGGAACATACTAAGTCATAAGCAGGTGTGAGGCGTAACCCATCTTTTGTGTGAAACATGGCAAAATTCTTGAAATGCGCATCTGTATTACCGGTCAGAAAGCAAACTAAGATACGTTTTAATAATCTATATGCTTCCGCTGGAACACAGCCGGGAGTGTTTGCGATAAATTGCCCCATCTCTTCATAGCCGCCTTCATATTTATCATCCCCGGATGTACGACCAAGGAGTTGATTGAATTCTTCAAAATGGTATGAGCGTTTACCAGTCGATGATCGGTCAAAGCGCGGAATAATCAAGGCATCTTCCTGGATGGAAGGAAGATGTACCAATTTCATTTCAACGACATCATCATTTAGCAATAATGTACGGCAGGCTTTTGTAGTCAGGTATTCTAGCTCCAATAGCTCTGCATGATTACCAGAAGCCAATTTAGCAATATGGGTGCTAAGTTCATTTGGACCTACAGGACGGAATATCTTCCCATCTTTAACAACCAGTAGTTTGCGTTGAATACCTGACAAGGAGGCACGACTCGAGAGCGCAACTAGTGTTGTTTCATCGATGTGGTTAAGTTGATAATGTTCCTGTGGATCTGGATCAATAACTGATACTGTTCCAGCTAAATCAAATCCAAATCCCAATAGTAAGGCAAACCGGTTGTTGGTGTTTATGCCTAGCGCCCGTGCTTGAGCATCTTGGAGCCAACCTTCAGCAACTAAATTGTCAAAGAAAGGGTGAAGTCCATTTTCGGAAATGTAAGGTTTGGTACGAAGCGGCAATGTATATGCTATAGCAGGCTGTTTGGCTTCAAGATATGATGCATCATAAGTAAAAACATAGCGATTACCTGGTTTTTCTTCCAATCTTCCAGCATAGGTATCTTTGTAATAAATATTGCCCCAAAGAGTTTTTGCCATATAAACTACACTTTATATTTTTGTTGTTTTTCATAAAAAAATAAACTATATTTTATGTTATATTCCATTGCAAGTCAAGAATATAAACTAGACTTTACGCGCATTCTAAATGGCATCCGGTGCAATATTTAAAACCCTCAAAGCTCCGCCCATGATTTTTGCAAATGTTGGTGCGGCAATTGTTCCGCCATAATAGCCATTATGCGGATCCTTAATTACTACTGCTACTATAAGTTGTGGATTTGATGCTGGAGCTATTCCCACAAAAGAAGCAATATAGCGATGTTTATAATATCCGTGCAGTTTAGCGATATGGGCTGTTCCAGTTTTTCCGGCTACATGATAGCCAGTAATTCTGGCACGAAATCCAGTGCCATTTGGTTGTACTACTAGTCCTAGCATTTGCAGCATACTTTGCGCAGTTTTTGCGTCCATAGCTCGTGTGCATGTTGCTTGTGCGTCGCGTTTTAAAAATGTTATTGGGCATTGTAAGCCATTGTTGGCAATTATGCCATAGGCTTGTGCGAGTTGTAATGGAGTTACTGAAATTCCATAGCCGAAAGCCAAAGTTGCTAAAACAAATGGCTGCCAGGTTTCATGATAGGATAATGCTCCTGGGCTTTCACCTGGAAAATTGCTGTTGGTGCGTTCACCAAATCCTACCCGATGCAGTAAATCAAGAAAATGTTCAGCTGGTAATGACAAGGTCATTTTGGTTACGCCAATATTGCTGGATTTTTGTAGAATTTCTGCAACTGTTATTTTGCCGTGATTTTTCCAATCAGTATCGTGGACGATATTGTTGCCGATTTTTAGACGGCCGGGATTAGTATTAACGATAGTGTTGTCAGTATATTTACCGCTATCAAGTGCGCTGGCAATACTGAAGGCTTTCATGGTTGAGCCAGGTTCAAACATGTCGGTAATGGCGCGGTTTCTAAATTGTTCATAATCATGAGATGGACGTTGATTTGGGTTAAATGAAGGTTGATTTACCATTGCAAGTATTTCACCGGTTGAGGGATTTAATACCACTACTGATCCAGATTCTGCGCGATATTTTATGACAGCGGATTTTAAATAGCGGTATGCTAAATATTGAATGCGATTATCAATACTTAAAATTAAATCATGTCCGGATTTTGCGGTTTGAATATCATTTAAAATCGCAACAATATGTCCATATAAATCTTTTAATACTTGTTCTTTGCCTGGTATGCCGCGTAACCATGAATTATAAGCTAATTCTAAACCTTCTTGTCCCTTATCATCTATGTTGGTAAATCCCACAACTTGTGATGTAACTTCTCCTTCTGGATAGTAACGTTTATATCCTTTTTCCAAATAAACCCCGCTAAGAGCCAATTTAGCAATCTCTTGTGCTGTTTCAGGATTTACTCCGCGTTTTAGGTAAGTAAATTCGCGGTTTTTATTTTTGTGAACAATTTGGTAAATTCGTTTGTCGGAAATATTTAATAGGTGGCCAAGTTGTTGTGTATTTTTAGTATTGCAAATAAAATCTTTCGGGTTAATCCAGACAGAATTTACTGGAGTGCTAATGGCTAATGGTACACCATTGCGATCAGAAATCATACCGCGATAGGCAGGTATATTGATAATGCGTAAAGTGCGCATGTTTCCCTGATGCAATAAAAAATTTCGATCGAAAGTAGTTAAATAAATCATACGGGCAATTAGAATGAAAATTAAAATAAGCAGCCCGCTTAAAAACAGCCAGAATCGAATTGAAAGAAAAGGGATTTTATTTTTCATTATTAATTATCAAAATTTGTTGGGTTTTGGGCATAGTCATATTTAATTTATGCCGTGCTATTTGCTCTATTCTAGTTGCAGTATCCCAAGTGCTTTTTTCTAGTAATAGTTGGCTCCATTGATTACGTAAATTTATATTTTCTGTTTGTAGAATTTGTAATTTATTTGTTAACTGACGGTTGATGTTTTGTACGCAAATAACGCCAAAGGAACTGATTAGCAGAGCAACTGTCAGGACTATGGTGATAGTATAATTTTTAACAGCTAAAAGATTTTCGCACAAGTGCGAAAGTCTTTTAATAAAGCTTCGAGGTAGAATGGTAATGCGGTTTGATGTTTTAACAGCAAAATTCATAATAATTTCTCCGCTATTCTTAATTTAGCGCTTCGAGCTCTCCGATTTGCTTTTAATTCTTCGTTGGTTGGCTTAATTGCACGTCCAAATTTTTTTAATCTTGGTTTTAAATTTTCATGTTTTATTGGCACATCAATTGGAAAGTAATCACCCGTTGCATGTTTCTGGATAAATCGTTTTACAATACGATCTTCTAATGAATGAAAACTTATTACCACTAATCTGCCGCCAATCGCTAATATATCTAAAGCTTTATCTAAACAACTTTGTAATTCTTCGAGTTCTTGGTTAATAAAAATTCTTATTGCTTGGAAACTTCGGGTTGCTGGATGCTTATGTTTTTCTCTTGCGGGATTAGCTTTGGCTACGATATCAGCTAATTGTTTAGTTGTTTCGATGGGCGTCGAATTCCTGGCTTTAATAATTGCATTAGCAATACGGCGCGCAAACTTTTCTTCACCATAATCTTTTAGCACTTGCATTAATACCGTTTCGTTAACCCGATTAATCCAGGTTGCAGCATCAATACCATGTGTTAAATCCATTCTCATATCTAGCGGTCCATCGCGTAAAAAACTAAATCCTCGAGTTTCATCTTCCAACTGTGGGGATGAAACTCCCAAATCAAGCAAAATTCCGCAAACTTTACCTACAATATTTAATTGTTTAGCTAATTTGTCAATTTCATTAAATGATCCATGATAAATATGACAGCGTCGGTCTTTTGCTAACATTTTTTCCGCTATCATTATTGCTTCCGGATCTTTATCAATTACAATTAATTGTCCGTCGGCGGACAATTTTTCTAAAATTAATTTAGCGTGCCCGCCACGGCCAAAAG
Source organism: Gammaproteobacteria bacterium (assembly GCA_050123375.1). Taxonomy (GTDB): domain Bacteria; phylum Pseudomonadota; class Gammaproteobacteria; order UBA12402; family UBA12402; genus JASFHF01. The sequence goes on from JASFHF010000004.1 coordinate 46,071, forward strand.
TTCCATCAATGTAAATGCCCGAAGGTTTTATATTTAAACCTTCAATTGCTTCTTGTAATAAAACCGGAGCGTGTTGTTTATTGTCACTATTCATTTTTAAAGGGTGGCTAAGGAGGAGAGATATTCCTTTATCAACTTATCCGTTTTCCTTGGATGTAATCTCCTTAGCCAAAACTTTTGTGCAGAGATTGCAAAAAATGCTCGTCTGCGTAGCATTAATTACAAAGCTATATCTTTTAATTCTTCTGGTATTTCTCCTTCTTTTACCAGTTCTGAGTTAAGCCAATGATCGCGTTGTTGTTGCCACTGTTCATTATTCCAGAGTTCAAACTTGTTACCTTGTCCTACCAGCGTTAGCTTTTTTTGTATGTTAGCATATTTGCGCAACAGGGGAGGTAGCAAAATGCGCCCGTGGCTATCCAAGGCAAGTTCAGTTGCATGGCCGATCAACAAACGTTGAATGCGTCGGGTAGCCGGGCTAAAACTTGGTAATTTAGCGATTTTTTGTTCAATTTTTTCCCAAATTGTAAATGGGAATAATAATAAGCAGCGTTGTTCGGTATCGATGGTGATAATAATTTGTCCTTGGGCTTTCTCTAATAAGGTTTGTCGATAGCGCACTGGGATTGCAATCCGCCCTTTTTGATCGACATTAATAGAGTTGATGCCACGAAACATCGAAGCTGTGCCTCCTAAGAAGGTTAATTTCTGTCAGGAATAGCCACTTTGTACCACTAAATACCACTTAATTACACTATAAGGAATATTTTGATGCTTGGCAATAGAGAAGTAGAATTTTTATGGGGTCAAGTCTTGAATTTTGCATTTTGATCTAATTTAAATCAAAATGCAAAATTCAAGACTTGACCCCCTTAAATGATCGGCGATGAATCGGTGTAGGGCCGAGTTGTTTTAAGGCATCCATATGCTGTTTGGTTGGATAGCCTTTATGCTTGGCAAAGCCATAGCCGGGGTAGATATCTTCGAATTTGATCATCTCATTGTCTCTTAGTACTTTGGCTATAATTGATGCAGCGCTGATAGCTTCGATTTTGGAGTCGCCTTTGATGATAGCTTCAACTGAACAAGAAAGACGGGGGCAATGAATCCCATCTACCAAGGCATGATTTGGTTGAATTGGCAGATTATTAACCGCGCGCTGCATGGCTAGTAAGCTTGCTTGAAGTATGTTGATTTTGTCGATTTCAGCAGGTTCGGCGCGCCCATAAGCGTAACATTTAGCGTGGAGCTTGATTATTTCAGCGAGTTCTTCGCGGCGTTTTGCGGTTAATTTTTTGGAGTCTTTTAAACCGCAGATACGATTGTTTGGGTCTAAAATTACTGCAGCAGCTACCACAGGGCCGGCTAGTGGTCCTCGTCCTACTTCATCAATGCCAGCGATAAGTTGTTGCATAGTATTTCCTGTTTATCACGTGCATGTGGGAGACGGGTCTTTACTAATTACAAAGCTACGCACTTGTAATTAGTAAAGACCCGTCCCCTCCAGCTAATGTAAAGCTTGCGTCCCGTCTACATATATCTTTTATGATAATAAAATGCTTAACCAAATTAGTGGTTGATTATATAATGATTAATCTTTGCAGTACATAGAGAAAGCTTATGATTTATTTAGCACAACCGGATATTAGTTCTAAAGAGAAACAAGCGGTTTTGGATGTATTGGATAGCGGCATTTTAGCTAGTGGGCCTAAGGTGCGTGAATTTGAACAAAAGTTTGCTGATTATTGTAATGTGGAGCATGCAATTGCGGTATCTTCCGGTACAACAGCATTACATACAGCTTTGCTTGGTTTGGGGATTGGTGAAGGTGACAGGATTTTAACAACGCCGTTTTCTTTTATTGCTACCAGTAATTCAATTTTGTTTTGTAATGCAGAACCGGTTTTTGTGGATATTGATTCCAAAACTTTTAATTTAGATCCAAATTTAGTTGAAGATAAATTAAAACAAGAAAAAATAAAAGCGATCATATTGGTGCATTTGTACGGTTTGCCGTGTGATATGGATGCGTTTAATTTTTTGGCTAAAAAATATAATGTAGAATTGATTGAGGATAGTGCGCAGGCGGTTGGTGCTGGTTATAAAAATAAAATAACCGGGGGTATGAGTAAGGTTGGATGTTTTAGTTTGTATGCAACTAAAAATTTAATGACTGGCGAAGGAGGAATGATTACGACTAATGATGATAGATTGGCCGAGAAGATGCGCAGTTTAATTAACCATGGCCGCCAAGGGCATTTTGAGCATACAATGTTAGGTTTTAATTTTAGGATGACTGATATTGCTGCGGCTTTAGGAATTGTGCAGTTAGAGCGTTTGCCGGAATTTATGCAAAAAAGAAAAGCTAACGCTGATTTTTATAATCAGCATTTCGATAAAATTGATTGGATTACGGTGCCGCACGTTTCGGCTGATTGTCAGCATGTTTATCATCAATATGTGATTCGTGTGCCAAGTAATATGAGAAATAAGTTAATCGAATATTTAGATAAAAATCAAATTAAAGCCGCGCCGACTTATCCAACAATTATTCCAGAGCAGTTATTTTATCAGTCAAAAAGCTATGGTGATTTTCCGGCAGCAAAAAGAGCAAGCCAGGAAGTGGTGTGTTTGCCAGTGCATCCGAAATTATCACGACAAAATTTAATTAAAGTTATTGATGTAATTTCAAGGTTTAATCTATGAATAAAGTTAAAGTAGGCGTTATTGGTATTGGCAGTTTAGGGCAGCATCATGCTCGAATTTATGCATCTATGCCTGAAGTTGAATTGATTGGTATTGTAGATATTGATAAACAACGTGCTAAAAATATAGCTAACAAATTAAATACTATTGTTTTTGATTCAGCGGATGCGTTATTAGACAAAGTTGATGCGGTAAATATCGTAACTCCTACACCGTTACATTTTTCAATCGCAAAACTTGCAATTGAAAAAAAAGTTCATTGTTTGGTGGAGAAACCAATTACAGTAGCTGTAGATGAAGCTGATGAATTGATTCGTTTGGCAGAGGTTCATGATGTTTTATTGCAAGTTGGTCACATTGAAAGATTTAATCCGGCAATTATTGAGGCATATAAGCATATTACATATCCAAAATTTATTGAAGTTGATCGTTTGGGTCCTTATAGTCCGCGCATGTCGCATATTGGAGTAGTGCTTGATTTAATGGTGCATGATTTAGATATGTTGTTATATTTAACTCAATCAGAAGTGGTTTCAATTGATGCGGTTGGCACAAAAGTTTTTTCTGATTTTGAAGATATTGCTAATGTGCGGATTAAATTTGCTAATGGTTGTGTAGCGAATGTTTCTGCGAGTCGTGTATCATTAAAAAAATTGAGAAAGATTAGAGTTTTTCAAGACGATGCTTATATTTCTTTGAATTTTGAAAAGCAAAACTTAAAAATTTATAAAAAGAAAAAAGAACAATTAGAAAACCTTAAGGATATAAAAATTATGCGGCCGCGTATTAAAAAAAACGAGCCGTTATTATTAGAATTAAAAGATTTTATTCATTGTGTTGTAGAAAAATCTTCACCATTAGTGTGTGGAGTACAAGGCAGGAATGCTTTGGAATTGGCGCTGGAGGTAAGCAGGCAGATTTCTATATAAAGGTGAGGTAATGAGAGTTTTTATTTGTGCAGGAGATGTTTCGGGCGATTTGCATGCCGCTTATTTAGTAAATAAGTTATTAGCAAGAGATGCTGCACTTGAAATTTTTGCTGTCGGCGGACAACAATTAGAGCAAGCTAAAACTTCTTTTTTATATAATATTGTGGATGCTGATGGTTTCGGATTAAATAATTTATTGCATAAATATTTGTATTTTAGAAAGGTTTTTAATAAAATTATTTGTCCGGTACTGCAAGATAAAAAACCAGATTTAGTTATTTTGGTTGATTTTTACGGGTTTAATATTCATGTTGCTAAAGAGGCAAAGAAGCATCATATTAAAGTAATTTATTACATTTGTCCGCAAATTTGGGCGTCACGTTTTTATCGAATTAAAAATATTAAAAAATATATTGATGAAGTTATTCCTATTTTTCCGTTTGAAATTGATATTTATAAAAAATATAAAATCCCGGTTTTTTATACTGGCAACCCTTTAATTGATGTTGTGCAGTCAAAAACTCCAGCAATCAATATTTATCAGCAATTTAATTTGTCATCAGATGAAAAATTAATTGGTGTTATGCCAGGCAGCAGAGAACAGGAGATTAAAAAAGTATTGCCGATGATTTTAGATTGTATTAAGCCGATACTGTCAGATAAACTAAAGTTCATTATTTTCGTTTCTTCAATAAAATATCGAAAATTAATTTTGGATATTTTAGAAAATTATAATATGATTTTGTATTTTAAATTAGTTGATGGTTCTGCATATCATCTGCGTAAGCAATTGCGATTTTGTTTGACATGTTCTGGAACAGCAGTTACCGAGAATTTAGTTTTAAATATACCAACTATGGTTTTTTATCGCATGTCTCCTTTGATATTTTTGATTGCTAAGACAATTGTGACGGTTAAGTATATAAGCATTCCGAATATTTTAGCTGATAAGAGTATTATTCCAGAATATATTCAAAATATTGATGTTTTAAAAGTCGCTGATGAAATTCGAGGCTGGATTAATTCTGATGCAAAAATCGCACAAATTAAACACGATTTGAACAATGTGGCAAAGATAATGGGTCAGCCAGGAGTGATTGATCGGGTAGCTGAGCATATTACTGAGCATATTATCTCTAGTTAATTTCAAGAATGCTTGATATACTATATAAGTACGAAAATATTAGGAGAAGCAAGTAATGCACTCAAATAATACACAGACCTTGAAACAACCAAAAGTATTTTATTTGTCATGTTTAACCACATTATTTGAGAGATTTGGTTTTTATGCCATTTCTTTTTTGTTGGTAATTTACGCTAAAATCATTTTTCAATATTCTGATACTGAAGCTTTTGCTTTGTTTGCTGTGTTTAACGCTTTGGTTTATTTAACGCCGGCGATTGGTGGTTATTTGGCAGATCATGTGATTGGAATTAGGCGCTGTATTATTTTGGGTTTAGTATTTGAGTGCGTTGGATTAGCGTTGCTTGCTTCAACAGTTGAAGTGATTTTTTTATTGGGATTGTCTTTAGTAATGATTGGGTTGGGTTTATTTAAAACTGCCCCCACTGACTTAATGGCTCGAGCTTATAGCGAAAAAGATCCGCGAATTGATAGCGGATATACTCTTTTTTATATGTCGATTAATATTGGAGTTTTGCTTGCTTCAGTTGTTTTTGGTTTTGTGTTGAAGTTTTTTGGATGGCATTGGACCTTTATTGCTGCATCTTCTACTTTAATCTTATCTTTATTGGTTTATTTTGTTTTACGCCGCAGTGCAGTAGATGATGAGTCAGAACCTGGAAAAATGCCATTAAAATTTAAGGTAAAAGTATTGTTTTTGATTGGTATAGTATTGGCTGCTGTTATTTTTACTGCCATGCTGTATTATTTACATGTCGCTAATATGTTTTTTGTGGCTGCTAGCATTGCTGTTGCTTTGTATTTTTTATTTGAAATTATTAGAAGCCCGATGGATGAGAAACTAAAAATCATTGCTTGTTTATTTTTGATCGCCGTAGGTTTCGTTTTCTTTGTGATGTATTTTCAATATTATGAATCTATGGTGTTATTTATCAAGCGGTCGGTTGAACATACGATTTTTGGATATGAAGTTCCAATGACAGTATTTTTGTCATTTAATGCTGTGTGGATTATTATTTTAAGCCCGATTTTGGCCTGGTTATATAAATTTCTTGGTGAGAGAAACAAGGATTTGGTGGTAACTACTAAGTTTTCTTTGGGGGTTTTAGTTACCAGTATATGTTTTTTTGTTTTAGTAATTAGTCAGTATTTTTTACATCCTGATGTAAAAGTGTCTCCATTATGGATTTTTATTGCGATGTTTTTTTATTCCTTTGGAGAATTGCTGGTTAGCGCATTAGGGGTTGCAATGGTTGCACATATTGCTCCAGAACGTCTGTATGGTGTGATGATGGGGGCATGGTTTTTACTGGGAATGGCGATGGCATCTTCAGTGTCAGGCAAAGTGGCTGCTTGGTCAAGTGTGCCGGAATCAGTTACTGATCCATTGCAAATATTCCACATATACATGCATGCGTTTCTTAAGATTGGAATTATAGGCTTGATCTTTGCTGCTATAATATTTATAGTTAGCCCTTATATTAAACGTATAGCTAACCTTTAATGTATATATATCCATAATGCAGCTTGAAAAATTACAACAAATTATTATTGATGCTCTTGAAGATCTTAAGGCTATTAATATTGTAGTGCTTGATGTCAGAAAACTTACCACTATTACTGATTTAATGGTTGTTTGCAGCGGCCGTTCATCACGCCATGTTAAATCTATTGCTGAAAATGTCATAATGCAGGCAAAAAAACATGGTCAACAGCCATTTGGGGTTGAGGGCGAAGAGATTGGTGAGTGGGTGTTGGTCGATCTTGGTGATATTGTTGTACATGTCATGTTGCCACAAACACGTGATTTTTATGAATTAGAAAAATTGTGGGCACAATAGAATCATGAAAGTTAATCTAATTGCTGTTGGTAAAAAAATGCCATCTTGGGTTGGTGCGGGTTTTAGAGAATATGCTAAACGTATGCCGGCAGAATTGTCTTTGAATTTAATCGAAATATCAGCAGTTAAACATACAAAAAATTTAAGTGCGCAGCAAATTCTTGAGCGTGAAGGCAAACAAATTTTGGCTGCTATTCCAGCGAATAATTATGCGGTTGCTTTGGATGTACGCGGCAAAAATTTTTCAACCGAGCAATTGGCGAAACAGTTGCAAATGTGGCGGGAAAATGCGCGTGATGTTAGTTTGTTGGTTGGCGGACCGGAAGGTTTGTCGGATGAATGTTTAAATCGCGCAGATTTTAAATGGTCATTATCAAAACTTACTTTTCCTCATCCATTAGTTCGGGTTATAATTGCTGAACAGCTTTATCGCGCTTTTACTATCTTATCTCATCATCCTTATCATCGTGGTTGATTTTTCAAGGTTGTCACGAGTAGCTGGGGGTTGTCTTTTTCAGACACGCTCAAGTACATCCCTGTAGCGCTAAGGCTCGACCATCCCTGGTCTCGCATTGTCTGAAAAAGATAACCCCCAGCTACTCATAATTAAATTTCATGCTAATTAAAACTTTTCAAAAACAAAAGGATATAAATGTTGAAAAAATTATTTCCATATACATGTATTTTGTGTCACGCAGTAAGTGGTCAGCAAATGGATTTGTGTTTAAGTTGTCAGCGTGAGTTACCATTTTATCAGGGAAATTATTTGTATAATGATATTTTTGCAATGTGTGATTATGTTGCGCCGATAACTAAGTTGATTTTGGAATTGAAATTTCAGCAGCAGTTAGTTAATGCCAGAGTTTTAGGCGAATTGATGGCAAAGAAAATCAAGCAGCGTGAAAAACAATTACCGCAATGTATTATTCCGGTGCCTTTGTCAAACAAACGTTTGCGTGAGCGTGGTTTTAATCAGGCAATTGAAATTGCAAAGCCAATAAGTAAAATTTTAAATGTTCCAATGGATATTAGTAGTTGTAAGCGCGTTCGACATACTAAAGCGCAAGCTGAGATCTCCGCAAAGCAGCGGCAAAAGAATATCAAAAACGCATTTGCAGTCAGCAGAAAATTCAGTGCAAAACATGTGGTAGTTCTTGATGATGTGGTGACGACAGGGCAGACGGTAAAAGAGTTTAGTCGAGTCTTGCGCGAAGCTGGAGCGGAAACGATTGAAATTTGGTGCGTAGCGAAGACCATATAGGTTCTGTAAGGAGAGCTTATTAGAAATTACGTTAATTTATTAATATAATCAGTAAATTATTGTCATTTTGCAATTTGACCCACGATATCTATTTCAGAAAACAAAAATTAGCATAGCTGCTTTTTGGCTCTAAACAGCAAAGTATTGGAAAAAAATTGGCGTTCTTAAGATTATCTTAAGAATTATGGTCTATATATGATAGTAGTTTATTTAAAATTTTTTGGGAAAGATAAGATGTTTACGTTAAATAATAATTATGAAAAATGTATTTCGAGTGCTTCCTATCCATTTTCATTTAAGTATCGACAAGATAATGATGATTTTCGCTCCTTAGGGTATCAAGAAAATAAAATATATTTTTTACAGCCATTTTTGTGGGAAATGACAATAAATGGTAGTAATTTATGTGCTCCGCAAATGATAATTAATTTTAGTAAATGTAAAAAACATATTGTTGCTGTGGCGTGTGTTTCTAATACAAATTTGTTATTAGTGTGTTGTAATGATTACATTGATAATACATTTAAAATTTATCATTTAGTAGATGAAAAGAAATTGCAAGACGAGTATTTGGTATATAAAGAAATTGGTACAAAGCAATGTCATGACAATATTGTGATATCTAATGATGGCGGACATATTTCTTTTTTTGATGGCACAGTTTATTATTCTTTGCTTTGGAATGACAAAATTAAAAAGTATGAGAAAGAAAAAATTAATTTGAAGAATGACGTAATAATCAGATTATGCATATCGCCGAACTCTAAATATACAGCAATTTTTTATCTGGTGCTAAAATGCAAAATTGGAAATTTACCAGTATACAATATTGAAAAACTATCAAAATGCATGGGTAAGGAAATTTACGGAATGCCAGATTCATCAGATGCGGCACTATATGTAACATTATGTGTCCCTAATGGTATTAAAAAAATAAGCTTCCTGATAAAATGCGTTTTAGCCAACATACATTATTAACTAATGATGGAAATATTATTTTTTATGATTCTGACACACAAAGTTTACGTGGTTACAGTTTTTCTAAATGGGATAAGCTTTACACAGTAAAGAAGCTTAAGTATATTGTTAATCAAATGAAGTTGGCTGTTGATGGGCAATCTATCATTATAGCAACAGAAAATGAGTTTAGGTATATTTGTGTTGTATGTGATAGTTATGGGAATTTGAGAGTCAAATATGATTGTGAAATTACAGGGTTTACGGGAAAGTTATGTAATTTTATTTGTTATGGTAGCAATTTATTAAGTGTGACAAAAAAGAACAGCGAAGATTCGCCCAACAACTATACTCATGATGTTAATGTATACAAGTTTGCAAAAATCGCCAGTTTTTTTGAGAAGCCTTTACAAGAAGTATGTGATAATAAAGATCATAAATATACAGATGTAAAAATTAAGTGTGGTATTTAATCTTCATGCGGGCGTAATTTTTTTGCTGCTTTATCCAAAACTCCATTGACGTATTTATGTCCGCCGGTAACGCCGAATTTTTTAGTTAATTCTACAGCTTCGTTAATAACTACTTTGTAAGGCACGTCTAATCGTTCAGTTAGTTCAAACATAGCCATGCGTAAAATGCATAATTCAATCGGATCCAGTTCTTTAATGGGTCGGTCGAGATAAGGTAGTAAATGCTGGTCGAGCGCTTCGTGGTTTGCGGTCACGCCTTTTAATAATATGCCAAAATATTCAATGTCGGTTTTTTTAAAATTATAATCATTTAAAAAACGGATTTTGATTAATTCTGCTTGGTTGCCAGACATCAGCCATTCATATAATGCTTGGATAGCATAAGATCTGGCTTTGTGACGGGCAGCTGGTTTCATTAGCAGCGATTATGCCACATGTTAGATCTTAAGTCTTGAGTTTTTATGCGCTTAGCCATAAACTGGAAACTGCGCACACAACTCCAAGGCTTGCTGTTTGATGTTTTCAGCAATTTTGGTGTTGTTGATATCACTTAAAATCTCACAAATCCAGCGGCCAATTTGGCGTGATTCTTCTTCTTTAAAGCCTCGGGTGGTGATAGGCGGTGTGCCCAGCCGAATTCCACTGGTCACAAAAGGTGAGCGTGGCTCGTTTGGCACAGTATTTTTATTACAGGTAATATTGCCAAGTTTTAATGCGTTTTCCGCATCTTTTCCGGAAATATTCTTGTTGATTAAATCCACTAAAAATAAATTGCTGTCAGTTCCATTAGCAACTATTTTATAACCGTGTTGCATCATTTCATCACACATAGCGCGTGCGTTAAGGATAATTTGTTTTTGGCATTGTTTGAATTCTTCTGTAAATGCTTCTTGGAAAGTGATGGCCTTAGCTGCAATTTCATGCATCAGTGGACCGCCTTGATTACCAGGAAACACTGTCATATTAATTTTCTTTTCTAATTCCGGATTGGCTTTTGCCAAGATTATTCCTCCGCGCGCACCGCGTAAAGTTTTATGTGTTGTTGATGTGGTAACGTCGGCAATTTGTACGGGTGAAGGATAAATTCCGGCAGCAACCAGGCCTGAAATATGTGACATATCAGCCATTAAATATGCGCCAAATTCATCTGCAATTTCACGAAAACGTTGCCAATCGACTACACGCGAATAAGCAGTAAAACCGGCGACGATTACCTTTGGTTTATGTTTATATGCCGCTTCCTGTATCTTTTTAAAATCAATTAATCCAGTTTCATTATCTAAGCAGTAATGCATAGCTTGATAGAATTTTCCGGAAAAATTAACTTTTGATCCATGAGTTAAATGACCTCCATTAGTTAAATCTAATCCTAAAATCGTATCGCCTGGGTTTGCCATTGCAGCATAAGCGGCGGCATTGGCTTGTGATCCCGCATGCGGCTGGACATTAGCAAAATCTGCGTTAAATAGTTTTTTAGCTCTTGCTATAGCTAAATTTTCTATGATATCTACAAATTCACATCCACCGTAATAGCGTTTACCAGGATAGCCTTCTGCGTATTTGTTAGTTAACACGGAGCCTTGAGCTTCTAATACACGGGGGCTTACATAATTTTCTGAAGCAATTAATTCGATATGAGTTTCTTGACGTTGCAGCTCGAGTTGAATCGCGTTCCACAATTCATCATCAAACCCTTTGATTCGTACATTTTTTGACCACATAATGAATCCCTCCTTTTTATGTTTTTGCTGTGTTGTGTGTTGAGGTGCTATTTTATCACAATAACTGGAATTAGTGATAAATTATTTTATGAATTTTATTTGGTAAAACAGATATTTTTCGGAAGCGATTGGTTTGACTTTTAATGTGACTAAAACGTTTTTAAATTGTGCGAAATCTGTTTTTTTGACAGCAATTATTGCAATATGTTTTTGTTTGATAAAAGATTTAAATTGTTTAAGTAGTTTAGGTTGAGTTTTTCCGGTAGCCAGCATGCACAAAAATGGTTTCATTCGAAGGGAAGTGTATGGAGAATAATATTTATTAGGAATACCTCCGGTTGCGCCAGTAGCAAGTTTAAAATACATGTTGGTTTTAATTTGCCATAACATTGTGTTGCTTGCATCAGCTAAAGCGCTTATAGGTAAAACTATCATGATGTCATGCGGCCGCATAATTTTCTGATAAAATTTATTTTTGATAAACGGCGGGAAATTTATTTTTTGTATTAATTGAGTATTGTATGGTTTCGGATTTGGCAGTATGAAAATTATGCTGCAAATGACTAAACTGTATTTGATGCTTTTTCTGATTTTTGTATTTTGCAGCCAAAACGCAATTAATATGGCTATGCCGAGCCAGGAAAATAATATGAATCTGATCGAAAGAATATGGGAAAAAATTGGTAATTTGGTTATTAATGCCCATGGGAGTGTGTAGATAAGGTATGGCCCGATTTTAAGTATTGCTCCTAATGAACAAAATGCAGTTATTAGTATTGAGATCGTTAACAATTTACCAATTTTTGTTTGCCAAAATTCTTTGATGTATAAAATTATAATTATGATTAATGGTAAACCAAGATAAGCTCCGCATTCCTGAATATCGGAGAATTTGTGAGTGAATTTCCAGAGGAAATTTCCTCCTAGCCAGGTGGCGTTGGTTGGAATAAAAAAATGTAGCAGATTAGTTGCGTAACGAATTTGATATTTTGCTGAAAATGCCATGGAATGGAACAAAAAATAATATATCAACGGGGAGGTGACGATCATGGTAATGATATAGTTTATAATTAACAACCATGCCAGATTAATTATTTTATTTCTTTGGGACTTATAAATAAAAAATGCAGCTAACAGCATTATCCACAAGAAAAAATTAAAAGTGATAAAAATTTCTTTGGAAATTAGAAATTGAATGATGTTAAATATTGATATCAAAATAACAAATGTTGAGGTTTTGATTTTTATTGTTATCCAGTTGATAATTAATAAAATAATTAGCGGCAGCATCAAAGTAAAACTTAGATTTATATGTCCGCCGATCATTTGTGCAATTTGATAAGAAGAAAAACCAAAAAAATAACCGCCAAATAATGCCGGCCAAAATGATCGTGCCAGATTTTTACATAATAAGTAAGTTGTGTATGCAGATAATGCTGAGGCAAAAATAGTAATAAGATTGAATGCGGCTATGTAGCCGTAAAGTTTGGCGATTGGCAGCATTATAAGACTGATGAATGGTATGCTGGTTATTTCTGCAATATTGTAACCATCCGGAGCCCATAAAAAGGTAGTAAATAATGGGTTAATGCTGTGTTTGATTGCGTAAGGCCACCAGTGCATCAGCCAGATACATGCTTTGGGATCGGGATTTATACCAAAAAATTGGTGGGTAAAATCCGGCATCATACGTATGCCCCAAAAAATAAAAGCGATACTTGCATATAAGAACAGTGGGAGAATATTGATGAAGATGTTTTTGGAATTGTTCCGCATAAGTATTATTGGTGTCGGGTCGTAAGTTTATGTGAATTTTGGCAAAATTTTTCGATTATTGCAATGGTTATGGTATAATTTCGGTGCATTAATACTTATTACATGGTGCGGCAAAGGTTGATATGTTAAATAAGAGAAATTTACAAAATTTAGTTACGTTGTTATTGGTATTGTTGTTGACAGGTTGTGCTAGCCGATATAAAACTTTTCCTCCGAATCATGTTTCGATGTCTTCAACAGCGGAACAATATGTGCATAAAGCATCACAAACCACGGGAGAGGATAAGCAGAATTATCAAATTTTAGCGGTTAATCAATTAATTTCCGAAAATAATTCACGCGATAGTCAGCAATTATTAAATCAATTGAATAATAGTGTTTCCTTGAATAAAAAAATTGATGCACAAAAGAAAATTGTGCAAGCTAAATTTTATTTATTGCGTGATCGTCCAAAAACCGCACTTAGAAAATTACATCAGATTACAAATCCTGTTGTTTTACCGCGCGAAGTTGCAAGAAGCTATTATACTACTGCAGCAGAAGCGCATTTGCGTAATAATAATTTAGCGTATAATACATTTGCATTAATTAGTTTGAATTCACTACTTGATGATCAAGCATCACGGGATAAAAATGCCGATTTAATTTGGCGTAATTTACAAACTTTGTCTTTAGATAAATTACAATTGTTGCTGAAGCGTTGTAATACAACATTATTGCGAGGATGGATCAGTCTGGCCATCATTGCGCATCAAGATGCAAATAATCCAGCAGTTTTATCTAAAGACATAGAAAATTGGCAGCAACGATATCAACAACATCCAGCTAATGATATTTTGCCGGATCAGGATAAGATTGCTAATTTGGCTCAAGTAAATCCTCCAAAGCAGGTGGCGTTATTGTTACCGTTGCATGGCGGATTTGCTAAAATGGGTCAAACAGTGCGTGATGGTTTTATGACGGCATATTATGCCAATTTAAAGATGTTATCATCTCCGCCACAAATCAAGGTATATGATACAAGCGGTGCTGATGTGGTTGATTTATATCAGCAGGCAATACAGGATGGTGCGCAATTTGTGATTGGTCCGTTGACTAAGCAAAATGTAGCCAAGCTTGCAAGCTGTAACAAATTTACTGTGCCGGTAGTAGCGTTGAATTATTTAGCTGATAATAATTTTGTGGATAATTTAGTGCAATTTGGTTTGTCTCCTAAACAATCGGTGCAGCAAGTTGCAGATGCAATGTGGCAGCATAATATTAACAAAGTCTTAATAATTGTGCCGCAGGGTAATTGGGGAGATAAAGTTCAACAAACCTTTGTGCAAAAATGGCAACAGCTTGGCGGTTATATAATTGCAGCAATTAATTTTTCTGAGAAAGACAATATAACTGATGCAATTATGTCAGCTTTTAATATTGATCAAAGTAAACAGCGTGCACAGCAGCTACGAAATATAATTGGCAAAAACATTAAATTTATGCCGCGACGCCGGCAAGATATTAACGGAATTTTTTTGGTGGCGACGCCGGAACAAGCGCGGCAAATTAAGCCTTTATTGCAATTTTATTATGCAGGCAATTTACCAATTTTTTCAATTGCGAATATTTATGCTGGTTATAATTCGTCGCGGGACGATCGTGATTTAAATAAAATTTATTTTGATGATATGCCGTGGTTATTGTACAAAACACCATACATTAATAAATTAAAGCAGCAAATACAAGCTGCATGGCCGAATAATTTGCGTGCTAATAGTCGTTTGTATGGATTGGGTGTGGATGCTTTTACTCTTAGCTTGTTATTGCCGCGGTTAATGATATTGCCTAATTTTGCTTTGCATGGTGTTACAGGACAATTATATTTGAATTCAAATTTGCAAATTTATCGTCAATTATCTTGGGCACATTTTGTTGCTGGCACTCCGCGGGTTTCGCTTAATTTGTGTAATAGCTAGATTTTTTAAGGGACGGAGCTTTACATAATTACAAAGCAACAAGCAAAGCTTTGTAATTATGTAATAGCTCGCGTCCCGCTTAATTCTTTGGATATTATGAACACTGAATATCACCCGCATCGTTTTGGTAAGTATGCTGAAGAGCAAGTTTGTAAATATTTGCAGCGGCAGAAATTGCAATTAGTTGAACGTAATTACGCTTGTCGTTGCGGTGAAATTGATCTTATTATGCGGGATCAAGATTGTATAGTATTTGTCGAAGTGCGGGCGCGTGTTGGACAGGATTTTCGCGATAGTTTAGAGAGTGTAGATTATCATAAGCAGCATAAAATTATACGAGCGGCAACTTATTATTTACAAAAGACTGGGCAGCTGAATAAGGTTTTTTGCCGGTTTGATGTGATGGCAGTAAAACTGCAAAATGAACAATTGCAGTTTCATTGGGTTAAGAATGCTTTTTGCTGACATAAGAGTTGCATTTTGCTAAACTTATTGGGGTCGCATCTTCACTCATTACATGTGCGAAGCTATGTAATGAGTGAAGATGCGACCCCATATATGGAGAAAACTATGGATATTCTTGATCAAATCAAAATGCATTTTAGTGAAAGTTTAGAAACTAAGGCGCGTTCAGCCGAGATTTTGCCTGAACAAATTGCTAAAGCTGCAAGAGTAATGGCGGCTTGTTTAATTCTTGAACGCAAAATATTGTGTTGTGGAAATGGTGGTTCTGCTTGTGATGCTGAGCATTTTGCTGGTGAATTGCTTAATCGGTTAGAGCAGGAAAGACCTGCATTACCAGCAATTGTGTTAAATGCAAATATGGCAGCGATTACTGCGATTGCTAATGATTATGATTATAGTGATGTGTTTGCTAAACAAATACAGGCATTAGGCAAACCGCGGGATGTTTTGCTGGTAATTTCTACCAGTGGTGATTCAGCAAATATTTTGCGGGCAGTAGAGGTTGCACGTGAGAAACAAATGTCAATAATAGCATTAACTGGGAATAAAGGAGGGAAATTAGCTTCCTTATTAGTAGGTGATAATGATATTGAAATTCGGGTACCGGCTACGCGTACGATGCGTATTCAAGAAGTGCATGCTTTGGTAATTCATTGTTTGTGTGATTTGATTGATCAGCAGTTGTTTGGAGAAATGCTATGATTAAAAAAATTCTATTGGTTTTGTCAATAATGTGTTTGCTGCAAGGTTGTGTGCCGGTAGTAGCTGGAGCAGCAGTTGGCGCTGCGGGAGGTGTGGTTTTATATGATCGTCGTCCAGTTAAGATAATGATGCAGGATAATTCTATATCTTATACGATTGAAAAAAAATTATTTGATGTCGAAAAAATTCGCACTCAGTGTCATATAGTGGTTACTGCTTATAATGGGGTGGTGTTGTTAGTCGGTCAAGCAGCAACGAACGAGCTTAAAGATCAAGTTACTGCAATAGCAAAAACGGTACCAAAAGTTAAGCGTATTTATAATGAAGTTGTTATTGGAACACCAACTGCTTATTTAATTAGAACTAATGATTCATGGATTACTACAAAAGTAAAAGCTAAATTACTAACGGCAAAGCATTTGCGGTCAGGACAGTTTAAAATTTTAACTGAAAATGGTGTTGTGTATATGATGGGAACGGTGAGTCGTTCGCAAGCACAATCGGCGGTTAATATAGTTAGGCATGTTGATGGAGTTAAAAAAGTTGTGAAGGTGTTTGAGTATACGCGTGCAGTGGGGACAGCCGGTAATAATGTTAGTGATACTAATAATAATGATAGGACTGCAAGTGTTAATAGTAAAAAAACCGTAAATTATACTACATCTTCAGTTGGTCAACCTCCCGCAATGGCTCAAACAGATGAAGCATTATATAGGCAAAACGGAGCATAATTTTGAAAGTTGCTGGTAGCGATCGTGCAGCATATTATTTTTGGTTGATATTATGCTGCTTTTTTGTTATTGCCGTCTTGATGCAAAGTAGTATATTTTGTAATACTGATGCACGGTGGTTGCTGCATGCAACTGCTAAATTTATTAACGGCGGCAAATATTATCATGATTTTTTTGAAACTAATCCGCCGATGATTTTATATCTTAATATTCCTCCAGTATTATTGGTAAAATTTTTGCATTTACCGCTTGGTTTTATATTTCGTGCTTATGTGTTTTTATTGGCGGTTTTTTCTTTGGCTATTTGTTCAGTATTGTTGAAAAAAATCTACCATGATCGTCCCAAATGGATGCTGCGTATATTTATATGTGCGCTTGCTTATGTTTTTGTTATTGTGCCAGCACATACTTTTGGTGAGCGCGAGCATTTGGCGTTATTGTTAACGGCACCGTATTTTTTTCTTGCGGTTTTGCGTGGTGGTAATTACAAGGTATCAATTAAGTTAGCGGTTTTAGTTGGTATTTTAGCTGGATGTGGTTTTGCGATAAAGCCGTATTTTGTAATTCCGTTTGGGTTGATTGAGTTATATTTAATATTTAGCAATAAAAAGCTATTTGCCTGGTTGCGATTAGAAACATTAATAATTATTGGTATTTTAATTTTATATTTAGCTGTAATTTTTATTTTTACTCCAGAATATATTACTCAGGTAGTACCTTTAGCATGGCAGTTTTATTTTAGTTCAGTAGGTAAGCCATACATATATGTATTTGGCTCAATTTGGATGATGTTTTTTTTGCTGTCATCCGGATGTTTTGTGCTGTTTTACGAATTGGTTGAACAAAGAAAATTTGTTATCATTTTATTTTTAGCGTCCGCGGGTTTTATTGGTGCTTATGTATTGCAGCATACTATGTGGTTTTATCATGCGCTGCCTTCTTATGCTTTTTCTTTGTTGCTGCTTGTACAATTATTACAAGAAATAATTTTCAAGCCAGCGGCTGTAATAATTAGCTACAAACGAATTAAAATCTTTTTTTTAGTTTTGATGATGGTTATATTTGGTTTATTTGTTCCATTTGAAGTTTTTTATACGATTTTTTCTAGTAATACTTCGCCTAAAGTTGAGCGGGTGATTGGGTTTATTCAGCATAATACACCGAATCATAAAGTGTATTTTTTTACAACTAGTCTTGATTTAACGTACAGAATTATTGATAAAGCTGGATTACAATCGGTTTCACGTTTTCCCAGTCAATTATTGTTGCCAGGGATGCTTAAGCGGCTGAGTTTAGCAAAAACAACAGAGCAGAAAAATACGATTAACCGTTATAAACAGCAAATTATCGATGCGGTAATTGAAGATTTGAGTTTATCTAAGCCGGATTTAATTATTATAGCTGATGCAAAATATAATTCGTTGCTTTCACCCTATAATTTTTCTTATATTAAATTTTTTTCACAAGATCCAAGATTTAGGAAAATATTTAAATTATATAGCAAAGTTTATAAGATGGGCAGTTTAACTTTCTATCGCAGAAGGAAATGAGATATCGTTAGCATGAATGGATAGCACAAATGAAACCAGTGATTTTACAGTGCCAGTAAGTTTGCTGTAAAATCACTGGTAAGCAAGCACATTTGTAGCTTAAAAAGAACACGAATCTTGCGTGCGCGGTAGTTGCCACTGAAATAAAATATAGATTTTTGTATGTTCGTTACTTGAAATGGGATAAGTATATGTTAAGTATATCAAACAATAACAAGTGTTATTATTGGCTGTTAACAATTTTGTGTGTGTTTGTTATCGGTATTATAGTGCAGGTAAACACGATGTTAAATTTTGATGTGAGCTGGCTGATGAAGGCTGCGAATCAATTATTGAGCGGCAGACATTATTATGTTGATTTTATCGAAACTAATCCGCCGTTGATTTTATATGTATATATGCCGGCTATTATCATATCTAAGATGATGCATTTAAGTTATGCAGTTGCTTTTAAAATTTATACTTTTGTAGTGCTTGCCGGCGTAATTTTTTTGTGTAATATTTTGATGCGAGGTATTTTTGATCGCAACAATCAAAATATTCGTTATGGTTTATTGATTGCAATAACATTTGCTTTGACATTAATGCCTGGTTATTCATTTGGTGAACGTGAACATTTTGCAATAATGTTAACTTTGCCATATTTATTTTTATTGGATTTGCGTTTAGCAGATAAAATTTTAAATTATTATTTGGTTATTTTGATTGGAATTATTGCTGGAATTGGTTTTGCGATCAAGCCGTATTTTTTATTTGTTTTAATTGCGTGTGAGTTATATTTTATTTATAAAAAACGTAATTTGTTCGCTTGTTTTCGTTTGGAAACAATTGTTATTGCGTTGGTTATTTTGTTGTATGTGGTATCGCTTTTTTTATTGACTCCTAATTATCTTTTTAAAGTTTGGCCGCTAGTTTATCATTTATATTTTGTTGCAGCAAAAGAGCCGTTTGGCGCTATGTTGGCTCAGTTGGCGATTGTGTTTTGGTTGGTGGCATTAGGTTTTTATTGTTTTTTATATGAAAAAATTCGATATAAAAATTTAGCTGAAATATTATTGTTTGCTTCGGTAGGATATTTAGCTGCTTATTTTGTCCAGCATACTACTTGGTATTATCATCTGCTGCCGGCACAAGTCATTGTAACTATTTTAGTGGTGTTATTTTTGTGTGAAAGATTGTTTGATTTAATTGAAAATTATCAGGCAGGTGTTAGTTGGCGCAGCATTGTGTTGCTTATATTGCTGCAATTATCGTTGCTGATTTTTCCGGTTATGTCCACAGTCAGGCGTATTGCAATGGGAACGATATCAAATAAGCATATACAAACTAATAAATTATTTGTGTATGCCAGGCAGCACATGTATAAACAAAAAATTTATATTTTTGCTTTACAAATCCCGATGATTTCATATTTGTTGGATGATGCGCAGGCTACTTCTGCATCACGTTTTCCTAGTCAATTATTCATGCCTGGTTTAGTTTTTTTATCTAATCAGACTGATTTGCATGTTGCACAAAAAGATCGATTACAGAAACAAAAGCAAGAAATAATTAATATTGTTGTAGCTGATTTACAAAAACATCAGCCAAAATATATTTTGGTTGATATGCGTAAACGGAATTTGTATCCTAATAAGCATCAGTTTGATTACATCAGGTTTTTTTCGCAAGATCCGCGTTTTCATAAATTTTTTAAGAATTATAAATATCTAACTACTTTAGAGCATTTTGATATTTATAGTTCTAAAAGTAATTGTAAATTCTAAGTTTTTTGTAACTGTTGTATAGTAAATAAACAATAGTATATTGATTTAGTGTTGTAAAATACACAGATGCTTAATGAAAATTATTAAATGTAGACTTTTTTACAATTTTTATTGATTTTTTAAAAGTTTTGGAAGTAAAATCTACTGCAAGTAATGCAAAAGCTAAAATTAATATGAGGATATAATCGTGTTTAACTGGATAAAAACAAAAGTGAAGGAGATAAATAACAAAGTGAAAAAGCTAATTTATGGCAAAGATAAGCCTTGTTATGCAGAACGGGAAGATCTTACTTCTATAATAGCAATATGTGAATCGCTTTGTTTGATGGTAGGTGCATGTTTTAAGATCAGATCTTATGAGTCTCCGTATCAAAATAATTCTATGGTTAATTCTGTACTGCAACTGGGAGGTTGTATGTTTGCAGGGTTAGTTTTAGGGGTAATGTCATTTGAAATAAAGAGATATTCAAAAGATTTAGATATTTCAAAAAAGGAATGTCGTGAAGAAAGGTATGAACCCTCCAGAAAAAAAACAAGAGAAATTTTTTTTAAAGTACATAAACAGGATGAACAGATTTTTAAAGTACATAAACAGGATGAACAGATTAAAGATAATCATAAAGAATTCATTATGTCTCCAAAATAAATATGTAGCATATAAATCATTGGTAAAATCTAAATAATAATGCTATGCTTTCCCGTATGAATTATTATAGCAGGTACAACTCATTGAAAATATTGGATATTGTTTTTTTCGGGTTTGCTTGTGTTGTTCGTTTTTTTGCCTCTTGTTGTTGTATCATCCTGTTCTGATGGCTATACCTTTTGGTTTTGCGGCGTTGGAGCAGGTAAAAAATCCGCGAAATCAATTAAAAATTTTTTATTAATTACAAATTTAGTCGGGACGTGTGCTTCACATAATTACAAGTGCGCAGCTTTGTAATTATGTGAAGCACCGTCCCTCAAAAGAATTATATAAGAACATCGGAGCAAAACACATGAGTTCTGTGAAAGTTAACAGTTCGAAGGCAATATTTCTTTATATATTGGTGGTTTTGTTTTTGATATTTGAGATGGGGGTGCAAGTTTCTCCTAGTGTGATGGCAAGTCAGTTAATGCGTGATTTGAATATTGGAACACTAGGTTTAGGAGTAATGTCCGGATTTTATTTTTATACTTATGCCATTATGCAGGTTCCTTCAGGATTGTTACATGATAGGTTTAGTCCAAGGATAATTATTGTTATCTCAATTATGGTTTGTGCGATTGGTTCATTGATGTTTGGGTTATCACAAAATATTTTTATTGGAAGTTTAGCGCGATTATTGATGGGTGGTGGTTCGGCTTTTGCTTTTGTGTCAGTATTAGTTATTATTTTTGATTTATTTCAATCAAAATATTTTGCTTTTCTTACAGGGATTACTCAAATGCTTGCGGCTTTTGGAGCTATTTTAGGACAAACTCCATTAAGTAAATTGGTGGAATTCATTGGTTGGCGTAATACTATGTTTGTACTTGCTGCAATTGGTTTTATTCTTGCGTTTGTAACTTTTAGTTTTATTAAATATAAAAGAAACGCAAGTTCAAGTACTCTTGCAGTCAATAGCTTTAATCTAACCAATAGTTTCAAAATTATTTTATCTAATCAGCAAACTTGGTATATAGCATTGTATGCGTTTTTGCTTTGGGTACCGATGTCTGGTTTTGCATCATTATGGGGCGTTCCTTACTTAGAGAAAGTTTATAAATTAAATCATGCTGCGGCGTCTGGTGTATGTTCTTTAATGTGGTTTGGTTTGGCATTATTTAGTCCGATTTTAGGCTGGTTATCAACTTTAATTGGTAGAAGAACAATACCATTGGTTTTTTCTGCATTTTTAGGAAGTGTTGCTTTTGTTGTTGTGATTCTTTTTTCTAATTTGCCTGGGTGGTTGTTAGGTATAGTGTTATTTTTAGCTGGTGCGGGATGTGCTGGTCAGGCGCTTAGTTTTAGTGTGGTGAAAGAAAACAATTTAAGATATATGCGGGCAACGGCTATTGGTGTTAATAATATGGCGATGGTTATTTCGGGCGCTATAGTTCAGCCTTTAATGGGGAAATTATTACAATTTCATGTTTCATTTATGTCTTCATTTAAATTAAGCATGTTGATAATTTTATTTAGTTATATTGCTGCAGTGCTAGTGTCATGGCTAAAAATAAATGAGACATATTGTTTGGATGTTACAAAGAATTAAGTATTAGCTTCATCATCTTGCATTTCTAAAAATTCTGTGTCAAAGGAATCTGGCAGAAGTTCTGCAATGGTTCTAATTTTGCAGTCACCAGTACGATTGAACATATAAACTTTCATATCTGGATCAGCTAATTCTCCCATTACTTGTCGGCACCCACCGCAAGGTGCAATAATTTTGTCGCAATTTGCCACGATTACTATTGCTTTAATTTTTTTAGCGCCGCTAGCTACCATGGTGCCGATGGCATTACGTTCAGCACAGATTGTCAATCCATAACATACATTTTCAACGTTGCAGCCGCTATAATAGTTGCCATCACTTCCTAGTATACATGCTCCAACATAAAAATTTGAATAAACTGCGTAAGCATTTTTCATGGCTTTTAAAGCTTTATCGCGCATTTGGTGTGTGTTGATGTCCATGTTAGATTCCTCTTTTTTGATTAATGCATTTATTGGAATAAATCCAGGATAATTTTTATTAAAAAATAGTTATAAATATGATGATTATTTGTAAAGATGTTCATATATATGTTGTGCAATTTCATCAGGTTTGCATTTAGTATAATCTTTTGGGATATGTACAAATTCGGTTACATGTTTATCCAAATGTTTTTGCATGCGGCCATAAAATTTTGGTGGAGCAATGATAATTAATTTTTCATAATTATTATGCATACGATTTAGGTTAAGTTCTTCACATAATTGAATTGCAAAATATTCTGCTTGAGTCTCTTTTGGATTGCTTTTTTCATAAGCGCTGCGAGCGCTATGATTGGTTTGATAATGTCCTGGTCGATCTGAAATTAAATCCAAGCCTTTTCCGCGGCTTTTTGGATGGTCTAATGTTTTGATTTTAGTTAGATTTTTATCACGGATGTTTTCAGCTTCATATACATGCGCTTCACTAGCATTTGCTACCAGTATGCATATAGACATACAATGTTCTCCATTTTCACTATAACTCAGGGTATTTAAATTACCTTCTACGTAACACCGTTTATTATAAAATGGTGTATTCCAAATATCTACACGTTTTTATGGGTTTTACAAAAATATGGTTGAAAATATGGTAAGTGTGAAGTAAATTTGTACATTAGTTATGAGGTGTGGTGTAATGGCAGCACTCTTGACTCTGACTCAAGCAATCCTGGTTCGAGTCCAGGCACCTCAGATTATACCCATTGCGATCGGGTTTCCGGATTATTGTAAGATCTTACCTACATTAAAATAAGGCCAAAATTCCGTGCCATAAATACATAATTATCTTATACTTTTTTTGGCAAGTAAATTACAAGTTTTGTATTTTATGCAAAGTTTATTCAAATATAGGAGAGGGTTTGGCCATGTTAATTCTAACTAGAAGAATTGGTGAATCTATTATGATTGGGGACAATATCGAAATTATTGTTTCCAATATTAAAGGAAGACAGGCACAGGTGAGTATTACCGCGCCTGACGAAGTCAAAGTTTACCGTAAAGAAATTTATAATAAAGTTCAAAAGCAGCAAGTAGCAAAGAATAGCGCAGAAGTTTAGGTAGATTAGTTATCAGCAGGGCTATGAGAAAATTGCAATTCTGCATTTTTTTTACGTAAATCCTGACGGAATTTCGTTTATTTTAGTTCTATAACTTCAGCTTATATATGGAGAGAGCAGCGTGAAAAGAATGTTATTGAATCTGATTTCAACTAAGCTTAAATTTCATTTATGTAAGCTTTCTAAAAGAGAAAGTGAATGTGTTTGTTGTATTTTGCGTGGTATGACAACTAGGCAAATGGCAAACATGATGGATTTATCTCCGAGAACAGTAGAAGGGTATTTATTGAATATCAAAAACAAATTAGATTGCAAGGATCGTTATGAAATTATCAGCAAAGTATTGGGGAATGATTTTCCATGGGAAGAACTTTTTCTATTGCCGTCAGCAGAATAGAAAATACTAATATACATTTCGCATCTTCAAAGGAGAACGGAATATAAGTCCAGAATTAAAAATAAAAATGTTTGATAGAATGCTGCGCATCATAAACTTCAGACAGATCTTCGGTAAATGGTGGTAAAGTTTCGGTCTGAAGTAATTTCTTACGAATGAGATTAATGTCATATGCTGGTTCGCAGTTGGTTTCTTTAATGAATATTATACTCATAAGAGCGGCAATTAAAAAGCATACTGGTAATGCTATGAAAGCAATATGATAGTCGTGTACTTGATAGGCTCTTACGCCGTTAATAGTCATACCATGAAAATTCATATCAAGCAGTTTACCAATAAATGGCTGCAATATGACTCCGCTTAATACGACAGCCATATTATTAAAGCCATTAGCTGTGCCAGTAGTATCAATGGGATTGTTGTCTTTTACTACACCAAAAGTTAATGTTTGAGCTGAAAGGGCCAGACCGATGCCGAATAATAAAATAAATAACAAAAGTTTTGGTATATGTGGAATATAGATTGCGCCGGACATGCAAATTAAACCGAGCAATGCAGTAATAATTAAAGGTAGCCGACGCTTTTTAATTTTGTCTGATATCCAACCGATTAATGGAGAGCCAATCCCAATACCAATCCAGATAATAGCAATTGCATTAGCCGCGTAAAAAGTACTTACATGTAAGCTGGTTTTGAGGAACGGAATCCCCCATAAAGCAGCGAAAGCCAGAGTTGTACCCCAAATGCAGAAGGCATATAATGCGATATACCAAGTTTGTGGGTTATTTAGCACTATATACATGGATTGCAGCATGTTAAATTCTGAGTGCTCAGTAATGTTTTCTTGTCTGGCGCCAGCTGGTTGATTGCGTACTACCAGAAAGGTGATGCATGCGATTGCAATACCAAGGCAACCCGTTGACACAGCAATAACACGCCAATGATGATGTTCCAGTAGACTGGCAAGCATGGATCCACCGCTAATTGCACCTATGGAAGCGGTGAGTTGTAGTACACCAACTAACATGGCAAGCATCGCTGGCGGAAACCACCTTAGAATTAAGTAGATAACCCCAACAAAGGAAAAAGCCGCGCTTGCGCCTTCCAGGCATCTGCCTAGGATAGCTATGCTAACATAATGGGTTAGGCCAAACATTATGGTTCCTATTCCGCAGATAAGTGTTGCTAATGATAATGTGGTGCGTGAGCCAAAGCGATCAATTAGTAAGCCCGCCGGAATTTGAGCTGAAGTATACAGCCAGTAAAAACTGCTGGAGAATATTCCAAAAGTTGTGGTGCTAATAGCGAAGTCGTGGATCAGATTATGGGAAATAGCACTTGGCATTACTTGAACAGCAAAGGAATAACAATAAAACAGACTGCTGATAATAAAAATCAGTAGCCCTATTATTAGCATTTTTTTATCAAGGGCATCTTTAGCTGTGGCTAAATCAGTCATTTAGTGTCTCCCCCTAAATGTTGATTATATTTTGCATTCTATTTTAATTTTCTCATATTTTTGTAAACTACGCTATTGTATCGAATACGGATATTTTAAGAAAATGCCAAAATTATAAACCTATTTATATGGGTTGTCTAATAATTATGGCGAAATCCATGTATTTATGGCTTAGAAATATATAAGAAATATGCCATAGCGCATTTTTTATAGGTATGCTCTTTTGGTGGCCATCCATGGCCTGCCTAGCCACTAAAGGTGTCATGAAAGGTGTCAGACACCGCAATGCGGTGTCTGACACCTTTTACAAAATCCGGCATCCTGAGGTAAGATCGGTATAGTCGTAGATGATTTTCAGCAAAGTGCAGAATGATTGATAAGTGAGTTTTAGACAATGAATTGGATAATCTAACAAATATATATGTTTTTTTTGATTTGCGCAATATATTTTTTTTTATTATTTTTTGTAAAAAATATTTTTGTTGAAACATATAAGAGTATAATGCAGACACTATTAACTTTAATAAGGAGAATCAATATGTTAATTGGAGTACCAAAAGAAATAAAAAACAATGAGTTTCGTGTGGGTTTGGTTCCTAGCAGTGTACATGAGCTTATTCTTAATGGCCATAAAGTTATTGTGCAAAAAGATGCTGGCTCTGGTGTTGGTTTGAGTGATACTGATTATCTTGCTGTTGGTGCAGAGATTGTTGATACAGCAGAAGAAATTTTTGCACGTGCAGATATGATTGTAAAAGTTAAAGAACCGCAGCCGAACGAATGTAAAATGTTGCGAGAAGGGCAATTATTATTTACTTATTTGCATTTAGCTCCGGATTTAAGGCAAACAGATTTGTTGATGGAATCTGGTTGTACAGCGGTTGCATATGAAACTGTTACTGATGTATGTGGTGGGCTTCCGTTGCTGGCGCCAATGAGTGAAGTTGCCGGTAGACTTTCGATTCAGGCTGGTGCGCATTGTCTTGAAAAAGCATCAGGCGGTCGTGGAATATTGTTAGGTGGTGTTCCAGGAGTAGGTTCGGCGAAAGTGGTGGTGATTGGCGGAGGTGTGGTTGGTACTAATGCAATTCGTATGGCCATGGGTTTGGAAGCAAACGTTACCGTGCTTGATAAATCATTACCGCGCTTAAGAGAATTAGATTTAGAATTTGGTTCACGATTAAATACAATTTATGCAACCAGAGATGCGCTTGAAAGATATGTTTTAGATGCTGATTTAATTGTTGGTGCAGTGTTAGTTCCAGGTGCCGCGGCTCCTAAATTAATTACTAAAAGCATGTTAAAAAATATGAAAGACGGTGCAGTTATGGTTGATGTATCAATCGATCAGGGCGGATGTTTTGAAACCAGTCATCCAACTACACATGAAAATCCAACTTATGTGATTGATGGAGTTGTGCATTATTGCGTGGCAAATATGCCGGGTGCAGTACCGCGTACTTCTACTTTTGCTTTAAACAATGCAACTTTACCATTTACAATTGCATTAGCAAATAAAGGAATTGATGCGCTATTACAGGATAAACATTTAATGAATGGATTGAATGTTCATTGTGGTAAAGTAACTTGCGAGGCGGTAGCAATTGCATTAGATAAAAATTATGTGCCGGCAGATAATGTGATTCAGTAACTCGACCATTTTTTTCTATATCTTGGTTCTTAAATAGCATCTCAAGAGGACGTGAGCTTCACATGATTACAAGGCAACAAACATGGCCTTGTAATTATGTGAAAACTCATCCTGAGTTACCCAACCTTTTTGTCTATATCTTAGTTCTTAAATAGCATCTCAGGGGGACGGAGCTTTACATATTACAAGGCA
>JASFHF010000005.1:0-70288 GCA_050123375.1 Gammaproteobacteria bacterium
CATATACTTTAGCAGTTTTCATAATATCATTTCTTAAATCGTTTTCATTCATTTATTTCGCCACTTTTTCATTCATTTTATTATTGTATTTTCTTCTAGTTGTAGTATTTTCTGTAAATGCTAAACCATCATTTACTAAATTTTTTCTGACCTTTTTCCAATCATTATCTTTAGTAATTAAATGTTTGAAAGTTTTTTTTGATATGACTTCATTTTCTTTTAAAGCTTTTACTTGATTTTTAATAATTGCATATTTATCCCAAAATGTTAATTCCTCAGGTTCTAAGTTATCTTTAAAAATTTTTAAGCTATCTTTAAAATTTTTAGGATTATCCTTAGAATTTTTAAAGCTATCCTTAAAATTTTCAGGATTATCCTTAGAATTTTTAAAGCTATCCTTAAAATTTTTAGGATCATCTTTAAATGTTTTTGAGTTATCCTTAAAATTAATTGAATGTTTTAAGTTATCCTTAAAATTTTCTGGGTTATCCTTAAAATTTTTAGGTTTATCTTTATCTTGACTAGAAATTCCTAGTATACCTTTGGTATCACTTGTTTCTAGCTGTTTTTTATCCTTAAAATTCTCAGGCTTGCTTAGGCTACTTATATTATTATCCTTAAAATTTTTAGGATTATCTTTAAAATCATTTAAAATTTCTAAGCTATACTCAGATGGTTTAAGGTTATCCTTAAAATTTTCTGAGTTATCCTTAAAAAATTTTAGGTTATCCTTAAAATTTTCTGGGTTATCCTTAAAAATTTTTAGGTTATCCTTAAAATTTTCTGGGTTATCCTTAAAAAATTTTAGGTTATCCTTAAAATTTTTTCTTATCTCAAAATATGGTTTCATTAATTTTATCCTTAACCAATCAAAAAAAATTGTTTTTAACATATGCAAGATTGATATTTTATCTTGCATTTCATTTTCGATAGGTGTAGTAAAATTTTTATGTTTTTTATCGTGTTTTAAAGTGTTTATTGTTATAATACTAATATCAAGCATAATACATATTAAAATAGTAACTATCTGACCTATTAAAGGTGTATCTAATCTTATTACTTCAATTAAGGTGTTATAATTTCCAATGATACTAATAGGGACTAGTATCATTGTTATCATATTTATAACACCATAACTTTTATTAAAATATAAATATACCTGAGTCTTAATAGCAGCTACATAAAAAGTAAGTATTTGAATAATTGTTAAAATTACTATTAAGGTAATTGATAGAAAACTAACATAAAACAATCCATATCCCATAGGTGTTAATATAATAGAAGACAGCATTAATAAAAATAATAAAACTGTCATAAATTTAGTATTAGCTATACTTTCAAGATAATTTAATTTAGATTCTACTTTATCATGTTCTATTTTTAAATTAAAATTTTCTATTTCGTTATGTTTTAATTCAGTTTCAAACATTAAATTTTCTATTCTATTTTTTACATTTGTTTTTCTTATATCATTTTTAAATTTGTTGCAAAAATCTATTAAACTTACTACTACATTAGGTTTTTCTTTTTTATCCATTAATTTCACCTTCTTCATCATAATTGACATATGTTTCGTTATATTTGTACTTTTTTATGTCTTTAATTTCTTTGCCTTTAGTTTTATATAAGTTTTCAATAGCTTTATTATTCGTAGATTCAATAAAAAATGTCTTACTACCAGTAACAAAAGCAAATAGAGCTTTTATTGTTTTTTTCATTCCTTAACACCTTCCTTTTTTTTACCTATACTACTTAATAAATGTCTATAAGCTTCAGCCTTAGTAGTTAAATTATTTTTCCTTTGATATTCAACAATATTATCCTGTTGATCTTTAGTAATTCTTATCAACTCTTTTATAAGTTTCATTAAATACACTTCCTTTCTTCATAATAATTATCAACCTCTTTATGCATCCTGTCTTAGCTTCCTTCTTTTCTTTAATTTTATAGTATAACTAATGTATATCTAAAATATATCTAAAATATATCATATATATAAGTCATGTGTCAACTTAAAAACAATTAGTAAAGGAATATAAATTTAATTTTTTTGCTAGGTTTAAAAATTCTTGCTAGGATATTGAAATTGCATCTAGCAAAGCTTTTTATTCTTTGCTAGGTTTAATTTTACAATGAATCTAGTAAAAACATCAATTTACATTATTTTTACAAAATACTTGACATACTGTAATTATTGTAATAATATTATATTACTAACAATACAAAGGAGGATTTAAGATGAATAAGACAATTAAATTTTATTATCAATTTATACCACCATGTAATTGGTATAGTAATTGCAGAATGATATTAAAAGATAATTCATGGAATGAAGTTAGAAAACAAGTAATAAAAGAACATGATAATAAATGTTATTGGTGTAATGAAAAAATGAAAGGATTACATTGTCATGAAGTATTTGTATTTGAAAATGATATACAAGTATTAAAAGAATTTATACCATTATGTCCTACATGTCATGAAGCTACACATATACGGCAAACAGTTTTTAAATATTCTAATATACCAGATTATATTGAAAAGCATATAAAAAAGATTACAAATAAATCATGTAAAAGAGATATTTGTAATTTTATAAAAGATGTAAGAAAAGATTTAAAAAAATATATGTTAGATTTATCTTATGTAGTTAAATATGCTAAAGAAAAAAATATACCTTTAGAATCTGATTTTAAAAAATTAGATAAATATAATATAAAAAACTATATAAAATTAAAACCATTTAATTTTAGCAATTCTTATTAAAAATGAAGGAGAAAAAAAGATGAATGAAACAATAAAAAAGATAATGAAATTATTAGAAAAAATGACACCTGAGCAACAAAAGAATGAATTGTTCAGGTTAGAACATAAGAATAAAGTAAATTGTGTAATATACTTAGAAGTTTTGAATAATGGTAAATTAAAAATATATGAGATAATGGAACAGCCTTGGATTGAATATGATATGTGGAACGACATAAATGATGAAGTTGAGAAATTAAAAAAATCAGGAATTGATATAACTAATAGCAATGTAATATTATTATATTCATGTTCAGTAACTGAGGATTTTGATTATTACTTAAATTTAGTAGATTATTATATTATAGAAAAAAATATTGATGAGGATTATACATTAGAAGACATAGAAGAAGATGAACTTCCAGATAAATATTTATAAAAAAGATTAAAAGAATAATGAAAACAATAAAGGAGTGATAATATGGCATATAGAGAAATGACATTACAAGAAAAAATAGAAGAATTAAATGAAAGTTTTACAAATAAATCTCCTAGTGAAGAACAGATTCAAAAGATTGAAAGTATCAGGAAGAGTTATAAAAAAACTGGTGAAACTATTTTAAGAAATTGCCCTAATTCACGTAATTTATCTATTGCTGTAACAGCTTTAGAAGAAAGTCTTCATAGGGCAATAAAAAGTATAATATTAGGAAAATAGAAAGGAAAAAATATTATGGGTTGGTGTGCAATTGATTTTTGTAATGATGTGTGGAGTTTATTTAAAAAATATGTACCTAAAAAGCAGCAAAAAAGAGTAGCTAAAAAGCTAATTGAAATGTTCGAGGAATATGATATGGACGATATGTGTGGAGATTCAGAAGTAGAAATTGATGCAGATATTAAATATAAAGATGGATAAGAAATCTAAAGAAACAATATTAACTTTTGTAATTGTTGTATTATCTGCAACAATTACTTTTATATCGCCATATAAAACTTATATTCCTGTGTATATGATTATCTTGATATGTAGTAGATTGTTAGCAAAAATTATATTGTTTTTTAAGTACTATAATAAATAATAATTTACATTATTTTAATAAATAATTGACATTCTGTAATTATTATAATAATATAATATTATTAAAAATATATATGTAATAATAAAAGTATAACATATATAAGAGAAGGTGATTAAAATGAGAGAATTTGTAAGTCAAAAAAAAGGAAATCGCTATAGTACGACAAAAAATAAATATTGGTTAGAAAGTTGTCCAGTATGCAATAGTGAATTATTGTGGAATGGTTATAATGATAACGAAGTAAGTAGTTTAGTGATGAAAAAAAGTATATCATTTGATATAAAAATCGAATATTGCGAAAAATGCGACGATTACTATGTTTGTATAGTATAAGGAGGATTAAAAAGATGAATAAAAAAATTAGAGATATAATAATAGCTTATGACCATGATCATGCAAGGATTATTTCATGCCATAATCATGTAAATATAAGGAAAGCAATAGTATTCAGGCATCATGGGGAATCATCGGATTGTTTGAATGTTAAAGAAAATTTTACATATCCTAATCCTAGATTAAATTCACAATTTCAACAATTAAAAGGGTATTCTGGAATATTTTGTTTCCATTTTGAACATTCAACATGTGAAATAATAGATACACCTAGATTATGTGAATTGATTTATGATTTATTAACAGCTTATGATGTTAAATATCGCATTTTAGCAGATGAAACATTTGCTAGATTATTATCAAAAGTATCAAAAGATATTGTAAAGAAAGGATGATAAAAATGAGAGAATTTAAACAAGCAATGTTAAACTTAGAAAAAGCTAAAGAAGAATATAGCAGACAATATTCAAAATTAACAGGTGAAATAAAAGAAATAATTGATAGTTATAGAATATCACAACGAGACGACCCTGAGTATCCAACATTATGCCCAGGAACACAAACTATATGTGATTTTGACATGATACATGTCCATGAAATAGATAACATAGTAAAAGAGATAATGGAACTGCTTACAGAAAACTAAAAGAGAGTTATCTCTCTTTTTTATTTGACTTAGTGTAAAATAAGTAATATAATGTAATTACTAAAAATATAAAGGAGATTAAAAGTATGAAGAATAAACAAAATGCAATAAACAGTTCGAAGAATTCAAAAAAGAAAAAATATAATTTTTGTAAATATTGTGGTACATTTACAAAAGACACAGTAAAACAATGGTGTACTAATTTACATCATGAGTTCAATAAAAAACATTATAAAGGAGATTGATAATGGATAAAAGTAAAGAAATAATGAAAATAATAATAGATAACCTTGAGTTATCTATGGATATTTTAACAGAGAATAAACATTATAAAGCTGCTGAAAGTATCGAAAAAGCTATATATCATTTAAATAATGATAAAATAGCAAAAGAACTTGAAGAATCAACAAAAATGGAAGCATTAAAAGATTTTGGAGAATCAATGAAAATGAGTATTATTGAAGATTTAAAAGAATCGGGGGAATCAAAAGTTGAAATATAATAAATTTATACATAGTTTTGACCCAGGAGAATCTACTGGATATATAAGATTCAATAAACAACAAGGTATTATAGAGTCCATGCAAATTTTATTTAATTACAAAGATATTAATATTGCATTAGAAACTGTAGGACCTGGTGATATCATTATATTTGAAAAAAACGTAGGAAAAATGACTACTCAAGATCAATTTGACATGTGTAAAAAAGTAGGTTATATAGAAGGATATTGTGAAGTTAATAAGTTAAATTATTATCAAAATCCACCGTCTTTAAGACGCGGATTCAGGAAAATAGCAGAAAAATATATAAAAAGTAATTTTGATAAAGATTCATATAAAGTGCATAATATTGATGCTTTTGCCCATATACTGTGGTACTTAAATAAACATGAAGGGATTGAAAAATTCAGATGATTAATTTTAGAAAAGGAGAATAAAAAATAATGAAATTTTTTATATTTTACTGGATAATAGGTTTAATACTAGGATATATTTTAATACCTAAAGCAACTAAAAAATTAAAAAAAGAACATGAAGGATATAGAGATTTTTTTTCAAGATTTGTACAAGATTATGGAGATAATATAATTATTCTCATGATACCGATATTAATAGTATCCTTCATATATCCCTTTATACTTATGTCATCTTTAATAAAAAAAATAAGAGGGAAAGGAGTAAATAAATAATGCATATATCAATCAAAAGAAAAAGATTATATATAGAATCTGATAATTTAAATAATATCGAGTCTCACCAATTAATCGGTTGGACTCCTAATTATCTTAAGGGATATGCCAGTATGAATCTAGATATACAGGCTCTTTGTAATCTTCTCAAACAAACATCTGAAAAACCAAACGCTACAGAAGAAGTAAAAACATGGTATAAACAGGAAATTGAGAAAAATAAATTAGCTCTAAATCAAAAAAGAGCTAATTTTGATAATTTAAATAAAGAATTAAAAGAATATCAGTTAGAAGCAATAAACTACTTTTTAAATATGAGAAATTGCATCATAGGTTACGACATGGGTTTGGGAAAAACACTAATAGGTATCAATTGCATTAAAGCAATAAAAGCATACAAAACGATGATAGTA
Source organism: Gammaproteobacteria bacterium (assembly GCA_050123375.1). Classification (GTDB taxonomy): domain Bacteria; phylum Pseudomonadota; class Gammaproteobacteria; order UBA12402; family UBA12402; genus JASFHF01. Next base: position 6,412 of record JASFHF010000005.1, read on the forward strand.
TGCCCAAGTTACCTTAAATATTCATGGGGTAAAGAAATTAAAAAATGGTCACCTAAACTTACTTATACTATTATTGATGGTACACCAGAACAAAAGGAACAACAGTTCAAAGAACACCAGGAACAAAAGAGGATTATCTTAATAATTAACTATGAACAAATAAGGGTAAAAACTAAGAAAAATGGTAAGGTAATAGAAATTAATGTACATGAGTATATCCAGAAGACTAAATTTGACCTGGTAATTTGGGATGAAGCGCATAGATTAAAAAGCAGAGATAGTCAAATATCTAAAGGTGCTTATGCTATTAATGCCCAAAATAAACTTATGCTCACAGGTACGCCAATAGCTAAAAATTCTGGTGAAATTTATAATCCTTTGAAAATATTAGATAGGCAAAGATTTACAAGCTATTGGACTTTTGTTAAGTATTATTGTCATGTATATGAGGGTTTTAAAGGTCTTGATGTAGGTCATGTTATAAGACCTAAAGAATTTAAAAACTTATTAAATAGATATATGATCAGGAAGTTGAAAGAAGATGTAGCAAAAGAATTACCTGATAAAGTTTATATAAATATTCCAGTTTATATGAATGACAAGCAAACCAAATATTATAATGATGCACTAGAAGACTATTTAAATCCATCAGGAGACATAATTGAATCAGATGTAGAAAAGTTTATTAGGATATGTCAGATTACTCAAAATCCTGTAATTTTAGGCGGACATGATGTATCTTGTGTAAAAGATGCAGTTATAAATTTATGTGAAGATATAAAAGAACAAAGGATGATAGTAGCATGTACATATATAGAAATGTCTAAGAATATTCAAAAATCATTGGAAAATAAATATCCTGAAAGAAATGTGTATCTTATAAATTCACAAGTAAGAAATAGACATGAAATAGTAGAAAAATTCAAAGAAGATGATACTGCAATTTTAGTAACTACTATTAAATGTTTGGCCGAAGGAGCAAATCTTGATTGCTGTGATTACATTATCTATGCTGATATTGAGTGGAATTGGGGAGTCAATCTACAATTTGAAAACAGGATTCACAGGATGACCAGTACCAGAACAAAATTTTATTACTTCATAATAGTAGAAAAAACAGTACATCAATATAAACACAATAAAATAATGAATGAAAGTAAAAGTGCTAAAGCTGCTCTAGGTGATTCAGATTCAAAAGTAATCAAAAGAATCATGAAAGACTTTAGAAAGGAGTTGTCATAATTTATACTTTATACTATAATATGTTTAAACATAAATATGAAAGAAGGTATAAATATGAAAGATTTAGTAATATTAGAAAACAAAATACCATTGACAACTAGTTTAATTATTTCAGAACAAACAGAATTAGAACATCGTTCTATTTTTAGAATGATAAAAAAATATGAAAATGATTTAAAAGAGTTTGGAGTTTTGCGATTTGAAATCGCAAAACCAAAAACTGGAAGACCTTTAGATTTTGCAAAATTAAATGAAGAACAAACAAGTTTATTAATTATGTATTTAAAAAATACTGAAAAAGTAAGATTTTTTAAAAAATTGATAAATAAACAATTTCATCAAATGAAAAAGAAATTATTACAAGTAGAACTAAATCACAATAATCAAGAATGGTTAAGTACTAGAAAAGATGGTAAAAAATCAAGAAAACAATTGATAGATGCTGTATCTGATTTATTAAAATTACATAATGAAAAAAATCCAGATTCAACTTATGCTAAAAGACCAGATTTATTATATTCTAATATAACAAGATTATTAGATAAATCTTTATTTGATATTCAAAAAGGAATAAAAAACAAAAGAGATTGTATGTCTAAGGAACAATTATCTTATTTAGATGTAGCAGAAATTAAAATACAACAAAAAATATATGAATGTATTAATAATAATAAAGATGCAAAAGAAACTTATAAAATACTACAATCTACTATTAAACCATATGCAGAATTTATTGGAAAATCACCTATAATAAGTTTAATTAATAATTCAGAAGTAAAATTATTATATTAATTTACATTATTTAAAAAAAGTGTTGACATTCTGTAATGATTGTTATAGAATAATAATTGTTCAAAGGAAAACTTTGAAACACTAAAAATATTAAAAATATAAAGGAGAATGAAAAATGGCTAAAAAAGACACAAAAATCAATTATATACTAAAAGGTGAAAATTTAAACACAATACAATTTTCATGTTTATTGGATGGTACATACAAATCAAAGAATGGTGATTTTGTAAGAGTCCCTAAAGAAAATTATAAACAAGAATTAAAGAACAATGAAAAATTAGAACATAAAGCAGAAATAGTTATCAATAATAAATTACCTGATGGTAGTATAAATCCTACCATAAGAGAAATTAAAAATATTATAATTGAACTATGGAAAGAACACAAGATTCCTAAAACTGGAATTAGCTGTTTTAGAGATGGAGATAAAAAAGCAAAAGAATTAGAAAGTAATGAAAAGAATGGAGATAGACTTTTAGGTACACATTTTTTAAAAGTTCATTCTAAATTCGAGATAAAATTTTACGATAAATATGTAAGACAATACAAACCAGAAGAAGATGCTGAATTAGATGGGAAATATTGCAATGCTGTATTAACATTTAAAAATTATGACAGGGGAACAAATAAAGGTGTTACATGCTTTGTAACTAAAATACAAGTGTTTGACCAAAACCCTGCATTTGAATTTGATATAAGTGCTGAAGATGCTTTCGATGCTGTAGTGTTTGGAGAAGATGAAAAAGAGGAAGTTTTACAAAAAGCTGTTGATTCTAAAACAACTAAGTTACCCACGTATGAAGATTTAACACATGGGTTACCATTGGATGATGATGACGATTCACCATTTAACTAAAGCATTTAAAATAATATAAAATATAATACGTGGGTAACTTAGTTATCCATGTATTTATTTTAATAAAAAATGGAGGTTTTTTAGAAATGGATGAAAAAAAATATTTTTATGATGTTGATGGATTATTTAAATTAATGGAACCATTTAAGACTTCTACAGATAACATTAAATCATTTGACAAAAAAGCAAATAATAGAAGTGCTTGTTTATTCATATCCATTTATCGTGGATATCCTAAGACACAAATACGTGTAGACTTATGTAAAGAAAAAAATCATCATGGAGATTTAATAAGTATATCAGATATAATTTACAGGTCGTCAATACCCGGATTATACGAATATTGTAATGAAACAATAGAGATAATTCAAAATTGGCAAAAAGGTCATAATCTTATTTTAGAAATAGATAAAGAACTTATTAAGATGGATATAGAAAATATAGAGAAAGTTAAAGAACTTATTGAGATGAATATCTTAATAAGATATTAAAGGAGTTGATATTAGATGATAACAGAAAATTTAAAGTATCAGGTGTTTGATACAGAATGTCTTAAAGGTTCTTATTTCTCTTACCAATGGAGAAATGAGAATATGGAAGAATCAAAAATGATAGAGTGCAAAACTGATGAAGATTGCTATAAATTCTATAACAATCTCAAAAAAGCTAACAGGTCAATGTATTGCTATTCAATTAACTATGACAAAACTATGCTTAATGCTCTTTGTAAATTCGTTGAAAAAGGAATTACCGATATTCCGACAAAATTAAGAAGAGTTAACGATTATTTGATAATGGGAGAATTGAACTACTTTAGAATCAATACAGAATTCTGGTGTAATTATTATTATAGACTAGAAACTCAATTTGATAATAAAACTAAGTTATTTAAAGAATCAATAAAAAGAATAAGTTTAAATGAAAATGATAAATATATTACATCTTTTTTAGAAGAATTTCCTTACTTGTTAGGACAATCTAAGGTTTTTAAAAACCTTAATATTATAGATGTTCCTAAAATGCTTTATTACTTCACAATAAGAAAAGATGGCGTGCCACGAATGAATATATCATTAAAAAAATTACAATTATATGAGGAACAAACTAATATTACGCATGACTTTGAGAAGTCATTTGACTTTGAAGAGCTTGTAAAAGATAGCAAATATGAACAATTTAAAAAATATGCTTTAAATGATAGTGACTTTCTATTCAGGTATTTTCAAAAGAAATGTCTTCCTATCATTGAAAATAGAATAAAGGCATGTGAGGCAATTAAGATGTTTGATGAATCATTTGAACCTACAGAACGAATGATTCACAGTGAAAATAATACAAACTTATTAATTAATGCGTTTTCGCTTAAACAAAAACAAAATGATAAAAAAGTACAATATGAAGATAATACACTTGAATTAGATGAATTAACATATGGTGAAATGTTAGATGAATTAAATGAATTAACTGAAAAATCAAATGGTACATATGAAACCGAATTTATAAGCGGAGAATTAATACCTGTGGGTACTGATGATTTCATTAAAGAATTTAATGAAATTATAGAAAAATATGAACACTTTAAAAAACCTAAAAATAAGTTTGGTATAGATTTCAAAAAAGCACTTGAATATAAAGATGTTATTGATATGACAGAATACATAAAACCCACCGGCTATGAAAAATTTGATAATTTTGTAAAATTTGTTGATATGCATCCTTATGTTACAAAAGATAAAAAATTAAAAGAATTATACTGTGAATCATACGAAAAAGAGTATATTAATGATGATAAGCAACAAGAACATGAAGGCCAAATACAAGTAATAGTAGATTCATTTGATACTTTTAATCTGTTTGGGACTACAGTTACAATAGGTCTTGGCGGGATACATGGAGCAATAGAGAAATACATAAATGAAAACTTATGGCATCTAGATTACAGGAGTCTGTATCCTAGTATAATTATCTTATTCGAGAAATATTATGGAAAAATAATAAAAATGTCATTATACAAGGCACTCTATAATTTTAGAAACTTTGAAGTTAAAATACAACTAAAAGAAATAGATGAAAAAATAAATGCTATCTATACTAAAATAGATGAAGGAGGTAATGATGGAGCAGATATAATGGAATATCAAGGTGAATTACAAGAATTAGAAGAATCAAAGAATAGATTAGAGTACTTATCAGATGGTTGTAAATTGCTTCTAAATAGCTTATATGGACTAATAAATTCAGAATTCAACTTTAGTATATCCCACAAACAATTAGGACGTTTTATATGTTTATATGGTCAATACAGGGTAATCGAATTATGTAAACTAATCATGAAAAATAGTCCACAAAGTAAATTACCAAATATAAATACGGATGGAATAATAATAGATAATATAGATAAGTTTATCTGTAGTGAAATAGCAATCCAGGATAAACAAGATAACATAGTAATTTTAGGTATAAACAAGATTGATAAAATCATACAAAATGATGTAAATAATTATATAAAAATAACAGAAGGTAAGACAAAAACTAAAGGCAACGCTTATAGAACAGGTATAAAACAAGCGTTCCATAGATTTGAAAAATTAACATGTAACATAAGTAATGCTTTAAAACTTATTAATCATGAAAAACCAGAAGTATTGCCTGTTTTATTCCATAATACAGCTGTAAAATCTACTATCAAATTAGAAGATGAAGAAACCAGTAAAAATAAAGTATATTATCTTACTACTCAGGACAAAGGTAAAATAGCTATTAAATGGATAGCAAATCCTATTGTATTAACATGGGGAGGAGAATACATGTATTTCACAACAAATAAGGATGATGCAGACCCACAGATGTATCTAAAGTTTGCACAAATCACCAGAGATAAGATAATGAACTTCACACTTACAGAAACAGATAATATAAAATATTATCCTTATGAATTAGTAGAAGATACAGATAATAGTAATTTAAAGAAAAAGAAAGACATAAGGAAAATGTTAAATAAAATAGCTAAAGGATTCATTTGTATCAATGGGTTAAATGCTGATATTAAACAAATCATGGTCGATGATTTGAAACCAGTAAAAGAACTTAGTAATTACACCATGACTAAGATAATAAATAGTACAGAAGTTAAAGGATTCAGCCTTAAAAATGATGAAGAATTTACTTGTTTAGCTACAAATAACAAAAAGGATATTAAAAGACTTGATGAACTAAATACATTCAAGGTAACCCATAAATCAGGACACGTAATGTATGTATTAAAAAATGCAGTATTCATGGACTTAGATAAATATAATAAGGTTAATATAGTAAATGCTGATTATATACCAGTAATCACATTAGATGGCGAATTCACTTGTAATCTACAGGAAATAAAAGTTTATAGTGAGGAAGGAGTAAAAAAATGAATAAAAAAGAGATTTATTGTTTAATAAGATATTTTGAATTAGAAGCAGGAGAAGATTTTTTTGACCAGAATGAAACTATAATACAGCCATACCAATTAATATTTTGGCTGCTTGGTAAAAAGTACATAACACCTAAACAATTTAATTTAGCAGTATCAGAAAAATTATTAGGTCTTAATGAAATATTTACAGGATATGAGAAAGAATATGCTATATTTCCTAATGGTGAGGCCGAAGAAATACCAGAAAAATATAAGTACTACATCATAGCTGAATTAATGCAAGATTGTGAAGTATATCAACATAGACTAAAAAAAATATTAGAAGAACATAATTTAGTTATAAATGCTTTAGAAATACCAAATAAACAATGGCATGAATACAGAAATACAGTAAACGATGAATATAAAGAACTCAATAAACTTACAATAGAAAGGATTAAAAATAATGAATGACATAGAAAAATATAAGAATAAAAAAGTCTATATAGTCTTTGATGAAGAAGGTAACAGGAAAGCCATTGGAAATGGTAAAAATATTTATATTTCTGAAGCTCGTATAAAAGGAAGTCTTACTCAACAAACAAAATATTACCTGCACGATGGAATTGAAGAACTTATAAAAAGATTTGGGAGATATACAATAAGGACCTATGAATTAAAAGATACTGGAGAAGAAATAACAATCGAAGATTTTATTAAAAATGAAATAAAAAAAAAACTAAATCATATATGTAAAGGAGGATAAAAAATGAACTATGATGAAGCAATATCAAAAAATATGGATGAATTAAACAATGTTTGTACAGAATTAGACAGACTTATGGGAAGAAAAAAACATCTACTAATTCAAACAGAAGAATATAAAAGAGAAAAGAATAAAAAAGGATTAATAATTACAGACCATAGCATTGTCAGTTACTTTAAAAGAGTATTAGGATTCAATATCGAAGAAATAAAAGAGCGAATAATTAAACAAGATTTAAAGGGACGATACAAGGTAATGGGCGACGGTATTTTCGATCAGGGTGATTTCAGAGTCGTAGTAAAAAATAATTCTACCATAACTATTTTAAATAAGGAGATTAAAAAATAAACTGTAAATAAAAAAAATAACATGACTGTTATTATTATAACAGTCATGTTACAATATAAGAAACTGTAAAGGAGTTAAGATAATGAAAATTAGACAACTGACAAAAGACCATAAAAAATATTATGATGGTAGGTTGAAATATATAGCACCTACAAGTAAGTATGAGTTTATAAACTTATTTGATGAGAGAACTGAAGTAGATTTTGAAGAAGTGAAAACCCAAATCATAAAGTTACGTGAGGAATTCTATGAATTGATGGCAGAACCTACATATACAATAGAATTTAGAAAAGAGCTGTTTGACTTAATAAATGCGGGAATCAATTTAGCTCATTGTCTTAGCTTGTATTATGATAAAAACCATAAATACAAGAATGATTATGAGATTTATAACCGTCATGTAAATAAAATAAACCGCAGACTATTAAACCCTGATTATAACTGGGGAATTAAATTAGAAAAAGAGTATTGAAATGTATCATTGGTGTATGATAGAAAAAAAGTGTCCAGATGATTGTAAAAGAGAGGATGATAAATAATGGGAATTATAAAAAAATACGACTTACAATGTGATTTTTGCGAAAATAAATTAAGTGATGATTATAAAGAAGTACAAGAGTTTGATATGATAGGACAAATTATGCATTTTGCGAAAGATAATTTATGGGACTATAAAAAATTGAAAGGAATTCAAAAACAAAAATGGAGATGTCCTGAATGTAGAACAAAAAAAGCAGGTGAAGAAAAAGAAGAAAAAGAAGAAGAAGAAATAAATTATTATTATAAGTTTACAAATTTATTTGAGGGTTCAGAATTTGAAAAAAAGGAGTGATGTAAGTGCACCAAAAAAATAAATATGATAATAAAAGCCTACATTTAGGGCACGACTTATCAAAATTAATATTTAATTTAAATAAATTAATAAATAGGAAAATAAAAGCAATTGGATTTCCAATTGTCTTCTTTTTATTTTATATGATCCTAAATGAAAAAATAAAAAATTCAACTCTACATAATCATACACATTTTTTAATATTTATGATAATACTTATTTATATTATTTGCTACATTACCTCGTTGATCTTGTTAAATGAGTACTATAATATAAAGTTTTTCCATGCAAAAGTAATAACAGGCAATCAATATATAAACTTTACTAACTATACTAAATCTAATAAATATGAAAAAATATGGTTATTTACGACTAATGTACCTGTCAAATACTTGATTGCTAATAGTGATATAGTTGCTAATGTATTAAAAAATCATGTAGTAGAGATTAGACAACGTAAACATAGTTTTACTATGATAGAAATTATTACATCTAGCAAGGTAATTAATTATAAGGAACTTGCTAAATTTGGAGATAGTAATATTATAAAATTACAATCAGCCTTTAAATTAAATGGTATAAATATATATAATTGCTCACAAGAACTTGAACAATACAAAGATACTATTTATTTTGATTGTGATGAAAAAAAATTAAGTTTACTAAAGGTCCTGGATGAAATTAAACACCTTACTGCTATAAGTAACATGACTATATATAGCAATCAGAACACTGACTTTAAGCTAATTATAGAAAAACCTGTCGGAATTATTGATTTTACTGAGTTGCTAATAGAAAGCGACTTAGATAAAGAAACTAATATCTTGCTAGGTATAGATAACAATAATAGAGAAATAGCAATAAGTATTTTTGATATATATCATAGTATTGTAGCAGGTAGCACAGGGTATGGAAAAAGTAACCTAGGACACGTAATAATTAGTAGTTTATTAAAATCAGGTCTTGATATAGTAAATGTTTTACTAGACCCTAAAAAATCCGAACTTAAAAGGTATCGTGATATTCAAAATGTATTCTATTCAGGTGATAAAAAAGAAATAATTAAAATCCTCGAATTATTAGTAATTGAAATGGATAAAAGAAATATCTTATTCGAACAGGATAAATTTATAAAAGATATAGATACATGGAATATAAAAATGAAACATGATAAATTACCTTATATTGTTATCTACATCGAAGAAATAGCTGACTTGATTTTATCAACTGACAAAGAACTTAAAAAATCATTTGAAAACTCAATAATAAGACTTACTCAATTAGGTAGGTCTACAGGATTTAGATTATTTCTTAGCACTCAATTTCCAAAAAAAGAAATCATTAATACAGTTATAAAAGCTAATTGCGCCACTAGATTTGGATTTGGTACAATTACTAACATAGAATCAAGAGTAATTTTAGACGATGATAAATGTAAAGGACTTAACAAAGGACAAATGATTTTACAAACTAATGATATAGAAATAAAAATTAAAGTGCCTTTACTAAAAAATAATGTTATCGAAGATATTGTTTATTATCTTGAAGACTTGGATAAATTAGCTAAAAAGACCATGAGTATATATTTTATATCGAATATGTCAAATACCCTAAATAACTGTAAGTTAGACGTTAAAAAAGATATACCGAATATACCGAATATACCGAATAATATAAATAAAAAAGTTAATATAAATAAAGATAAAGTATTACTCATACGAAAATACAATATTGAAAATGAAAAAGATTTGTTAAATTTTTACATAGATTGTAATGAAAATAATCAAATATTATCAGTAGATAAAACTTTAAAACATATAAATATAGGTAAAACTAAATTACAAGAGTTCAGAAAAAAATTAATAACAGATGAATATTTAATTGTGGATAATAAAAAAGTATTCTTAAATAAAAATAAATTAAAAAATTATAAAATATTATAACTATAAATCTTAGCTTCCTAAAAATCAATAAAAAAATGCACACAAAAAAAAGACCGTCAATTGACGGTCTTAAATATTTAATAAAAATTTAAAACACTGACATATTTTTTTAAATATTACCAACATTAATATAATAGGTAATATAAATATTGTTGCAAACATTAATATAATTTTCATTGCATTTTCTCCTTTACTGATTTAATTTTACTGAAAATGCTTTCTTTATGTACTAAAGTCATAAATTTATTATAAAATGAATCTAATTTATCATCATTAAAACCCATAGGATTTCTAACTTGATATTGAACTTCTATTTTATTAGACTCATTAACTGATAAATATTTTTCACAAATTCTGAAATCTTTAATATATATTGTTTCAAGATGTATTAAAGGTTTCTTTTTTTCAAATGGTGCATCATAATCTTTATTATCTACCATTTCAGTCCAAGAAAATTGTATCTTTTGTTCTTCCAGTAAATACAGATAATTATTTATATCATGTATTATATATTCTTTCATTTTTTGATTATCATATTCATACGATAACCAATCATATAATAAAGTTTTCAGTTCTTTAGAAGTCATCGATTTGATTTCTAAATTATCTCTTTCTTTTATAAAATTATTTAACTCTAATACGCATTGCACTAAAGTATCTTTAGATATTTTGTTTAATAACATTTCTTAACCCCTCCTAAAATTTTAATATTTACTTTTTAATTTTTTTAAATTTATTTGTCTAGAACAATATTGTAAAAAGTATTTTAATTCTCTTCCAATCTCTTTATTTTTATTTTGTTCCCACTCATAATATAATCTTGTTAATTCTTTAAATTCATCTTTATTCATTATTTTTCCTCCTTATTTGCTTTCGATACTATCCTTTTTAAATGATTACATGTCTTCCATGTATCATTTAATTTCCAGTCTTGTATTACTTCATAAGTATGTTTTATATAATTACCTGTTCTTATGTTTATAATAGCTTTCTCTCTGTCATAATCACCATCATAAAAATTATCTGTTACTAAATAAATTGTAACGGTATTATCCTTCTTTGTTATCCAGTCACCTGACTTTACTTTTTTTGTATAAGACATTTTTATATCTCCTTTTAATTTTTATTTTTCTATTAATATAGAAATGCTTATAAGGCGATTTTAACGCCAAATAAGCTAATATTTTATGTACCTGATACCATGTCACATAAATCATTATATGCCTGTATATAATAATGATCTTTGTTTAAATCTTTATACTCTTTTAAATCTTTCTTATAGTCTATTATTTTAAAACACATTTCTTCAAATTCTATTTGGTCAATTTCAATATCAACAGTCAGATAATAATTTCTTAAATTCTTTACTATTGAAGTATCTAAAATCTTCAAAGTATAATCACGTACTAAGTTATATATAGATGACTTAGTATCCTCTTGCTGCTTTTTATTACCTGTCAATATTACTTGTATATCTTCTGTTACTTCAAATAGTTTCTTATGTTTATAATGACTATGAAGTTTATCATAATAATTCTTGTAATTTGACTCTAAAATTGCACATTCATTATAAATTTTAAAATAATCTTCACCTTTCATTTTTATTTTATTCATTATTCGTCCTCCTCCTCTATTTTAGATAATGATGTTAACATGTTTTTTTCAGATACTATGATTTCATAGCATCCTGGACATTTATCACTTTTTAAATATTCTTTTAATTCTTCCTTTTCCCATCTAAAAAAGATAGAATCAATTTTCTTTGTATCCGTATTTACTATCATATACACTCCAAACATTTTTTTTTATTCTCCTTTTCCTTTTTTTATAATTAATCATATATAAGATATTGTGAATATCTTTATATATGATTGAAATAACTTAGTAAGCTTTTAAACTTACTAAGCTAATAAATTAAACTGTTTGTCAAAATCTAGATCACTTAAAGAAATTAATTCAAATTCCAGCTTCTTTAGTTGCCTTAAATTATATGTTTTACTAGTATCAATCTTAAAGCCAAAATCAAGCCGATTTAACAAATTATTAATTGATTCTAGTATTTTATAGTATTTATATATTTCTTTAAGTTCTGTGTTTAATTTTAGCCTTGATTCATATATTAAAGTTAATAAAGATTTTGACTTAAAATTAATAATAGAACCATTTAAAACCATTTGTATATGAGTTTTATCAAGTTCTATTATTGTTAGAATTTTTAATATTAATTCTACTCTCATCATAAAAACACCTTTTAATATGATTTTTATTTCTAAATTATTTCTAAACCTGAATAAGATATTAAATAAACTTTATATTTATTAAAACTTCTTATAGGTGTATTATAATCCCATTCAAAATTTAAGAACTTATTTAAATTATTAAAATTTTCTTTAAATATTTTATACATATTTTTTTCTTCCATCATTTCAAAACTTAAATAATAGTCATTTGTATGTATTGAAATATTATGTATAAATGTAAAATCATTAAGTGTATTTTTTATTTTATTCATATCTTCAAAAACTTTTTCTTTACTAATTTGTGTCTTACTCATTGTTTTTAGTCCTCCTCCATTATTTTATTTCGATATATAATTTATTATCAAGTGAATATCGCCATGCATATTCATTGCAGATGTAAGAAAAATAAGCAATACCAATTTCCCAAGATTCATGAGAAAACATATTACTATTTGTCCATTTGTCTCTAGTGTTGTAGTAGTTCAAATGATCTATTAATGCCATTTTAGCATCAATAGGATTTTTACACTTGTAATAATCTTCAAACATTTTTATTTCAAAGTGTTCAAAAATTTTTTCATCGATGTTTTTTAAACATGTTCCAAAATGCTCAAATGATAATATTTCTACTATCATACCGTTTTTTAATTGTTCTATTAATCTCATTGTTTTTTATCTCCTTTTTTTTTTATTGAAATACCCTTGTAAACCTTAATATTCACAAGGATAAAAATTTAAAAATCTTTGTGGTAATTATCGAGGATATGAGATATTTTAAATTTAAAGTCTACTGTTATATAAACTATATATTTAAAATAATCATAGTCCTCCATATATTCATTCTTATAAAAGTGATGTTTATGATAGTGTTCTTTTATTATAAGAACATTATCATCTTTAAATATAATGATATTATCTTTATATTCATATTCACTATATTCTATTGGTTTTAATTCTGGCATATCTGCCTTATCTTCAACAATTACAATATCATCAATTGATTCTTTTAAATTAATTGATTTTAATATTTCCTTTAATTTAATTTTCATTATTTTTCATTCTCCCTTTTATTTTTATTTTTATTGAAAAAAATTACTGCAATGTGATTTACAGTAATTTTGGTTACATTAGTATTTAAGAGTATTTAAGTTCTAATAATTCATCTCGAAAATAGATTGAAACATTCTTTCTACCATGTCGTATTACCTTAGTATGATTATATTTCATGGTGGACAATAGATTCATTAAACCTGTTGTACTTTGTTTTATATCAGTTTGACCAATTTTAACAAACTTCTTATCACTAAGAAATTGTAACAATAACAAGTATTCTTGTATCATTTCATCATAATTATCTTTGCCATATTGCATATAGTTTAAAACTTCAAGTATATTCTTGATATTAAACCAATCTGAATCATGCAAAAAATGATTGTTTACGATTTTTAAGTTTTCTAACTCAAAGCTAAAATGAGTTGAAAACTCATTATAATTTTGATAACAATTAATCTTGTTATCAAAAATATTCTCAAAATCATAATCAAATTTTAACATTAATGAATTTTTGTAGGCTACAAATAATTCATTGAATAACATGTCGTATTGACCATAACCACCATTTTTAAAGTCATAATTATTAATATCAATTTTGTATTTAGACAATATCCATTCAAATCTATTGATGAATACTTTTAATGTACTATCAGTTAAAAGCGGTTTGTCTAAAGAATTATCTAAGTCTTGCCTTAAGTCCCAGACTATATAATCTCTTATTAATTCTTTAAAACTCAATCTATCAGACTTTGATTCAATATAATAATTAGTTGAATTAACCTCAACATAATCAACCATTATACAGTCACTTAATCGTCGTCCTAAATGTTTACCATTCTTTAAACCTATAGTTACATTGTTTGTTAATTTTAATTCATTCATTTTTTTTTATTCTCCTTTTATTTTTATTTTTTATTGAAAAAGATAGTCACAAAATGACTTGTAAATACCTTAATTTTTTTTTATCTTGGTTTTATCAAGCACACTGGACTTTCTATATCTATTGTGCCTTCATTTTTACATTTCAATATCGATGTAAAAAATTTGGTATAAAATTTTCTCTTTCTTTCTAAACTTACATGATATTCAATAATATCGCCAATTATCGTATTAAATTGATAATTGGTGAGTTGTAATTCGTCATAACCACGTTGTGTATATGTTATCAAATTACTTTTTACATAATTTGACCATATATAAATAGTTTCTTTTTCTAATTTTTTTATAATTTTTCCATATGCTTTCTTTAAATTTAAATCATGTTCCATATTAGAACATGATTCATTATTTACGGTATATGTACCGCATATGTGGCAATATTTTTCATTATTTTTATCAATTTTACTCATTGTTTTTTATTCTCCTTTTTATTTTTATTGAAAAAGGTAGTCACACAATGACTTGTGAATACCTTAGATTATTAATTATCTTATTTTTCAAAAATTGAAAAAAAAGATTTTTCAAGATTTTTATCGGCAAATTCTAAACCATCTATATCTTCTATATCTTCTACCCCTATCCAGGTATAAGAATTAATTTCCCAATCTGCCAAACCTTCACAAAAATTTTCTTCTTCTTCATAAGTAATAAATATATCTTCAATAATGTTACTTCCATTTAATGTTATTACTGTTAATTTAGGATTCATATTCATTGTTTTTTATTCTCCTTTTTTATTTTTATTTTTTTTTAGAAAGGGACTTACATCCCTTTCTAAATTGGTTCTTCGTTGCTATAAAAAAATTCTAATTGTTCATTGATATAGTCATAATCAATTATTTCTTTTTGACTATATAAAATATAGTCAAATAATGCCGCTTTTTCTGTCTCTTCTTTATTAATCACCAAATTTAAATCACTGATGTCGAAATTCATATCGAAATCATAAATTATAATGCGTTGATTATCTATTGCTTGGTTTCTTTCATTACTGGACAATGATTCTGTTTCCAATTGCCCAGTTTTTAGATTTAGGACAGCGTAACCGTCCTTACACCCTTTAACAAAACCTTCCCAGGCTTTTGTTAATACTTGGGTTTCATCTAATTGATTAATCAAAGACAATATATCGTCCTTGGTTAATACCTCAATTCTTTCATTTCTTCCTGTACCGATGCCTTTTGCTTTTATTGTTGTTTTTTTCATCTTTTTTTATTCTCCTTTTTATTTTTAAGTCCAGTGGACTATTAGTAAAAAGTAATCACGCTTTGACACGTGATCACTTGAGATTTAATTAGTTTCAATCAATAAAAAACCTTCGTCCTTGACGAAGTATTTTAAACAAGGTATTCCTTTGTCTTCAATCTGTTTTCCGTTCTTATAGTGACCTAAAAATACTAGGTCTTCTTTTAATCCATTAACTAATCGATATCTTAAGATACCTATTGTATTAATTTGATACATGTATTCAGTATCATTTACTATATGATACCTATTAAATAAGCAATTCATATGATCATATATATTGCTTTCTAATGTACTGTTATCCAAGTATTCCTTAAATACTTTGGATAATTTCATAATCTTTTTGTTTGTTAAATTATTAATATCTTTTTTTGTCATCTTTTTTTATTCTCCTTTTTTATTTTTAGTAATCAATAACCAAGCTTTAACACCTGGTTATCAAAAAATCTATACTACTATCCTTTTTTTATTTAATTTATCATTTTCATACTTTTTACTACCATATGTCGACCGTATTTGTTCCATTGACCATTCTTTTCTATTTCTAGAAAAGCACCAATCCGGCCTATAATACCATTGTTTCTTTCTTGCAGCCCATCTAAATTTTAATGACTTCAAAAGGTCTTTTATTGGCCTTGTATTTCCTGATAGCCATATATACCAATTGCAAATTTCGATTTCTATATCATTAAATTTAATCAATTGGTATATGATATCTTTAAATATTTCAGCTTCATATACTTGACTATCTGCTTTTTTAGTTGACTTTTTATCTTTTAAGTCCTTAATAGCCCTGTCATATTGACTATTAATTTCTTTGATAATACTATCATCAACATTTTTATTGATATCTGGATGATATTGTTTGACCAGTTTCCTATAAATATTTTTGATATCATCGATATTTGTACAATCTTTAAAATTCATATTTTTTATTCTCCTTGTTTAAAGTCACTAGGACTATTATTTAAAAAAGCAATCACGCTTTGACACGTGATTACTTGTAAATTTATATCTTCTTAATATATATCCACCTGTGTGGTGTCTCAGTTTCTAGAACTGGACTTATACCATTTTCGTCAAAAGTTACATTATCATAAATTTTAGTAACTTTAAATCCATCAATTTCCACAGTTTCAAAACCATTGGGTAGTTCCGTTATTATTTCTTCCAGGGCATTTTCAGGATTATAGAACCCTTGCCCATTTAAATATGAAAGAAAAGAACTTTCATATCCTAAATTACATATTACTATTTCGTATTTTTTCATAATTTTTTTATTCTCCTTTTTTTAAGTCCAGTGGACTATTATTTAAAAAAGATATTCACAAAATGACTTATGAATATCCTGGTAATTTATTTATGATAATACTGATCAAAAAAATCCTTTCATATTATTTTTGCATTTTTTTGAAATGCTATTAAATTTATTAAATTCAATCTTAAATAATAGATTGTTATGTAAACTCTTAATGTTATGAATAGTATCCAAATAATTGCTTTTAAGCTCTTGTTGATAAAAATGTTTGAAACTATTATAGACTAAATTTAATTCACAATAATTTAATTGATTTATATCTATATCTTTATGATTTTTTCTAATTTTCATAACATGAAAATTAATGTAATAATGATTTTTTTTCTTTTTATCAAGTACGCTAAAAAAATTGACTTTTTCTTTATTACAATAGCATATTGTAATTTTATTTGTATCGATGCATTTTAGTACATCTTTTAAAGACATTAATCCATTTTCAAAATCCATTTGATTTAATATGGATTTTTGTATTTGTTTTAATGTTTTTTTCATAATTTTTTTTATTCTCCTTTTAATTTTTATTTATTAAAAAAGATATTCACAAAATAACTTATGAATATCCTGGTATATTTATTACTTTTGAATTTGAATCATCTATCCATTAATATTAATTCAATCTTTTGTTGTATCTCGATATCTTTATCAAGATCATTATTTCTTTCTTCATCCCTTTTTAATTGATGTATTGATTCATTATCTGGGATATTTAATACACCCTCTAAAGTACTTAATAAAGGCATTAAAGCGTGAATTATTGACGCACTATCATTTACTCGTTCTTGATAAAGAGCTTTCAAAATAAACCTTTTTCCCTCATTTTTATTGAGTACTTCTAAACATTCTTTCATTTTATAAAAACTTGTCCTATAAAGTTCTTTTGATTCTTTATAAGAATCAAGTAATCTTAAATATCCCTTATTATCTATTGTTTTCTCTTCTTTAATTATTCTTTTTGGTGTTTTCATTTTTATTCTCCTTTTTTTTTAAGTCCAGTGGACTAATAAAAGGTAATACAAATTTGACTCTATATTACCCTAAGCAAAAACTTTTAATGATATTTCATTATATATAAACATCTATTCTTTAGATAATTTGTTATGTAATATTCAAGTTCACAAAACATTAGATCATAATTTACAAAACTTTGTAAAAAATCATATGGAATATATATCCATGACTTAACATATAATTTCTTGCCATTTATAGGATTTTTATAATCTATTGCATACATTGCCTTTAAATATTTACTATTATTATCATTAGTATCATATTTTATTTGATTAGTCGGTATTACTTGACTATGGTTCAAATTGCTTTTGTATACTTTATATCCATTAGATATAAAAGAATTTTTGTATCTTCTTATATTATCATCTGAAATATCAAATAACATTATTGTTTTCTTTGTTCTTAATTTATTTATTGTTTTCATTTTTATTCTCCTTTATTTTAAGTCCAATGGACTAGTAAAAAGCAATCACGCTTTGACACGTGATTACTTAAATATATA
Organism: Gammaproteobacteria bacterium; assembly: GCA_050123375.1. Lineage (GTDB taxonomy): Bacteria > Pseudomonadota > Gammaproteobacteria > UBA12402 > UBA12402 > JASFHF01. The sequence continues at coordinate 24,887 of JASFHF010000005.1, forward strand.
TACCGGAAAACCTATCAATCTTAATGCTTCTTTAGTGGTCTTTTGATATCTGGGGTATATCTCTATACCGTCAATCGATTGATTAAAATAATAATTACCCGATTTATATTTTTTTATGATGTAACTCTTATCGGGGTTATACTTATCAACTAAATATAATTTACTCATCTAATAACCTCCTATACTTTTATTATGACTGGCTTTTTACCAGTTAAATTAGTTGTATGCTCTATTGATTCTAATAAAGATGTATAATACATAGATTCATTAAAACTCAAGTATTTGTTATTTTTACCGTAAATTACCTTTATTGTATTTCTGCCAAATACCATCAATACAGGTATTTTAAAAACTCTATATCTTAATATCATCGCTTTTTGTATCATTCTTTTAATTTTAATCATGTTTTTTATTCTCCTTTAATTTTTATAGATTATTATTATTTAATAGGTATAAAGGAATTGAACCTTTATTAAAGCACCAGCTACCACGATTTTTTTACATTCTTATGTCTGCTAGGGACTATCAAAAACCAAATTAACCCGTTAATCCCTCATTATTATGTATTTTAGGAGAAAAATAAAAATTTACTACTACTAAATAAGTTTGATAGACATTGCCTGAGTTGGCCGAGAATTTGCCTTGTCATCCATATGATATGAATGACTAGAGTTTATTTAGTACTTGCTAGTTGTGTATCCACGATATATTGCTATGTATTCACCAGATGATCATCTGTCTTGTGGTTCACGCCCATTAGTCGTGGCCTACAAGTAAAGAGTATATTTTTTGTGACCGATATTTACTTTTCAATGTACTGAATGCTTTGCGTCAATGTATTGCCCCTTGACAATTATTATTATATTACACTAATTACACAATGTCAATACTTTTTTTGAAAAAATGTAAAAAATTTTATATCGCCGTTGTAATCTTTATTTTGAGGTTTTTTTATTTTTTTTTTTTCAAATTTTTTTTATTTTTTTTTATTTTTTTATATATAATGAAGAATAAAAAAAATAAAACTGATAAGCCATGATACAAGCGACTTTAAACAGTTTTTTTTTCTTAATTGACTATTTTTCAAATATATAAAAAGCGTGTAAAACACGCTTTTTACACTCTTTTTACACTCTTTTTTAAAATCTTGAAACCTATGATATCAGAAGCTTAGGATACCTTTTTACACGCTTTACACTCTTTTTTTTCCATATAGAAAAATAAAAAAAAAAATAAAAATAAATAATAATAATAATAAGAAGAGAGAGAGGTAATGAGGAAGTATTATTTTATTATTATTTTTATTTAAATACTGGGTAGTATGATATGAAAGAAAAAGCGTGTAAAGCGTGTAAAAAGGTATTCTAAGCTCCTGATATCATAGGTTTCAAGATTTTAAAAAAGAGTGTAAAAAGAGTGTAAAAAGCGTGTTTTACACGCTTTTTTTTTATTAAAAAAAGTAACCAATTAAAAGAAAAAACTGTTTAAAGTCTCTAGTATCATGGCTTATCAGTTTTATTTTTTTTTATTCTTCATTATATAAAAAAAATAAAAAAAAATAAAAAAAAAATTTAAGTTTTTAATGTATTTAGAAAATTTTTTATGCGATTACGGTTTTACGTTTGTCAAGGGATACAAGAGATTTTTTAGCAATCTTAGGAAATTTTTGATGCAATCGCAACGTTGCTTTATACAGTATTAATGACATTTTATGAAAACACATTTTTTATTTGCTACATTGGTTAAAAAAGGCCGAAAATCGATCGAAAATTTCTAGAATGTTTCTTAGCTTCCTTTGTTTTCCAGGTATCCCAAGGAAGCTAAGAAATTTTTTTACATTTTTTCAAAAAAGTATTGACATTGTGTAATTAGTGTAATATACTGATAGAGTAGTAAAAATAATTCAAATTAAAGGAGATTAAAAAATATGAAAAAATTAGTAATAACAAGTATTGTAATGGTAGTATTGGTATTAGGGGTAGTAGTAAGTTCTATATATACGGACTTACGATTTGATATAGGTGTACTAGTAGATTCAGATACAGTATACAGGAATATTAATGATGACAAGGATATTAACGATAATATAGATCAATATATGTATAAGACAGTAGTGGAAGGTATACCTATAATAATACCTTGTAATGACAGGTATACTGTAGTACGTCTCAGCAAGACAAAAGAATACATAGAAGTATATAGATTCAGCGATATTATAAGTATATTACTAATAGCAATAATAGTAATATATATGATAAGATTTTTAATTCGATCGAAATTGAAATAGAATTGAAATATAATTGTAACATTTGAATTCTTGGGAAATTTTGGAATTTGTAAAAAATGGAATAAAATGTTACAATTGTATGTTTGGAAAATTTTGGAATCGTAAAAATTCTAGAATTTTCCAAAAGCCTGGGTAGATATCCCTGCAAAAAATATGTACACCAAAATTTAAAATATTAGCTTCCAAAATTTCCTAAGTATTCAAATGTTATCCAAGTATCAAGCAACAAAAAAAATATAAGTATTAAGGGGGGTATAATTATTGATTATATTGTTAATATGTATTATATTAGGTCAAACAAGTATCATAGGATTTCTATCATATAAGTTGATAGAGGTTAAGAAGTTATTAGAAAATGAAAGAATATTGAATGATTTAAAAGTATTAGAAGGTGATAGAAGCAGAAATTTCACAAATTTTTATGATTATAGTAATACATTTGAAAATAAGTCGGAACAAGAATAAAATAAAAGAATAACCTTTTTTGACCTGGGTTATTCTTTTTATGATTGTTAAAATTAACTCGTAAGTAGATTAAATAATTATTTATAATATTATCTCAATTGTTTAATAATGTAAATACCATAATATATAATAAACTAATCAAATGCAATTCATATATTATCTATTTTCACTAAAATAAGTAATGAATTAATATATTTAACACCTGAATTGAATAAAAATGTTATAGATTTACAGAAAATATAAGAAATTATACATAAAGTTTCATATATTTTATAAAAAGACCTGTATTTTAATAAAATACAGGTCTTTTTTTTGTATTTTACGTAACATAGGGCATTAATATAAGATATAATGAAATAAAACAATAAAAACTCTAAAGGAGGTAATTTTATGTCAAACGTATTCTCAGATAAATTTGATGATAATTTTACAAATTTTATAAAAAATTCAGGATATTATAAATCTTACCTTCACACAAGGAGTTGTAGGATTTGTAAATTACCTAAGAAAATACGAGAAAAAATAGACACAATGATATTAGAGGATTCAGATCATTTAAAAGTTCAATTATATCTAACTGAACAATTTCCAAAAATATTTAAATCTACTAATCATTTAAAAGATTTAATAGATTCACATAAAAAATATTTACCATACATGTTAGAAGATACAGCAATCAAAACAATTTTTAAGAGAGCAAGGTATATTGTAGAAAATAAAAATATAGAAGATTTAACAGCTAAAGAAAAAGCTAAAATGATTAGTGAAATAGAAGCAGAACTTATAAAAGAGTATTCAGATATGGAGAATGAAAGAGTATCATTGGTTAATGTAATGTTTAAAGAAACAATGCCACTTATATTAACTAGATTACATGCTTCAATTGTAGAAGGTACAGCAAAAGAAATTAAGACACTTACAGAAGCAAGTAACATGGTATTTAAAATGTCAACTGCTATGGCAGCGTCTAATTTATCAACAAAATCAATTGATGAAGAGTCAATTAAACCAGAGCAAGTCGATTTCTCAAAATTAGATGAAGAACCAGGAGAAACTTTAAAATCAAATGTATTATCATTAACTGAAAGAATTAATAAGGCGACTAAAGGGGTAATATAAATGATACAGCCTGTAAATATAAAAGTTCCTGAATATCCATTTCCTACTGATTATATTGATAGATGGGAAAAAGAAACAATAGCAGTAAGAGATTGTTTTTGGAAGGCAACTTTACAGGAAAGACGTAAGTTTGCTAAATTAAATCCTTGTATTTTTGGGGAACAGTATATAAAGCCATATATAAGAAGATGGAATACAGAAACAGCAAAGCATCAATATTATATGATGTTTGAAGCATTACGACATGAATCTATAGTAATTCATATTCCTGTTGAACATGCTAAAAGTACATGGTTTAGTTTAGTATTGCCTTTATGGTTCTTAATTAATGATAGAAATACTCATGGTGCTATTCTTTCTAATACATCTACACAGGCTAGTGGTTTTTTATCGGCTATAAAATGGCATATAGAGGAGAATGATAGGTTGAATAATGATTTTCCAGAATTAATGCCAGATTATGATAGAAAATGGACAGAAAAAGAGATAATGGTTGTGAGAGATAAAACAATGCAAGGTCGTGACCCTTCAATAATTGCAAGGGGAACAGGGAATGCAGTACTTGGAACTAGGCTTGAATGGGTAATAGCTGATGATGTATGTGATTTAGATAATACAGCTAATGAAGTTCAAAGACAAAAAACGCTTAGTTGGTGGAATGAGATAATTGACTCAAGGGTAGTTGAACATGGTCGTAAGATTGTAATAGGTACGCTTCAACATAATAATGATTTGTTATGTACGTTATCTAGTAATAAGTATTATAAGTATATTTGTCTGAAGGCATTATCCGATAATAAAATCCCACTGTGGGATAAATATTGGTCTGTATCAAGATTGAAAAAGAAAAAAGAAACTATAGGCTCTTTAGCTTTTTCAAAAGTTATGCAGAATGATAGGATGACTAGTTCAAACAAATCATTAAAATCGGAGTGGCTACAATTTTATGGTGTAGGTGAGAAATATAATTTTAATATAACGAATGATGATGTTGATATTTACATTGCAATTGACCCTGCAATTGCAGATGATAAAACTACAGCAGAAAAACGAAGACTTAATAAATTTGCACTTGTTGTTGTAGGACTCGATAAAGTTACTAAGCATATGTTTTTATGGGATTACGATACAGGTTACTATACTTTTCCAGAGCAAATTAAGTTAATTGATAAATATTATAAGAAGTATTCAAATATAAATATAGTTAAGAAGGTTGGTATAGAACAGGTAGCATATCAAAAAGCATTGAAACAACAGGCATTCTTGTTAAAGTCTATGCCGCCAGTAGTAGGTATTAATACAGGTACTCAATCAAAATCTACTAAAATAGAGAGTTTTGGTGTATATTGTGAAACAAAGAGATTTTTCATAAAAAAAACACACAATGATTTTATAGATGAATTTATAGAATTTGAACCAGGTGGAAATTCTCCAAATATACTAGATGCTTGTACTGTTGTAGTAGCTATGATAAAAGGAGTATCTACAGTATCAGATATTAGGATATATCAGAAGAAAAAATTTAATTATAATTGGTAAAAGGAGAGATTTATTAATGAATGATGAAAGATTTAGAGAAATTGAAAAAATTTTAGAATTTGGGAAAATGGTTCTTGACATAGAGAAAATAATAATGTCAACAAAATACATGAAACAACATCAAAAAGTAATAAGTGTAATGAAGACTATTAAAAATGAATTAGTAAATGAAATATCAAATTATTATAAAGAACCTACATATTCAGTAGATAATTCTACAATCACATTAGAATCTTTAAAAGAAAAGGTTATATCAGAACCAATTTTAGAACCAACACCAGAATCAGATGTAAAATATACAACTGAGGAAGTTTCAAGTGTTGAAGAACCTGTTAATGTTAATAAATATAAATCAAATATAAATAGTAAAATTAAAGAATCATTAGCTCATGACGATAAAGTAGAAGATATACAATTTTCTGAGGAAGCTAAGATTAAAAATGAAGATAGTACATTAGTAGAAGTTACTAAAGAAAAAAGAAAGAAACCAAATGTTTATTCAAAAAAGAAAAAATAACTTAATAGAATTTTAGATCCTATAGAAAGGAGGGAGGATTATGGCCAAAATTTATGATGCAAATGGTAAAATTATTTCAATAACTAGAAAACCATCTAAAACGGAATTAGGTGGCACCGGTAGAACATCATCTATATATAAACAAATACAATTGAGTACTGATGAATATTTAGCGGCTTTAAAATATCCTAATGATATTTCTATTTATGAAAAAATGGGAAGGTCAGATGCTCAAGTTAAAGCAATATTATTAATGCTTTCATTACCTATTCGCTCAACTCAATGGTTTATTAGACCAAAAGATGAATCAAGTAAATCTAAAAAGATAGCATCTTTTGTTGAAGAATGTTTATTTGGAGAATATGGTATAGGTCTTCAATTAGGATTTGATGATTTTATTAGAAATGTAACAACTATGTTTCAATTTGGACATAGTATTTTTGAGAAAGTATTTGAGGTAAAAAAAAGTAAATTAAAGTGGAAAAAATTTGCTGTTAGACCTCAATCTACAATATACGATATATATTATGACCAGGTTGGGGATTTACAATCAATTGACCAATACATGATTCATAATAATTGGGAAACTGTAAATATACCTATACAAAAATTATTGTTTTTTACACACGATATGCAACAAGGTAATGTAAGAGGTATATCAGTTCTTAGGGCAGCTTATAAACATTGGAAGATAAAAGATTATTTATATAAGATTGTAAATATAGGAATTGAAAGAAATTTTGTAGGTACACCAGTACTTACATTACCTGAGAATTATACACAAGAAGACAAGGAATTGGCCGATGAAATTGTAACAACATTAAGAAGTTCAGAATATGGCGGAGTCAGATTACCTTATGGATTTATATTAGAAATGTTCGAAGGAAAAAGAACATTAGCAGATGTACAGCCATATATAGATCACCAAGATTTAGCAATAGCCAAAAGTATAGTTGCACAATTCATGAATTTAGGTTCAGGAAATTCAACTAGTGGCTCTTTTGCATTATCCAGCGATCAATCGGAAATGTTCTTGATGATGTTGGATTCTGCAGCAAAAAATATATGTAATATAATAAATTGTCATGCTATACCTGAATTAGTAGGGTATAATTTTGCATCTGATTTATATCCAATACTTTCATTTAAATCTATGAATAGTACTAAACTTATAAATGCTCTTAAAACTTTAGTTGATGGTAAACTTGTATTACCTGATGATGATTTAGAAGTTTACATAAGGGATATGTTAGATTTACCAGAACAAAATCCTGCACAGTCTAGGGAAGAAGCAATTGAGCAATTTAAACAAAATAAATTAAGTATTCAACAGGGTGATAATAAGATTCCAGAAACTAATAAGTCTAAGACACCTATTGATAATACAAGTAAGCAAAATCAATATAAAGATAAAATAAAAAATGATAAGATAAATAAAAAAATGAAAGAGAATTCAAGTAATATTAAATTTTCTGAAATTTCTATGGAAGCATTAACATGTCTTAAAGATTTAATTAAAAAACAATTGATTAAATTGAATGAGAAAGCACAAGGAATGGACATTAATAATTTGTCGAGTATAAAAGTTCAATACAAAGGTGAATTGTCTAAACTTATAAATGATTTATTGAAAAATGAATTAAATTTAAAAGAATCAGATATTAAGTTTACGGCAAAATCTAACATTATTTCAAATACTATATCAGAAAAAGTAAAATCTATGTTTTTTAATGAATATATCAATAATACTCATTTAGATATAGATATAATTACACAAGATATCATAGACGAATTATAAAATTGAAAAATAATTGACGAAAAATGAACTACTATGGTACAATTAAGTTATTCTAAATCTTATGAATAATACAATCAACAAGTTTCGTCATTAAGTCGATTCGATTGTAAGATTAAAAAGATTTATGAACTTTTCTAGCAATTTAATGAATCTTTTCATTAGAAGAAAAGAAGACGAATTGTATTAATAGTTTATTTTCGTGTTTAAATATTTCAATTTTAATATAAATAAAGAAGGTGGTTTAATGCCTAGTATAAGACGTATTGATGGAAATTATATTAAATCACAAGCGGGTAGTAGTTCAGTCGCTATAACAAGACCAGCTAATACTACAGCATATACAGCAGGTGATGTTGTAGGTACAAACCCGGCTACAAATTTAGAATTTACAAATATTTTACCAGAATCAAAACAACATTTTTATATAACTGATGCAAAAATAGAAGTAGAAAAGTCAAGCGTCCCTGCAGGTATGAGTTCATTTACATTACACTTATATAATGCAGCACCGACAGCAATAGCAGATAATTCAGCATGGACTTTATTATTAGCTGATGGAGGTAAATATTTAGGTAGTATTCAATTTAGTACTCCTGTAGATTTAGGAACAACTTTAATTTATTGGTTAGAAAATATTAATATAAAGAGGAAATTAGCCGCTGGAAGTACAAGTATTTATGGTCAACTTGCTACTGATGCAGGATGGACACCAGGGAGTGAAGATGTAATTAATATTGGTTTAGAGACAGTAGGTGCATAAAATGTATGGTTCAAAAAAAATACGTATAATGCCAAAAAATAAATATGCTACACAAACCTGGAAGACAGATAATATTTCTGCAGGCTCTAGCAATAATAACCAAATAAAATTACCTTTTATAGCTACAGGTACATATAATTGTGTAGTTGAATGGGGAGACGGATTAAGTGATTATATAACCACTTGGAATCAAGCAGAAACCACACATACGTATTCATCTATAGGAACTTATGAAGTAAATATAAAAGGTCAGTGTGAAGGATGGCAATTTAATAATAGTGGTGATAAATTAAAATTACTAACTATAGATAGATGGGGAGCAGATTTTAGATTAGGTTCTGTAAATAGTAATTTTTATGGTTGTGCCAATTTACAAATTGATACACCTGATTCATTAGATACTTCTGATATTACAGATATGTATAGATTATTTTATGAATGTAGTAGTTTAAATGGGGATATAAAGTTCTCAGATACTTCAAATGTAACTAATATGACATACATGTTTAGAGGTTGTACAGTATTCAATGGTAATGTAACATCATTAAATACTTCAAATGTAACTACTATGGCAGGTATGTTTTATAGTTGTATTGCTTTTAATAAACCTGTTAATACTTTTGATACTTCTAAAGTTGAAAATATGTATGCATTGTTTTACAATTGTACAATTTTTAATCAAGATGTTTCTAATTTTGACACTTCTAAAGTTACAAATATGAGTTATATGTTCAGTGATTGTTTAAATTTTAATCAAGATGTAAGTAGTTTTAATACTGGATTAGTAACAGATATGAGATCAATGTTTTATGGTGCAGGAACATATAATCCAGATACATCAAGCTGGAATGTAGAAAATGTAACGGATATGAGTTATATGTTATATCAAAAAGTTAATTTTAATAGAGATATTTCATCATGGGATATTTCTAATGTAACGACAATGGAAGAAATGTTGACAGGTTGTACAAGTTGGTCTACTGCAAATTATGATGCTTCTTTAATTGCTTGGGACGCTTTAAGTGTCCAAAGTGGGGTTAGTTTTAAATGTTCTTCATATTATACAACTGGGGGTGCAGCAGAAGCATCAAGAACAAATTTAATTACAAGTAATACATGGTCTATTACTGATTTAGGAGGTGTGTAAATGCCATATAATAAAGCACCCGATAGAATTAAAGGTTTACCTTCTCATGCAAGAGATATATGGGTTTCCGCTTTCAACAGTGCTTTTAAACAATATAAAGGTGATGAAGAAAAATGCAATAAGGTTGCGTGGGCAGCAGTAAAAAAAGCAGGATATTATAAGACTGAAAAAGGATGGGTGAAGGCATCAGAAAATTTTTATTATATTTGTTTATCAGAAGCTGAAACATTACCAAAACAGATAGAAATAATGAGGACAGGTAAATGGAAGCATCCTATATACGAGAATTTAGAAATTACAGGAAATACTATTGATTGTATTATAAAAAATTTCGAAGATAATGTCAGGGGAATTGATATAAGTTTTGATTTAGAACATGGTGAAACAAATCATAAATCAGAAGCCGTATGTTGGGTAAAGAAACTTATCAAAAAAGGTTCTACACTTTTGGCAGAAATTGAATGGACTGATTTTGGTAAAGAAAAAGTAAAAAGTAAATCTTTTAGGTATTTTAGTCCTGAATTCAAATTTGCATATACAGATGCAGAGTCAGGAAAAACTTATAATAATGTTTTGTTTGGAGGAGCATTAACTAATAGACCATTTATTAAAAACATGTCTCCGTTAATGCTTTCTGAAACAGTTAATCCAATAGATTTAAATGGTGAATTATATTCTCCATGTATAAGTGATAATGAGAAAGGGGATAATGGAATGAATAAGAAACTTTTAGAAGCATTGAAACTTTCAGAAACATCAACAGAAGCAGAAATTGAGACAGCAGTAAATAAAATGATTGAAGATTCTAAAAAATTGTCTGAAATATCTGCTGAGAATAAAACTTTAAAAGCAGAAAAAAAGACTTTAGAAGAAGAAAAAAAGACTTTAGAAACTGATAAAGCAGCATTGACTACAAAATTAAATGAGGCAATTGGAAGTAAATCAACAGCAGAACAGGAAATTGTTAAATTAAATGAAAGTATTAAAAATATTAATTTGAAATTTACAGAGGCGGATTGGACTAATGTTTATACAACTGCATTAAATGAGGGAAGGATGACTCCTGCTATGAGTGAAATATTTAAGAAACAATTTATGGCAGACCCTACAGCGACTAGAGAAATGATTAAAGTTTTACCAGTAGTAGTCAAATTAGGTGAGAGTGGTTCTTCAAATAACGATTCAGATGATAAAAGTTATGTAAAACTTTTTGAAACTGAAACAGCTAAAGTAATGAAAGAATCAAAATTACCTTATGAAGAAGCTATTTTAGTTGTTGCTAAGAATCAACCAGAATTGGCCAAAAATTCCCATATGGAAAGAAAGGGGTTAATATAAATGGAAACTGTATTAAGTAAGTCTTTTATAGCAGCAGCCGATTATTCTACTACTGGTCAATATAGATTCGTATATCTTAGTGCTGCAGATACTGTAACCCTTTGTGGAGCAGGAGCAACACCTATTGGCATTCTACAGAATAACCCTGTACAAAATGCGATTGCAGAAGTTATGCTTTTTGGTATTTCAAGATTATCAATGAGTGCTGCAGGAGCAATAATGGCAAGAGTAGCATGTGCAGCAGATGGACAAGGTGTAGTTAGTACGACTGATACAAATCCTATTGGTGCAATAATTATTCAAGCAGCAACAGCAGCTGACGATGTTATTAGAGTATTATTGACACCTGGTGGAATGTTAGCAGGTAGTTAATATTAGAGGAAAGGGGAGATTTTAAAATGACACCAACTACTAGTCAAGTGCATTATGACCAAATTTTAGGAAACATTAGTATTTTATATAAAAATGGAGATTATATCGGTGATCAAATAGCACCAATAATTCCTGTGACTTTCAGGTCAGATCATTATTATGTATTTTCAAAGGCGGATGAATTCAGAGATACAGCACAGTATAGAGCGCCAGGAACATCTTCAAATAGAGATGGATTTGGATTATCTACAGATTCATATGAATGTAAGGAAATAGCACAATCGACAAGATTAGAGGATGAAACCAGAGCAAATGCAGATGCAGTATTAAGAATAGAATCTGCAAAAACTAGATTTGTAACTAATAAAATTTCATTAAAAAATGAAGTTCTTTTAGAAGCATTATTTATGACAACAACAAACTGGGATAATTCAACAACACCTCCTGTAACATGGGATGATTACGATAACTCATACCCTATAACTGATTTTGAAACTGCTATTGATACTGTAGAATCAGGAAATGGATTATCTTGTAATACTTTTATATTAGCTAAAAATGTCTGGAAAAAATTAAAACATCATCCACAATTGATAGGTAGATTATCAAATGATACTACTAGAATATTATCATTAGATGATTTAAAAAGATTGTTTGATATAGAGTATATTTATATTGGTAAAGCAAGTAAGAATACTGCTCAAATAGGTCAAACCGCGTCTTATAGTAAAATATGGTCAAAAGATGTTTGGGTTGGATATATTAATAAAAATCCAGGTCTTGAGGAAGTATCAGCAGCTTACACTTATAAATGGGATTATACTAATTCTCCTGGTGGAGAGCCTGTTGGTATAGGTGGAGTAAGAAGATGGAGAGACGAAAATATTCATAGTGATATTATAGAAGCATATAGTAGTTTTGACCATAAAATTACTGCAAGTGATTTAGGTTATGTTATAGAAGGTGCAATAGCTTAATTAACATAACGTTTATATAAATACATTATGTTAGATTCAAAACATTTTAAAATATTAAGTATGTTTCAGAATCTCATGAATCTCTTGATACTAGTGAATTATAACAAGATTCGCGAATCTAACACAATGTACTTGTGTTAGATTCAAATTAAGTGTTCCTATTTACAATTTTTTGTAAATAGAGGTCTTCAATAAAATTTGAAGATATCTTGGGTATTTAATACCCTGAGTTATCCTTTAAGGAGTGAAAAAATTATGGGTTTAAACGATTTTAATGCGTATTTTAGAAATGTTACTACTAATAATCTAAAAGTAAATAAAAAAGCAACAATGGGTAACCTAGCAATTTATACTAATCAAGGTAATACATATTTTGTAGATTCTGGTGCTACAGGAGCAGCCGATACAAGAAGTGGTACATCATGGGCAACATGTTTAGCGACTCTTGATGGTGCTATAAATAAATGTACAGCAAATCAAGGTGATGTAATTTTTGTAGCAGAAGGTCACACAGAAACTTATTCAACTACTGGTGTTAAAGCTACATTTGATACTGCAGGTATCACAGTTATTGGCTTGGGTACAGGTTCAAATAGACCAACATTTAATTTTGGTCATGTAGATGCAACTTGGACAATTTCAGCAGGAAATATAACATTAGTTAACTTATTATTCTTAACTACTATTGATAGTGTTGTAACATTTGGTACTATCTCAGGTACAGATTGTACTATGATTAATTGTGAATCAAGAGATACTACTGCTAAAGAAGTTCTTGATGCTTGGACAGTTGCTACAACTGCAAATAGATTTAAAGTAGATTCTTATAAACATATAGGATATATTGGTGGCGATGCTAATGATAGTGTATTCCAATTATCTGGTGTAGATGATTTTATTATACAAAATTGTGTCTTCATGACTCAATCAGGTACTACAGAAGGTTCAGCAGTTATTGAATTAGCTACAGAATGTTTAAGAGGTCTTATAGATAATTGTGTATTTTATGTTGATGGTAAATCTGATTATTCAGATAATATAGTTGATACTGCAGGTACTTCAACAGTAATAGTAAGAAATTGTTATGATTTAGAAGCAGGTGGTAAATTTTCTGGTGGTGGTAATGGTTCTTCATTTAGTTTAGCAGGTGACGATGTTGGTACTCTTAGTACATCATTAGCAACATTACAAGCTGAATTTTCTGGTGCGACAGGTATTGCATCATTTCCAGCAGCAGCAGCACCAGCAAATAATGTTTCAGCAGTAGAAGTAATAAGAGATATCTGGGAAGTATTAAGGAATGGTACGGGTGGAGCTGAACCAGGTACAAATAGAAGTATTATAAATGATGTTAGAGAGTACGGTTCAGGTAATGTAGTAACTAAAGACATTACTTATGATGGTTCAGTATCATATGATGCATTTACAGTTACTGGTGAAATTGCGGTAAAAGTTATAGGTGTTGTTACAACAGCATTAACTAATCATGGAGATGGTACATCTGTTGGAACTGCAACTTCTGCAGCAGGTTTAATTGCATCTACTGCAGGAACAGCGATGCAAACAGTAGACCAAATATGGACAGATATTGCACCTTCTAAATTTGAAAGTTTTCCAACTACATATAGTTTATTAAATGAAAATATAACTGTTGTTGGTACTGCTAATTTAGCGGGAGGTGTTGTTAAGTTATATGCATTTTGGAAACCAATTTCATCGGATGGAAATTTAGTAGCTAGTTAATAAAGGTGGCGATATAATATGTCTTATTGTGGATTAGTAGATGTGCAAAAATTATTAAAATGGTTTACATTTAGTTCTTCTTCAAAAGTAACATCAAGTGAAGTTACAAGTTATTTTATACCAGAAGCAGATAAAATAATAGATTCCAAATTACAAAGAGTTTATGTTGTTCCTATAACGAATGCAGATGATATAGAGATACTTAAATATATTTCATGTAGAATTGTAGCCTGTGAAATTGCTCATGTTTTAGTACTACAATCAAGTGGGGAAGTATCGCCTATAGTAGATGGATGGTGTGAACGAGCTAAAGAAAAATTAGATGCTATATTAACACAAGATATATTATTACCTAATTCTACTTTATTGGACAATTCAGACGGCGGGAGATTATATTCTTTTACTGCACATGGTAGTAGTACATTAGGAAAAGATGCACCTGACCCAGTATGGTATATAAATACAAACCAATGGTAAAGGGGTGGTTTAATTGTCTATTTATATAAATATAACTTTAGATGGTGTAAGAACAGCGACAAAAAAAATTGATAGGATAGCAAGTACAGTAAAAGACCTTACACCTGCCTTTAAAAAGATAGGTGATGACTTTAGGAAAACAGAAGATAGAGTTTTTAAAGGACAAGGTTATTATGGTTCAAGACCAGGGTGGAAACCATTGACTCCACAATATAGGAATTGGAAAAATGCCAATTTTCCAGGTAAACCAATATTACAAATGACAGGTAAGTTAAGGAATTCATTGGCGACAAAAGGAAATAATCATGTTGAAAGAATTACTAAAAATTCAATAACAATAGGTACTAGCGATCGCAAGGCTATGTGGCATCAAAAGGGTAATAGTAGGGGTTTACCTGCTAGACCACCTATAACATTTACTAAATATCAAGGCGATAGATGGGCTAATATAATTAAAGATGAAATATTGAGAGGATTATAATTATGAATACTGAATATATTTTAAATAATACAAAATCAATGTTAGAAGATAATTTATCTTCTATGCTTACTACCTTAAAAGTAGAAGCTAGTAGTTCAATTACTTCTCCTGCTCCTGCGGAATTTAATATCGGGGAATATGATCCTGATATATT
Organism: Gammaproteobacteria bacterium; assembly: GCA_050123375.1. Taxonomy (GTDB): domain Bacteria; phylum Pseudomonadota; class Gammaproteobacteria; order UBA12402; family UBA12402; genus JASFHF01. The sequence goes on from JASFHF010000005.1 coordinate 40,061, forward strand.
AACCACATTTCCTTCAATATTAATTTGGAGTCCTACGTCTGAAAAAATTACAGATGAATATGGATATCAAAATAGACGTGTATATATACATGTTTTAAGTTGGATTTTAGATAATGATAAAAATGATTTACATATTCATTTAGTTAGATATGTTGATTCAGTATTGCGAATAATGAGAAATGAAACTAATTGGAATACAGGTTCGCATAATCCTGTTGTAGAGCGTTCAGATAATACTGATTTATATAGACAAGAAACTGTTGGATATGCTCAAGGTTGTTTAGTTGAAGCGACTGTAGATTATATCTTATCTTAATGAAAGGAAGTGAGTTTTATGACTATGACACCGTCAAACGTACATATAGGTGCAGGAACATTAACATTGAATCCTGACAGCTCACCTGTATCTTTTGAATCATCACAAGATGGTGCAACATTATCGTATAATGCTGAAATTGAGCCAATTTCTGTAGACCAGGTATTATCACCAGTAGGATATTATATACCTGGTGAAGAATGTACATTTGAAATGATGGTTGTTGAATCAACTGCAATTACATTACAATATGCTCTTGGTGCAACTGACCAATCAGTTACTACTCAAGTAGCAGATGAAACACATAAGGCATATACAGAAATTAAATTTGGTGGAAATTATACATTAACAAATTATGTTTTAGAATATAAAGCAAGAAAAAGAAACCAATCTAATTGCTTTGTAGTAATTAGATTATATATTGTAAATATTAGCCCTAATCTTGAGGCAGTTTATAAGAAAGATGGAGTTACAGTTTATAAATTAACATTTAAAGCTGTTGCAGATACTACAAAATCAGTAGGTCAACAGTTAGGATATTATAGAAATGAAACTTCTGATATAACAACTGGAACACCTACATTAGACGTTTCTAGTACTGACCCGGCAAATGCAGCATCGAATGTAGCTATTAATGTAGGTACTATTGATATAGTATTTAATAGAAATGTATGTCCATCATCACTTATAGGTGGTAATTTTGTACTTATGACAGCAGCAGCAGTGGAACATACTACAACTGTAGCATTTACAGGTGATGCAGGGACAAATGTAACTGTAACAATAACAGGCAATTTATCAAATAGTACTACATATATACTGGTAATCAGTGAAAATGTAAGAGCATTAGACGACGATCAAGGAATGGCGGAAGATGTTATTATAGAGTTTGAAACGGTTGCGGCATAATATAGGAAGAGAGGTTTATTAACATGAATAAAAATGAAAAATTAAAAATATATGAGAAATTTAAGGAAAGAAAAGAAGAAGATGTTATAAAAAATGCAGGAGAAACTTATAATTTTGGGAATACTACAGTAACTATAAAAGAATTACCCTGGTTAAAAGCAGATGAATTTGAAAATGTTGTCTTAAAATATATTAAACAATTGTCAAATATTTTGAAGATGGAAATAAATGAAGAAGATTCATTATTTTCAATATTAAAAAAAATAAATATTGGTGAATTATTAGAAAAAGTAATGAAAGATATTTTAAGAGATGGTCTAGTTGAATTAGCAACAATAGCTACTCAAGGTGAAGTTACAATGGATACTATTATATCATCTAATGCAACAAAAAGAGAAGTGGGTAATATAGTAACTAAAGCTATTTCCTTAAATTATGAGTACTTAAAAAACTTGATTCCCCTAGCAACTCAATCATTATAGAGTCTTATGAGTCGCAAGGATGGGGTGATGTATTTGATTTATTAATGAATCAATATACATGGTCTTTAGAATATTGTATGAATTTAACTAGAGGTCAAATAGCATTATTTATAAATAAAATAAATAAAAGAAGACTTGAAGATATAAATTTCCAAAAAGCTATTCATGGTATCAAACCGGATAGAAAAGGCTTGAATCTTGAAGGTGCTGTTCCAATAGAAGATATATTGGACGAACAAGAAACATTACCAATGTAACCGATTTATTTTTTTATAAATCGGTTTATTTTATAGAAAGGAGGTTTTATCATGGCTACTACTACAATTGGCGATTTGTTGTTAAGAATGGAAGTAAATGGTGATAGACAAGTATTAACAGCTTTACAAAGAATCATAAGATATACTGATAATGTAAGCAGGTCTACAAGAAATTTTGGAAATACTTCAAGAACTGCTAATCAACTATCAAGTATATTTAAGACTACATTAAAAAGTATGATAGGTGTTTTTGCAGCATTAAAAATAGCTAATATCGCAGGAGATGCGATAAGTTATTTTGTTGATCAAATAAAACAAGGAATTAAAAGGGGTTTAGAATATAATACAGAACTTGAATATACTACAGCAGCAATAGAAGCATTAGTCGGAAGTACAAGCAAAGCAAAAAAAATGACTCAAGAAATGATAATTTTAGCAGCAGAAACGCCGTTCCAGATTACTCATTATGCGAAAGCAAGTAAGACTTTACTAGGTTATGGAGTTGCACAAGAAGATGTAATAGATTCTATGAAGATGCTAGGTAATATTTCATTAGGTAATACTACTGCATTTGATAGATTATCTTTAGCTTATGGACAGATAATATCTAAAGGTAAACTTCAAGCAGAAGAAGTAAGACAGATGGTAAATCAGGGATTTAACCCTTTGAAATTTATAGCAGAGAAAACAGGGGAGTCACTTGGAGAATTACAAGCAAGGATGAAAAAAGGAAAAGTAACATCAGATGAAGTAACAAAAGCATTACAAAGAGCTACTAGTGGCTCAGGTAGATTTAAAAACACTATGGAAGCATTGAGTAATACTTATAAAGGTCAAAGTGAAAAGATAAAAGAATATGGAGATATATTTTGGGGAAAAGTAACAAAACCATTATACGATATATTAGCATCAGAAGTATTACCTGCGGTATTAGCTGGGGTTAAAAGATTAACTGCAGGAGTTGATGTTGTTTATAATACGTTAGGGAAAGTAATATCTAAAGTAGTTAAATTTTTTAAAGCATTTGTAACAGGAGATACTCACGCAATTTATGAATCATTAAAAAATTTAATACCTAAAGAATTTCAAAACTTATTGTTTAAAGCATATGTAATCATTCTAAAATTAAGGAATGGATTAGGATTTTTAGCAGATAAAGCAGAGGTTGCATTTAGTAAATTAAAAAGTAAAGCAGGAGATGCATTAAATTATTTTAAAGATATGTTTGAATCTAAAGCATTACCCGCAATTGAAGATATGATTAATGCTCTTGTTAAAATGGATATGAAACCATTTTTAGATGCTTTTAATGCTTTAAAAAATTATTTAAAATCATTAGAACCAACAATAGAAAAAGTAGCAAAGTTCTTTATAAAATTATTTATAAATAGTATGACAGAAGGCTCTAAAATCATTAAATTTTTTGCGGATAACTTAGGTAGTATAGTCGATCATATAATATCATTTGCTAAAACAATGAGAAATTTATATACAGGAGCCATAAAAATCGTGCTAGATGGATTAAAAGACTTTGACATGGCAACTATAAGCAATGCATGGGATAAATTCAAACAATCATTCGCAGGATTAACACCTTTATTTAAAGTATTAGGAGTTATACTAGGTGTAGTAACTGCATTATTAAGAGGAGTATTCTTAGGTTCATTAAAAGGTATTATTGCATCATTTGATAATGTAATAGCAGTAGTATTAAATCTAGCAACTGCATTAATTAGTTTTATTGGTTTTTTTGTACAAGGTTTTATAGCTATTTTCACAGGTAATGCCGAAAAAATGGACGAACTTTGGAGTCAAATGTGGCAAAGTTTGAAAGATGCAGTAATCAACTTTGGTATAGCGATATGGGACGTTCTCAAAAGTGTAGTAACTGGAATTATAGACTTTTTTAAACTGTTATATAATGAATTAATAGGTCATTCAATTATACCTGATATGATTAATGGAATAATTAATTGGTTTAAAAAATTACCTAAAAAATTATTAAATATAGTATCAAATATATTTAATTCAGTAAAAAATAAATTTAATAATATGAAAAATACTGTAGTACGTATTTCAAGTAGTATTTATACAGGTGCTAAAAATAAATTTAATAGCATGAAAAGTGCTGTAGTAAAAGTAGTAGGTAATTTATATTCAGGTGTTAAAAATAAATTTAATAGTGTGAAAAGTACTGCCAGCAGTATTTTTTCAAGTATGTATAATACTGTAAAAAGTAAAATTTCATCTATGAGAAATATTGTAAATGATAAAGTTAATTCAATAAAAACTATATTTAGTAAACTTAAAACTAGAATAAAAGGTTTAACAAACTTTAGTTTATTTAAATCAGGTAAAAATTTGATACAAACTCTTATAAATGGAATAAAAAATAAAATTCAATCAGTTAAAAATGTAGTCAATTCAATATCTTCTACTATTAAAAGTTATTTAGGATGGACTTCACCTACTAAAGAGGGTGCGGGTAAAGATAGTGATGAATGGATTCCTAATTTAATGAATATGATGCTAGATGGATTTAAAGAATATAAGAAAAAACTTGCTAATGCTGCTAATATGGTATCTGGTAATATATCAGCAGGTCTAACAGGTATGGTAAATGGTATTAGCAATAGTATACCTGGTATAACAACAGCTACACCCGGTAATGTATCATCAAATAATGCTATTGTATTAAATGTTTATGCTGATTCTATGACTAATGGTAGAGCAGTTGGAAAACAATTAGTAAAAGAATTGAATGATTTAGGTGTTTTAACTCACAAAGGAGGTTAAATAATGGGTATAAGACATGTATATCTTGGTGGAAATAAAGATACAGGTACAGAAGTACAAATTGAACAAAATACATGGTCTGTTAATGAAAATGTTGGTACTAAATCAACTTTTTCATTTACCATTAAATATTTGAATGGTGCAACAATTGATGCTGGTACAGAAGTTACATTCTATGAAGATATTACTTTTTTATGGGGAGGGTATATAAAAGATTTAGATGATTATTCACCAAGTGTAGGAAGATTAGAATATAGTGTTGTTGCTACAGATTATAATGAATTAGTGGAAAGAATTTTAATTGTAAAAGGATTTAGTAATTATACTATAACTGAAATGGTAACATATTTAATAGATAATTTCTTCGCAAGTTATGGTATTACAGCAGGTACAATAACACCTACAACTATTATAAATAAAGTACCTTTTTCATATGTATATGGTCATTCTGCTTTAAATCATTTAAAAAGTTTTGGTAACTATGTTTGGAATGTAAATAAGAATAAACAGTTATCTTTTCAAATTATAGGATATTCTATATCAAGTACTCCTATTGTTGATTCATCATTGACAAGTATTATAAATAATTTTAGAAGAAAAAGAACAATGGAAAATTATAGAAACAGACAATACGTAAAAGGCCCAGGTAGATTATCTGTAGTGCAGTCACAAAAAAAACCTACTCCACCACCTGATTCTAGTAGCAGAGAATTTTTTGTTAAATATAAAATTGGTTTAGAACCTTTGATAGAAGTTAATACAGGCAGTGGATGGGTAGTACAAGATGTTGGTGTCAGAGGACTGGATGAAGGAGAAAGTAAACAATGGTGGTGGAGTTATGGAAGTACTCAATTAACACATGACGAGAATGAATCAGTATTAACAGCAACAGATCAAATAAGGGTTACATATTATGGTGTTATACCATTAATCATTGTTGCACATGATACAAATGAAATAGCAACAAGAGGTTATTATGATGCTTATGCATACAACAGCAAATTAGAAGATTTAACAGATGCATTACAGTATGGTCATAATCTACTTGAAAAATATGCTAATACAGCAGATACATTTACTTATAGAACATATAGCAAAATATATGAACCAGGTGAGCAAGTATTAGTAAATATGAGTGATTTAAGAACTGTATATGAATACTTTTTAATAAAAAGTTGTACATGGACTCCTAGGAGTATTAATGCAATAACGTATGATTATGAAATTTTAGATAGTCCGAATACTGGTGGATGGGAAGATTTTTTCAAGAATCTTGTTGAAGCATCAAGAATAAGTGTAGATACCGATGAAATAGTAGTTTATGTACACGATATAGATGAAACAATATCTCAAGCAGGTCAATATGTATTTAGTAAAATAGACCCTCTTGAACCTGCTGATACATTATATCCAAGTGATAGTTTAGTACCTGGTGCAGTTGTTGATACTGATACTGTAAATGATTAGGAGGGATTAATTTGTATATTATACATAAAAAATTAGAAAAAAAACACCCTATAATAACAAAATCAAAATCTATAGAAACATCTAAGATTGATGGAATATATAATTTTTTTTCAATTAAAGATGGATTGAAGAAAAAAATTGATGAAAAGCATAATCTTGTAATGACAGATGTACATTATAGAATAGCTAGAGCATTTTTAGGATATTCATTAAGTTTTTATTATGAAATTAAATACTGTGCTATAGGTACAGATAATACAGCAGTTACGGCGACCGACCCTATACTTGGCACAGAAGTATTTAGGACTCCATATGTAAGTTTAATAAATGCTACTACTACAACGGTGAATGCTACATTTTATATAATTACAACAGATTATACAGGTTCTATTGAAGAAGTAGGTTTATTCTGTGGAAGTTCGGCAACATCTGCAGCAGATACAGGTAACTTATTATCTCATGTATTATGGAGTTATACTAAATCTAGTGGAGAAGAATTATTAATAGAATATACAATGACATTAAGTTAAAGGAGATGATTTTATTGAAGACATTAGTTTCCAATATAGAAGTAAAAGAAGAAAATAAAGAAAACGGTAATTTAAAAAATGATTTTAAAATAAATGCAGAAGTTAATTTTATGAAATCTTTACTTGATCTAGTTAAATCAGGCGAAGATATAACAATTAAAAAATTAATATTCAATAGAAAAGATATAGTATTTGAAAGTGATGTTATAGCTATAGAACCAGATACACAAAATAAAGTTATATTAAAAGAAAAAGTTAAAAAAGATTGTTATAATGCTATATCAATTATTGAAATTCATGAATATGTAAAAGGACATACAAAAGAAAAAAAAGAAATTATGCCTAAAGTAATAGATGGTAAAGATGTACTAAGTGAATCAAGAATACCTAATAAAAATAGAAATTTAAATATAAAATGAGAAGGAGATGATTATATTGTCTAATTATGCAAATTGGACACCTGTAACATATGCTAATCTTTCTGCGCCTCATATTACGCCTACTAATCTTAATAAAAATGAAGAAGCATTAACAAATATAACGAGTGAATTAAACTCATATAATGCAACATCTATGAAGCAGGCATTGGATTATGGTATTGAAAATAATGTTAAAGAAATACATAATTTTGAGAATATAAGTGATTTTACTACTACTGGTACTATGTCACTTGGCCAAGCGACATCATCAGGTGTTATTTCTGGAATCGGTGGCATTACTATGCAAAGTAATACAGCATCAGCATCTAGTATTGGTGTATATGATAATATAACATCTATTGATTTGACTGCTTATCCTTCTGGTGCTAGTGCTAGTATATCAGATTATATTGTATTATGTTTTAATGTATCTGATAGTACAGTATTTACTACTTTACTTTTACGTTTAGGTGATGATGATTCTAATTGTTATTATAAATATATGTCATTATCTACTGGGTGGAATTTTTATAAGGCTAAAAAAAGTGATTTTGGTACTGATGGCACACCTTCTGGATGGGATGATATAACATTTGTAAGAATTTATGTTTCTACAAAAAACAATAGTCAATCAGATTATATCATACTCAATAAATTGTATTTAATAAGACGAATTTCAGATACTACAATACCAAGCTCTTTAATGGTAAATGATGGTTCAGGTAATTATAATACTAATATGTATTTAACTGGTGATGAATATATAGTAATGTATTATGACAAAAAAATTGGAAAAAAAGGCTTACATAATGCAAGACCATATCCATATGATAAAGTAGTAATAATGAATGATGTAAACTCATTCTCATTCAAATGTGAAATGTATTCTAAGATAGATTATTACGGTGGTACTATATTATGGTATATAGACTATAATAATTGGGCATCGATAGCTATTGAAAATGATTTAACCATTTATGAATATATAAATGGCTCAGGTTCTTATGTTGTTGTAGGAACATTATCAAGTAATATCGAAGCAGGGGATAGAATGGAATTATGGATAGATAAGACAGCAGATAACATTATAAGGGCAAGATTAGAAGTGGATGGGATGAAACCTGTATATGCTGAGTATGCATGTTCTTTTGCGTCGACTTTAGGCGGTGATTTAGCAATTACCCATGATAATGTAAATCAATATTATTTTCTTACCGATTATGTTGCCAGTAATAATCCATCTATTCCATTATCTAATTGGAGTAAGGCAATAAATATAATAGTTACTAAATATTATGATCAATCTTTATCATCCAGTACTACTTTACAAAATGATAATGAATTATTTATTAAATTGCCTTCTAATAGTCTTTTTGAAGTTGAATTAGTATTAATATATAGTTGTACAAGTGTTACACTTGATATGAAAGTTGCTTGGTCTGCTAGTGGAGATTATGAATTATTTAGTGATGGTAGGTCAATAATAGCTACTGGTAGCGATACAACATCATATACTGATATAAACGCGTATATGAATAGTTATGCTCTTCCTACAGCAATTACAGTAGGTACTGCAGCGACAGGAGAACTCCCACATTTTGAAAAGATATTAATTAAGACAGGTGATAGTGGGTGTAAACTTCAATTGCAATTGGCCAAACATGCAGTCAGTGCAACACCTTTACAAATTGATAAAGGATCATATATTAAAGCAATTAAATTATAGAAAGGAGTAAGATCATGAATCATATAACAATTAATACAGAAATAAAAGAAGAAAATAAAGTAGATGGGATATTGACAGAAGAATTTAAGTTTAATGCAGAAGCTAATTTTGCTAAAGTTATATTAGATTTTATTAATGAAGGAAATGAAATAAGAATAAAAAAATACACCTGTATAGAAGAAAAGGATAAGTATATTTGTACAGCAACAATTGTATTGAAAAAAACAACAGATAAAAAAGGAAGATTATCACATAAAGGATGCAGGTCTTCTAATTTAATATTAGACAATAATAAGATTAAAATTGAAAAAATTATATATGATAAAAAATCAAATGTTAAAAAGGAGGTTCAATAATGTCTAATTTTGCTAACTGGACTGAAACAACATTTGTAAATGGAACTACTCCCCCTATAAATGATACAAATTTAAATAAAAATGAAGAAGCATTAACAAATATAATGGGAGAATTAAATTATTCAAATTCTATTAATTCTTATAATATGTTAGATTATGCTATAGAAAATAATGTTAAAGAAATACATAATTTTGAGAATCATAGTGACTTTGGTACATCAGGAACAATAACAGCATCTACAGTCAAATATACAGATGTATTGTGTGGTATAGGCGGAGTTAAAATGTTAGAAAATGATAATTCATCAGGTGTTATAACAATTGATGATACTATAGCAACTATTGATTTAACTGTTTATCCTTCTGGTGCTGCTGAAGGCTCAGATGATAAAATTTTATTGATTGTTTATATTTCAGACCATAGTTATATAAGTTCAATAAAAATAAGATTAGGTAATAATTCATCAAATTATTATTATGCAACTTGGTCTACTACTGCTAGTGGATGGATAATGTTACATATTAATAAAAGTGCATTTGATACTACGGGTTCTCCTTCTGGATGGAATTCTATTAGTTATGTATACATTGATGCTACTACCACCGCCAATGCACAAGATGAATTTATCATAGTCAATAAATTATGTATGATAAGAGATGTATCTGGAATAACATCATCATTTATTGTAAATGATGGTTCTGGAAATTATGATGAATCACCATGGATTGGAAATGATACTTATACACTAGTTTATTTTGATAAAAAAATAGGTAAAAAAGGTTTCTTTTATGCTTGGGAAGAACCGACTGATATGATAGAAATAATGAATGATGTAAATTCATTCTCATTTAAATGTGAAATGTATTCTAAAATAGATACATATGGCGGTAGTGTAATATGGTATATTGATTCATCTAATTATATAAGAATTGACATACATGATGATTTAAAAATATATGAAAATGTAAGTGGTTCAGGTTCTTATGTTGCTACAGGCTCATTATCTGGAAGTATTGAAACAGGAGATAGGATGATGTTGTGGATTGATAAAACTCCAGATAATGTTATAAGAGCAAGATTAGAAGTGGATGGGATGAAACCTGTATATGCTGAATATGCAATCACTCTTTCAGCCATAGAAAGTGGAGATGTAGGATTTACTACAGGTGCTAATAATCAATATTTTTTCGTAACTGATTTCACAATAAGTAATAATAACATGATACCATTGATAACCGATGGTAAAAGTGTTCCAATAAATGTTATTAAATACTATGATGAAACAGTTGTAGAAAGTACGACAACACAAAACGATGATGAATTATTTATTAAATTGCCTTCTAATAGTTTATTTGAGGTACAATTAGTATTAATTTATAGTAGTTCAAGTGATACACCAAATTTAAAAACTCAATGGTCAGTAAGTGGAGATTATGAAGTATTTCACGATGGTAAAGTTTTTATAGGTGCAAGCACTAATACTGCTTATATGAGTGATGTATCATTATATATGAATAATTATTTATTAACTTCTACGGTTTCTATAGGTGCGCTTGCATCAGGAGAAATGCCTTATTATGAGAGATCAATAATAAAAACTGGGGACAGTGGTTGTATTCTTCAATTTAAATGGTCACAAAGCACATCAGATGAAACAGCAATACAAGTCGATAAGGGAAGTTACATAATAGCATTTAAATTATAACAAAACACCTATTTAAATAGATATTTTTGTTGTATTATATACAAATAGAAAGGAAGTGATGCTATATGTCATTATTACAAAAAGATGTTTTAATCATTTGTAATGATGGTCATCGGATGGCCTAGAAACTGCAGGCAAAAGGACTCCTAAGTTTAAAGATGGTTCTGTAATACGTGAGAATGAATTTAATCATCCTACCAAAACTATATTTATACAAGCCTGTAAAGATTTTGGATTTAATACATATGATGTTAGTCCTGATAGGACAGATACACCATTAAAAACACGAACAGATAGAGCAAATAAACAATATGATTCAGGTAAATATAAAGTATATATTTATGTTTCATGGCACTTTAATTCTATAGGTGTTAGATGGTCAGATAATGTGGGTGGTATTGAAACATTTTATCATAATTCTAGTATCGAAGGGAAAAAATTAGCAACAGCGATACACAAACAATTATTAAAAGGTATGAATCTAAAAGATAGGGGAGTAAAAAAAGATACTATAATATATAAAAGTGGATTTCACGAACTAAGAGAAACTAAAATGATAGCAGTTCTTTTAGAGTGTGGATTCATGAGTAATCATGTTGAAGCAAATTTGATGAAAAATATATCATATCAACATGAATGTGCTATAGAAGCATTAAAAGGTATTTGTGATTATCTTGGGATTAAGTATAAAGAACAAAATGATATAAGTAAATTAGAAGAATATACAAAAATAATCTCACCTGAGTATTGGGAAGTATGGATGAAGCATTTTAGAGCATCATCAAAATTACCTTGGGAAGATTTTTTATTTAATGCATTGAATAAAAAAATACCTTGATTTAATGTAAAAAGTGTTATATAATGTTTATATTAAAGGTTTGTTCTAAAAAAGAACATTATTATCCGGGTGGACTTCTTATTAAAAAAGGGACAGTAACCCGGGTAATAACTTTGGAATATGGTGTAATGGTAACACATATAATTTTGATTTATATATTTTAGGTTCAAGTCCTGATATTCCAGTTTAAACCAACATAGTATTAAAACAGGTTGCGTAAATTCAATGACTATGATATCAAGGTTTACGACTCAGTGTATGGAGTCTATATAGGATTCGTGAGAAATCCAATAATACACAATCTCACAAGTTAGCCGGGAACGTTTTATAATATGGTACAATTGTTTACTATTAAATTATATTATCCCACAAGTTTTATTATAAGCAAAAATTCTAGTACCGGCTATTTTAACGCAGTGTAGCCAAGTGGTAAGGTATCGGAGTCATATTCCGGATAATCGCGGGTTCAAATCCCGCCACTGCTAATATGGAGGTAAAACTCGTAGACATAATTTGGTAGTTGTCTATTCCGCTTGGGGACATTAATTACCAAGACGCACCGCGGTATGATGGTATTTATATTCATACTACTACCTAAAATTATAAAAACGCCTGGTAAATTAATGGTAAAGAAAAATTATCGACGGATAATTAATATCTTTGGTTCGATTCCAAAGCCAGGTTTTTGAACCAACATAGTTTAAAATAATATTATATAATTTAATTGGGAGAAGCCCTTTCGTAAGATTCGGTCGTATTGGTTCAAGTCCAATTGTAATATTATTTAACAGGTTGCGTAAGCCAACGACTATGATATCAAGGCTTGCGGCTTAGTGTATGAGCCTATAGGGTTCGTGGGAAATCCGAAAATACACAATCCCACAAAAATAGCCAGGCAAATTGACTCAACTACCATGTGTAGAAAGAGACTCTAATTACGCTAATTAAAAGTGTTTTTTGCAAGAATATTTATATTTTTAATTATTTGAAGAAGATTTAGTCCTTATAAATTAATAATTGTTTAATGTTCAATGTTCCATGTCCCCGGTTACGGTTGATATCAATCAGATTCGGGGACTTTATCAAAAGGGTGGTGAAATTATGACACAAAACAGACTAAAAAGTAAGGTTCTGCGGGGTGCTTTAGCCAGTGCATTGTTGTTACTATTGGGTGAATGGGGTTTATATGAAGCAATAGGAATCAAGCAAGAAGTAATACGACACACAATAGACTTTATTCTTTTATGCTTGACTGCATTTGGAATTATAAACAGTCCAGATAACAAAGGAACTTTATAGAAAGGTAGGATTTGTTTATTATGAATTATGAAAAAAATAGCTGTGAAACACAAGAACAAACAATAATAAGATTAATTAAAGAAAATAATAAACTACATGAAGAAATAATAATAAAAGAGATTATGACAGAAGGACACAGTAAAGGACATGAAGAAACGATAACAAAATTAACAGAAGAAAACAATAAACTACATGAAGAAATAAAAATATTAAGTAATAAATTAATCGTATATAATAACATGCTTAAACATATTGAGTATAGTGTAAAATCAACAGTTGACCAAGTTAGAGATGATATATTTCAAAAAAAAAAAAATAAAAAATGAAAGTGAAAGTGAGGAGATAATAATGAATAAAAACAGATACGATTTAAAACAAATGGAATTTGATGCAAATTCGATGTCAAGAAAGGCTTTTAAAGCAAAATATATGGAAAATTTTGATAATTGTTTAAAAGCTGGTGAAGATTATGCAAACTTAATGGAGATAGCAAGCCAACTAGGGATAAAAGACCCACAATCGATTGCTAATAAAGCAAGCAAAGAAGATATAGAAAGATGGCACGCGACCATTAACGCGACCATTAATGGGTAAGTTAAGATAGAGAGCTGTTGATACTGGCTCTCTTTTTTATACTATGGAAAATAAAATATATATGGAAAATTAATATGAACTATAGTAAAATGGTTTAATTTATCATATATGTATTATATAATAAATTGTAAATTTTAAATTTTAAATACTTCAAAGTTTTTTTTAATTTAAATAAGTTATATAAATACTGGAAAGTCGAACCAGTATTTTTTATTGACATGATGTAATACACGCGTTATAATGTAGATAAATATTTATTAATATAATCATGTTTTTCTAATAAAACCTTGAGTATTCAGGGTTTTAAATTATAAAAAGGAGATTTACTGACAATGTCTAAAGCTTATAAATTAAATCAAATAATAGCAATAGAAAAAGAAGTAACAGCTAGAACCAAACAGAACATTTCAAACATTTATAAATTATTTCAAAAAAATGACTTGTTTAATGGATTTACAAAGAAATATCAACCACTAAATGATGAAGGTGAAAAGTTTGCGGATGAAAATAAAAAAGTAATTGCTAATGTTGAATCTTTATTAAATTTAATTGTAGAATCAAAAACTGAATCTTTTGACTTTACATTGACTAAAGATACAGGAAATACCAATGCTTTTTCTGATATAATAGTTGATGATGTTACTATTGTTAAACATGTACCTGTCACATTTATCATCTATTTAGAAAAACAGTTAATAGATATTAGGACAATGATAAACTCTTTGCCTACTTTAGATATAAATGAAGATTGGAAACCCGATATAAATAGCAATATATTTAGAACTGATTCAATTCAAACACATAGAACTAAAAAAGTGCCTAAAGTTTTAATTAGATATGAAGCGACAGAAAAGCATCCAGCACAAACAGAAGTGTATAATGAAGATGTTATCATAGGTTACTGGAATACTGAAAAATTATCAGGTGCTATGCCAATTCCAAATAAAGAAAAATTGTTAAAGAGAGTTGAAAAACTTATAAAAGCTGTTAAAATGGCACGTGAAACAGCTAATAGTATTGAAGTAGAAAAAAAATATATAGGGAATTCAATATTTAAATATTTGTTTGAATAAACTTTTAATATGGGATGGTAGCTCAATTGGTAGAGCTTAGGATTAAAAATTCTAGAGTTGATGGTTCAAATCCATTCTATCCCATTTGAGATAAGCTAAGACTCAAGTTAAATAAAGCTATTTTTGGAGGTTCGAATCCTTTCCACGACTTTAATTCTACTATTTGAAATGTCGTGGTGATGCAATGGCAGACATTAGCTATTAAAATTTAAATTTAAGTTATTCTCAAAAAGTTTAGTATAGTATATTTGTTTAAATCGATTTGTATTGGTAATTATGGTTTTACATTGGTTCGAATCCAATTTCTTGCTTTTTTAAAACAGGTAATTAATTATGAAATGTATATATTTAATATTTTCTTTTTTTAGGGGGTTAAAGAATACTAATCCCCTACAATATGCAAGAATAGCATAGTGGTTATGCAGACCATATAAAATTGAACCATTACATTAAATGTCGTTAAACATTGAAGATATATACATTTTAAAATGATTTGGCAAAAATCATATAACAAGGCATCATGGAGAAGATGCCTTGTTTTAATATATCAGGATAATAAAATATTGTTATAATTAAGATTTTTCTAGTATAATAAAATTGTTAGTAAATCTCTTTGTTGCAGACTGTTTTTATAGACCTGTTTACTAAACAGGTCTATTATTATGTAAATTTTACATATTATGTTTATTTTTTTTCATTATATTATGCATTACTTGACATAATGTAAAAAGTGTTATAACATTATAAATAAAGATTAAAATAGGAGGGGTAGGAATGATTGATAGGAAATATAATTTTAATACGCAGTATATTAACAAATTAATAAAGACTAATGAATTTACAACTAGAAAAAAAATATGTGAAAGATTAGAAATAACTGAAAACGCATTAAATCTTAAAATAAGTCGTCGTACTCTAATTTATATAAATGAAGCAATAGAATTATCAGATGAATTACACATGAATGTAATTGATGTATTTTGTCCAACAGAGCAAATGATGTTTGAAGTGTATTATAATGATTATAATATAGAAAAATATTATAATAAAAAGTCTTATAATGATTTCAATTTAAATCAAAAATACTTAAAACAATTATTAAATGATAAAGGAATACATATCAATGAATTATGTAATTTATGGAGTTTAAAAATTGTATCTATCTATGACAAATTAAGAGGTGATACAAAAATAACAGTAAAAGAAGGTATTTTATTAAGTAGTTATATGGAATTACCTGTTGAAAAAATATTTTGTCCAACAAATAATGAATTAATTCATGTAATATCAAAAGAATTTAATAAATCTTTAAAAAAAAGTAATGAATCAGATAAATTGATAATTAATAAATATTTAATCGAAGGATTTAACATGAATAACATAAATGTTAATAAACAATATATCTCAAACTTGTTGTACATGGAAAACAAAAAATCGAAGGACTTATCACAAATATTAAATTTATCTTTATCACATATATATAATAAATTAAATAAGAAAATAGATTTCGAATTTGATGAAGTTTGGAAAATATCAGCATTTCTAAATTTACC
Source organism: Gammaproteobacteria bacterium (assembly GCA_050123375.1). Classification (GTDB taxonomy): domain Bacteria; phylum Pseudomonadota; class Gammaproteobacteria; order UBA12402; family UBA12402; genus JASFHF01. Next base: position 56,382 of record JASFHF010000005.1, read on the forward strand.
AATAAAAAAAGTATTCAATCCAACATCTAAGGATATTACTGATCTAACAATAAAAGTAACAAATGCAAAAAAAGAAAGACAAAAACAACTGGCAAAAAATGCTGCTGATAGAAGAAAGAAAAGAAAACAAAAAAAATCAAAACAATAAATCCTTTTATTACACTAGAAAGGAAATTCATTACAATGTTAAATAATTTATCAAGATTAGGAGACTTTAGAAAAATATATCAAAAAATAGATGATTTAGATAATAAAATAACTAAATTGATAAGAAACACCAATGTTCATTTATATAAAATAAACAATAGATGGGGTGTACATATTACAAATAAAGATATAGCATTTGAAGACCTTGAAAAATATAAAGACAAAATTATCTCTTATCCTACACCTGAGCAAATGCACAAATATATAAAAGACAATACGTCTTTTAAATATGGTTACTGGCAACATGGAGTATCAATAGAAAAAACTATAACTACTCATGAATTATCTAGTATCATAAATAAACATAATTCTATTATTGTTAAATTTATAGATGAAAATATAGATAAGTTTAAACTACTAGATGAAATAGTTGTAGGTAATATCACTGGGAAGCAATGTAATAACTTTAAATTTCTTAAATTTTATTTTCTAACAGAAAAACAATTATTTTTCTTTTTATTTGCATTTCCTTGCATATTTCATGAAGAAAATAAATCTGAGAAATTATTAGAAATTAAATTTTTTATTACAGTAAACTATAAAAAAGGTATAAACTTATTAGAACTCATTAGAACTTATTATTAAGTTCTAATTTTTTATAAAAACGTGTAAAGCGTGTAAAAAACACTATTTTTACACGCTTTTTTAATTGTCTGAATCGCTTTATATTATTGGTCTTGAAATACTTTTTACACTCTTTACACTCTTTTTTTTCTATTTAGAGAATAAAAAAATAAAATAAAAAAAAGATAGATAGAGAGATGATGTATTATATATTTATTATTATTTCGGAATCTGGTAGTCAATATGAAAATAGGGTAAAAAACAGTGTAAAAAGTGTAGATAAAATTAAGACTCTAGTAATACTAATGGTTTTAAGATTTTTTTTTAAATTTTTTTTACACTCTTTTTTATAAAAAAACGTGTAAAAAAAATAACATATAATTTTTGGTTGCATTATTTGATATAAAGTGATACTATATAAATACTTAAAAAAAAGGAGTTGTAAAGATGAATAAATTAAAAAATAAATTAAAAGTAAACAAACAACATATGAAGAAAATATCATTATATTTATCTGTAGATATAATTAAAGAATTAAAAGAATTATCTAAATTTAATGAAATTAGTATCAATAAAGTAGCTGCTCATTTAATACATACTGGATATGAACAATCAAAAGAAGAAAAAAAATCAGGTAAAGAAAAAGCATCTTAGACGCTTTTTTATTATCTTAATAAAGGACGTTCTTAAAACGTTAAGGAGGAAATATGAAACATATACTAACTAAATCAAGATTAACAAGATTGTTTTTTAGAGGTGTAAAGGGTACAGGAACTAAAGGAAATACTAAAGAATATAAGGTCAAGCGGGCATTACGTCAGGATGGAAATAGTTTTACTGTAGCTATTCCACCTACAACAGTAGAAGATTTAAATTTATATGATGGTGTAAATATAGAGAGAAAAGGCAAGCAGGTAATAATTACGAAAGGGGGTTAAGTATGAAAGCAAATAAAGATTTAAAATATTCATATATATATAATAGTACAGTTACTAGCACTCATGGATGGAAGACATTTCAGGATACGTGGGAAAACATTATTAAAATGTTATCAACATGCGTAATGCAGGATTATACAAGACAAGAATATTTAGATAATAAAAAACAATTGGCTCATAAGAAGGATATAGGATGTATTTTATTTGGGAATTTAGAAGGTGATGTAAGGAAAGAAGATTATATTATATATAGAGATATAATAGCATTAGATATAGATGATTGTGACGAATCTATATGGGATAAGATTAATAAAATACCATATGAGCATTTCTGGCATACAACACATAGTCATACCGAAGAAAACCCAAGAATAAGAATATTCTTACCATTAAAAGAAACCATAATGAATAAGAGTGATTACAGGATAATTACACAAGAATTATCCAGGAAATTAGGGTTCAAGCAATTGGATTCTAATAGATGGGAAGAAATTGATAGAGCATCCTTCAAGTATAATCAGGTAATGTTCTTACCATCAACACCAATTGATGTAAATTTCAAAAGTAAACATGTTGAAGGTAAACTTGTTGATCCTAAAGAATTTTTATTAACTCCTGAGCAGGATAAAAGAAAAGTAAAGTATGCAGCTAAGAAGACGATAGATGAAATAAATAAAAAAGACAAAATAGATTTGAATAAAAAACTAGGTGGAATCAAAAGTCCTCATGATATGCCTGAAAATGAAGTTATACATAAATTTTGTAGTAAATATAATATTCATGAAGTCATAGAAAAATTTTTAGATGATGTTTATAAAAAAGGAACTCAGAAAGAATGTTATACATATTGTGAAGGTTCAACGGAAAATGGATTAAAAGTATATCCAGATAAAAAAGGTAATTATGCTACATATGCTTATAGTTTTCATAATACAGACCCTTTAAATGATGATCATTGTCACAACGGATTTAATATGCTAAAGATACATAGATTTAAAGGCGATGTAACTAAGACAATCAAATATGTTAAAGAAAATTTAGGATATAAAAATGTTGAGGCAGCATTTGAAGTAGAAGCAGGTCACGAAGCAGATTATCATTATTATGATGATAATGGTAAATTGAAATTAAATTATAAACAAATTGTAGAACATTTAGCAAATGACCCAGAACATAAGACTTTTAATACTGAGAATGGATTTTATATTTATAAAGATGGTGTTTATAAATCAACTACCTACAATATGGTAAAAAAATTTATAGCAAAACATTTACATGAAAAATATCAAGGTACATCACCGGTTAATGAGGTATTCAATAGATTATTGAGGGAAGAAGAAAAAATAGATATACTAAATAAAAAAGATAATTTAATAGTGTTTAATAATTGCGTTTTAGAGTTTAATAAAAAAGGAATTTATGAAATTAAAGAGCATAGCTTAGAATATATGAATACACATAAATTTTATTATGACTTTAATCCTGATATTCATTGTAGTGTATGGGAAAAATTTTTAAATGAAGTATTACCTAAAGACCAACAAAAATTACTACAGGAAATCATAGGTTATATAATGCTACCTAGCAATAAAATAAAAAAATTCTATGGTTTATATGGTGTTGGAGATTCTGGAAAATCACTAATATTAAACACTCTAGTAAAGATATTAGGAAAAGAATCAGTAGCAGCCGTAACCCTTCAAAAACTTGCAAACCCTAATCTTCGATTTGCTTCTGCTCCATTATATGGAAAATTAGCAAATGTAGTAGGTGACTTATCATCAGCGCCATTAAAAGATACTAGTCTAATTAAAATGCTTACAGGTGAAGATTTAACCTCGGGTGAACGGAAAGGATTAGACCCATTTGAGTTTTATAATAAAGCTAGATTAATATGCAGTATGAATAATTTGCCACCAACTTATGATAAGAACAATGAATTTTTTAATAGATTCATTATCATTCCTTTTGAAACTGCTATACCTAAAGAAGATCAGGATGAACATTTAATTGATAAATTTGATATGATTGGAGTAATAAACTGGGCTATCAAAGGTCTTCAAAGACTATTATCAAATAAATTAAAATTCTCAACAAATGAAAAAAATGATAGTGTTATATTACAATATAAAAAAGATAATAATAATGTACTCCAATTTATAGATGATGCACTAATAGAAGAAGAAAATAATAATGTTAAATCTATAGAAATGTATAACTGGTATAAACTATTCTGTAAAGAAAATGGATATTCTCCATTAGGCAGGAATAAATTTATAAACGAAGCAAAATTGTGTGATATAGAATACTCAGAAAATTGTTTTGATAAAGATGGTAAAAAATTCAGAGGGTTTAAAAATATAAAGTTGAAAGACCAGGCTAAAGAAGATTATATAAGGATTATTATCTAAGACTGGTCAAAAATTTAATTACAAGAATTATTAAGTTTTTATTGTTGCAAAAGGTTACTATTGGCAGTTAGTAGCCTTTTAATGAATTTTTACAATTATTTCACTATCTCAATTAACATCATTATACCTTATATACTTTCTAAAATCAAATATATTTAAAAATCAATTGACTTAGTGTAATTAGTGTAATATAATGTAATCAATTCATTTAAGGAGGATTAAAAAAATGATTGATTATAAATTAACAATAAATACAGATGATAATCATTCTACATATGTTTGGAGTGCGAATAAATCATATTTAGGCAAGTTATTATATGAAACATGTATCGAAGATATGGTAGTAGTAGGTGAAAAGGCGATTATTTCAAAACATATAACATCGTTTGAAATAAGTAAGATCAAGTATTTGGATGAAAAGTATGACGATAGAATCCAATCGATAGAAATAGAGTATAAAGATAATGATTTATTAAAAATTATAAAAGAATTTGTAGATACATACAAAAAAATAAAAGAAGAAGAAGAAGAAAGGTGAGTGATTAAAATTGTATTCAAATGATCAAAAAAAATGTCCTATATGTGGAAAAAATTGCTATGTAAGTGAAAAATCTCAAGATTATGATTATGCTTGCTCTGACCCCGATTGTGAGTTTTGTATAGGTTATAATGCTTATATGGAAAAAAATTGTTTTCAAATAAAACACTCACATAAAAGATTCTTAAGTTGAAAAGAATGGGAGGATTAAAAAAATGAAATATAAATGTGAATCTTATGAAGTAGACGCTTTTAGATTCGGGTATGAAAATCCCCCACATTGGTTTTTAGATATGGTAGGAAAAAATAAAATAAATTATACAAATGATGGCTTGAATTTATGTTACTTAGAAACTACTAAGGGTATAGAAATAGCCAATAAAGGGGGTTATATCTGTACATCTGACGATAATCTTCTATTTCAAATAACTTATAATGATTTCCATACTTATTTTAAAAAGAAGGAATGAATAACTTAGAAAGGAGCAAAAAAATGACTTTAGAAGAAGCAAACAAAAATATCGACAGGAAGGTAATATATACTCCATTTCCTGAATGTGACCTAAAGGATAAAGAAACAGGAGTAATCACAAGTACTAATGAATCATTCGTATTCGTTAGGTATGGTAGTGATATTAATTCTAAAGCAACAAGACCAAGTGATTTAGAATTTGAAGTATGATATAATATTATAAAGGTTCATTTATAATTAATGATGTGATGATGTAATATCTAATAATTAAGTAAAGAACACCTGTATATACAGGTGTTCTTTTTGTATGTAACTGTCATTTGACATGATGTAAACCATGTTATATAATGTAAATTAAAATCAAAGGAGGATAAAAATGACAAGTATAGAACATTATAATAATTTATATGAATTAATCAATTCCAGAAAAGAACGTATTATATCACAATACAAAACTAGAAAAATACGGAAAATAGATGAAATGTATACTATGTTTGAATTACAAAATAGATTAATGCAGACACAAAAAAAGACCAGGACCAAAAGATATAGAATTGACAAAAATTTATATAATGAATGGGAAATTTTAAATATTACAGATTATACATGGTCTAAATTAACAATTGAAAATGTAGACTTATATTCGATTATAAACCATAAGGATTCTACAGTATGTCATAAGATATTAAAAGTATTTGCCAGCGGGGAATTGCACATAAGTGTTTATTATGTTGATAGAAGAGAATTTGATGAAATTAATAAAATGATAAAGGAGGTTAAAATAGTATGAGTGAGAAATTTAAAAAAATAGTAGTAATGGATTTTGATGGAGTAATCCATAGTTATAAGTCTGGATGGAAAGGTGTTACTGAAATACCAGACCCACCAGTAGAAGGGGTTAAAGAGTTTATTGAGGAACTAAGGGAAAATTATCTTGTTATTGTATTTTCTTCAAGAACCTGTTCTTCTGAGGGAATATATGCAATTAAAGAATGGCTTTGTTTAAATGGAATAGAAGTTGATGATGTAGTTGAACATAAACCACCTGCATATCTGTCAATAGATGATAGGGCAATTTGTTTTAATGGTTCATTTGATGGTCTAAAAGAACAAATTGATACATTTGAACCCTGGACTAAAAAGAGGAAATTATTATGAATGAAAAATCATTATTTAAGTCATTTAAATCATTATTTAAATCACTTAATAAAATATTTAAACCAGATAAAATTTCAAGAATATTGATAGAGGTAAATAAATTATTAGCAGAAGAAAAATTAGATTTCAGGATAGATTATTTAACAGATGAATATAAGATACATGAAATGAAACAATTCTTGATATTTGAAAAATACAAAGATGAATATAAAGATTTAAAAGTAAATCGTATTGATATACATTGTTATAAACCTATGGAAAATATAGCTTTAAAGAGTTTTGATGCTGAAAAAATAACACCAGAAGATACATATACTATAGAAACGTATTTTATAAAATTGAAACATATTGCAAAAGCGTATCATATATTAGGTTATGCAGAACTAGATGAAACAGGTAAACAATTTATATATAAGTTAGGTGATAAAAAATGATTAAAAAAGATTATTATATTAAACTTAATGATTTTAATTTATTTATAAGAGATAGTAACGCTGATACACTACATTTGAATGTTTATAAAAATATATATAATAGCATCTCAATGAAATTAAATATCAATTTCAATCACTTATTATTAAGTGAAGCTGATATTAAGACAATTGAAAAAGGATTTTTATTTTTATTAAATAATAGTAAGGTAGGTGAAAAATTTTGAAATTAACTCCTGAAAATGTGTTTAGATTAAAAAATATACATGATAATGAATTATTAGCTATTTTGGCATTAGTAGCCTATGGCGAATATGATGATTTACCAGAACCAAGTAAAAATAGAATTCGAATTAAGTTACAAGATTTAAAAATATCTTTAAATTATATAATAATCCAATATTTGGAGTATCATAAAGATATGGATAAAAAATTACCTATAATACAAGCCACCAGTATTACAAATATAAATAAGATATGTGAGAAATATAATATAAGTAAATACCATTGTTTAATAGTACCTTTTATAAAAGAAGATGTTGAAAAACTATTAGACCTAGATGGAAAATATATTATCTATACACTAGGTTGTAAACCTGTAACTATTCCAGATATTAAGCTATATATAAATTCTATATTAATGGAGGATGTAAAAAATGGGTATTGAGAAAATGTCGTTTAGTGTAGGTGGTAAAGGTATTACAGGTGAAGAAGCAAAAAAGAGTATGAAAAAAATAAAAGAAAAATGTAGTTTTTGTAGTAATGAATTATATCTTCATGAAGAAGCATATTTTTTTGAATTAGAATATACAAATGCTTTTCATATTAATTTTTGCCAAGAGTGTTTTATAACTTTTTTTAGTAGTATTTATAAGCAAATTAAAGGTTTAAAAATTAAAACTATAATAGATTTAGAAAATGAGGAGGAATCTGAAAATGAAACAATATAATTATATATTTTATTTAAATTTAGTAGATATGAATAGGATGATAAAAGTAAGTGAATTTGTCCCATTTCCATATAAGACTAAAAAACCTATAAATACTACAGAAAAATATTTCAACAATTGTGAAGAAGTAATGAAATTAACCAAAAAAGAATTAGAGTTTCCTAAATTACAATTATTCAAGAATATAAAACAAGGACTACTATCAATAGGAATAATAGATACAAGTAATATTGCTGTAGTGGTAGTACACATGTTGTCTTTAGGGGAGGTAGATATAAATGATTGATGGAGAATCATATTTTAAATTAATTTCAATAGATATAGAAATAGATAATGGATTTGAAATTTTTATTTTAGTTTTTAGGTCTACGGATAGTTGTTTAAGAGAAAATATAACATTGAAAATGTATTCAGAACAATTTGAAACAGCCAATATGCAAGTAGGAAAAATATATCAAATTAATATTAATGATTTTAAAGAATGCGATGGTGAAGAAGATGACAGTTAAAGAGCTAATTACCTTGTTAGAAGGTAATGAATATGGAGGTGCTACAAGTAAAGAAAGGGTTATTAATGTATATGTAAATGGAAAGTATTATCCAGAACCAGAGATAACTCTTGATGGTTGGGGTGATGGTTTAGTTACTGAAATAACAATAAATATAAAAGGTAATGAAAGGATGAAACTTGAATATGGAACAGAAGAATTTTTTATAGGATTATATGAAAGTGAAAAACAAATAAAAGAAGATATAGATTATCTTATTAAACTTTGGGAATTAAGGAATCATGATTATCCTAATTTAGAAGTTTACCTTCTACAAGAATGTATAACAGTATCATGTAGACTAAAAGAAACTTTTAAAAAAAGGGATATGTTAAATAAAATGAAAAAGAAGGCACTACATGATGAAAGAAGGTAATACATGATGAAAGATGTGATAAAAGAAATAGAGAAAGATGAAATATACTCACTTTGTATTAGTTTTGTATCACATACAGGTTCAATATTAGACGGGACTAATAAATTTACATTGGATAAATGGGGAGAAAATTTTACAAGTTCTAAATTTTCAGATGCTTTTCTTGAAGAATTTTTTCAATTGTTGAAAAAGTATTATGTAGGTTATTATCAACATGGGTATAATCTTGTCACTTTAATTTCAATAGATAAAGAAAAACAAAAGGAAGAAAAAGAAGTTCAAACAATAGAAAAGTTAAAAAAAGATTTGGATAAGACATGTGATTTATTATTTAAGGATTTTTAAAATCAATAGATTAAAGGGGATTCACAATGAATAAACAAGAATTATTGAATAAATTAAAAAACAAAGTATTTGAAATAACTAAAAGCCAAGGATTTTTAACTTATTTATACAAAGATATTAAATATACTTATGGTGTTTCAGTATTTGATGAAAAAATTATATTCAACGTATTTGAAGTTAAAAAGAAATTATTTGGTAAACAAGACTATAAAGCAATAAAATTATATGAACTAACTCAAAAAGAATTTGAAATATTGATGTATAATACACTTCAAAATTTTATTGAAAAAAATAAGATATAAGGAGATTTACAATGAATAGATTTAAACATGTTGAAGCATATTGTTTTATGGAATATACATGTGAAAAAAACCATAAACATATTGAAATATTATGGAATTCTAGGGATGGTGTTACACCATTTGTAATACAATGCAATCAATGTGATGGCATGATGCAACATAGCAATTGGCAACATGATACAAGATATATTACAAATACTTTAAACCATTTGAAAGATGGCCAAAGATATTTTGTTGATATAGATGAAAAATTATATATTGAAAATATTAAAAAATTAATTGAAGAATATAAACCAGATGAAGAATATATAAAATATTTAAAAAGTAATATATATAAAGCATTAAATGGCAGATTTAGAGAAGTTGTAAATCTGGGTGAACCAGGAATAAAAACATATAAGAAAGAGGTAATATAATGAGAAAAATACCAACATTATTTAAACGTGACCCAGAAACAGGATTAGTTACCCAGGAAATTACACCTGGATATGAATGGGTTGTTGAAGATTCTAAAAATACTATAGCTACTAGACAATATGATGGAATAACATGTCTTATTAAACGTGATAGGATTTATAAAAGATATGATTGTAAGAAAGGTGAAAATCCACCAGCGGGTTTTATTCCTGCACAAGAACCAGATAAAATAACTGGACATTATCCAGGATGGTTAGAATGTAATCCTAATAATCCAGAAGATAAATATTATTTTGAAGGATTATTGAATTTATATGAAACTGAGGCTCAATATGATACTTTTTATAGATTTTTTAATAGTACTTATGAATTAATAGGTGAAAAAATACGAGGGAATCCAGAAAATATTATGGGACACCAATTAATATTACATGGTCGTGAAATAATTCAAATAGGTAAGATATCTTATAATACTATAAAAGAATATCTTAAAATAACTGATATAGAAGGTATAATTTTCTATTATGGTAATATATGTGCTGCGTATGCTACCATGTGTAAAATTAAAAAGAAAGATTTTGGATTCAAGAGAGGTAATTAAATATCAAAAAAAGTTTAATAATAATAATATCCATTTTGGTGTTGACATATCCATTATGGTGTCATATAATAATATTAGAGGTCATGAGTTAACCTAATTACACTTAGAAAGGAGTATAACAAATGGGGTTTTTTAAAATACAATGTGAAATTACAAGTTGCCCATATCAGGAACCATCTAAAAACGGTGGATATTGTAACAAAGGAATTTTTGATACGTGTCCACAAACTACAAAACCAGGTAATGAGAAAGTTAAAAATTATCATAAAAAAAGACGTGAAAGGTATAAAAAATAAGTAACTGGTGGGATACAAACCCACCTGTTTTTTAATAAAGGAGGTGATTTTCATTGGATAATAAATTTATTTTAGATGTATGTTGTGGAAGTAAAATGTTTTATTTTGATAAAAACAATAAAAATACTGTGTATATGGATAATAGAGAATATGAAGATATTCTTTGTGATGGTCGAAATTTAGAAGTAAATCCTGATGTAATAGGTGATTTTAGAAATATCCCATATGAAAACAATTCTTTTAGATTAGTCGTGTTCGACCCTCCACATTTATTACGAGCTGGTGAGAAAAGTTGGTTAGCGAAAAAATATGGAAAATTAAATGAAAATTGGAAAGAAGATATAAAAACAGGGTTTTCTGAATGCTTTAGAGTTTTAGAAAACCGCGGTATTCTAATTTTTAAATGGAATGAAGAACAAATTAAGTTAAAAGAAATATTAAAATTAACTCAACATGAGCCTCTTCTAGGAAATAAACGAAATAAAACTCATTGGCTAGTATTTATAAAAATATAGGAGTGGTATTATGTATAAAATAAAATCAGACGAACTAAGATTATTTATTAAAAATAAAGGTTTCACAATAAAAGCAATTTCAAAAAGTATGGGTTTACAGCCTACTAGTTTAAGTCGTAAAATAGCCAATAATAGGAAATTTACGATTAACGATCTAATAATGATCTGTAAGATCGTCAACATTGATATCTGCGACTTTATAAAAAATTTTTTAATTAAAGAAATTAATGTAGAAGCTGAAATTATTAAAAAAGGAGATGATTAAAATGACATATTGTAATAGATGTGATGGTGATTTAATATACATTGATGCTGATGATACGTGGTTATATTACAGATGTATTGACTGTGAGAATAACATGAAATTCAGTAAAAAAAGAATAAAAGAAAAAGAAGAAGAAGAATATGAAAGATTAAAAGAAGAAAAAAAGAAATGGAGGTAAATTGAATGTCAAATATAAGGAAAATATGGATATTAAAAGAAAAAATAAGGCTAAAAAATATGATTAGATTATTTGATTATATGCTATCTCAATACCATGTTATGTATGGAGATGAAACAAGATTAGGGGTTCTGGAAGCATATAAGAATAATCTAATCAATCGCGAATATGCAATTAGAGAATTAAAAGAATTGGAGGTCGTTTAAATTATGAAATTTAAACTAATATTAAAAAATAATAATGTTTATAATTCTATTAAAGAAATTAATAATGAAAAAAATATATGTAATTTGTGTAATGGAGTAGAATGTAATTCTACTGAAGATGTTTGCTTTTGTTTTGCTGGCATAAAACAAATAATATTAGAAAGTGAGGTAATATAATATGTCAAACGAGTTAAAAAAGAAGTTTAAAATCGGTGACAAGGTAAGAATTAAAAAATGTGATGAAGATTTATTTTTCATTGCCGGAATACATAATCATATGACAAAAGAAGCTATAAAAATATATTTTGGTATTGTTCTTATCACCTTTAAAATTGATACTTGTTGGAAAGAAGAATTAATCGGTGAGATTTATTTAGTAGGAAAAGAAAATCATTATATTATTAAAAGTGAAAGTAAATATCATGTGTTTTGTAATGATTATGAAGAAATGGAGGTTTTAAAAAACAATGAATATTAAATTATTAAATATATCAAATAAAAAAAATGGAACAATGACAAGTGTTTGCATAAATAAAAAATCTATAGAAAATACAACTTTATTTATAAAAAATATGCATAAATATTTATGCAATTGTGGCTACAATAAATGTAATTGCAAATATGGGTATTTTATTTGGGAACCTGATTCACGTATTAATTTTAAATATGTTTCAAGGGTAGACGTTGCCTCAACTGAAAAATATTTAATTATTATGAAGGAAGAATATTTTAAAAAATTAGCCAGAGCTAAAAAAAAAGAACTCAGCAATCCAAGCAATTAAAAAAAAAAAATATAATACCAGAATATATATCATTACATGATGATAGATGCTGGCATGGTTATTGTATATTATGTAGTAAACCAACATATTTTTGCGAATATTTAAATAAATATATTTGTTGTGATTGTTGCAATTTAAAAGAAAAAAAACCTAGTTTTTAATTATCTAGGTTTTTTTCTTATTTTGCAATCATTATCTTTAGTAATTAAGAAAAAAAAAGAACTTAGATAATTAAAATCTAAGTTCTTATTTGTTTTTTAAATATTCGTTTTTTACTGTCTATATAAATGATATCATTTTGCTTTAACATTTCTCTTATTGTTCGCCATTCATTTTCATTTATAATATTATATTTTTTAGTAAATACGTTTTTCATAATTACCTTATCAGGTTTCAACTTTTTAATTATTTCAACTACTTTATTATATTTTTCTGTAATATCTATATCTATATTATCTATTGTATTAATATCATTCCTATTATATTCTATTAGCATAATATCAATGTTATAATTTTTAAGTGTTAGAAGTGTTAATTCTTTCTCTAAGCATGTACTTTTATTATATAAAAGTACACCTTTTATTTTTTTATTAGTTTTAAATTTAACCGCTGTCATATAAGTAATTATTTGACCTATGTCATAAGAAGACAATTGTATTTTTATTTCTATCAATATAAAACTTTTTTCAGTCTCAACTAATAAATCTACCGATTTATTATATCCAACTAAAAATTCTTTAGTTATATTAATTATTCCTTCTTTACCAAACCATTCATATACTTTAGCAGTTTTCATAATATCATTTCTTAAATCGTTTTCATTCATTTATTTCGCCACTTTTTCATTCATTTTATTATTGTATTTTCTTCTAGTTGTAGTATTTTCTGTAAATGCTAAACTATCATTTACTAAATTTTTTCTAACCTTTTTCCAATCATTATCTTTAGTAATTAAATGTTTGAAAGTTTTTTTTGATATGACTTCATTTTCTTTTAAAGCTTTTACTTGATTTTTAATAATTGCATATTTATCCCAAAATGTTAATTCTTCAGGTTCTAAATTATCTTTAAAAATTTTTAAGCTATCTTTAAAATTTTTAGGATTATCCTTAGAATTTTTTAGGCTATCCTTAAAATTTTCAGGATTATCCTTAGAATTTTTTAAGCTATCCTTAAAATTTTTAGGATCATCTTTAAATGTTTTTGACTTATCCTTAAAATTAATTGAATGTTTTAGGTTATCCTTAAAATTTTCTGAGTTATCCTTAAAATTTTTAAGCTTATCTTTATCTTGACTAGAAATTCCTAGTATACCTTTGGTATCACTTGTTTCTAGCTGTTTTTTATCCTTAAAATTCTCAGGCTTGCTTAGGCTACTTATATTATTATCCTTAAAATTTTTAGGAT
>JASFHF010000006.1:0-67584 GCA_050123375.1 Gammaproteobacteria bacterium
TGCTTCATTGAGGAACCTTGTGCTGGAAAACTGCACGCAGGGGTCTGTCCGGGGGGACATCTCCAATGAAACAAAATTTGAATTGAACTTTAAATTGAGGAGTAAGAGAGATGTCTCTACCAACTAATAAAGAAAAATTATTTCAATTAGGTTTAAAAGCTTTAGCAGATAACCATATTAATTTTGCTAAACTTTATTTTGAGCAAGCGCTTTTGGATGGACATGAGTTATCAGTTAGATATCATTTCTTTCTTTGTCGTACCGAAGATAAATCTTTAGCAAGAGATGTAATTTTGTGTGCGGAAAGGAAAATTTAATGTAACTGCTCACTGTCATACCGCGGCCAAGACAGTTGACCGCGGTATCCAGAAAAATCTATCAAACAGCCTAGATCCCGCGGTCAACTAACAAGGCCGCGGGATGACGTCAGTTTTTTGAAAGGGGGGGTCAAGACTTGACCCCCCCTTTAATTAATGCGCTTCTTCCCAATTATTGCCGACACCGATATCGACAACTAAAGGTATGGATAATTTAACTACATCGCTCATTAATTGGGCGATGTTTTTTTGTGCGGTTTTAACATCTTTTTCGTGTACTTCAAAAACTAATTCATCGTGAACTTGCATAATCATATGTGCATCTATATTTGATTTTTCTATCCATTGGTTAACTGCAATCATGGCTAACTTGATAATATCTGCAGCGGTTCCTTGCAGTGGTGCGTTAATTGCAGCGCGTTCTGCAGCTTTTTGGCGCATTTTGTTGGAAGAATTAATTTCATTGATGTTTAAGTGTCGACCAAATAAAGTTTCGACAAAGCCGTTTTGATGTGCGAATTCACAAGTTTGCTGCATGTAATCTGCAACTTTAGCGTATTGTTTGAAGTATGCATCAATGTATATTTGTGCGGCAGCGCGTTCAATCCCTAATTGTTTGGCTAAACCAAAAGCAGAAATACCATAAATTAAGCCAAAATTAATTGCTTTTGCTTTGCGCCGTTGTTCAGATGTTACTTGGTCGAGCGTTGCTCCAAATACTTGTGCAGCAGTAGAGTTGTGAATGTCTAAGCCTTTTTCAAAAGCATTAAGTAAGTTTTTATCCTGGGAAAGGTGCGCCATTAAATGCAATTCAATTTGTGAATAATCTGCCGCTAAAATTTTATAATTCTTAGGAGCAATAAATGCTTGGCGCACACGTTTGCCTTCTTCGGTACGAATCGGAATATTTTGTAAATTTGGATTTGAAGAAGCTAAGCGTCCAGTTGAAGTTACGGTTTGCTGATAAGAAGTGTGAATACGCCCGGTTTTTGTGTTGATTTGTAATGGTAATTTATCAGTATAGGTTGATTTGAGTTTGCTTAAACTGCGGTATTCTAAAATTAATTTTGGTAATGGATAATTTAAAGCTAATTCTTGTAATACAGGTTCAGCAGTGGATGGTTGACCTTTGGGGGTGCGCTTGATGATTGGTAAATTTAATTTAGTGAAAAAGATTTCTTGCAGTTGTTTGGGAGAATCCAAATTAAAAGTGGTTCCAGCAAGTTCAAAAGCCTGTTGTTCTAAGCTCAATAAACGTTCGCCAATTTCATTGCTTTGTTGTTGTAAGGTTTCGGCGTCAATCAACACACCGTAACGTTCCATCTTTGATAAGATTTTAATTAACGGCATATCAATTTCAGTAAAAACTTTTTTAGTTTTTTCATTCGTGTTTATTTTTGGCCATAAGTGTTGATGTAATTGCAAAGCTATATCTGCATCTTCAGCAGCGTAATCAGCTGCTTGTTCGATTGGTGCCTGGCTAAATGGAATTTGTTTGGCGCCTGATCCTGCAATTTCTTCGTAACTAATATTTTTGTGGCCTAAATATTTTAATGCCAGAGCGTCCAAATTATGTCGACTGGTAGTATTGTCCAGCACATAAGATTCTAACATGGTGTCGTATGCTGCACCTTGTAGGTTAATATCATAGTTAGCCAGCACCTCCTGATCGTATTTCAAATTTTGACCGACTTTTAATTTTTTGTTATCTTCGAAGATTGGTTTTAATTGGTCTAGCACGTTTTCCCGATTTAGTTGTTGTGGTGCATCAGCATAATCATGTGCCAGAGGAATATAGTATGCTTCGTGTGATTTAACTGCAAACGATAGTCCGACAATTTCAGCATTCATATAATTCAAATCAGTTGTTTCAGTATCAAAAGCGATTAAATCAGATGTTTTTAAAATGTTTAATAAATTTTTAAAATCTTTCTCATTTAAAATAGTAAAATAACTTTTATCTGACTTGGTTATCGCAACATTATTTTCTTCTGTTAAAGTTTCAGCAAGCAAATTTTTGAATTCTAATTCTTTAAATAATTCAATTAATTTTTGTTTGTTTTTGGGTTGTGGAACTATATCTGGTAAGTTTATTGGTAATTTAACATCACAATCAACGGTAATTAGGCGTTTAAATAGTGGCAAATTTTCGATGCTAAGACGCAAATTTTCACCTACTTTTCCGGAAATTTCGTCCGCATGTTTAGTAATTTCGTCCAATGATTGATATTGTTCTAGCCATTTTACTGCAGTTTTTGGGCCGACTTTGGTAACGCCAGGAATGTTATCTGAAGTATCACCAATTAAAGTTAAGTAGTCGACAATTTGTGAAGGTGTTACCCCAAATTTATTTTTTACGCCGTCGACATCCAAAGTAGTTTTTGACATGGTGTTAATTAATATTACATGCTCATTGACTAATTGCGCTAAATCTTTGTCGCAAGTTGAAATTATGGTGTCAGTTTTATTTGCTGAAGCTTCTTTTGCTAAAGTGCCAATGACATCATCAGCTTCAACTCCTTCGATAGCTAACAAAGGTAGCCCCATAGCATGAATTATTTGGTGTAAATATTTAATTTGGGAAATTAATTCATCTGGCATAGCAGGGCGATGAGCTTTATATTCGGGATAAAGTTCGTGCCGAAAAGTTTTACCTTTAGCGTCAAAGACTACTGCGATTTGTGATGGGTGGTAATCTTTGATTAGACGGCGAATCATATTTACTACGCCAAAAATTGCGCCAGTTGGCTGGCCTTTGGAATTAGTCAAAGGCGGCAGCGCATGGTAAGCGCGGTATAAATACGACGAGCCGTCAATTAGGATTAGGGGGGGGTGTTTGTCTGGGTTCATAGCTACATCCTTATTTTTAACCTAAAAACGGGAGTTGACGCGCGATTGATAACGCAACATCTTGATTCATCTAGCTAAATGAAAATTTGTCTCATTACCAGTTAGGTAACCACGCAAATTTTCATTACGCTATCTAAATCAATCTGTTGCATTCTCAATTCGCGCGCAACCGCCGTTTTTAGGTTTAAGCAAAAGATTATAACAAACTCATACGAATAGGTATAATTTTTGTGGCTATCATTTTTCTTAATTTTACAAAGTTTTGGTGATTATGAGGTTTTGGGTATCTTTTTTCTCCTCCCTGGCACTTCCATGTGCCTCCCGTGCTCCCATCCATGGGCACTAGTCGTCGAAAACAGATACCCAAAACCTCTTATAATAGTTGCATAAAAATTGGTTAGATAATTACAAATTAGCAAAATTATAGTAAATGATTATTTCTAGCTTTATGTTATTATTAAGAAAACTGATGTTTTGGAGAAATTATATGGTGATTAGTGAAACTAAAGATCATATGGTTATGTTGAAACCATATCTAGAAATTCCGTTGTGCGAAAGATGGTTATTTGATAATAAAAAAGCTATGGAAAGACTTAAACGAGGATTGAAACATGCAGCTGATGGGCGTGTTGCAGAAAAAGGCAGCTTTGTTAAATTTGTTGATGATGCAGATTAATGAGTAAAAGCGTATTTCACATACACCAACCGCGGAAGCGTTTTGGGCAGAATTTTTTGCAGGATGAGGGGATAATTGCGCAGATTATTGCGGCAATTAATCCGCAAGAAAATGACTTGATGGTGGAAATTGGGCCGGGATTGGGTGCTTTGACTTGTGAATTGTTACCTAAGCTGCGAAAGTTGCATGTAATTGAATTTGATCGTGATTTGATTCCGCAGTTAAAGCAACATTGTGCGGATTTGGGTGAGTTAATTGTGCATCAGGCTGATGTTTTAGAATTTAATTTTTCGTCATTAATTACAACAGCCATGGATCCCGCGGTCAAGCCGCGGGATGACAGAATAAAAAATTCGCGGAATGACAAAATGAGAGATTTGCGGGATGACACGAAAGAAAAAAAATTACGCGCGGTTGGTAATTTGCCGTATAATATTTCTTCGCCAATAATTTTTCATTTACTAAAATTTGCGCCGCTTATAAAAGATATGCATTTTATGCTGCAAAAAGAAGTTGTGGATCGTTTGAGTGCATCGGTTGGTACTAAAGCGTATGGTCGTTTAACTGTGATGGTACAATATTTTTGTGAAGCCAGGAAATTATTTGATGTTTTGCCAGCTGCTTTTTATCCTAAACCAAAAGTGACTTCGAGTTTTGTTAGATTAGTTTCATATGAAAAATTACCTGTACAGGCAAAAGATTTTACTAAGTTTGCTGAAATAGTTAAAATTGCTTTTAATCAGCGCCGCAAAACTTTGCGTAATGCATTAAAATCAATAATTACAGCGAAAGAGTTGGAGCGTTTAGGAGTTGATCCTAAATTACGTCCAGAACAGCTAAGTGTGACAGATTATGTTAGAATTAGTAATAATAATGGATATCGGGGAAAGTAAAAATGGGGTCAAGGCTTGAATTTTATGTTTTGGCTTAGTGGATATAAGTCGAGACGTTGGGTTTTGGTGAGTTTAATTTAAAGTGTAAAATTCAAGCCTTGACCCCGCTACGGAGTACGGATTATGTCAACATATGCAATTGGTGATGTACAAGGTTGTTATGCAGAATTAATGCTGCTGCTTGAAAAAATAAAATTTAGCCCGGCTAAAGATCGATTATGGTTTGTGGGTGATTTGGTAAATCGTGGTCCGAAGTCATTGGAAGTTTTGCGTTTTATCAAAAATCTTGGGAATAAATGTGTTGTGGTTTTAGGTAATCATGATTTGCATTTGTTAGCAGTTGTATATGGCAGTCAGCAATATAGTGATGAGGATACTTTTGTTGATGTGTTGGACGCAGATGATAAAGATGAATTGTTGCTTTGGCTGCGGTCACAAAAACTTTGTCATTATGATGAAAAATTAAATTTTGTGATGACGCATGCGGGAATTCCGCCGCAGTGGGATTTGGCAACGACGCAGCAATGTGCGCAAGAAGTGGAACAAATTTTGCAAAGTAATAAACATATAGAGTTTTTTGAGCATATGTATGGCAATCAGCCGAATTATTGGAATAACGATTTGTTAGGTTGGGATCGTTATCGTTATATTACTAATGCGCTTACCCGAATGCGTTATTGCGATAATGAAGGGCGGCTTAATTTGACGGAAAAGGGCCCGATTGATAATGCGCCTGCTGATTTGATTCCTTGGTTTGAGATGCTAAATCCAAAAAATAAAAATTTTAATATTGTTTTTGGTCATTGGGCAGCATTAATGGGCAGCGCAACAGAAGCTTATGTTGCAAAAAATATTTTTGCAATTGATACCGGATGTTGTTGGGGGCGGAAATTAACCGCACTGCAATTGGAAACACGGCAGTTGTATGGGGTCGCATCTTCACTTGTTAAATTAGAATAAGTAGACGGGACGGAGCTTCACTCATTAAAAGTTGTCGGGTCGCGAGCTTTACATGGTTACGAGGTAATAGCTAAATTCTTTGAGGGTCGGAGCTTTACATGATTACAAAGCAACAAGCAAGGCCTTGTAATTATGTAAAGCTCGCGACCCAACAACCTTTTAAGATCTTTTCATCGCTTCGAAAAATTCATTATTGGTTTTGGTGGTGCGCAGACGGTCATATAAAAATTCAATTGCGGCTAATTCGTCCATTGGTTGTAATAATTTACGCAAGATCCACATTTTTTGTAGTTCATCAGCGCTAACCAAAAGTTCTTCACGACGCGTGCCGGAGCGGTTAATGTTAATTGCAGGAAATACGCGTTTTTCCGCGATACGTCGATCCAAATGGATTTCCATATTACCAGTACCTTTAAATTCTTCGTAGATAACTTCATCCATTTTGGAGCCGGTATCGATTAATGCTGTAGCTAAGATGGTTAAGCTTCCGCCTTCTTCAATGTTACGTGCAGCACCAAAGAAACGTTTAGGACGATGCAGCGCATTTGCATCCACACCACCAGTTAGAACTTTACCGGAAACTGGTACTACAGTGTTATACGCACGTGCTAAACGGGTAATTGAGTCTAACAAAATTACCACATCGTGTTTGTGTTCCACTAGACGTTTAGCTTTTTCAATAACCATTTCTGCAACTTGTACGTGGCGAGTTGCTGGTTCGTCAAAAGTACTGGCGATTACTTCACCTTTAACTGAACGATCCATTTCGGTAACTTCTTCAGGACGCTCGTCGATTAATAACACCATTAAATGACATTCTGGATGATTGCTTTCGATGGAATGAGCAATATTTTGCAGCATCATGGTTTTACCAGCTTTTGGCGGTGAAACGATTAAGCCACGTTGTCCTTTTCCAAAAGGGGCAACTAGATCAATGATTCTGGCTGTGATATCTGCAGTGCTGCCATTGCCTCGCTGCATTAGTAAGCGTTCATTGGCGAATAGTGGAGTGAGGTTTTCAAATAGAATTTTATTCTTGGCGCTATCTGGATCATCATAATTAATTTTATCAACTTTTAATGTGGCAAAATAACGTTCTGCTTCTTTCGGTGGACGAATTTGTCCGGAAATTGTATCGCCAGTACGTAAGTTGAAGCGGCGAATTTGACTAGGTGATACGTAAATATCATCAGGACCAGGTAAATAAGAACCTTCGGCAGAACGCAGAAAACCAAAGCCGTCAGGTAGAATTTCTAAAACTCCTTCGCCATAAATAGCTTCGCCATTTAGTGCGTGTGCTTTTAGGATTGAAAAAATTAAATCCTGCTTGCGCTGACGCACATTTTCTAAGCCAATTTTGTTGGCCATTTCAGTTAATTCCGCAGGAGATTTATGTTTCAGCTCTTGTAAGTGAAAAGTTTCCTTTTTTTTGTCAGTGGGTATTTTAGCGGTTTTTACTTTAGGACGTGTTACAGCTGTTTTAGCTGTGGGTTTATTAGTAGTTTTATCTTCTGGCATATATTTATGACTCTTATGTTAATTAAAAAACAGAAAAACAAATCGGTAATTCTAATTCAATTAAGATTTACTTTTAAAGGTACACGCGATAGCGCGCATCATTATAATAGCATTAAATTTCAAAAAATCAAAGTAATTATTCAGTTTTTTTCCCAGGAACGCTCGTAAGCCTCAAGATTGACACGCTGAATAAATACAAATCAAATATTACTATCCAAAAAAGCAGTTAATTGTGTTTTAGATAGCATTCCGACTTTTGAGGCAACAATCTCACCGTTTTTTAGTAAAATAAGTGTTGGAATTCCTCTTACGCTATATTTTTTTGCAAGATCAGCGTCTTCATCAACGTCTACTTTAACAAATTTCACTTTTTCGTTATATTCATTTGCAACTTCATCTAATACAGGGGATAGCATTCGACAGGGGCCGCACCATTCTGCCCAAAAATCGATTAATACAGGAATATTTGCTTGCAGTACTTCCGTGTCAAAATTAGCTTGACTGACAGCCATAACATTTTTATTCATAATTTTACCTCGATACTAAATATATAAGGGATAGTGAATTATAACAATCGGTGAACCATCACCATTATTATTTCAATTGAGTGTTAGGAATGCAAGGACTTTTTGATTTTTATCACAAAGACTTTCGCATAAAGTGCGGAAGTCATGCTTCAATATAGCAATTTTGTTCTTATTTTTATCAATTTATGTAAAAAATCATAAAATGCATATTGAAATGCTGGAGCATTGTGGGTAATCGGCATATAATTTTCTTCCCAAATGATAAATTATAGCGAGGGTTTTATGCACATCATATTAGCATTGATCTTTATTTTAGTGGCAGGGATTATTAATGGATCATTCGCGCTGCCGACTAAGCATGTTACTAATTGGAATTTTGAAAATATCTGGCTGCATTATGCAGTTTGGGCATTTATATTATTGCCTTGGATTACCATTTTTATTTTAACGCCGAATGTGATGCAGATTTATGCAGCAACGCCGTGGGAATATATTTTAATCATGATTATTGGCGGAGTTTTATTTGGTGCAGGTCAAATTGGTTTTGCATTTGCGATGAGTATGATTGGTATTGGAATTACATTTGTGATTTGTATTGGATTAAGTATTGGTTTAGGTTTTTTGTTGCCTTTGGTTATTCAGCATAGTGATCAGGTTTTTACCCCCTTTGGTATTTTAACAATTTGCGGCGCTGTTTTAGCAATAATTGGTTTATGTGTTGCAACTTATGCAGGGGAGTTACATCACCGTAATAAATATGCAGCAGAACAAGCCGAAACATTTCATGTACGGAAGTTTTATTATTTTGGTGTTTTATTAGCAGTTATTGCTGGATTATTTTCAGCAGGACAAAATTTTTCATTTTCGTTGACATCGCATATGCAGCAAATTGCGTTAAATATGGGAGCTTCGGCTTTAGGAGCATCAGTTATTATGTGGCCGGGATTTTTATTGTTTAGTTTTATGCCGTATGCTGGATACATGTTGTATTTGCATTGTAGAAATAGCTCCTTTCAAAATTATTTGCGAAAAAATACCGGTAAATATTATTTCTTTGCAATTATTATGGGATTATGCTGGTTTGGTTCGTTAATTTTTTATAGCCGTGCATCGCAGCTTATTGGTTTTTTAGGTCCAGTGGTTGGTTGGCCGATGTTTATGGTTTTAGTTATTTTAACTTCAAATTTCATTGGTTGGCGGCATCATGAATGGGAAGATTGTTTACCAAAAATCAGAAACATTTTATGGGTCGGATTGTCATTATTGATAATTTCAGTAGTGCTTTTAGGATATACATCAACTTTGCATCCGTAATTAAAGAGTTTATTTAATAAGTTTTGGAGGGCGATAAAATGGTAGAGTTATTTGGTGGTATTGAAGCTGGTGGAACAAAATTTATTTGTGCGGTAGGAACTGCTTCGGGGAAGATTGACAAGAGAGTTTCAATTCCTACGGCTACACCTGAAGAGACTATTCCGCAGGTGATTAAATATTTCAAAGATATTCATTTTAATACTCCATTATCAGCGATTGGTATAGCTTCATTTGGTCCGGTTGATCCTGATCCGGTATCGCCTCATTTTGGATATATTACTTCAACGCCTAAGTTGGCTTGGACAAATTACAACATTCTTGGGGCAATTAAAGATGCTTTTGGTATGCCGGTTGGTTTTGATACGGATGTTAATGGGGCAGCTCTAGGTGAATATCGCTGGGGTGAAGCACAAGGTTTGGATACTTTCATTTATATGACAGTTGGCACTGGAATTGGTGCTGGCGGTATGGTTAGCAGCAAAATGATTCATGGGTTGATTCATCCTGAGATGGGTCATATGTTTATTCCTCATGATAAAACACGTGATCCGTTTGAAGGTGTTTGCCCGTTTCATGGTGATTGTCTTGAAGGTTTGGCTACTGGTCCTTCAATGATGAAACGTTGGAATGTAAAGGAGGCTTTGGATTTGCCTGCTGATCATGAAGGATGGGATTTAGAAGCTGATTATTTAGCGTATGCTTTAGCGAATTGTGTTTTGGTATTATCACCACAAAAAATTATTATTGGCGGTGGAGTGATGAAGCAGCCGGGGCTTTTATCTAAGATACGTCCAAAAGTAGTTACTTTGTTGAACGGTTACATTAACCATTCCGCGATTCTAGAAGGTATTGAGCAATATATTGTGTTACCTGGCTTAGGAGGTGATGCAGGTATTTGTGGGGCAATTGCGCTGGCTGAGAAGGAATTTAAAGATAATTTGATCGCATCGTCATGATCTCAATAAACAATGGAGAGTTAATATGAGCACACAGGCTTTAAATGAGATCGGTAAGGTTTATGAACGTCCTTGGGGAACCTATAAAACTTTGGATATTGGTGATGGATATCAGGTTAAAATCATTGAGGTCAAACCAGGAGGCCGTTTATCATTGCAAAAGCATTTTAAGCGTGCTGAACATTGGGTGGTAATCAAAGGTACACCAACAATAACTGTGGGTGACAAAACCGAACAACTCGTTGTAAATCAAGGGGTTTTTATTCCGGTTACGACCATTCATCGTTTGGAGAATTTTACCGATCAACCTGCTGCTATCATTGAAGTTCAAGTCGGTTCATATCTGGGTGAGGATGATATTGAGCGTCTTGATGATATTTATAGTAGAAAATAGTCTTTAATAATCAAGATGTTACAAATGGGTAGCGTCCCGTCCAAATCCATGCAAGTTTTCTGCTAATTTCGTATGCGTTAGATAATTAAATGGGCTATACTTAGTTCGTATAGTTCCATGCAGAAAAGAGAGCTGTTTTATGGTAGAAAATAATGAAATGCAAGGGTTAGAGCTAAAAGAAGTCATTCCATCCGTCGCTGTTAATGAAGGATCAGAAGTTACAGCCATTGATTTGAATGATTATATCAATAATCCAACAGGTGAAGCGCTGCGGTTTACTGTTGAGCTGGTTGGTGGGGGTTCTTTGCCGGCTGGGATTAATTTTAGCGCTGATGGGATTTTAAGCGGTATTCCTCAAGCAGGTACTGCAAGACCTTTACCTTATGAGATTACTATAGTTGCTTTTAATCCTAAAGTTGCTCCTTTAGTAATGCATTTTAAACTTACAATTTATGCAGCAGCAGGAAAAATAGATTACAACGATTTTAAAAATTATTGGCAAAATTTTGCGGAAGGGTTGGCTCTTCCGGATATAGAACAATTATTAACTCGCGAAATAACCCCTTTAGATATTTATTATATGCTGGGGCGTTTCGCTACTTTGATTATTTGGAATGCGGATGATTTAACTTCGGCAACTAAAGGTGTGGTAATTGACATTCCGCAAGCAAGCAAATTATTTAAAGTTTATGATTTTAGTAGTGCGATCGTTACTTCGCCTAGTGATTTGTATGATCCTAATCGTGGGTTGAAAGATGCAATTCAGACTGCTAAAGCAATGATTCGTGAAATTAAGCGGCGCAATTGGAATATTGAGTTAGCAGGTTATGACAAAATGGTGACAGCTGCCTGGGTTGAAGTACAGCATCTTAACAAAGCAACACCAGGCAATCCGATTAAAGTATATAATTATGAGCCGTCTTTGTTTGATACGGAAGTTTTGGCATTGAGTTCACCGCAGCAACAGATTTAATTAACGAGGTAATATTATGGTTGTAGAATATAAGGATTATCGAAAAAGATTTAAAGAGGACGTAATTGATGATTTAAAGATAGGTTTAAAGAAAATCGGCATACTTCAAAATGCCAACAAAGATGAAAACAGAATCAAGGAACTCGAAATAGCATTTAAAGAAGCAAAGAAGGAGGTAGAAGAGTATGGTCATGATTATGACTGCGAAAAAGTTAAATGTATAAAGCAGGACTTGGACAAAGCCAAACAGAATGCTGAAAATAATGTAATTAGTATTGAACACATTGTTAAATTTTTTGAGAAGGTTGATAAGTGGTTGGAAAAAGATTTTTCTATTGAAGAATTAAAGGAAGTGGAAAAAAAAGTTAGGAAATTTAAGAAATCGAAAGAATCTGAATATAAAAAATACGCTGCAGCTCTAGCACTGGTGCGCAGATCTTGTAGAAAAACTCTTAATTATATAAATTGTATGAAAATGAGGAAAAAGTGGAAGCAAGTGTCCATGAGTAGTGGACCAGCTTATATATTTGATTTTAAGAATCCATTTGAGGTTGTTCGTACCGGCAATCTTGCATTTCTTATACCATTTTTGGGTGGTAAAGAGTCGTTAATGGTTAGGCAAATTGAGGATAAGAATGGTAGAAAATCTTTTGAGTTTGATCGTAATTTTTTTACTAGAATAAAAGGTGTTAATTTATATACAGTTGTTGATCAATTTTGTGATTACTTTGAGAAAGAAATTAACAAAGGTTGCTATATGCAATTTAATTTTAGGGATAAAAAAGATTTATTTAATATATGTGAAGAATTGGTTAAGCGTAATGTAAGGTTGAATTTAAAAAAAACGGATTTACCGGAGATAGATAAATATAAATTGGTAGGTCTGTATATAAAGCAGTTAAAGAATGAAGAAAGGAAGCAAAACGGTGTAATGGTAAAAGGATTTGCGAAAAATGATAAAGACGAGGATTTTATTAGTAAGGGTGAGTTTGTAAAAAGATGTGCGAAGGTAGAGATTACTCCGAAGTTGCAAAAATATGTTTGGAAAAACCATGGAGTGCGGATTTCAGGTAGCACAGAATTAACCTTTGACCAGAAAGAGAAAGACTTGCCGAATCCTACCACCCAGGTCATCAAAAATGTCAGCGTGTAATCGTCATGCACCGCATATTTTAAAGTGTTAACTTTAAAGTATTAAGTCTCTTGCCAAAGATTCAGAAATTGTGTAAGGTGAAGCCTTTAATTATCAAATCAATAGGCGGGTCATGGAACAAATTATTCTGGTTTTTCATGTTTTATTTGCAGTGGCGTTAATTGGTCTCGTATTGTTGCAGAAGGGTAAAGGAGCTAGTATGGGTGCTGCTTTTGGTAGTGGTGCCTCACAAACCGTCTTTGGTAGTCGCGGTTCTATTGGGTTTTTAATGAAGCTTACTCTGTTATTTGCTGCTTTGTTTTTTGCTACCAGCATTTGGTTGACTTATCTTGCAGCGCATCGTGCTAAAGAGAGTCCGTCGCAAGGTTTATTGAGTCAGGTGGAGCAGATTTCGAAAAGTACTAAAAAACCAGCTAAAAAAATAAAGACTAATACGGTACTTAAAAAGAGAGGTAAAAGAACAAAGTGATTTTGTGACCTCCGAACGCCGGAGTGGTGGAACTGGTAGACACGCCATCTTGAGGGGGTGGTGGCGAAAGCCGTGTCGGTTCGAGTCCGACCTTCGGCATTCAGAAGACAGATGATGGAAACCGGCATGTTGGTTTTTAGTTTGAATAAGAGCGGAGATTTATTCTAAGCATGTTAGCTAAAGTTTTAATTGTTTTACTTGCGGCATTTTTCTTGTGGTGGATCATTCGTTATTTCAAATTAAATTACAATGCGTTTTCTGCTAAAAATTTGAATCGTAGTTTTTTTACCATGGGAATTTTAGCCCTTATTTTAATCGTATTTATTTATCTGTGTGTGCTTTTTGTTAGGATGTAGTTTTTATATGCTATTACTAGTGGTAACACTTAGTTAGATTATGTGGCAGCTGCCGCGCATGTTATATTTGTGTTCTTTTTTAGTTGTTTGCATGCTTGGCTACTCGTGATTTTACAAGACAAGCAGGTTGTAAAATCACGAGTTCCATTTAACGCCAACAACATTTGTGCTTATTATAATTTCGCATCTTCAGTGACGCTCGGTATATATTTATATTTCTTTCGGTAACCAGTGCGTTTTATTTTTTGCTGCTTTAACTTTATCCATTTGCTCGATAAGTCTGAAAGCTTCAAAACCGATAATTAGAGCTTCCGTTTCGCGTTTAGCTTTTAGTTCAGGATCAATGAACGTGCCTTTAGGTCGATTGGCTACGGCTTCGCAAATAGTAGAAGCGCGGAAACCTTTCATGTTGGCAAGGTTGAAGATGGTTGATGATTCCATCTCAAAGTTATACACATTCATGGCTGCCATTTGGTCTGGTAAATCAGGGTTTTTCACATGAATTCCAGGGATCTTGCGTCCTTGAGCGCCATAAAATCCTGAAGCTGTAGCAGTTAAGCCGACATGATATGGGATTTCTTGTTGTTCTGAAGCCATCATTAAGGCCATGATTACTTCATGGTGAGCAATAGCTGGATAGCCTTCATGCACGAAGTAAGTTGAAGTGTCTTCTAAACGAACCGCACCGCTGGAAATGACCATATCTCCAAGATTAATTTGTTCCTGTAAACTGCCGCAAGTGCCTACACGAATAAATGTAGGATTTTTGGTTACATGAAATACCTCAATCATGCCGATTTCGATACATCCAGGTCCCATACCGGTGGACATAACTGAAATAGGAGTGCCTTTGTATTCGCCGGTGAAAGTCCGATATTCGCGGTTGTGTTGTTCCACTGTAATATTGTCTAATAGAGCGGCTGCTCTTTCGGCGCGTTTAGCTTCACCAACTAAGATAATATATTCGGCTAATTCTCCGGGGGCTAGGGCAATATGATACTGTCTACCAGTTACGTCGCTTACTACATCAGCGTTTTGAATTTGTTCAGTTTTCATTGTTGTGTCTCCTCTGTAGAAAGTGCACCCATATTATAGCACAAGATTTTTCTAAACATTAGGCTTGAAAGACTTTATACTGGTAGAAAGAGCAGTTAAGGAGGATTGAATGCTGCAAGTATTAGCTAATTTTTGGCATTTATGCTGCACGGTCGGCAAACGCTGTATTGCGGATCGGTTAACGGGGGCGGCAGCATCTTTAACTTTTACCACTTTATTGGCTTTAGTACCGTTAATTACAATTTGTATTGCAATTTTCTCTGCTTTTCCAATTTCGCATGCTATTGGTCATAACGTTTCACAATTTATTTATCAGAATTTTTTACCAACTTTTGGTAAAGTAGTCCAAAAATATCTACAGGATTTTGTAGTGCAGGCGGGTCGGTTATCTTTTCTTGGGATTATTGCTTTAGTTGTGACTGCAATTTTAATGATGTTAACAGTTGAACAAACATTTAATCAAATTTGGAAAGTTAGATATCGAAGATTAGAATTAAAATCTTTATTAGTTTATTGGGCAGTATTAAGTTTAGCGCCAATTTTTATTGGATTAAGTATTGCAGCTACTTCTTATGTTATTTCTTTGCCATTAGTTGTCGGAGCAGTAGCAAAACTTGGAATGAAAACAATTTTATTACACAGCGCACCGTGGATTTTTACCATATTGGTTTTGTGGTTGTTATATGTAATTGTGCCAAATTGTAAAGTTCCGATACGTTATGGTTTGGTTGGCGCAATAATTGCAACGCTTCTATTTCAAATGGTTAAAACTGGATTTATAATTTATATTAATCGTTTTGCAACTTATGGTTTTATTTATGGCGCTGTGGCAATTATACCAATTTTTTTATTGTGGGTTTATTTGTTGTGGTTGGTGGTATTATTTGGAGCTTTAATCACAAATGTTTTAACAGTTTATTCTTATAGCGGAAGAGTGGGGAAATTTGATGGGTTTACTCATGCTTTTTTGTGGTTGGGTTATTTATGGCGCGCGCAGCAACAAGGAAAAAGTTTATCACTAAAACAATTGGCTTATACTTTGCGCGGGCATTATAAAATTGATATTTATTTGCAATTGCAGGCTTTGTTAAAAGCTAAATTTATTTCGATTACTGAAAATAATCGTTATATTTTATCACGTGATTTTTCTAAAACTACTTTAGCAGATTTGTATCAGGCTTTGCCGTGGAAATTGCCGCATGTAAAAGTTCATGAATTGTTTTCAGAAAAAATGCAGCAAGTTCTACAGGATGCGGATAAATCGGTGAATGAGAAGCTTAATGTTTCGTTAAGCGAACTATATTAATATCTTAGAGGGTCGGAGCTTCACATGATTACAAAGCAACAGGCAGGGCATTGTAATTATGTGAATTTACATCCTTTTAGCTCCAAGTTTTTAATTATTCCCTCAGTTCTTATAAAATTTCTTAGAGGGTCGGAGCTTCACATGATTACAAAGCAACAGGCAGGGCATTGTAATTATGTGAATTTACATCCTTTTAGCTCCAAGTTTTTAATTATTCCCTCAGTTCTTATAAAATTTCTTAGAGGGTCGGAGCTTCACATGATTACAAAGCAACAGGCAGGGCATTGTAATTATGTGAATTTACATCCTTTTAGCTCCAAGTTTTTAATTATTCCCTCAGTTCTTATAAATTTCTTTGAGGGTCGGAGCTTCACATGATTACAAAGCAACAGGCAGGGCATTGTAATTATGTGAATTTACATCCTTTTAGCTCCAAGTTTTTAATTATTCCCTCAGTTCTTATAAAATTTCTTAGAGGGTCGGAGCTTCACATGATTACAAAGCAACAAGCAGGGCATTGTAATTATGTGAAGCTCGCGACCCGAGTTGCTTATGTTGTTATTTTGGTTTGCAAGAAATTTATCAGCTCATCATTTTTAATTTGCGTTATGTTGGTATCTGTACGGGATTTATATTCAATCGTGCCGTTATCTAAACCTTTTTCACCAATGACTAAACGGTGTGGAATACCAATTAGTTCCATGTCAGCAAACATTGCGCCAGGACGTTCGGCGCGATCATCAAATAAAACTTCAAAGCCTGCTTTAGTTAGTTTTTGATAAAGTGATTCTGCAGCAATTTTTACTCGTTCGGATTTGTTCATGGCAATTGGAATAATCGCGATTTGAAACGGCGCTATAATTTCCGGCCAAATAATTCCTTTATCATCATGATGTTGTTCAATTGTTGCGGCAACGGTTCTGGAAATCCCGATGCCGTAACATCCCATTAACATTGGGATTGCTTGGCCTTGTTCATCCAATACAGTAGCCTTCATTGATTTGGAATATTTATCTCCAAGTTGAAAAATTTGTCCAACTTCGATGCCGCGTGCTAACTTTAATTTGCCTTTGCCGTCAGGACTTGGGTCGCCTTCTTTTACGTTGCCATGGTTAATCATTTCAACATTAGCGGCATAGTCGCTGGCATCACTGTATGCAATTGCGTCTTCACCAGATTCTGCAATTACCTGAAATTCTTGTGACATGTTGCCGCCTATTTGTCCGGTCGAGGCAATTACTGCGCGAAAATTTAGACCCAATCGGGTGAAAATTTTGTTGTAGGTCTCATACATTAAATCGTAGGTTTTTTGTAAACACTCTTTAGTTAAGTGAAAAGAATATGAGTCTTTCATCAAAAATTCACGGCTGCGCATTACCCCAAAACGCGGACGAATTTCATCACGAAATTTAGTTTGAATTTGGTATAAGTTAATTGGCAGTTGTTTGTAACTATGCAATTCGTGTCGTGCAATTTCGGTAATTACTTCTTCGTGAGTTGGACCATAACAAAATTCGTGTTCGTGCCGATCAGTAATCCTTAATAACTCTTTACCATATTGATCCCAGCGTTCGGATTCTTTCCATAATTCGGCAGGAATCAGTGTAGGCAGCAATAATTCTTGCGCACCAGATGCATCCATTTCTTCGCGCACGATGTTTTCAACTTTGTGCAGCACGCGCCAACCAAGCGGTAACCAGGAATAAATTCCCGCGCTTAATTTGCGAATCATGCCGGCACGCAGCATTAATTTATGACTGATAAGTTCGGCATCCGTTGGTGTTTCTTTGAGTGTTGCTAGTAGGTATTTGCTGGTGCGCATGGTGTCTCCAAGTGTTTTGGGGGTCGGGTCTTCACTCATTACATGATGCAACATGCAGTGCATATGTAATGAGTGAAGACCCGACCCCGTATATTATTACCGCGTAACCATGTAAAGCTCGCGTCCCGCCAACATCCCATACATTTTATAGAATGCACTTGGTTAATGCAAACTTTACGTTTTCATTAGTTTGTTTTGGATGGTCGGTTACATCTGGAATGATAAAACGAATTGTCATACGATGACGGCCAGCACTGATTTCAGGATAAAATATGACTTCTTTCGGTAGAGTAACACGAATTAGTTGATATGGCAGTTGTGGATCTAAAGTTTCATGATAAAAGCCTTGTTTGGCAATGCGGTCATGTGCTTTTGAGCTGTTTCTAATAATATTTAACAGGAGATTTATTGCTTGACGAATTTCAGCCAGTTCAGCTAGCCAGGCATCAATTTGAATTTGGTGAGATTCAGCAGGATGATTTAGCCAGTAGAAATAACCAGGATTATCTATACAACCATCACCGCCAGGGCTAAGTAAGCTTTGGCGTATTGTAGTTAAAAACTCATTAGCGCGTAGGTTTTGTGCTATTTTCCCTTGAGTGGTGATGAGGTGATTTTTATACTGTTTTAATTGGGTGAGAGTAGTATTTAATGTAGCTTGATTAACTTTAGGATCAGTATGCAGACGATGTAAAACTGTGATATGGCGATCAAACTCTTTGCTTAGTTTGGTTTTAAAATCCGGCCGGTCTAGAATGTTAATTGCATCAATCATTAATCTAATGATTGAACGTGTAATTTGAATTGAAGTAGGCTGGCTAGTTGTAAGGGCATTCAGTTGCTGTAATATGTGTTCAAGTCTAAGGCTTACGCGGACTAGCTCATTTAGGGGTTGTTCGTAGGTAATTGATTCCATTATTTATAAATATTACCCGAGTCTTATCTATCAAACAAGGATATTATGAGTGTGGGGACGAGTCTTTATTAATTACAAAGCAATAAGCTAGATTCTTTGAGGGACGGAGCTTTACATAGTTACGGAGCAATAAGCAAGCTTCTTTAAGGGTCGGAGCTTCACATGATTACAAGGCAACAAACATGGTCTTGTAATTATGTGAAGCACACGACCCGACTACTTCATGCTTTGTAATTAGTAAAGACCTGCCCCCAAATTCATGATATAATTAACAAATCTTAAGGAGGAAATTATTATGAGTGCATTAGTTATTGTTATAATTATAGCAGTGGTTTTACTATTTGGTATTGTTGCGATTTATAATATGCTAATTCGGCTAATAGAAGCCGTGCGTAATAACAAGAAACAAATTGATATTCAGCTTGATCGCCGTTATAAGGTTTTTGAATCGTTAATTAACGTAGTAAAGAAATATATGGATTATGAGCAAACCACTTTAAAGGATGTGGTGAAGCTCAGGGGCCAAGCGCAACAAGCAGTTGCTAAAGGCGACACCAAGGGACAAATTGAAGCAGAAAATGCTATTTCAAAAATAGCTTCTGGAATTAATTTAGTATTTGAGCGATATCCGGATTTGAAGGCGGATAAAAATGCGTTGCAATTGCAAGAAGAAATTGTGAATACCGAAAATAAATTAGCTTATTCTAAGCAAGCTTATAATGATAGCATCGAAAAATATAATGCTACTAAAAAATCATTTTTCCAAAGCATGGTAGTTAGTTTATTTAAAGGCAGGCTTGATTTTGATTTTCCTTACTGGAGTTTAAGTGAAGAACAAATTAAGACGCAGGAAGATTATAAAGTAGAGTTGTAATGAGAATATAGGCGGGACGGGGCTTTACATAATTACAAGTGCTTTGCTTGTTGCCTTGTAATATGTAAAGCTCCGTCCCTCAAAAAATCTAGCTTATTGCTTTGTAATTAGTAAAAACCTGACCCTTAAAAAAGTTATGTAAGAACTGAGATCTAGATAAGTATGAATAAAAACTACATGCAATTCAAAGCTGCCGATTGGCGTGCAACTTTAGCTGAAAACCAACGTAAAACTTTTGGTGTAATTGCAGCATTTATGCTGATTTACATTATAGTTGGTTTAATTGTTGATATGTATATTCATGGTGGATTTATTGCGGGCAATTTTGGGCGGGTTTTTGTAGCGCTTATCAGCTTTCAAATTACTCCTTGGGCGACAATTACCATGTTGATTGTCGCTGCTATTTCGTTATTAATTACTTTTGCGTTGCATGATCGGTTGATATTGTTGGGAACTAATAGCCGTGAAATTACACCAAAAACTGCGCAAAATTTAGCGGAACAACAATTATATAATGTGGTTGAGGAAATGAAAATTGCTGCAGGCATGCGTTATATGCCGAAGGTATATTTGATCGAAGCTGATTATATGAATGCATTTGCCAGTGGTTATAGCGAAAAATCTGCTTTAATTGCTATTACACGCGGATTGTTGCAAAAATTAGATCGTGATGAATTGGCTGCAGTAATGGCGCATGAATTAAGTCATATTCGTCATGGTGATATCAAGTTGACTTTAACCGCTTCAGTGTTGAGTAGTTTAATGTTAATTGTGGTTGATATATTATTTTATAACGTAATTTTTGGCGGAAGCCGCAGACGGCAAAGTGGTGATAATAGATTTTTAATGATAATTATTTTATTGCGTTATTTATTACCGGTTATTACGATATTGTTAATGTTATTTTTAAGCCGTACACGTGAATATATGGCAGATGCTGGCAGTGTGGAATTAATGCGGGATAATACTCCATTAGGGCGAGCATTATTGAAGATAAATCAAGATCATCAAGATAATTTAGATACATATAAGCAAGAATATGGTCAAACCAAGCATGAGGATATTCGGCGTGCTGCTTATATTTTTGACCCAATTTCAATCAAAGCTGATCCAGTGGTTTCTTTTACCAGCTTGTTTTCTACCCACCCATCAATTCCTTCACGCTTGCGTAAATTGGGATTTCGGAAGCGTGAAGCTTAATCAATCAGAATGTTCGCTATAATATTCTGCGTATTTGTCTAATAATACCCGTATCATTTTTTGATATTGAGTGTGACGTGATTTTGCTGCTTTTTTGAAATATTTAAGGCTTGCTTTAGTAAGCGATAATGTAATTTTAACAGTTTCTTCTTTTAAAACTAATTCGTCGGGACCCGGTAAAAAGTCATGTCGTATTTTGATTTCATCAATCGGTTCATCAGTGTATTTTACTTTTTTCTTTCTCATATATTTTTTTCCCCTTGCGCCAATAACCTGCGCCTATTATGCGTATTTTATAGTTTCTGTAAGTAAATCTTACAGTCATAATGGCATTGTCGACTTTGCCGAAACAATAGTATCTTTTTTCTGAATGGCTATGATTTAAGTCTTCAGCGATAACACGATGTGGGTCTAAAAATGCTTTTTGAGCCTCAAAGAATGACACACCATGTTTGTGGCGATTGATTTTATCTTTTTGATCATCCCATTCAAAAGTTGTTATTCTCATTATTGAATCATATCATATATCAATATAAAAAGCAATATAAAAATACTTATATATATACTTATTTTTATAAGGTTTTATTGGTTATTTGCTAGTTCCTTCACGCTTGCGTAAATTGGGATTTCAAAAGAGGTAAGTCTGGTTTTTATCAGAATCTTGCGTTAAAATTGAAATATGGAAATATCATTACTAATTCAAATTTTAGTTGCATTTGTTATTGGGGCGATTATTGGTTTGGAGCGTGATTTTCATGGTAGTCCGGCGGGTGTTAGGACTTATGCGGCAGTTTGTCTTGGTGCCTGTGTGTTTGGGCTGATTTCTACCCATGCTCAGGGAGCACATTATTACCAGAGTGTTGCCGATCCCACCCGAATTGCAGCGCAGATAGTTACGGGTATTGGTTTTTTGGGCGCGGGAGTGATTTTTCGTACTGGTGTTACAACCGTTGGTTTGACTACAGCCGCTACAATTTGGGCTACCGCGGCGGTTGGTTTAAGTATAGCATTTAGATTGTATAGTGTGGCAATATTTGCAGCGGTTTTGATTGTTGTTACTTTAGCTCTTAATGAATTACCTTTGTGGGAGAATTTTAAGAATAAAATTAAAAAACGCAGAATTGAATATATGAAATCTAAAGAATAATAATTATGAGTATGTTAAATAATTATATAACTTATCAGAATGTAGTTAATGCATTACAGTGTCATCATGCTGCGATATTTCCAGCAGAATTTCATGGTTATATGTGCGGAATTATTTGCGGCGGTAATTATACTGAAAATGAGGCGGGTTTTCGTATCGTGTTAGGTATGCTGCAGAATGAGAATTTTAATTCTAAAGAGGCTAAAGCTATTGCAGCAGAATTAATGTTAAATACTTTTCATCAGTTACATGATGTTAATTGTGATTTTAAGTTATTATTGCCGGATGATGAGCAGCCAATTAGTTTGCGCAGTCATGCGTTGGCAGTATGGTGTCAAAACTTCTTAGGCGGATTGGGGTTGTCGGGAATTGACAGCAAAAAAATACAGCAGCAAGAGATTTATGAAATAATATTAGATATTGCAGAAATTGCAAAACTAAAATATAGCGATTTATTGGATCAGGATAGTGAAGAACAAGAAATGGAATTGATGGAACTAATTGAATATGTTAGAGTTGCGGTGTTGTTGATTTATACCGAAAGTATGAGTCAGAATGATCAATCAATAAATGTGCGGCATTAGAGTTGAAGTTAGTTTGACTTATATCTCAGTTTTTACATAGTACCTTAGAGGGACGGAGCTTTACATGATTACAAAGCAACAAACAGGGCATTGTAATTATGTAAAGCTCACGATCCGGGTTACCCAACTTCTTTTATCTATATCTCGGTTATTACATAGTACCTTAGAGGGACGGAGCTTTACATGATTACAAAGCAACAAACAGGGCATTGTAATTATGTAAAGCTCACGTCCCGTATGCTTATGGAGTTTTCTGCGAGACGAAAAAAGTTATTTGCAAAAATGCGGCCGCATAGTGTTGCAATTGTTTTTGCTGCTCCTCAGTATTTTCGCAATGGTGATGTAACGTTTCCTTATCGCCAAAATAGCGATTTTTATTATTTAACTGGATTTACCGAACCTAATGCAGTTGCGGTTTTTGTTAAATCAACATCAGCAGAACAATATGTGTTATTCAGTCAACCGAAGAATTTGATTAAAGAACAATGTTATGGTTTTCGTGTTGGCCAGGAAAAAGCTGTCGAAGTATATGGAGTTGATCAGGCATATTCAGTTGATGAAATACATAAACATATGCCGCAATTGTTACAGGATGTGCAAGCGGTATATTATCAGTTTCATCATCCATTACAATATAATAAGCTGATAGATGAGTGGTTAGGTAAAAGAAATTGTGGGCCGTGGAAAATTAATTTAGCTGATATTGTTCATGAGATGCGTTTAATTAAAAGTCCAGCGGAAATTGGATTATTAAAGCAGGCTGCGGAGATTACTGCGCACGCACATTTAAAAATTATGCAGCAATGTAAACCCAAAATGTATGAATATGAGTTAGTAGGAAAATTGTTCCATGAATATTATGTGCATGGTGCGCAAGCGGCCGCATTTCCGCCGATTGTAGCAAGCGGTTACAATAGTTGTGTTTTGCATTATGAAGAAAATAACCGACAAATTCACGATGGTGATTTGGTGTTGGTTGATGCCGGATGTGAATATCAATATTATGCAGCAGATGTTGCGCGCACTTTTCCGGCGAATGGTAAATTTACTCGCGAACAAGCGCTAATCTATGAAATTGTGTTATTAGCGCAACAAAAGGTTATAGAACAAATTAGGCCGGGCAGTAATTGGTATGATGGACAAAAGATTGCTGTGCGAACTATTACAGAAGGTTTGCGTGATCTTGGAATTTTGCGCGGTAATGTTGATAAATTAATTAAGCAGCGAGCATATAAACCTTTTTATATGCACAAAGTTAGTCATTGGTTGGGATTGGATTCTCACGATGTTGGTGCTTTTAAAATTCATGATCAAGAAACGCGGTTGCAGCCTGGTATGGTTTTAACCGTTGAGCCAGGAATTTATATTTTACCCAACATGAAAAATGTTGATGAAAAATGGTGGGGGATTGGTGTTCGTATCGAAGACGATTTGTTGGTGACAGAAAATGGGCATGAGGTTTTAACTAATGCGGCACCGAAAACTCTCGCAGAAATTGAGGATATTTTGTGAGGGTTTGGGATTATTTTTTTGCGATTCGATTTTAAGTTTTGCTTCCTCAATTAGTCTAAATATTACTACTAATGCTGTTAGGCTTAATGTTATTTTGCTATATAATCTTATTTCCATACGGTCACGAATTTTTCCCAATAATTCTTCATAGGTTTTGCATTTTTTTTCTTGCATTAGTTTTTCAAGTAATTCTTTAGCACATGTTGCCTTATATTTTTTTTGAAGTGATACGGGAATATCAGAACATTCAGAGTAATTTATTTTTCGTTTTTTGAAAAAACGAAAAAAGTATTCACAAAAACACATATTATTATTATCCTTATGTAGTTAAATTTACTCCCTCAGTTGCATGACAAATATATAATTGTGGTTTTAGGTTAGTGGCTTGATGATATTGTGCAGTTATTTGTTGTTTGAATTCTTCTGCTTTTTCAATTTCTACAATAGCTACAGCGCAGCCGCCAAAACCGCCGCCAGTCATTCTGGCACCATAACAGCCAAGAAAATTTTGCGCGAATTTGACCATAATGTCAAGTTGTTGATTAGAAACTTCAAAATCATTTTTTAAACTCAAATGGCTTTCGTTCATTAGTTTGCCAAGCTGGATTGCATCATTTTGCTGCATGGCAGTTGCGGCTTGTAATACGCGATGATTTTCGTGTACCACGTGACGAATTTTTGGAATATATTTTGCTGGTAGTTTTTTGCTGATTTGCTGCCAATTTTCAAACGTTATATCACGTAATGAAGCCAAATTTAATAGCTGAACCGCTTGTTCGCAGTATTGGCGACGTTTGTTGTAGTCTGAATCAACATGAGTGTGTCTTGTCATAGTATCCATAATAACTACGGCAAGATTTTTTGGTATAGGTATGAGTTGAATATTTAGGTTTTGACAGTCAATTAATAAAGCGTGATCGCGTTTACCATGGGCGATGACTAATTGATCCATAATACCGCAGTTCATTCCTACCCATTTGTTTTCTGCAGTTTGTGCAAGAAGAGCCATTTCAGTTGGCTGCCAGGGCAAATTTGAAGTTTGCGCAAAGGTGCGTGCAATTGCGAGTTCCAGTGCTGCCGAAGATGAAAGTCCAGCCCCTTGCGGAATGCTGCTTTGAATTGTTGCATCAAAACCAACTAATTCACCAAATTTTTGTTGCAAATAATACGCTACACCTTTTACATAAGCGAGCCATTTATCATCAGGTTGTTTTTTAATATTGTTTAGTGAAAAACTTTTTTTCTCATCGTAGTTTTTTGTATAGATATTTGCAATATCATCTTTTCTTGGTTGGCAATCAACTAATAATTCATGATTGATTGTCATTGGCAGCACAAAACCATCATTATAATCTGTATGATCGCCAATTAGATTTACCCGTCCGGGTGCGTGTACTTGGAACTTCATCACAATTCTCCGCAATGTTTTGGGGTGGGGTCTTCACTCATTACATGATGCAACATACAGTGCATATGTAATGAGTGAAGACCCGACCCCATGTAATAGCTCGCGTCCCGCGTGCATTCTTACAATTTTCGTAGTCTTTCTGCAGCCCATTCTGCAGTAATATCCCGTTGTGGTTCGGCTAATAATTCATAGCCGGCGATAAATTTTTTAATTGTAGCGGAACGTAATAATGGCGGATAAAAATGTGCGTGTAGCTGCCAATGTTCATTATTTTTATGGTTGGCTGGTTGTGCGTGCCAACCCATGGAATAAGGAAAAGAGCAATCAAACAAACGATCATATTTTTGTAATAACTGTTTTAAGATTTCTGCTAGTTGATTGCGCTGCTTATCATCTAAATTTGGTAGTCGTAGAATATGTTTTTTGGGTAATAATAAGGTTTCAAACGGCCACATTGCCCAAAATGGTACAACGACCAGCCAGTTTTCATTTTCTGCTACAATTCGTTCTTGTTGTTCTAATTCCAGTTGCACGTAATCTATTAGCATTGGAATTTGATTTTTTTGAAAATAACAGCGTTGTGCTGAATCTTCCTTCATAATTTCGTTTGGTAGAAAATTACTTGCCCAAATTTGCCCGTGCGGATGTGGGTTGGAGCATCCCATGATTGCTCCTTTGTTTTCGAATACTTGTACCGATTGATAAGTTTGTTCAAGTTCGTCAATTTGCCCGGCCCATAAATCAACTACTTTACGGATCGCAGGAACTTCCATGCTTGCCAGAGTTAGATTGTGTTGCGGAGAAAAGCAAATAACACGGCAAGTACCTTCGATTGGTTGAGCATGCAATAATGGATGAGTTTTAGTTATCTCAGTAGTTGTTTCCGGAATTAAAGCAGCAAAATCGTTGGTAAATGTAAATGTATCTTTATAGTTTGGGTTTTGTCTGCCGCCAGCGCGTTTATTTCCTGGACACAAATAGCAGTTT
Source organism: Gammaproteobacteria bacterium (assembly GCA_050123375.1). Taxonomy (GTDB): domain Bacteria; phylum Pseudomonadota; class Gammaproteobacteria; order UBA12402; family UBA12402; genus JASFHF01. The sequence continues at coordinate 26,169 of JASFHF010000006.1, forward strand.
GGATCATATTCCGGCAGATTATTGCCAGTAGAAGTTTCTGTTTGCCCTTGCCATGGTCGTTGTGTTCGCTGTGGTGAAACTAAGATCCACCCATTAGTGAGTGGGTTGTAACGTCGATGTGGTCTATCTATTTTGTTTGTCATTTGGTTAAAACGGTGATTTTTTACTAATTAATATTAATTATAGCTGGCTTAAAGTTAATTATCTATAGATATTACTGGGAAGGGCGGGAAAAGCAGCTGCGTATTTTTGTAACTATCGTGGCAGCAGACTTTTCAATTTGTTTGAATAACGTATACAATGGTTTCACTTTATTATTGTATGTGGTTAACGACCAGTCATTTTTGTTAGTTTGACTGCAAAGATTTGGCTTTTTGACTTTGCTTATTTTGTTTAGTTTATGATTTATAGTAGCACTGCTAGATTCATTATTTTTTTGCGGCTTTATTTTGTTAAGAAGAGATTCTATTTTTTCATAAGTTCTGTTTTTAAATCTGCCGCGCAGCTTGCTAAGTTGAGAGCGTATTTCTTTAGTTGGTTTGTTATTTGTGCTATGTTTTTCTGATATGTTTTGCATTATGATATTTATTGTATCATTAATTATTTTTATATTATTTTTTCTGGTTGTGGTTTTTTTAGTTAGAAAGTTAAAAAATTTATGCCAGTTTTGTGTGAATTTGGATTTACGATCCCAGTGTTGCTCATATTCATCTAAAGATTTTTCCAGTTCTTTTTTGAGTGCGGTTATATTTTCACATCTTATGAGATCTTTTTTTATGTCAGCAGTCTTAAGTGTAAATTGTTCGTTTTTACATTTTGGAGCATAAGTTTTGATAGAATTTAGATAAGAGTTGATGGTGTTGCCGGTTATATTCGCCAAAAAAACTACATATTTATATGGTTGATCGTTATCTTGGTTTTTATTGGTTTGTTCTTTAGTTAATTTATTCTTGAAATTAGTTTTTATTATTTTTTTAACTTCTTTTATTTCTTTTTCTATATCAATTTTTTGTGCTTCTAAAAACAGATCTACAAGTTGTCTAGTATTTTGTGTAAGCCGTTCAATCTCGTTTTTTTCAAGTGGCTTAATTTCTTTTTTTTCAAGCAGGCCAGCATTTTTTTGTGCGCGCAGTATAATATCTTCTGGTACAAATGACCTAATCTTATCTGGTGTAAGTAATGGTGATTCAGTATTCTTTGGTATAAATTGTTTAATCTCATCTGATGTAGTAAGACTTTTAAGATCATCTAGTTTAAATTTTCCTGTTTGCATTCTTTGGATAAGTTCTTTTTTATTCTTTTGTGCTTCGAGTGATATGTCGTAAAGATTGAGTAGTGTATCTATATATTTGCTTATTGTTTTAGATGATTGATTAAATGTGGATAAAGCGTCCTCGTTATTTTTTAATAATGTGCGTAATGTTTTGTGAAATTCTTTTGCATGTTGGGGTGACTTGGTTGTATAAAATCCCGTGAAATTATATTTTTTCCCATTGATAGCTAGTGACATACCACAATTAATGTCACTTATTAATCTGCTCATTGAATCTTCAATTGTATTGCCATTATTTGCTTGGTTAGATTTTGTATTTTTTGTGAGCATCGCAGGTCTCCTTGGGAAATTATTTTATTGTTATTTTAAGATTATTCTCAACGAGTTATGAATTAGGTTCTGATAAGATGGTTGCATAACATAAGGATATAGCCGGTGAATACCCATGTTTTGGCATTAGAACAGGTGCTATTATCTTGTGTCATGACATATACCCCTTGTTGCTAGAATTACTCTGATTGTAGCTTATTTTGGCATCTTTTTTAAGCGTTTTTGATTAACACTATGTTTTTAAAAACCTTTATAAAACAGCGGGTTATATACTTGCTTTGTAACTCCTCAAAAAAATCGGGGTAAAACAAACAAAAACAGCCAGGATTCCGGCTTAGCAAGTTGGATTGGATTGTATGTATCAACTAATTCGTTGATACATATTGCGTAGGCCCTGTTTCATTTGTCGTTTGTTAGAGCGGTATTTAAATGTTTCGTTTACATTTTTGACTTAATTTGTATTTGCTCACTGTGAGGGGGCTGGTGATTGTTTTGCTGATATTTAAGGTTATCAAGATCTGTGTTACACTGCTTTAGTATTAAGTTATTTCTGCGCAATAGATTTCTAAATTCTTTTAGTTCCTCTGATATTTCGTTATGATCATACTTCTTAAGAATGGCACTAATATAATGTACCAAATAGTTAATCGTTTGTTCAATTTCTTTTTTGTTTTTTATTAAAGACTCGCGTTTTTCGTGTATTGATTTAGTAGTATCATCTGACGATTTGAAATACATTATATTTTACCTCAAAATAGATACTTAATACTTCTGTTTCCATATTTTAGATATGGTGTTTATTCTACTGGTTATAATCTTATTGTCAATGGATTTTTTGGTAACTCAATAAATGAAGGAGAAATTGCGTGCTATAATATAGTAGATATAATATAAGCTCTTATTGAACTGGAGAAATTTATGTTTTTTATTAAGTTATTCCTAGTTTTTAAGGTTTTACATTTTTTGGTATCATGCTATTGTCTTCACATTTATTTTTTGGGTGCTTTTTAGATTTAGGGGTGGCTATTGTAATTATCTCCGTTTTAGGATTTTTCTTAAGTTTGTTCTCCATTTTCTTAGTCCGTTTCTTAATTTTTTTGATTGTTTTCTTTATATCTATTTTGGTGGTTTTTTTCTTTTGAGCTTCATGGTTTAATTGGTCAAAAATTGTTTTAGTATTTGTTGAATTTTGTCTTTTTTCTTTGTTTAAACTAAATTTATTCAGCAGTGTGTTGATCTCGTTTAAAATATTATAATATTCGTTGTTGGGTTTGTTTTTCACACTCTTAATAGCGTCATCGATTATTTTACTAAATTTAGCGAAGCCATTTTTGTCATCGGTATTTTGGTATTTAAATACGCTATTAGAGAAGATGCTAATTTCGAGGCGGTCAATTTTTGTAATAAGGTTCATTATTTGCTTTTTTTCATTTTTATTTTTTGAGGCATGTCTGTATTTTTCAAGCTTATTTATTGAAAAATTGATAATCCACTTTATGTGGTTTTTAGGAGTATTATTTTGTAATGGTTGTTCTTTATTAAGTGTCAAAATTGCATCATAATAGTTTTTTAAACTACTTCCCAAGCAAGAAAAATATATTTTGTCAAACACATAATTTACATTATTTGCATTTTCTACATTTTCGAATCCTTCCGTGATACTGTTTAAATACTGTGTTTCTACTTCGATTAATTCTTTTAATTGTGATTGTGGGCAGTGTTTAAATAATAGTGATTTAGATTTATTTAAAATGTTACGATATTTGCTGGGTTTGTTTTTCCAATTTTCCACATGTTTGTTAAAGTCTGTTTCTATCGATTTTGTAATAGCGTTGTTAATTATTCTAAGCAAATCAACATGCGTTTTTATGGGTTCATTATTTTCAGAGGGTTTAAGATTTTTTAATAATTGCTGAGCTTGTTGTTCTCTTTCTTTTCTAGATTTTGTCTTAAAAAATCTTGCTAAGAACGACCCGCGTTTGTATTTGTTAATTTTGCTAATTGTTAAGTTTGCAATCATATCAAGTGGATATACCCATTCTATCTTCTTGAGAAGTTTTTTTACATTATTGTTGTAAGTTAGGGCTTTACATTTACCGCGCAGCTTGTTAAGTGTTACACGTATTTGGTTAGATATATTTGGTGTATTTTTTTTCTTTGTTTTACTTTTTGTGTTCTTGTTCTTACCTTTTTGCTCTATGTTATTTTTTGTTCTCCTGATTTCTTTTCTAATTATATCTAGTGTTTCGTTAATTGTTTTTTTATTATTTTCTTTGGTTTGTTCTATCGAGGATTTCAGCAGCCATTTTGTGAAAAGGTATTTTTTAGATTTATAGAGTTCATAATTTTCTTTAAGCTTGTTCATTACTTGATTAAGCTTGAGTAAGGCACGATAGCGTCTTATCAGTGGTGTTTTATTGATGTTCTTAATAGCTTCTGATATATCAGTGTAGATTGTTTTTGATGTGATTTCAGCTTTCTTAAGTATTAAGTGTGGATTGCCGTCTTCTTGCTCATATTTGATTTTTCCTAGGCATGGCATAGTTTTGATTTTATTTTCCAATGTATGTGGTAATTGCATATATGAGGTTATATCTCCTTGCAGTTCAATCATATTATCGTGTATTGTGATTTTTCTTTCCATTTTGTTGAAAGAGAAGGGGCAATTTTTTTTACCACTATCGATTGTCTCTATGACAATATCTGTTGCAGCGGAGGAAAGTATTAGCTGGTCATAATTTTTGATGAAATTTAACAGAGTTATGTATTTTTTATCTGTTATTTTGCTCAAAAAAATCACATAATAATATAGATGGTCATTGTTTTTTTTGTTTAGTTTATTTTTAAACTTATATTTTCCTATAATTTTTTTAATTGTATTGATCTCTTTATTTATCTTTTTTATACCTTGTGCCTTTAAAAAAAGCTTAATAAGCTCTATATGATGATGATATTTTTTATGCTTTTCATTTTCACCAACTTTTTTTCCTTGTATTTCATTTTTGTATTCATTTTCAAACGTCTTCAGATTTATGGGTTTGTTTATTTTGAGAAATTCATGTGCCGTCTCATAAAGTTTGGTTACCCCTTGGGTTGCGTCCTTATCGAATCCTAAAAATTTTACACTAGGGTTTTTATTTATAACTAGGTTCGTCTTGCGTCTAATATCTTTTAATATTTGTTCTATGGCATTTTCAATCGTGTCATTTTTTTCATTCGTATATTTTGAAATGTAGCCCCATTCTTTTGTGAATTGTACAAATTTATATGGGTGATATTTCTCATCACGCAGATTTATTTTATATTTTAGATCTACTTCGTCTTTTTTTATATTGAGTTTTTTCTTCTTGCCTTCGAGCATAGTATATTTCTCTTATGAATTTTTTATGTCCTTCGGACAGTTTTTAATCAGTTATAACCCTCTGTTTTTCCATGGTTTTTAATTTATGCTCCTACATGAGAAATATCTGAAACCTCATATAGTAAATATAGTACAAAATGAGAGAATTGGCCAGAAAAATGTGCAAAAAAAGCACAATAAAACATATAGATAGGATGGTTTTTGAAAAAACGTCTTATTGCGTATTGCGAAAGGCGTTACGTTATTTTATTTATCTTTGAGGTTTTGTCGCGGTTACACCAACAAAAAATTGCGCCGGTGATAAACATCACAGTACCCCAAAGCATATTAGGATGCATTGATGCCAGAGCGGTATGAAATGGCTGATTGGTGACCCAATGCAATATTCCTACGCCGCCAATTAATACTCCATAAATCAAGAGAATATAGCCAATGAATGTCCATATTTTGGCGTTAGAACAGGTGCTATTACTTTGTGTCATAATTTACCCCCTTTTGGTTAATTATAGCAAATTGAAGAAACTTTGACTACTGCCATGCCCCAATAAAAATCATTATAAAACAACTGGTTATGTTGTAATTTCTGTTTTACCAATAAATAATGTTCAAAACGATTAAAATAATTAGTGCAATTGTTGCCCAAAATGCAGGACGTTTATATAACGGTAAATTTTTATAATTTGGGAACATTTTTTTGTTACACACCAGACCAGTTAAATTTTCTTCTCGCGGCGGTGAGGTGAGATAACTAATAATAATGGTAAGTCCAAAAGTAATTATCCATACCCAAATTGCCCGCCAAAAGTTAACTGCCATTGGACTGGCGTTGGGGTCGAATGCGACTACTGCAGCAGATAATAATTTATAGCGGACTAACAAAAATAAAGTGGCGGAAGTTACCATGCCAACTAGTAATCCCCAAAATGCGCCGGCGCCGTTAATACGTTTCCAAAACATGCCCAATAAAATCGTAGCAAATAAAGGAGCATTGACGATCGTAAATAATGCCTGCATATATTCCATAATTGACGGCATGCTCATTGCCCAATAAGCAGTTAAAATGCTGATTAAAATTCCTAAAATTGTAACGATTTTGCCGACGGTTACATAATGTTTGTCGCTGGCGTTTTTCACAATATAATGACGGTATAAATCATAAGTAAATACAGTATTAAATGCGCTTACATTACCGGCTTGTCCCGACATGAAACCAGCAAGCAGCGCGGTTACACCTAAGCCTAATAAACCAGTTGGATAATAATGATGTAATAATACTAAAAGCGCATCATCAGGTTTTTTTAAAGGGGGAATTTGATTTGAACTAACTAATGCTAACGCTACCAATCCTGCGCCAATAACAATGAATGGTAATGCCATTTTAAAAAATGAAGCAATCATTGGAGTCATTTGCGCGGAGCGTAAATCTTTGGCTGAAAAAGTGCGTTGAACTACTAGAAAATCAGTGGTCCAATATCCAAAGCCTAATACGAAGCCAAGACCCGCAACAATACCGAACCAATTGATTAACATTGGATTTGATGTAGCGGTTGCAGTGTTTTTCCATAAATGTAAATAACTGGATGCGATATGTGCTTTGATTGCCGCAATACTGCCAAAATCAGCTAATCCCATGAAAACTGCTAATAATAAACCAAACCAGATTAGAAAAAACTGCAGTACTTCGGAATAAATTGCTGAACCTAATCCGCCTAACACAATGTAACATCCGATAGTTAAAGAGGAAACCCACATACAAATGTGCATGTTCCATCCAACGAAAGCATTTAATACCAATGCCATTGCATATAAATTAATTCCGGAAACCAGCAAAGTCATAACAGCAAAACCAATTGCGTTTAAAGTGCGGGTTTTTTCGTTAAAGCGTAGTTCTAAATACCCAGGAACCGAATGAATTCGGCTGGAGTAATAAAAAGGCATCATAAAGATGCCTAAAAATAACATAGCGGGAATTGCTCCGATCAGATAAAAGTGAGCAGTTAAAACGCCGTATTTATAAGATTGACCAGACATACCAAGTAATTCTAATGCGCCCATATTTGCGCTAAGAAAAGCAAGGCCGGCAAGCCAGGCGGAATTTTTACGTCCGGCCAGGAAAAAGTCTTTGCTTGATTTGACTTGTTTTTTAAGATGAAAACCAATGCCAAGGACGAAAACAAAATAAATAATAATGATCAGCCAATCGATAATTCCAAGATGAGCAATAGCCATTATGAATTTCCTTTTGGTTTGGATGAGTATCGGATTATATGAAATTTTACGGGAAAATACTAGTTAGTTTATTATTTTGAAAAATTAGTGTGGTTGTTGGCATGTATGTGTTTGACTGATAAGTCAAAGTTGTTTGGATATTGCTGCGGTTTTGTGGAAGTTTAATGGTTAAATATTGAATTGAATTTGGCATCCAGCAGCGATTAACTACCATGAAACTTGAGTCTCCAATTTTTATAGGTTGGTTGTATAAACACGCTGTGGTTTGTTGCAATGATTTATTTTTGAGTAAAATTTGAACTAATTTATCATTTTTATCGAAATCGAAGGTTAATATACCTTTATCTGGGGATAGTTGATATTCAGTATAGGGATTTTTTGGTGTTGCGTTATAAGTCCATCTGGTTACTTTGATAGTGTTTGTTGCTTGAGATATTTTAGTGGCAGAAGTAATAGGCTCACCGCACATTTGTTTAACGTGCGTAATAGAGTCACCTAAATAAATATAATTATTAGTTTTATCGCAAAAGTAATAGTTAGCTGCATGAGCAGAAGAAAAAGAGCATAAAATAATTGTAAGTGGTATAATCTTTCGCATAAGTTTATTGGGGAGTCGGAGCTTCACTCATGGTTACGGGATAATTAGTTAGTTTATTTAAGGGTCGGAGCTTTACATGATTACAAAGCAACAAGCAGGGCATTGTAATTATGTAAAGCTCACGACCCGACAACTTTGTTTTTCGTAATCGTGTGAAGCTCCGACCCCATTAATTAATTTTGGAGTAAGTCTAATGAAAAAGCAAGTTGTGCGTGCCATGCAGCGTGATTCAGATGTCGAAATTATATCACACGAAATTCCATTTCAAGGGTATTTTAGGGTAGAAAAATATAAGCTGCGTCATAAATTATTTGCGGGAAATTGGGGTCAGCCAATGGAGCGTGAAGTATTTGAGCGAGGACATGCAGCAGCGGTTTTACCTTATGATCCCAAGTTAAACAAAGTAGTTTTAATTGAGCAATTTCGTATTGGCGCTTTGCGGGATGAATGTAGTCCGTGGTTGTTAGAGGTTGTTGCTGGTGTTATTGATCATGGTGAAACGCCTACTGAAGTTTGCAGAAGAGAAGCGGAAGAAGAAGCAGGATTAAAAATATTGGAATTAATACCAATTTCGCATTATTGGGTTAGCCCAGGTGGTTGTACTGAGTCTATGGATCTTTTTTGCGGAAAGGTTGATGCGAGTCAAGCCGGTGGCATCCATGGTTTGGATCATGAGAATGAGGATATTAAAGTCCATGTTTTTGATATTCAGGATGCTTTTGAGATGGTGCGTTCGGGAAAAATAAATAATCAGCCAGCGATTATAGCGTTGCAATGGTTAGAGCTTATGCTAATAAAAAATTCAGAGTTACTCGGGACGTGAGCTTTACATAGTTATGGGATAATTAGTTAGTTTTTGCAAGGGACGGAGCTTTACATGATTACAAAGCAACAAGCATGGCCTTGTAATTATGTAAAGCTCACGTCCCGACTACTTCATGCTTTGTAATCATGTAAAGCTCACGTCCCGACTACTTCATGCTTGTAATCATGTAAAGCTCACGTCCCGACTACTTCATGCTTTGTAATCATGTAAAGCTCCGTCCCCCTGAGATATTATGAAAGAACTGAGATATAAAAAAAAGCCGGTCGATATGACCGGCTTTATATCATAAAATAAAGATTATTTCTTTGTTTTACGACGACGTTTTACACGTCTTTTTGGAGCTTTTTTTGCTACTTTTCTTTTCGTAGCTTTTCTTTTAGTAGTTTTTCTCTTGGTAGTTTTTCTTTTAGTAGCTTTTCTCTTCGTTGCTTTTCTTTTTTTAGCAACTCTCTTTTTAGGTTTGCTAGCTTTTTTGATTCTCTTTTCAAGAGATTTTACTTTTGCTTTGGCTTTTTTAAGCTGAGTTTTCAGCTTTTTAACCGCCATACTATGTTTAGTTTTTTTGGCTTTTGGCATAACTCATTCTCCATGTTGGTTGATATAAAAATTTGCATTTTTCAATGCAAGTGATCGGGCATTTCGCAACCGTCAATTTTAATTATACATTGATTATGATGGATATCAATTCTTTATTTTTATTTTTTTCAATTTTTTCAAGGAATTGGTAATTTTAGATGAAAACGTCATGTTCACCATTTTCAATTTTCTGTAACATTGTTTCCGTGAATGCTCGTTGTTTTGTTGGCATAGTAGAAATTTCTTGTTGAATTAATTGTTCGCCAATCTTTTTGGTGCTTTTGCTCGCATAATCTGATAAATATTCTTTGAATGTTACTAAAGCATTTGGGGCGCACATATCTTTTATTTTACCTGGTTTGGCTAAATCCATAAAATCGTGGCCAGTACGTCCTAAACGATAACAAGCGGTACAAAAGCTTGGTATATAACCCATCGAGGCAACATCTGCAATTACTTCGTCTAAACTGCGGTGATCTCCAAGTGAAAATTGACTCGCATTTTGTTTTTGTTCTGAATATCCTCCGGGATTTGTTCGACTGCCGGCAGAAATTTGTGAAACGCCAAGTGCTAAAGCTTTACGTCGTGTTTGCGGAGTTTCGCGTGTCGATAAAATAATTCCGGTATAAGGAACTGCAATTCGTAAGATTGCAATTAATTTGGCAAAATTTTCGTCAGAAACTGGATTTGGAGGATTACTTGATAATTCTGAACCAAATGCTGGTTCTAATCTTGGTACGCTAATTGTATGCGGGCCAACGCCGTAAGTTTTATTTAGATGTTCGGCATGTTGAATTAATGCTAATAATTCAAATCGCCAATCTGCAAGTCCGAATAATACTCCGATACCAACATCATCAATATCAGCTTGCATCGCACGATCCATTGCTTCAATTCGCCAATCATAATTGGATTTTTTTCCAGATGGATGAACTTTTTGATAAATTTCACGATGATAAGTTTCTTGAAAGACGATATAAGTGCCAATGTTTTCAGCTTTCAATTGACGAAATTCTTCGATAGTAAGCGGTGCAATTTCGACATTCAAACGGCGGATTTCACCATGCTTGGTTTTGGTTTTATAAACAGTGCGGATTGATTCAAGGACGTATTCCAAAGCATTGTCGCTTTGTTCTTCACCGGTTAGCAATAAAATACGTTTGTGTCCTTGATTGATTAAATTAGTGGTTTCTGCAGCAATTTCGTTTTGGGAAAGTGCGCGGCGTTTTAATCCTGAGTTGGTTTTGCGGAAAGCGCAATATGCACAATCATTAGAGCAAAAATTAGAGATATATAAAGGGGCGAAAATCACCAGTCTTTTGCCGTAAATAATGTTTTTGATTTTTTCGGCCGTGTGAAATAGTTCTTGAGTAAGCTCAGGATCGCGGATTAAGGTGAGCATTGCGACTTCATCATAATCCAAGCCTTGTAATTCTAAGGCTTTAGTTAGGATAGCACGGATATGCCCTGAGTCGATTTTAGTGTGTTTTTCTAGAGAGTCGATAATTTTGCGTTCGTTAATGATCATAATATACTTTTTGTTTGTTATGTTATAAAATTTTTGGATTGCATGAGGATAATAACCAATAGGAGCACAAAATGCCAGCAAAATACAATGCTGAAGATATAGAAGTATTGAGCGGTTTAGATCCGGTAAAGCGTCGTCCTGGTATGTATACTGATACCACGAGTCCAGATCATTTAGCTTATGAAGTTATTGATAATAGTGTTGATGAGGCAATTGCGGGATTTGCTACTGAAGTGATAGTGACTTTATATCGGGATGGATCAATGGCAGTTGTTGATAATGGCCGTGGTATGCCGGTTGATATTCACCCAGAAGAGAAAATTACAGGGGTTGAGCTGATTCTGACGCGTTTGCATGCTGGCGGTAAGTTTTCTGATAAAAATTACCAGTTTTCAGGCGGTTTACATGGAGTGGGTGTTTCTGTAGTTAATGCTTTGTCGAGCCGCTTAGAAGTTAAAATTAAGCGTGATGGTAAGAAATACGAAATGTCATTCCTGCAAGGCGAAAAGGTTGCTGAATTAGGAGAGGTTGGAACGGCAGCCAAACGTGATACTGGAACCGAAATTAGATTTTGGCCGGATAAGCAATATTTTGATTCGTTAAAATTTTCTCTTCCTAAATTGAAACGTTTATTGCGGGCAAAGGCGGTATTATGTTCTGGTTTGCGGACGGTTTTTATTGATGAAAAAACAGGTAAACAAGAAGAATGGCAATATGATGATGGTTTGTCAGATTATTTGTTAACGGATTTGGCTGGATATGAACGTTTGCCGCTTGATCCAATTCTTGGATCTTGTTCCGGGGATAATCAGTCAGCAGATTGGGCGATATTATGGTTGCCGGAAGGTGGAGATGTGACCGCAGAAAGTTATGTTAATTTGGTGCCGACTCCTGCTGGTGGTTCGCATGTAACTGGATTTCGTTCTGGACTTTTGGAAGCGGTGCGTGAATTTTGCGAATTCCGTGATTTGTTACCCAGAGGGGTGAAATTATCTGCAGAAGATGTTTGGAGTGATTGCTGTTATATTTTATCGGTTAAAATGCATGACCCGCAATTTGCCGGCCAAACCAAAGAACGGCTTAATTCGCGGGAGTGTGGAAGTTTTGTTTCAGGTGTTACGAAAGATTCTTTTGGTTTGTGGTTAAATCAGCATGTTCAGCTTGGTGAGAATATAGCGGAGCTTGTAATTAACAAAGCACAAAAAAGACTGCGTGCCGCCAAGAAAGTCACACGAAAAAAAGTAACAGTTGGTCCAGCTTTACCAGGAAAATTAGCAGATTGTTCTTCAGAGGATATGTCACGTACCGAATTATTTTTGGTTGAAGGGGATTCCGCAGGTGGTTCAGCCAAACAGGCGCGTGATCGGGAATTTCAGGCAGTGATGCCGTTGCGCGGCAAGATTTTAAATACCTGGGAAGTTGATTCTAATCAAGTTTTGGCGTCACAAGAAGTACATGATATTGCAGTAGCTTTGGGAATTGATCCTGGTTCTGATAATTTAAGTGGTTTACGTTATGGCAAGGTTTGCATTTTAGCTGATGCTGATTCGGATGGCTTGCATATTGCCACTTTGTTAAGCGCATTATTCGTGAAGCATTTTCCAAAATTAGTAGCTAAAGGTCATGTTTATGTTGCGATGCCGCCTTTGTATCGAATTGATGTGGGTAAAGAAGTTTTTTATGCGTTAGATGAATCAGAGAAAGAAGGGGTTTTGGAACGTATTGCGGCCGAGAAGAAAAAAGGTAAAGTAAATGTGCAGCGATTTAAAGGTTTGGGTGAGATGAATCCATTGCAGTTGCGTGAAACTACCATGGCGCCGGATACACGGCGTTTGGTACAACTTACGATTGAAGAAAAAGATAAGGCGCATAAGGTTATGGATATGTTATTAGCGAAGAAACGAGCATCTGATCGTAAGAAGTGGTTAGAAGATAAGGGTGACTTAGCGGAGATGTAAGATAGTTGTCGGGTCGGGTCTTTACTAATTACAGGAAATTGGCGGGACGTGAGCTATTACATAATTACAAGGCCATGTTTGTTGCCTTGTAATATGTAAAGCTCCGTCCCCTAAAGAAACTATGTGAGAGCTGATATATAAATAAAAAAGTGGGGTTTTTACATAATTACAAAATATACGAATATATGATTGATATACGTCAACAACTACGACAAACAGCAAAAGCTAAGCGTGCAGCATTAAGTGCTGTCGAACGCCAGGAGAAATCAGTTAAAATCGCACAACATATTATTAATTCCGATTTATTTAAATCAAGTCAGCATATCGCATGTTACATGGCAAAAGGCGCTGAAGTTAATTTGCAGGAAGTTATTGAAAATATTTTGTCTACACAAATGCCGTCATCCCGCGGCTTGACCGCGGGATCCAAAAAATATCGCAATTTAGCGCTGGATCCCGCGGTTAAACCGCGGGATGACAATGATAGTATAAAACATTGTTATTTGCCATTAATTCGTCAAGGTAAATCAGAATTGTATTTTATAGAATATCTAACTGGTGATGATTTACAAGTTGGCAGTTTTAAAATTTTAGAACCAAAATTTGATAAGCAAAAATTAATTACGCCGGAAGATTTGGATTTAGTTTTAATGCCGTTGGCTGCTTTTGATATGCATGGTAACCGGCTTGGAATGGGTGGTGGTTATTATGACCGCACTTTTGCGCGAACGAGTCATCCTATGCTAATCGGTGTTGCTTATACTTGTCAGGAAGTTCCACAAATTGCAGCAGAACCTTGGGATGTTAAATTGCATGGAGTGGTGACGGAAGAAGGTTTTAAGATTTTTTAGTTTTTTTAAGATAGTTTTTGTAATTAAGTATTTTAATTTGTTCGGTATATGGAATATCTTTGCCGTTATAAAGCAAATAGCCATGATCATTTGGTTTCAGTAAGTCTTCTATAGCTTTAATCATGCGGGGGTGGAAAGTTTCACCGCTTTTGATTTCAAACAAATCTCTATGGGTTTTGTAGTCGATAATTAAATCTATTTCAATTCCGTGGGTAGTGCGGTAATAAAATAGTTCGGTATGTGTATCATTGTGTTTTTTGCGCTTTAAAATTTCACTAATAATATAATTTTCAAATAAACTGCCTGCCATAGGTCCTTGATAAAGTTGTTTGGTGTTTTCAATGCCTGTTAAATAGGAAACTATGCCAGTGTCATAAAAAAATATTTTTGGACTTTTCACAATACGCTTGCCGTAATTATTATAATATGGTGGTAATAAAAAAATAATATATGAAGCTTCAAGAATCGAAATCCATTGTTTGATAGTTTTTACATCTACACCTAAATCGTTAGCATAATGGGAAAAGTTCATTAATTGGCCGGTGTTAGCAGCTAATAAACTTATTAAGCGTCTAAAGTCTCGAATGTTTCCAATATTGCTTAATGTTTTTACGTCTTTGGTAAGGTATGTCTCAAGATATGATGAATACCATGGTTTGAATAATTTATATTTTTTTTCTACTAACTCAGGGTAGCATCCTTTAACAATTGCATCGTCGTGTAAGTTATTAGGTATTTCGTTAAATTGATATGGCAATAAAGTTAACAAGCCGATGCGTCCAGCTAATGTTTCGGTAATGCCTTTAACAAAGTTGAATTGACTAGATCCGGTTAATATAAATTTCCCATGATTAGCTCGGTCATTATCAACCGCAATTTTTATGTAATTAAATATTTCAGGTGCTTTTTGTACCTCATCGAAAATTATTTTGTTATTATAAATTCGCATAAAACGTTCAGGATCATTTTGAAACATATCGATTGTTTGGTAATCATCAAAAGTAACATATTGATAATTTGGCATAGAATGCAATAGCATAGTCGATTTACCAGATTGGCGTGGGCCGGTAATGCCAATTACAGAGAAAAAATCCACATATTCATTTAAGCTAGTTTCAAGCACACGGTGGGTATACGGCATTTCATATCTCCTTGATTTATTGTTCTATTTTCGCATAATAAGTATTAAAATGCAACAAAATCATGTGAAAATTTGGAGTACAATTCCAAATTTTCACATGATTTAGCATCTTGTAGCTAACTATCTGTCATTATCTGATTACGTCCGTTTGTTTTAGCACGGTAAAGTTGATGGTCGGCGCGATTGATAACGGCATCTATATTGGTATCATCTTTATGCCAAGAGCTTATGCCAATACTAACTGTAAGTGAGAAGAATTGCTGGTGATTGTCAATTAGCGGAATTTTTATTCGCGAAATTGCCTGATGCAGTCTTTTTGCTAAAACTGTTGCTTGTTCTAGCGATGTTTCTGGCATGATAACTACAAATTCTTCTCCTCCAAATCTTGCAAAAATGTCGATTTTCCTGATAATGCTTTTAGTGACTTTGGTAATTGCAATTAAAGCTTGATCACCGTTTAAATGTCCATAAGTATCATTAATTTTTTTAAAATAATCAATATCAATCATTTGTACTGAAAATGTTTTGCCGGTTCGTTTTGAACGCGAGCATTCTATAGCGCCTGCTTTTAGTAAAGATCGTCGATTGTAGATACCGGTCAATGGATCTATAGTTGCAAAAATTTTTAATTGTTGCTCATATTTGGCACGTTTTGCTCTTAATAATGACCAAAATTGTGATATAAATATTATGGAGATAAGTAGTATTAAAAATATAATCAAATAATATTTCAGCGTGGTGGGTAATATTTGCTGCCAGCGTACACGCCATAATAAAGTCAAATTGAGATCACTATGTTGAAGAACAGATAATTTGGATGTAAAATTTTTAATGAAAAAAATGCCGTATCTTGTGTATAATTTTGATAGTTGTTTTGTTGTTATAATATGTTCCCAAAGTTGCGGAAATATGGTTTTTATCATAATATTACGGCGTGATTGAAGCATGTTGCCCCATGTGTAATTTGTATTTGGCGCGATTAAAAAATAACCGTTTTTATCAATTAAAAATAAATTTCCGGGTATTAATGTAGTATCACGTTTTAAGTTATCAAGTAAATATTGCGCGTTATAGTTTAAGATGATAACGCCAAGTTTTACTCCTTCTTTATTGTACACCGGCGTGCCAATACGTATCATGGGTCTAAATGGACGTTCGATTTTTTCGTGTTCTATGTTTAAATCAAGCGGAGAAAAATATACTTCATTATTGTTAAGTGCTGTAGATTTAGTAAAATAATACCGATACTTTTTATTCTGTAATTGTTTTTTTGGTACAGCTTTGATTATTTTATTCCGATTATTAATTCTCGCTAATTCTTGTCCATCAGTTCCAATAAACCTAATTTGATCATATACTTTGCGATGTTTTGAAAGAGATAAAAAGGTTTTAGTTAAGTGTGTAATTAAACGATGAAATGGTTGTTGGCGATGATCCTCATATTCCATTTCTACTTCTTTTTTAAGAAAAAGTATATCTGATGTGATAGTATCAATTGTATTATTAAAAATTTGATTTTCTTTATCAATGGTTGATATTATTTTGTTAGAGACATTTTCCATATGGTTTTTGATTTCAATATAACAAAATAAGGTAATGATTATGACAATGGTGATAGCTAAAGGCAGAAATATTTTTAGAAAGTACCTATGTTTTGGCATATTAGCCGTCCAGTAATATTTTAGGGCTTACGCAAAAAGCGATCTGTTCTTTTCGCATCTTTTAAAATTATCGCATTCTCATTGTGCTCAGTCAAATTATTAATATAATTGATCGATATTTGTTGTTGTGTCATTTTGATTTAAATCAGAATAATGTTGTATGGTGCTGTGCGTTGGCGCGTATTTTTGACGAAAGATTTCAAAAATTGAATTTGGATCATCAGCTTGTGCAAGTAAACCAGTTTGTTTGTCAATGCGCACAGTAATAATATCGTTTGGTTGTGGTATCATACTTTCCGATTGGTTTTTAAGTGCTTCGCGCATGAAGTCAATCCACATTGGCAGCGCAGATTGCGCAGCGTATTCATATAATGACCGGGTTTGATCAAATCCCATCCACGTGGTTACTACTAAATTGCTGTTAAAGCCGCTAAACCATGCATCTTTTTGATCGTTGGTAGTTCCGGTTTTGCCGGCGAGATCATTGCGTTTTAATGTCATTGCTGCTCGGGCGGTGCCGTGCTGAATAACATCTTGCAAAGCAGTATTAATTAAATAAGCATTTTGTTTGCTAATAGTTCTTGGTGCAATATTGATGGCGTTTGTTGGCTGGGTGGCATTATCATCAAAAACCAATAATGGTTTAGCTTGATAAATGGCTTGTTGATCATTGAAGTTGATTATTTTATCAATTAAATAAGGTTTAATTTGATAACCGCCATTAGCAAATACGCTGTAAGCAGACGCCATTTCTAATGGGGTTAATTCAGCGGTACCCAAAGCTAATGATAAGCTATTTGGTAATTGAGTGCGATCAAAACCAAATTTAGTTACATAATCAATTGCATAAGGAATGCCAATTTGCTGCAGCAGGCGAATTGAAACTAAATTGCGGGAATGATCCAGCGCGACACGTAAACGGGTAGGACCGTAGAATTTTTTGGTATCGTTTTCAGGCCGCCAAATACTATTTTCTCCACCAGCGTTTGGAATCGCAATCGGTGCATCGTTAACTACAGATGCCAGAGTAAAGCCTTTTTCTAAGGCTGCAGAATAAATAAATGGTTTGAAGCTTGATCCTGGTTGACGGGTGGCTTGAATTACTCGATTAAATTTACTACGATAAAAGTTAAAGCCGCCGTTCAAGGCTAAAATTGCGCCATTATTAGGATTAATTGCAACCAAAGCTGCTTCAACGTGTGGTAATTGTGCTAATCGAAAAGAACCATTTTTATTTTTAGTGACACGAATTAAATCACCAACTCTTAGAATATTTTGGGTAAATTGTGGTAGCGGACTTAAATATTCCTGTTCATCGTGAATTATTTCGTGACGTGCCCAAACTAAGTCATTCCATTTTAAAGTAACAATATTGCCTGATTTTAATAAAACATCCGCGGTATGATTGGTAATGTTAGTTACGATAGCGGGTTGTAATTGATTAACCGTTGGTGTGTGTCGCAATGCAGTAAGAAGTTGGTCAAGATTGGTCAAATCTACTTTACCAAGATTTTTCTCAGCGCCGCGATAACCATGACGTTGATCATAAGCTAATACAGCTTTATCTAGAGCGTTATTCGCGGTATGTTGTAAGTGACTATTAATAGTGGTATAGACTATGTACCCATGTTCATAAATATCCCCGCCAAATTTATCGAACAGTTTTTGGCGTACCATTTCAGCAACATATGGTGCATTAAGCGATACTTTAAAGCCATGGTATTTGGCAGTAATTGGCGCAGTGATAGCGCGTTGATATGTTGTTTGATCGATAAATTTTAGTTCCAGCATACGGTTTAATACATGATTGCGCCGTTTAATTGCTTCTTTTGGGTTAGCTAAGGGATTGTTTCTTGAAGGAGCTTTTGGAATACCTGCTAACATGGCAATTTCCGGTAAAGTAAGTTGGTCTAATGTTTTGCCGTAATAGATTTTAGCTGCAGCAGCGATACCATAAGCGCGATGACCATAAAAGATTTTATTGAAATAAAGTTCTAATATTTTGTCTTTAGTAAAAATGTGATCGATTTTTAAAGCTAATAAAATTTCTCTTAGTTTTCTGATATAAGTTTTTTTATTGGTGAGAAAAAAATTGCGCGCAACCTGCATAGTGATGGTGCTGCCGCCTTGTTCTTTTCTACCGGTAGTAAGTAACACGATAGCGGCACGTGCTAAACCAAAAACATCGACTCCAGGATGATCATAAAAGCGTTGATCTTCAGTGGCTAAAGTTGCTTGAATTAATAATTTGGGGACTTGATCCAGGGTTATAGGAATGCGTCGTACGTTACCGATTTCAGCAATTAATTTGTGGTCCTGGCTGAAAATTTGTAGCGGCATCTGCATGTGCACGTCTTTTAAAACTGCGACTGTCGGCAAGGTCATTTCGACATAGAATACAAAAGCCATCATGCAGGCGATAATTGTTGCGCCGCAGATACCGATAATCCAGAGTAGTTTTTTTATTAGAGTTTTAGTTTGCATTGTAATATTGTGCCATAAATTGCGCTAAAAAGCTTGCAATTATTGGTGAAATGATGCACTATACATCCTTCTTTTGTCCTTCTTTCTGGTTTATTCAAACTTTTACATTTCTCATTTTATAGGTTTGTGATAATTAGGTGTTGTCTTTTTCAGACACGCTTGAACACATCCATGTGGCGCTAAGGCTCGAACATCCATGTCCTCGCATTGTCTGAAAAAGACAACACCTAATTATCATAAAATTCTAAAACAAGGATAACAATCATGTTACGTCATTTATTTTATAGACCACACACAAGTATAGGTATTGATGTTAATGATACAGGTGTTGCTGTTGTTGTTTTACGTAAGGAACGTAAGAAAATATCAATTTTACATGCATCAGTATCTGTGGTTGATGGTGATCAGCAAAAAATTAAATTTTTAAGTGATTTTTTTATTGATAATAAAGTACGTAAAAAAAATATTTATATTGCAATTCCTGCATGGCAGGTAATTAAAAAAGAGTTGTCATTTGATGCGGCGTTGCGGGATTTTGATATAAAAATACAACTTGAACTTGAGCAAGGCAGTTATTTTCCTGGTATCAATGAAAAATTGGTATTTGATATTGTGAGGGAACAAACAGTGACAGTTTATGCAGCCAAGCAGCAAGGATTAAATAGAAAGTTAGAATTTTTAAATGCAGCTAAGATTATTCCGGTTTGTGTAGAGCCTGATAATTTTGCCTGGTTGCGGTTGATTAAATTTAATCAAAAACCATCATTGGTTATTGATGAAGTAGGGGTTTTATTGGTTGTGCAGCAACAAATATTAAAAATTATTTTTTTTAATCAAAATGAAATTCTATATGAAAATAGCGAAACCATAATTAAGCAAAATGCTGGCTTTGTGTTTGTGCGGGATAATTTAGAACATTTTGCATCAGCTAATTTAGATGACAAATTGGCTACAATTTATGTGATAGGACCGCAGGATTGGATTAAGCAATTACGTCAATGTATAAATTTGCCGGTAGTCGAAGTTGTGCCATTTGAGAATATTGATGAAAAATTATGGTTAGCTTGCGGGTTGGCTTTGCGAGGGATTGATGATCAAGATTAATTTTTTGCCTTGGCGTGAATCATTGCAGAAACGACAGCGGCGTAATTTTATTTATAGTATCGTATTGAGTTTATTAATTGTCATAATAATTATGCTAGGTATATATTGTGAATTGCATAGTCGAATCAAAATACAGATTAGCCGTAACAAAATTTTATGCAAGTATAATGATAAATTACGTTCCAAAAAGCAGCAATATCTAACTGTGCAAAAACAGCGTAATTTATTAATAAGTAAATTGCAGTTGATCGTGAAAATGCAGCATCAGGGTGAAGAATTGACGCAAATACTGCAAGTTTTATTTGATTATTTTGATAGTGGATGTTGGCTTGATGCAGTAATTTTGCAAAATAATCAACTTACTGCGAAATTTATAGCTAAAAATTATGATATGAGTGATAGGATAGCGAAAATATTTGCTCATCTGGATTTTTTAACGCGTCCTAAAATTAATATGTCAGCAGGTACTGATTCTTTTATAAAGTTTACGGTAAATTGTTTATTTAAATAGGAAAAGTTAAATGGCAAAAACATTAATAATATTATTTGTTGATATATTGTTTTTTATATTACTGTATTTTTTGCTGATAATGCCGCGGCTTGAATCATTGCATTTTATGCGGGCTAAGGAAGAAAGATTGAAACAAAGTTATGTACAGTCATATCGTAAAGTTCAGCAACTAACTTTGTTAAAACAACAACTGGGCAAGTTAGATAAAATCAATAATAAGGCAAAAACTTTTGTTTTTAGGCGGCAATCTATAGTTATGCATACTATTGCTGATATAGCGCAACAATTTAATATACAAGTAGAGTCAATTAAATTTAAAGAAAAATATCAAATTGGTAAATTATGTTTGTATCCAATTTTGATTAATTTTGATGGTAATCATGAGGATTTACAAGCATTCACGGCAGTATTGTCAGAACATTTTTTGTTAACAGGTGTCCAATTAACTAGAAAACAAAATAACTATTTTGGCTGTCTTAATTTGGTTTTAATTGCATGAAATTATTTGATGTTACAGTTATGATTTTAATTGCTGCGGTTTTTTTGTTAACCGGATGTCGTAAAGTTTCTGATACTCGTGATTTATATGTGTATATTAATAAAGTGCAACGGCAGCCAATAGCGCCAATTAAACCTTTGCCAAAATTTTTATTTACTTCATTTAAGCGCACGCAATTAACTGATTGCAAAGCAAGATACTCTGTACATGCATTTCGGTTAATAGGAATTATTTTAAATAAACAAAGGCATTGGGCGTTGGTTTTATTGCCGAATCATCAAGTAATCAAAGTGCAGAAAGATGATTTAATTGGTAGAGAACAGGCGAAAGTTAAACAGATTACTGTAACTGAGGTTGAATTGTTAGTGAATAATAAAGTGTTGATTTTAAAATGCTTTGCTCAATAATCGTTGAAATATGGAGGAAGTAAATGAAAAAAATAATATATATTATATTTATAATCAGCATTATATTTATGCCGATGGTTTATGCGGATTCGCAGCAGCAATTTATTCATCAGCCAAACAATAATGTAACTTTAAATTTAGAAAAAGTTCCAATAAAAGATGTACTGAAATGGTTGGCAAAATTCTCTGATAAAAATATTGTAATTAGCCAATCTATACATGGAAATATTACGATTTTTTTAAAAAATCTTTCTTGGCAGCAGGCAATGTGTGCGATTTTACGCTCGCAAAAGTTAACTCAAAAACAAATTGGCAAGGTCATTTATATAATGCCTTTCAATAAAACAAATGCACAACCAAAAGCTATTACAAAGCAGTCGCTACAAACAATATTTGAACGATTAAATTATGCCAAAGCAGCAAACATGGCTAAATTATTAATTAGTAATAAGAAAAAATTGTTAACAGCGCGAGGAATTGTAATGGTTGATAATCGTACTAATAGTTTAATCATCCGTGATGTTAAAGAACAACTTGCAATTATTAAAACATTTGTTCGTAAGCTGGATATTCCAGTGCGGCAAGTATTGATTGAGGCGCGTATTGCTAATGTTGACAAAGATTACGAGCGGGATTTAGGGGTTGCGTTTGAGGGTGCTAAGGGCAGTATCCAGGTTAATGGAAATTTATCGAGTGCGCAGGTCTCACTCAAAGATACCGCATTGGATGTAGCGTTGTCAGCATTAGAGGAAGCTGGTCACGCTGCAATTATTTCTAATCCTCATTTAACTACAGTTAATCAGCAGACCGCAATCATTGAATCGGGTGAAGAAATTCCATATCAGGAATCTGCAGGGGAGGGCAGTACTTCCACTGCATTTAAAAAAGCAGTGCTGCGCTTGCAGGTTACGCCGCAGATTGCTCCTAATAACAAAATTATGTTGCATCTAAAAGTTAATCAGGATAAGCGCAGCAATAAAGAAATTGGCGGAGTTCCGGCTATTGATACTCAGCAGATTTCTACACAGGTTTTGGTTAAAAGCGGTCAGACGATTGTATTAGGCGGAGTTTTTGAGCATACTAAGACCAATAATATCGAGCGAGTTCCCTTGCTTGGTGATTTGCCGGTGCTTGGGGTTTTGTTTCGCCGCAAGAAAGTAGTTGACAATCGACGTGAATTATTGATATTTGTAACACCTAAGATTGTAAATGCAGGGAAAACATGAAACATCCTAGAGTGATATTTTTGGTTGGGCCGTTTGGCGCAGGTAAATCTACTATTGGGAGGGCGTTAGCCCGAGCTTTAGATTTACAGTTTTATGATACTGACCGAATCATCGAAAAACGTCTGGGTGTAGATTTAAGCTGGATTTTTGATATCGAAGGTGAGGCTGGATTTAGGCGGCGCGAAACGGAAATCTTAGATGAATTATCACAATTATCCAACGTAATTATTTCCACTGGCGGCGGAACTATTTTATTACCGGAAAATCGGCGTTTATTTAAAGATAGAGGATTGGTGATTTATCTGAAAACTACGATTAAACAACAATTACAACGAACTCAGCGTAATAAATATAATCGTCCAACTTTGCGGGTAGATAATATTGAAGATTGTTTAAAATCTTTTCATAACGAGCGTGCGCCATTGTATGAAGAAGTAGCTGATGTGGTTTTTTCGACAAATCGTCGATCTTATAAGATTGTGGTGAAAGAAATCCTGCAGTATTTGAAAGAAATTGAGTTTTAAGAAGGTAAGTTATGTTTAATGTTGAAGAAGCCCAAAAATATATATTAAAAATCAAGAAATATTTATTAAAAATTAATAAAAAAAATATAGAAGGTTTTTGTAAGTGTATTAGTGAATTAAATAAAAAGCACTCTAAGTCATTGCGTGCAATTTTTATTGAAATATTTCAATCTTCATCAGAAAGCATTTATATAATGCATAAATTATTGGAATCGGAAAAAATTTTTTTTGCTAGTAATGAAACCATTGAAAATTATATATTAGATTCTATATGTATAGTGATGTCTTTCAGGAATCTCACTCATTTTAATCAACTCTTAAAGGAAGAAAAAAAATATAAAAAATTTAATTTAAATAATTTGAATATTGAGAATATTAATTTTGAAAACATAACAGAATTTAATGACAAGATCGAACAGTGGTTAAGTGCTTATAAGTTGTTTTTAAGTGGTCTTTCAGAGTATGACTTAATAAAAGTAAAGCAATATTTGAAGGGTGTTGAAATATTTTTAAAACAAAAAAAGATAAATTTTTATGGGGGTTTTATTTTGGTTTTTGAAGGCCTTAAGGATGTCAAAAATTTTGATGTGCTTAATTATATTAAGAAGAATAAGTTAGAAAACCTCAAGGCTGTTTATAATTTTTATATTAATTTTCTTACATTGCATGATAATATAAGAGGTATTGCAGATATTATTAAGCAGATTGGAAGCTTTATTTATCAGGATGATTATTCTTTTTGTGGTCTGTCTTTTTTTGGTTGGTGCTATAAGAAGAAAAAAGAGTATAAGAAAGAATTTAAGAAATTGCTTGAAAAATTACCTAATGATAATCAGATAGGTGTTAGTAGGGTAGTTGAGTGGAGTGGAAAACAATATGGAATATTTTTACAAGATTTCAACGATGTTGTTTCTGATTTTATGGATAAAATACAAGAATTAATAAAAAGTGATATGTTAAATAAAAAAAGTTTTTATGAAAAAATTAAAGAGCTGTATGATAAAAATATATTAGATGAGAAATTATATAAGAAGATTACATTAAAACTTAAAAAGGATAGAACAGAATCATTTAAATATGTTAGTTAACCGGGAAAATGCGGGATTTTTCGAAATAACTTAAATAAAACAGCAAATCCTAAACATAGTCCGCCAATTATTGCAAACATAAAAGAAGAATGATGTGTGCGGCTTAGTAAGAATGCAACTAAAATTGGTCCGGCAATTTGGCCGAGAACTTGAAATAAACGGAAAATCGAAATCGAAACGTTTTTACCGATAATTAAAGATGATGATCCTTTTGAAATGAATGACATCGAAGGTGAAAGTAAAAATCCGCGAAAAAATCCTAAAATTAACAAGCCAATACTCAGGAAATATATACCTTTATTATCTAAACCGGCAATTATAAATAAAGCTAAGGCGGATCCCATTAAACCCAGAAATAAATAATAGGGTTCATTTTTACTGAGATCAGCTTTTTTGGAAATGTACTTGTTAGTAATAAAAAATCCAATCGAAAATAACACCATAATTTGACCGACAATTTCATGAGAAATATGTTTGTAAGTTAAAATGATCGGCAGGCTAAATAAAAAAATCCCGTCACGTAAAATTCCGATTGGGAACGCCACCAGTAAAATTGTTTTCATAAAATCAAGATCTTTTACGAGTAATAATAATTTTTTAAAATTCAATCTGAGTATAGATTTAGATTGAATTTCCTTATGCACTGTATTGCAATCGATAATTTTACAATCAACTTTGGGAAGAATAAAAATAATATAAAATAAACATGCAGTAATTAACAACCCGGATACGAGTAAAGTATGTGCAGGGCCGATGCTGGAAGCTAAAACACCTCCTAGAAAAATGCCGGAAATCATTGCGCCTTTAGTTGTATTAGAATACAAAGCTAATGCTTCACCGCGATTTTGTTGTGTAGAATAAGCTAATATGTAAGCATATTCAGCAGAAGAAGAAATTGGAATTATAATCCCAAACATAATCTGCACAACCAAAATTACCCAAAAACTATGGGTAATACCAAGAATAAAATAGGTTAATGCTTCTAATAAAAAGAAAATAAATAACATGCGTTTTATTCTGCCAAATTCCATAATGTAACCGCTTGGTACAATCATTAGCATAAAAAATACTTGATACATTACATAAGCAAATGAGGCTGTTTGGTTAGAGAAACCTGCGGATAAAGTTATATTTAAAATATATTGCGAAAGAAATGGTATGGTAAAGCAGGTTGCGAAATATTTAACAAAAATTAATGGCCGAATGAGTTCCACATTATATAGTTTTTCAGTTTTGGTGATAATATCAGCGTCTTTTTGTTTTTTTAAAACAACGATAAGGTTATAAAAAGTTTTGCTGATTAGCAAAACCGCTAATGTGTAGAAAAAAATCAAGCTGAAATGTGATGAAAGTTGTTTAAACATATGTTGATTTCCAGTATCATACCCAGCATGGATGATACACCAAAGCGTGCTTTACAGCCAAGATTTTTGTGGTTTTTGACCATGTCATATGCAATGGTGTTAGTGTTTGCCAACTGGTTTGACCCGCGCCTGGTGCGGGTTTTTGGTCTGGTAACTGATGCCGGCACCTTGATTTTTCCTTTAACCTTTTTGCTGGCGGATTTGATTACTGAAGTTTATGGTTATAAGATCGCACGGCGAGCCATTTGGATTGGATTATTTTTTAATCTGCTGTTCATGCTGTATGGCCAATTGGTGATTCATTTGCCTAGTCCAAAATATCCAACTCACAACGATATCTTTGCGCAAATTATCGCGATGGATAGCCGCGTGGTAATTGCATCAGTTTTTAGTTATCTTTGTTCCGAACCGCTTAATACTTATATTTTGGCGAAAATAAAAATTTTAATGCGCGGTAAATTAATGTGGCTGCGTTTTGTGTCATCTACGGTTATTGCTTCTGGTTTGGATAGCTGCATTTTTGGTACGATCGCATTTTATGGAGTTTTGACTAATTATGAATTGTTTAGTTTGATTGTAACCATGTGGCTGATAAAAGTGGTAATCGAAATTATTGGTTTACCTGTTTCGGTCACTTTGGCGCGTAAACTAAAAGCAGCCGAACGAGTTGATATTTATGACATCGGAACCAATTTTAATTTGTTTAGTTTTGATGTTAGTTATAGTAAAAGTAAGAATAAATATAAAAATTAATATGGTTTAAAATTATTGGCGCCATTATGTATATTCGTATTTTGCTTGTTATCAAACAGTGGTGTAAAAAAACAGCTATTAGAATTTTCACCAATTATTAGATTGTTTTCTTTAGTCTTTTTCTTAACTTTTTTCTTTTTTGATATTTGCGGTAATTGTCTGCCTTCATTTTGCTGGTTTATGTTAATATAATCGTGCGCATATTGATTATAAAATGTATACGGTTCTGGATATTGATTATAAAATGTATACGGTTCTGGATATTGATTATAAAATGTATACGGTTCTGGATATTGATTATAAAATGTATACGGTTCTAGTTGATTTGGCAGCACGTACACAAAATTCGGCATAAAATTATTAAAATAATTCTGATTAGGATAGGGTTCTTGTTGCTCTTTCAAATGCCTATTGAAATCATCATTAAATTTCTTTAATATTTTTATTATTTCTTTTTCTCTTGTAGATCTAATAATAGAATTATTTTCTGATATGATTTTAAAAGGTTTTTTAGAGTGATATGTTACATTTTTCTCTACAAAAAAATAGTTAATAATATTACTTAACGTGCTTCGCATACTGGAAAAATTCTTTTTAGGTGAATTGTTGCTGCTAATATACAAAAATTCCACTGTGTCAATGCCTTTTATCAGCGCTGCTTTCAATATCTTTGCAATATCACTATAGCGGCCATGCTTTACTATAATTTTATTCAAATTTTTAAAATATTTTTTTAATCTATGTATAGATTTTTGGGAGTTTAGATGATCTCCAGATCCCTTTACAGTAGTAACTTTGTTGTTTTTGAATTTATTTTCACTTATTTTCCATGAGTCAATCATTTCACAATAACTTGCATTAGTAATTCTCATTTTTTTAATGATTGGCGAAAGATTACAATGTGTATACACAAATTTAAAAGCCGCATGTGGGTAAATGAGCACGGTTGTATTTTTTTCTATAAATTCTGCTATTTGTTTTAGTCTGTTGTTAATGATCTCGATAATCTGATTTTTATAATCTAGTAAGATATTTGGGTTACGGATTTTCGTTAAATCAATACCTAATAATGGTTGAGCAATACTTTCGAAAATTTTATTATCAGACATCTGATCATCAAATCCTTTAAACCAAAATGGGAATCTAATAGTATTGAGTTTTTCCTTTTTTTTCTTTAAAGTATTGACTACTTCACCGTACGTTTTTTTATTCCATGATAAAACATCAAATTCTATATTATGTATGCTTAAAATAAAACTAGAGTAATTTTTTGGATTAGTTGCCAGAACATAATACATCTCATGTTTGCGTAATCCAAATTTTAGTTTTTTTAAATGAGTATTATCAAATTGCTTTAATTTTAATATTAGCAGTTCATTAAATTCCTTTAATAAAAAATAGAAAAATCCATATTTATTGGTTAAAAAATCATCTTTATGCAATGTCTTCCATAAATCTTCAAATGTAGAAACTTGTTTTACAAATTGCTTGAAAACTATTAGCTTTGATCTGTGATAATATTGCTCATTAAGCATGAAGGTTTTACCATATTTTTTTATTAACATATATAACGATTTTGCAGTATTATAAAGTCGGGATCTTTTATACCGCCAAAAATAATCATGACGCACCATGGTATCGAAAAATTTGTTTACTTTGCGTATTGTTTTGAATCTATACAGAATAGACCAATATTCAAATATTATTAATAAAACATCTTGTGGTAAAATGTTGAATATTTTAGTTGTTTTTTGTTTTTTTAGATTATTATTTTTATTCTGCATCATAAAATGTTGCCTTCTTAGTTATTATTTATTGTAAATGATAGCACCCAATTCTTAAGGTTTGTTTAACAAAAGCAAAACCTGTGTTTTTTTAAGTTTGGTAGATGCTTGCTGACTCGCGATTTTATATAAACAAACTGGCTGCAAAACCGCGAGTTCCAATTTAATATGGTTTAATTATTAAAACCTCCATTTATTTGTTTCTGGGATGGCAAAGTAAGATTTTTGTTATTGTTTATATAATTTTTTTTGGGTATTATTTTATCTTTAGTTAAAGCATCTTGTTTTGACTTTATATTGCACTTTTTATTTGAAAAGAAATTTGGTTTTTTTGAAGTAGGTCCTTTAGGTATCTTAGGAGGAATTCTGCGCTTTTTTTTCTGTTTTTTCTGTTTTTTCTTCATGATTTTTTCTTTTGTGTTCAATGGGTTTTTTGAAGTTATATCAAGTTTTTTGCTAGGTTTTTTTGGTTGGTAAGTATTTTTTTCTTGCTTTGAACTTTTTTGCAAGTTTGTTATTGGTATTATCTTGTTAGAACTTGATGGTCGTTTTTTCTTTTTCTTCTTAATTATGTGTTTTCTCGTTGTTGGTTTCATTGGTTTCTTTATTTTTTTCTTTTTGTCTGATGGTATTTTTTGTTTAGGTTGTTTCAATTTTTTTAAAAATTTTTGTGTCTCTCGCTGATATTTTCCTATTTTTTGGTCTGCTTTTTTTGCGGTTTTTGTAAGATTATATTTTATATTGTGTTTTTCTTTTTCTGGGCATATTTGTATAGCGCATTTAAAACAGCATATAGCTTTTTTGAAAGAATTTTTATTATAATAAACAGTGCCTAGAGCATTAAAATCATTACCAAGATAACTCAAAAGATACAATAATTTTTTATCTTTGTTTTTCATATCGAATGTATGTTTTAAATATTTAAATGCTATATCTAAATTAACTTTCTTTTCTATGAAGAATTCAGCTCGGTGAATAAAATATTTGAAGTCTATTGGTTTAGTTAAAAGCGTAAATAGTAAATCTATTTTGTTATATCTTTCATAAAATTCGATTAACTTTTGGGCTTTGAGTTGCGGATTTGTGATTTGATTTAAATAGTTGAGTGCTTGTTTGAAATAATATGAATTCATGTCTTTTGGCGCTTGTGGATCAAATTTTTTCAGACTGGCATCTATGTATACTTTGCAACATATGGATGTTAGCATAATTCTAATGTGATTTTTAGTTTCATTATTTTTAGGTTTATTCAGGCTATTTTTTAGTGTTTGTATTGCTTTTGGTATTTCCAATTGTCCGATAAATTTTTTTGCTAGTTCAATATCAGGGTCTGGTTTTGGTTTTTTGGACAACAATTGCAAGAGAAACATATTTAACCTCCATTTCAAAGTTTATTATTGATATTATCAAGATGATTTTGATAACAGTGATTATTGTAACAATCAAATCTTAAGGAAATCTTAAGCATGGACAAAAATAAACGTTAATTTTTTGTAAAAGATTTGATCAACAAAGCTGGTCTCGACAAAAACTAGTTAGACAGGTATACTTTTTGTGTAAATATTAAGTTGGAGAATAACTATGACTAACAAACCTACAATGATAACAATGGACGGTAACGAGGCGACTGCTTATGTGGCTTATCGTGTTACCGAAATTAGTGCAATTTTCCCAATCACGCCTTCTTCACCAATGGGTGAGCATGCTGATAGTTGGGCTGCTGAGGGGATTAAAAATATTTGGGGGCACGTGCCGCAGGTAGTTGAGATGCAGAGTGAAGGCGGGGCAAGCGGAACTTTGCATGGGAGTTTGCAAACCGGCGCATTGGCCACCACGTACACAGCTTCGCAAGGTTTGTTGTTGATGATTCCTAATATGCATAAAATTGCAGGTGAATTGACTTCAACAGTAATGCATGTTTCGGCGAGATCATTGGCGATTCAGGCATTGTCGATTTTTGGCGATCATTCCGATGTGATGGATACGCGGGCGACCGGGTTTGCGATGTTATGTTCCGGCAGTGTGCAGGAAGCGCATGATATGGCATTAATTGCACATGCAGCGACCTTGGAAGCGCGGGTGCCGTTCTTACATTTTTTTGAAGGTTTTCGTACTAGTCATGAATTAAATAAATTTGCGCTGCTAACTGATGACCAAATGCGTGAGATGATTGATGACGATTTGGTGTTAGCGCATAGAAAACGTGCTTTAAGTTCAGATCATCCTTTTATTCGTGGAACTTCACAAAATCCAGACGTATATTTTCAGGCGCGGGAAGCATGCAATCCATTCTATGAAATTACACCAAAAATTGTTCAAAAAAATATGGATAAATTTGCTGCGATAACTGGCCGGCAATATCATTTAATGGAATATTTTGGTGATAAAAATGCAGAGCGCGTAATTGTTGTTATGGGTTCTGGAGCAGAAGTAGTAAAAGAAACGGTAAAATATCTTAATCAGCAAGGTGAAAAAGTTGGTTTATTGCAAGTATATTTGTATCGTCCGTTTTCTTCTAAAGCATTATTGGATGCGCTTCCAGCTACAGTAAAAACTATTGCAGTGCTGGATCGTACCAAAGAAGCAGGAGCGGATGGTGAGCCGTTATATAAAGATGTAGTAACTGCTTTGTATACGCATCGGGATGATTTACCAATGAAAAATCCGCCGCGGGTTATTGGCGGACGTTATGGTTTATCTTCCAAAGAATTTACCCCGGCAATGGTGAAAGGTGTTTTTGCCGAGCTGGCGAAAGCTAAATTAAAAAATCATTTTACCATTGGAATTAATGATGATGTTTCAAATACCAGTCTTGAGTATGATGCAGATTTTGATATCGAATCTGATGAAGTAGTGCGCGCAATGTTTTTTGGTTTGGGCGCAGATGGTACGGTTGGCGCGAATAAAAATTCAATTAAAATTATTGGTTCGAAGCCGGAATATTATGCGCAAGGTTATTTTGTGTATGATTCAAAAAAATCCGGTGCGCGTACGGTTTCACATTTGCGGTTTGGTAAACATCCAATTAGTGCTCCTTACTTGATTAAATCGGCTAATTTTATTGGTTGTCACCAATTTAATTTTTTAGAAAAGACTGATGTTTTAAAATATGCGGCACGTGGCGCAACATTTTTATTGAATAGCACATATTCTGCAGAAGAAGTTTGGCATAATTTGCCGCGGCCGGTGCAGCAGGAAATCATTGATAAAAAAATTACTTTTTATGTGATTGATGCATATGATGTTGCGAAAAAAACTGGTATGGGCGAACGTATTAACACGATTATGCAGACTTGTTTTTTTGAGCTTGCAAAAGTTATGCCGGTTGATGAAGCAATTGCGGAAATTAAAGCGGCGATTAAAAAAACTTATGGTAAAAAAGGTGAAGAAATAGTTAATAAAAACTATGCGGCAGTTGATCAGGCAATTGCTCATTTAAAACAAGTAAAAGTTCCTGGCAAAGTTGATTCGGATGCAAAAGAATTGCCGCCAGTGGTTGCAGAAAATGCGCCGAAGTTTGTGCGTGAAGTTATTGCGACAATTATGGCAGATCGCGGTGATGAATTGCCGGTAAGCGCGATGCCGATTGATGGAACTTTTCCGAGCGCAACTACTAAATGGGAAAAGCGTAATGTTTCTTTAGATGTTGCTTGTTGGGATCCGGAAACTTGTATTCAATGTGGACGCTGCAGCGTTGTGTGTCCGCATGGTGTAATTCGTGCAAAACGTTATGCGGAAAGTGATTTGAAAAATGCGCCGGCGGAATTTAAGTCGACAGATTTGCGCGGCAAAGATGCAGCTTCTCAAAAATATACTTTGCAGGTTTATTTGGAAGATTGTACCGGTTGTGGTTTGTGTGTTGAGGCATGTCCGGCCAAAAATAAAAAAGAAGAAGGAAAGAAAGCGATTAATCTTGTGGAGAAAAAACCGATTCTCGAGCAAGAACGCAAAAATATTGAATTTTTTGAAAAATTGCCAGAAGTTCCGCATAAATTTATTGATAGTGGAACGGTGCCAGGGGTGCAATATTTAAAACCAATGTTTGAGTTTTCTGGTGCGTGCGCAGGCTGCGGTGAAACTCCATATGTTAAATTAGTAAGTCAATTATTTGGTGATCGAATGGTGGTGGCAAACGCGACTGGCTGTTCATCAATTTATGGCGGAAATTTGCCAACAACTCCGTGGTCAGTGAATGAAGAAGGCCGCGGGCCGGCATGGTCAAATTCATTGTTTGAAGATAATGCTGAGTTTGGTTTAGGCTTTCGGTTGACAGAAAATCAATTGCAGCAGCAAGCTAAAGATTTGTTAACTGAGCTTTCCAGTGAGGTTGGTGATGATTTAGTGAAGGAAATTTTGGCAGCAACTGATGATAATGAGGAAGACAAAATTAAATTGCAGCGCGAACGGGTTGCAAAATTAAAAGAAAAATTAGAAAAAATGAAAAGTGATAAAGCGCGGCATTTATTATCGTTAGCAGATCGTCTGGTAAAACATAGTATTTGGATTGTGGGCGGTGATGGCTGGGCTTATGATATTGGGTTTGGCGGGCTTGATCATGTATTAGCGTCGGGACATGATGTCAATATATTAGTGTTGGATACGGAAGTTTATTCTAATACTGGCGGACAAGCATCAAAAGCAACTCCATTAGGCGCGATTGCGAAGTTTGCGGCAAGCGGTAAGAAATTACCGAAAAAGGATTTAGGTTTGATGATGATGAGTTATGGTTATGTGTATGTTGCGCAAATTTCATTAGCTAATCCGATGCATGCAATTAAAGCAATTAAAGAGGCTGAAGCATATCATGGTCCATCGATAATTTTAGCTTATGCACATTGTATTGCGCATGGAATTAATATGCGTAAAGGTTTGATGATTCAAAAAATGGCGATGGAAAGTGGTTTTTGGCCGCTTTATACTTATAATCCTGAGTTGGCAAAGGCGGGCAAACAACCGTTTGTATTATCATCACAAAAGCCAAAAATTTCGTTTAAAGAATATGCTTATGATGAAACGCGGTTTAAGTCATTGGCGAAATTGAATCCTCATGAAGCGGAAGAATTATTGCAGCGTGCACAGGTGGAAGTAGATTATCGTTGGTGTTTGTATGAGCATTTGGCAAATCAGGAGCCGTGTAAATAGCATTTTTAATATTTTAAAACATTTTGTTGCACCTTGCGGTGAGCTTGTTTGCAAACGCGTCTTTTAATCATGCAACAAGCTTGGCATGATTAAAAGTACGTCCGTGTAATACTTCGTTCGCGCATCCATGCGCTCAAGAGTTTGCAAACAAGCTCCCCTCCGGTGCAACATGTTTTAAAATATTATAGGAGGAGAGAATGTGCGAACTTATATTTTAATTGCTTTATTGCCTTGGTTGATTTTTTTTGCTTTTGCTGATGGTACTCCAGCTGGTTTGTTGTTTAGTTCTTTTGGCGGCTTGATTTGTTTGTTTATTTTTAATTGGGGAGCCGTCAGAAAGTTTTTTTCTTTCGCTTGGGTCAGTTTGATTTTTTTCCTGATAATGTTTGCAGCGCATTATTTTGGTCCTAAATTTATTTTGGTGCGCTATAATTTATTTGCTGCCACTTTAGTATTGGCTGTATTTAGTTTTGTTAGTTTAATGCTGCATCGGCCATTTACTTTGTCATATGCAAAAATTCAAGCGCCGAAAGTTTTTTGGAATCATCCGGTTTTTATGCATGTTAATTATTGGTTAACCGCGGTATGGGGTTTGGTGTTTTTGTTTTATGCTGTGTTGGTGTTGTTATTTAGTTTTGGATTTGGTACTAAATTGTGGATGGTGGAAATTTTACCGACCGTGGCATTGGTGTTTGCAATTGGTTTTATGATTCTGTTTCCGGATATCTACAAAAGTAAGTTTATTAAAAAAGGTATGGTTGCGGGTATCGCTGGAATTTCTGAAGTGCAGTTGGCTGAGTTAGGTAATATCACTATCGGTTACCGCATGTTAGGTGAGGGACCGTTGTTGATTTTAGCTAATGGTGCATTTACTAATATGCATAGCTGGGATCCGGATTTGCTGAAAAAGCTAAGTAAGAATTTTCAGGTTTTGATTTTTGATTACCCGGGAATTGGATATTCAACTTATCAGCAAATGCCGTTTTCTGCAGAAACGATGGTTGATTGTTTATATCATTTTATTGATAAATTAAAATTAAAACCAGCAGCAATTGTTGGTTATTCAATGGGTGGATTAATCGCGCAAAAATTTGCAGTCAAATATCCAAATAAATTAAAAGCGTTAGTTCTAATTAGTACAACTTGCGGCGGATGTGAGGCAACCTGGTGTAGTGCGCAAACCTTACAAAAAATTGAACGTGTTGCTGCAAAGAAAATTTCAGGCGAAGAACAGCTTGATCGAATGTTGTCAGTTATGTTTACACCGGAAAGCTTGTCTAGATTTGCTATACGCACGAAAAAAATTATTACTTCGGCAGCAATTGAAGGATTGGTGAGTGATGAAATGCAGCAAAAGGAACGTGAAATAATTGAAGGTTGGCGAACTGACGATCAATTAGCACAGCAAATTACTGAATTAAAATTACCGGTTTTAATTATTGCGGGTAAGCGAGATGAAATGGTGCCGTTTGTGAATGCCGAATTATTAGAAAAGAAATTTTCGCAAGCAAAATTAGTTGCATATGATGATGCAGGGCATGGGGTGATGTATCAATATCCACTAGATGTTGCGGGAAGTATTAAAGAATTTTTGTCAGGTTTTTAATTCGTTTTGCTGTGTTTTTTTCGCATTTTTATGGGGATAAAGGTTATATTTAATTTTGCAGAAGCAGCAATTGCAATACGTGACAATAAATCCAGTGACGGCATTCTTGTGTCTTGTCCGCTTTCTAGACGCGCTATAACTGGTTGGGTTGTATTGGCTTTTTTTGCTAGTTCGGCTTGAGTGAGACGCGCTTTGCGTCGCACATCTACAATCATACGAGATATTGCATTGATTAATAATTCTTTTTGAAAATTTTCTGCTAATTTTGGATGTTGTTTTAGTTCTTGTTTAATAGCTTCATCTAAGGTTATGTAGTGTCTCATCTTCTAATACCTCCAGCATACGTTGCTTTTTAAACAAGCAAAAATTCTCAAACGGTCCTTTGCTTGAAGTTTTTTAATTGCTTTATGTATTGGACTTTGTCCGCGAGTATTTGTATAAAACAATATTTTCATAAATAGTATATCCTATTGGGTATAAATTGCAACTTATTTTAGATGTTTATAACATCTCAATGAGTTGTATAATCATTTGAATCATAAGCTATTTTTTCGTGATATTTCAGCGTATTTTTTACTCGGGTAATTTTCCGCAAGATTATATCCGATAAATTTTGCACGATACTGTCGTTTTTCGACAGTATTATGCAAAAATTCCTGCATTTTGGTTATATTTTCTTGAATGGCATTGAAAATCTGCTATTATTGTAAGATACTGTCGTTTTTCGACAGTATTGTGCAAAAAATGAGGTAAACTTTTAGGTAAATTGATATGGCAACAAAATTAGAGCAAAAATTAACTAATCATCCAATAGTTTGTTTAACTGATGCCGAGGTGGCTGCAATTTTAAACATAAGTGATAATCAGAAATATGGGCAAATTAAGCGCGCAGTTAAAAAAAGAACTTTGATTCACGTAAAAAGAGGATTATATTGTTTAGGAGATTACTTAACCATCAAAAAACCTCATCCTTTCATGTTGGCGCAGGCAATTTATTGGCCATCTTATTTAAGTTTGGAGACCGCGCTTTCTTATTATGGTTTGATTCCAGAGGCGGTTTATACTATTACTAGCGTCACTACTAAAAGAGCAAAAGAATTTAAAACATGTTTTGGCAATTTTAGTTATCAAAAATTACCAAATAAAAATTTTTTTACTGAAGTAAAATTAATTAAAGCAGATAATTATAATTTTTTTATTGCATCTCCATGGAAAGCTATTGCGGATTATATTTATTGCAATAAAAAAGATTGGAAAGGGTTGGCGCCGTTGTCAGAAGATTTGCGCATTGAGATAGATGATTTACCACAATTTTCATTAAAAAAAATTGTGACTTTAAATGATTATTATCAAGATGCAAGAATTAAGAGATTTTTACGTGGAGTTAAAAGAGAATTAAAATTATGAGTATTGAAATTATTCAACAGCGTTTAGACAGTTATCATTGTCAAACCCTATTAGCAGAGGAAAATGCGCTTAAGGAAATTACTCAAGAAATTGCTTTAATGTCGTTATCAAAAGCAAATTTTTTTAAGTTGGCGGAATTTCATGGTGGTACGGCCTTGAGGATTTTATATGGATTACCACGTTTTTCCGAAGATTTAGATTTTGCATTGTTAAATAACAATGCTGAATTTAATTGGAATAAATATTTTAATATTATTTATGATGAGCTTAGTGCATATGGGTATAGTCTTGAATTACAAGATCGCAGCAAAACAAATCGAAATGTTAAGCAAGCTTTTTTAAAAACCAATTCAATCGGTAAAGTTTTAATATTAAATCATCCTGATATTTTTAATGCAAACAGAAAAATTAGAATCAAACTAGAAATTGACACTAATCCGCCAATGGGCGCAAATTCTGAATTAAAAGTTTTAGATTTTCCATTACCATTTAGTGTTTTAGTGCAAGAGCTTTCAAGTTCATTTGCGGGGAAGATTCATGCGTTACTATGTAGAAAATATACCAAAGGTCGTGATTGGTATGATTTTATTTGGTATGTTTCCCGAAAAACTAAAATTAATTTGTTATTATTAAGTAATGCTTTGCAGCAAGTTGGTCCTTGGCAAAATAAAAATTTACATATTGATTATACATGGGTTATTAATGCTTTACGAAAACGAATTATAGCAATGGATTGGCGGCAAGTGAGACAAGATGTAATGCGTTTTTTACGTCCTAGTGATCAAAAAACACTTGAATTATGGAGTAAAGATTTTTTTATTTCTTATTTAAATCGATTAAAAAATTATGAAGCAATATAGAATTCGTAGTTTTACGTTGCGTGAAGGGCGGTTTACCAAAGCGCAGCGTGAAGCGATTAAACAGTTATTTCCGATTTATGGTTTGGCGCTTGATGATGGTAAATTGGATTTCCAACAAATTTTTGGGCGTGCTGCTGAAACTATTTTGGAAATCGGTTTTGGTATGGGTGATACTTTAGTTGCAATGGCGGAACAAAACCCGCAAAAAAATTTTATTGGAATCGAAGTGTTTCGCCCTGGGATTGGTTCGATTTTGCAGCAAATTCATGCAAAGCAATTAAAAAATATTCGTATCATTCATTATGATGCGGTAGAAGTTTTGCAAAATTATATTGCGGATAATAGTTTAGCTGGTGTGCAAATTTTTTTTCCTGATCCGTGGCCAAAAAGACGGCATCATAAGCGCAGGTTAATTCAGGTGGAATTTATAAAATTAATTCAGCAAAAATTAAAATCTCAAGGTTTTTTGCACATTGCTACTGATTGGGAAGATTATGCAAAACATGTTAAAAAAATTTTTGAGAGTTTTTCCGGTTGGATAGAAAAAAATGTAAAATCATCTGATCGGCCAATTACTAAGTTTGAGCAGCGTGGAAAGAAATTACAGCATCAGATTTGGGATATGGCATTTGTTCGACGGCCAAACAGTCTGGAACCCGAATCAACAAGCTGAGCTGCAGCATGTCTGCTTTCGCTTGGTTGAAAATCGCGGAAATAGTGGTTTTTTAACTTTTGCAGAATGTTGCTAGATCCTTGCATAATTGCACGCTTTTTTGCTAGTATCTTGCAAGATATTGATTGGTAGTGTGCGGCGGCAAATCAAGCAAAAATTTCCAGGCATTGGTTAAGGAATCGTTGGCCGTATGCAGTGGGTTTTATGTGGTCGTTGTTAGTTTCGATAAATCTTTGGCTGATTGCGGTTTTTAGTTGTGGTTTGATGCTGGAAAGCTTGAGGCCGGTGCGTTGTTCGAATAATTCTGTGGGTACGCCATCAACTAAACGTAGAGCATTTAGCATGAATTCTAATGGGAGTTTTGATTTTTCGATATGTTCGATTTTCGGAATGGTAGTGTTTATGTAATCCTCTGGTTTTAAAGGTTTAACATAGCGAATGATTTTATTTGCGTTAGTAATTTTTCCATGTGCACCTGCGCCGATTGCTAGATAATCGCCGAATTGCCAATAGTTTAAGTTGTGTTGGCATTCGTAACTCGGCTTGCAAAAATTAGAGATTTCATATTGGTTAAAACCGGCATCGGTTAATAATGCAGTTCCTTGCTGCTGCATGTTTAAAATTATTTCTTCATTTGGTAAAGTTGGCGGGTTTTTACCAAATACAGTATTTTTTTCGATTGTTAATTGATACCATGAAAGATGAGTGGGCTGTAATGCAATTGCAGTTTTTAAATCAAATAATGCATCATTGCAAGTTTGATTAGACAAACCAAAGATTAAATCAAGATTGATATTATCAAGTTTAGCGTTATGAACCATTTTGATTATGCTGATCGCATCATCTTTATTATGAATGCGGCCGAGCGATTTTAGTTTATCATTCTGAAAACTTTGCACGCCAATTGATAGACGATTAATGCCGGCTGCGCGCAGATCAAATAGTTTTTTTTGATTCATGGTACCGGGGTTGGTTTCTATGGTGATTTCAAGATTAGATTTAAAATTTATTAATTGATTAATTTTATGTAATAGCTTGGCGATGGCATTTGCCGAAAATAAACTTGGTGTGCCGCCGCCGATAAAAATGCTGATTAATTCTTTGCGAGGAAATTCTTGCAAATCAGTTTGTAAATCATAAATTAAAGCTTCAATATATTTGTTTTCGTCGATTTTTAATGTTGCATAAGAATTAAAATCACAATAAGGGCATTTGCGAATGCACCAAGGTATGTGGATGTAAAGCGAAGTTGGGATGGTGTTCATAGGGTGGTTATGATACTATAAATACTGGAGGGTGTGCAATGAAAGTAGTCGTAACCGGAGCAGCCGGTAGTATTGGTTATGCTTTGTTATTTCGAATTGCATCTGGCCAAATGTTTGGTATGGACACGGAAATTGATTTGCATTTGTTGGAGTTACCGCAAACATTGTCATTGCTAGAAGGCGTGCGCATGGAATTAGAGGATTGCGCCTTTCCGTTGTTGCGCAACATTATTTGTACTGATGATGTGAATATTGCCATGCGGGATGCTAATTGGGTATTGTTAGTTGGTGCAACTCCGCGCAAAGCAGGAATGGAACGCAGCGATTTACTGCAGCTTAATTACAAAACTTTTGTTGAGCAAGGACGTGCGATTAATCAGCATGCAGCAAGTGATGTGCGCGTATTGGTTGTTGGTAATCCATGTAACACTAACTGTTTGATTGCGATGCGGCATGCGCCTGATGTTCCGCGTGATCGTTTTTATGCGATGACGATGCTGGATGAGAATCGTGCGATTGCGCAGTTAGCATTAAAAGCAAGTGTAAATATTAGTGCGATAAGTAATATGAATATTTGGGGTAATCATTCAGCGACGCAATTTCCTGATTTTTATCATGCGATGATTAATGGTAAACCAGCGATTGAAATTCTTAATCTCGATTGGTTGCAGCGGGATTTTATCCAATTAGTGCAGCAGCGTGGTGCGGAAATTATCAAAGCGCGCGGTGCATCTTCCGCAGCATCCGCTGCAAATGCAATTGTAGCTACAGTATATAATTTGACGCATGAAACGCTAAAAGGCAAAACTTTTTCAGTAGCCAAATGCTCGCTTGGTGAGTATAATGTAGATGAAGGTTTGATTTTTTCTTTTCCGTGTTATGTGGAACATGGAAAATTGAAGGTTAAAATGGGTGTCACGCATAATGAATTTGCACGACAAAAACTGCAAATCACTTTGAATGAATTGCGTGCGGAATCTAATGAAGTTGAAATAAGTAAAGGATTATAATGTTACAGCATCTTTTAAGTGTTTATTCACGGACGGTTATGGATTTAATTCCAATTATTAATCCAATTGCAGTATCCTTGTTTTTTTTAACTTTTATTTCTACAGAAAACAGTCGTGTTCTTAATCGTGCTTCACTTTTTTTAGGATGTAATATTGCGTTAGTTTTGATTATTGTTTTGCTGGTTGGCGAAGCGATATTAAAATTTTTTGGTTTAACTGTAGATTATGTGCGTGTGGTTGGGGGAATATTAGTATTTGTTATGGGTTGGCGTATGTTAAATACTGAGCCGACTAGTGTACAAGCATTAGAACAGAAAAAATCATTGTCGGAAAGAATATTTTATCCTATCACTATGCCTTTTGCAGTGGGCGGCGGAACGCTAGCAGTGATTTTATCGATAGCAACGTTTATTAATACCAATGCATTTGAAATAAATTTCTTAGAGAATATAGCAGCAATTTTGGGAATTATTACTACGGCAATTTTAGTTGCATTGTGTTGCCGCTTTGCACATTTTTTTAAGAAAATTTTAGGCGAAGGGGGTGTTGCGATTTTTATGTTTATTTTCGCAATTTTGATTTTATTAATAGGAGTTAGCATTTTTTGGACTGGAGCTAGTTCAATGTTAATTGCATTATTTAAGTAATTTTTAGGAGGCAGCATTATGCGGTACGAAATTCGATATTTACCTGCAGGCGCAGAAATGCAACCTGCAATTTACGAAATAATTTGTCAAGACAACGAAGCGCATGTTTTGATGAAAGAAATTAATCGTGAATTAAAGTTAATGGAACGAGGTCGTAGAAGGGAGATGAGACATCGAGTAAAAGATGCTCTTCGCGCGGTTCCGCACAAGCCGATGCAAAAGCGTAAAAATATTTTTTCTTTTGAAGCTTATCAAATAGGTGATGTGGGTATTGCAGCACGTCGATTAATTGGCCGTAATGTTCGCGCTGGATTTTTAGGATCGATGTTTAATATTACTTTACGTCATATTGAAGATTTAGAAGCGATGTTGGCTTCCAAAACGAAATAAATTTTTGTGAATACTATACCAATCTTATTTCAAGATGCGAGATTTGTAAAAAATGCTAATGTCAGTTTTAAACGAAACTCATGATTTTACATCTTGTTTGTTATGTAAAATCATGAGTCACCGCGCATCATTACAGTTTTAAAAAAAACATCAATCTTGCATGCGCGGTAATTACCACTGAAACACACTAACGTTAGTGTGTTTCAGTAAGCTACCGCGCATGGTATATTTGTGTTCTTTTTTAGTTATGTGCATGCTTGCTGACTTGCGATTTTACAAGAACAAGCTGGTTGTAAAATCGCAAGTTCCAATTTAAACTGACACTAATATATTTTATAAA
>JASFHF010000007.1:0-57072 GCA_050123375.1 Gammaproteobacteria bacterium
TCAAATCTCATCTTCCTAAGCTCCTGTAATAATCGTGTCCGCTTCATTTCCAATACCTCCTAAAAGGCATCTTAAAAACCGGACACTTTATTTGCTATTACTTAGGACAGTTTATTTGCTACTAACATAACTTCATTTTGTATATGGTTAATTGACAGTAATTATGTTAGCATAAACTATATTGTTACATAAATGGAGGAATTATGTTATGGGAATTAAAGGAAATGATTTAATACAATTGGATGTAAAAGTATTAATTGATGAATTAAATAAGGCACTAGCCGACGAATGGTTGGCTTATTATCAATATTGGATTGACTCAAAAGTTATAGTTGGGCCGTTACGCGGCGCAGCTGTAACCGAGCTTACTGAACATGCTGCGGATGAATTGCGTCATGCAGATATGTTAGCTGAGCGTATTATTCAACTTGGCGGAACACCCTTGCTTGATCCAAAAGAATTTGGTGAGAAAAGTAATTGTGATTATCTAAAGCCGGATGATTTTAAAGTTAAAGCTATTATTCAGCAGGGAGTAGAAGGCGAACGCTGCGCAATTGAGGTCTACAATAAATTATTATCGATGACTAAGGACAAGGATCTTATTACTTATGACCTCTTACTGGAAATTTTGAAAGATGAAATTGAGCACGAAGCTGATTTTGTGGCATTACTGGATGATTTGGCTGCCATATAAAGTTACCATGTAAAGCTCCGACCCGTTTAACTTCTAGTCCTTAACTTTAACCTCGATGCGTTTTGAACTTACTTCTTCTGTTTTTTTAGGGATGATAATTTCTAACACTCCATCTTTAGAATGAGCATCAATTTTTTCGATGTCAGCATCATCCGGCAAAGTAAAACGACGCATAAAGGTACCGGAGAATCTTTCGACTCTGGTATAATTTTTCTTTTCTTCTTTGCTTTTGGTGTCTCGGGAGCCTTTTATGGTGAGCATATTTGCTTCCATAAATACTTCAATGTCTTTTAATTTGACACCAGGCAAATCAACATGAATATGGTATCCATCTTTTTCGTCTTTGATATCAACAGCGGGAATCCAATGTTCAAGTTGGTTCGGTCTTTCTGGACGATCTTCAAAAAAATCATCCAGCAATGACCACGGATTATATCTAATTAAGTTCATGATTTTACCTCCATTTATTGGTTATAATTTACTATATGAGGATGGATTTGGATTTTTCAAGAGATCTGCATCAGTTTATAAGAAGTTAGCTATAGCATGGTTGAAATTGTCAGAGGATTTGCGGCATTTTTAATAGAATTTTGCTGAATTTTAGGGTACTATTTTTGATATAAGGATAATATCTTGTAATTTCAAATAGGAGGAAATCACATGTTCAAGATTAAAAATTATTTGTTGTGTCTAGTATGCGGTTTGCTATTTATTCCATTTTTTGCATATGCAGTAAATAGTTCAGATGCATTGAGTAAAGCAGATGATGGTTATGCTCCCGTTGTGATTGGTGGAAAAACATTATCTGCAAAATTTGTTTCTCCGACCAGTGATAATATTGTTGGTTTTCAATTGACTTTTTTTAAACAAGCCGAGTTTTTGGAAAAAATTGTTTATCATGCTGCTGGTTTGAAAGTAAAAACTGCGGCCGAAAGATTCAAGATGGTGGAAGTATTAAAGCATGGCAAATATACCTACGATAAATTAGGTTGTAATCGTGCAAAATTAACTATAGTTTTGGGCGAAAAACAGCTTGCACATCCAGCTGGCTCAACTTTAGTGATGCAATTGAAATTTAATTCAGAGACTTCCGGTAGTTTTGTAGGTTATTTTACCAAAAACGGTGGTCATGAGTTAAAAGGTGCGTTTGAGTTGAGATAAATCTATATCGATCTTACTTCAAGATGCTGAATTTGTAGCATACTAATTGTTACTTGGTGTTAATATTGGAACTCGCGATTTTACAACTAGCTTGTTCTTGTAAAATCATGAGTTCCAATTTAAATTGGCAGTATAAATCCGGCATCTTGAAGTAAGATTTGTATATTTCGTGTTGCTCAAGGGATTTTTTTTGTTCTTCCTTTTGGAGTAAGAGGTTGTTCCTCTTGACTGTTTGGGGGGTCGCTTATCATATTCTTTTTTTTAGTTACAGCATGCTTATTATTTATAAATTCAACTTTAGTGATTGTATATGGCGCAGTCTCCTTTTTTTTCTTTTTTTTACAGCATGGCCAACATGTAAAAAAAGAGCACATTTTTATTACCCTCTACAATTTTTATTATCCTCTTGATTAATTTTTATCGTACAATGCCGTGTTTGGTAGTTTCCAGCATATCGATGAAGGCTTGAATTTCCGGGCATTCTTGCACCATTGGACGTAATTTGGCGATTGCTTCAGTAAGCGTTAATCCTTCACGTGTAATAATTTTGTGAGCGCGTTTTAGTAATGCTCTTGTTTCGGCGGTAAATCCGCGACGGCGCAAACCAACATTATTCAAACCAAAAGATTTTGCATAAATGTCATCGCCAGCGACTTTAGTAAATGGCAGCACATCTTTCATTACTAATGAACCGCCTGCAAGAAAACAGTGAGCGCCTAAATGGCAAAATTGATAAATGACAGCAAAACCGCTTAGAACGGCGTAATCTTCAACATGCACATGACCGGCTAAAGTGGCATTATTAGCAAGAATAGTATGGTTTCCAATTATGCAGTCATGGGCAATATGTGCATATGACATAATAAAATTG
Source organism: Gammaproteobacteria bacterium (assembly GCA_050123375.1). Taxonomy (GTDB): domain Bacteria; phylum Pseudomonadota; class Gammaproteobacteria; order UBA12402; family UBA12402; genus JASFHF01. Next base: position 2,727 of record JASFHF010000007.1, read on the forward strand.
TTATTGCCAATGATGGTTTTACCGTTTTCTTTTGCTGTTCCGCGATTAATTGTGCAAAATTCGCGAATAATATTGTTATCACCAATTTCAAGATAAGTTTTTTCGCCATGATATGAAATATCTTGTGGATCTTCACCGATGGAAGCAAATTGATAAATTTTGTTATTTCGGCCAATGCGTGTTGGGCCTTTAATTACAACGTGTGGGCCAATCCATGTTCCAGCGCCTATTTCTACTTCGGCGCCAATGACCGCAAAAGGTTCAATAGTTGCATCTTCAGCAATTTTGGCATTTTGGTTAATTATGGCGCGTTCATCAATCACAATATTTATCCTATTTTTTAGCTGGAGCTTTTATGCTCATTAAATCAGCGCTGCAGGCAATTTCGTCACCTACCTTTGCAACACCATGCGCTTTAAGTAAGTTTTTACGCATTTTGGTTATTTCAACTTCTAAGTGTAATTGATCACCTGGTTCTACAATACGTTTAAAGCGTGCATTATCGATACCAGCAAAAAAATATAGTGAATTTCCTTGAGGATCTTCATCAGTTGAAAGAAAAGCTAAGATTCCAGCAGCTTGAGCTAGTGCTTCAATAATTAATACTCCTGGCATAACCGGCCGTTTTGGAAAATGCCCAACAAAAAATGGTTCATTTATAGTAACATTTTTAATTGCAACTAATGATTTAGATGGTTCGAATTTTAAAACTCGATCGACTAATAAAAAGGGAGGCCGGTGAGGTAAGTGTTTTAAAATTCCCTGAATATCTAAAGTTATATCAGTCATAACGTTTCTCCATTTATTTTTCGATGAGTTTTTCCAAATTTTTTTCAATTTGTTTTAATTTTTTTGCCATATCATTGAGGTGAATATATCTAACGGTATTTCTTCGCCAATCATTATTTTTCATGCATGGAGTGCCCGAAGAATAAATGCCGGCTTCTTTAATGGAGTTTGAAACAGCAGTGGTACCAGTTAAAATAACATGATCAGCGATTTTCAAATGGCCGGCAATTGCAGCATGACCACCTATCATACAATGTTTGCCAATAGTAGTGCTGCCGGCAATTCCAGTACACCCAGCTATCACTGTGTATGCGCCAATTTTTACATTATGTGCAACTTGAATATGGTTATCTAATCGAACCCCAGTTTCAATAACAGTGTCATCTAATGTTCCGCGATCAATAGTGGTATTAGCTCCTATATCGACATCGTCTTCGATTGTAACACCGCCCAATTGCGGTACCTTATGCCATTGGCCTTTATGTTGTGCCCATCCAAATCCATCTGCTCCTAATACAGCTCCACTATGAATGTTGACTTGATTGCCAATTTTGGTTTTGTAATATATCGTGACGTTTGGCCATAAGCAGCAATCAGCACCAATTTGACAGTCGTTACCAATCACACAACCGGGATGAATTTGCGTATTAGCGCCGATAGATACATTATTTTCAATTACCACGTTTGCACCAATTTTTACTGATGGAGCAATTTTACAATTTTTACCGATAACGGCAGTAGCATGAATGCCGTTATCAACTTGTGGTACTTGCATAAATAAAGTGGTAGCTTTTGCAAAAGCAAAATAAGGATCTTCGACAATTAAAGCGTTGCCGGAATATGACATTGCATTTTTATCGTTTAAAATAACGGCAGCTGCTTTAGTGGTAGTTAAAAATACTTCATATTTTTTGTTGTCCAAAAAACTAATTTGCTTTTCATTGGCAGATTGCAAAGTTGCAACTCCGGTGATGACAAGATTTTCATCACCGGTAAATTTTGCCTGAATAAATTTTGCAATTTCACCTAAAGTATAAGTTACCATAATTTAGTAGTTCAAAATAAAATTAAAATTAAATCCCGCGAAGCGGCACAATCATCTGTGTTTCTTGTTTTTACAGTTTCATGTGTCGCAAGGCACGGAAACCATGTTTATTTCATTGCTTTTAAAACTTGATCAGTAATATCTTTAGCATCTCCAGAATAAATAATGGCTTGTTTAGTTAAGACCATATTCAAGTTATCTTTTTTGGCAATTTTAGCAACTATATTTTGAAGATCATTTGTTAATTTTTGCATCTCTTTTTGTTGAGCTTTCATTAATGCTTGTTCGAAATTTTGGCTCATAGTAGTGTATTCTTTGCGTGACGCAATGATTTGATTTTTTAATTTTTGTTTGACGGAATTGCTCATAACCGGCGCATCACGATTATATTTGTCCATTAAATTTTTTAATTCTTGTTGTTTAGCCATAATTTTATTTTGTTGCGGAATAAATTTTGCTTTAAGTTTTTCACCCGCAGCTCGGATTCTTGGTGAATTTTGCATAATTTTCTGTACATCAAGTACACCAAGATTGGTTGGGGTATCAGCATAACTATTAGTAATAAAAGCTATGCTAAATATTGCGATGCAGATTAAAATGATTTTTTTCATGTGTGCTCTCCTTAAGTGTGTTATATATTTGTTCCAATTGTGAAGTCAAATACGTTAGTATCATCTCCAGGGCGTGCATTTAATGCTTTAGATACAGCAAAATTTAACACTCCCATTGGACTTCGCCAATCTACTTCCAGACCAGTAGAATATCTAATATTGTTCATGCTAATTCTATTATTAACATTACCTCCGTTTACGAACAATCCAGTACGTAATGATTGACCGAATGGGTTTGGGAAATATAATACCGCGATGCCGTAATAGATAAACTTTCCACCTAATGCATCTCCGTTGGAATCTTTAGGGCCCAACGAATTTCCTTCGTAACCACGTACGGTATCAAAACCGCCGGCATAATAATTTTTAAAGAATGGTAAGGTATTATACTTACCATAGCCATTACCGTAACCAGCATTTGCGCTCAATTTACCAATAAATTGGTTGTAAAGCGGTTGGTAAAAAGTTCCACCAATATCAATTTTATAAAATTCAAGCGATTTGCTTGATAGTGGTACTGCAAGTATTGAACTGGCGGATAGCATAGAACCGTTAGTAGGAAATAAATAACGATCAAAATTTCGAAATGCCCAACTTGCATTTAATTGTCCTTGAGTAAAATATTTCCCGTATTTGTTTGTGAAAGTTAGTGACTCAGTAGGGGGATTGCTGCCTAAATTAAGTCTGTCATGTTCAACCCCACCGCCGAATGAAAAAGTTTGATGTTCTGATAAAGGAAAATCGTAAATAATCGAAGCACCATAGGTATCAGTAGCGTAGTCAGTAACGTTGGCTTTATCAGCATTAAATTTGGAAGCATAAACGTGAATGCTGCGTCCGATGTGTGAAGGTGTGATATAAGGATTGTAGTAAGTCAAATCTAGTGATATTAACGGATGACTATAATATCCGTTAAGTGATAACCAGTTGCCGGTACCTAATACATTTTTATGCGTGATTGCAGCATTTAATGAAAAATGATTTATTTGTGAATAACCGATACCGCCTCCAATTGTAGCAGGGGAGCTTCCAATAATTTTATAGTTAAGATCAACCTGATTTGGTTTGTTTGGTACAGGTGTGGTGGTTACTTCTACATTTTGCACATAAGGTAAATTTAATAAATTTCTTTTTGATTCATCTATATTTTGTGATGATAATAATCCTGCTTCCATTTGACGTAATTCACGACGAAACACTTCATCATTGGTGCGATAATTGCCAGAAAAAGTAATGTGCCGCACATAAATTCTTTGACCGGGTTTAATTATAAATTTTAAAAATACGGTATGGTTATGGTCATTAATGATTGGTACAGCATTAATGGATGCATTAGCATATCCTTTAACTCCCAACGCACTTGAAATGTTTTTATATGTTTGAATTAAATTTTTACGTGAAAATACCGCTCCTTTTTTAATTTCTTTTTGAATTAGGCTAATAATTCTACTTTTTGGCAGAATAGTTTTTCCGATAACAGTAAAACCGCTGATATGATATTGGCCGCCTTCGTGAATGCGAATAGTAATATATACATGTTTGCGGTCAGGGGTTAATGAAACTTGCGAAGAAATAATATTGAATTTGATATAACCTTTGTCCATGTAGTATGAACGTAGTAATTCTAAATCAGCAGATAATTTATCTGGTGAATATTGATCGCTTTTGGTAAAAAATGACAATAAGTTCGATGGCGCTAGTTTTAGTTGATGCAGCAAAGTGCTCTCTTTAAATAAATGATTGCCGATAATTTTAATTGAGTGAATTTTTGCAGTTTTGCCTTCAGAAATAATTATATGTATTGCTGCGCGGTTACGTTTTTGTAGTTTGATTTGAGTGGTAACGCGGGCATTATATTTGCCGACTAAAAAATATTGTCTAACTAAAGATGCTTTGATTTTTGTTAAGGTTGATTGGTCAAATGTTCGTCCTTCGATAAATCCAATTTTTTTAAGATTTTCTTTTAATTTATCAGTGGGAATAAGTTTATTGCCGGTGATGGTGATTTGTCCGATGACAGGTCGTTGTTGGATGTTGATGATTAAAGTATTGTTTCTTCTGTCTAAAGTAACATTGGAAAAAAATCCAGTTTTAAATAAGCTGCTAATTATTTGTGTGGTTTTTTTGTTATCGATGCGGTCGCCGATTCTTACTGGTACGTAGCTTAATACAGTAGCACGCGAAATTCCTTGTAATCCTTTGATTTGGATATTTTTTACGATAAAACTGTTGCTAGCATATACAGTTAGTGATATGCATAGAGTTAGTAGTGATAAGAAACTTAATATTTTTTTCATATTATTACATCTTTCCAAATAATTTCCACATATATAAGCCTAATGAAAAAATCGGTAAGGCCGCGGTTAAGCTGTCAATGCGATCTAATAATCCGCCATGTCCAGGCAAATAACCGCCAATATCTTTAATGTTCATATGGCGTTTTAACATGCTTTCAAGCAAATCTCCAATTATAGAAAATAACGCTGTCAAAATCGATAACATAATAACAGTTAACCATGCTAATGGGGATATATTGAACACTATACAGCCGATTACTGCAACAATTATTGCAAGTAATATGCCCCCACATAAACCTTGCCAGGTTTTGTTGGGGCTGACTTTGGGTGCGAGCTTGTGTTTGCCCCACCATTTTCCGCTAAAGTATGCGCCAATATCTGCGCCCCATACAATGCAAAGGATAAAAATTAAAATTATGATACCGTTTTCAGCAGCTCTAATAAAAGTTAATGATAACCAGCATGGAACCAAAGTAAATACGCCCATGAGCGCGCGCGCATAAATGCCTTGTGAAAATAATTTGGTTGATTTTGGGTAGGTAATGATTAAACCGGCTGCAATAATCCACCAGATTAGGCTTGCGATCAAAATAGGTATAATTGGAGCATACCAGGAACTCCATAAAATAGCCGCAATAAATAAGACATAAAGTGTACGATGTAAAAAAGTTTTACAGTCGATTAATATACTCCATTCCCAAGCGGCAAACAATATGATTGCAGCTGCTATGATTCTAAATACTGACAACGGTAAGACAAGTATTCCTGCAATTGTTAATATTATTAGTAATGCTGCTGTGATTAATCGTAGTTTTAACATGTTTTATAGGATGCCCTATATCGTCCCAAACCTTCGTTTACGCTTGGCAAAATCATCCAACGCCTGTTAAGTTTAATATACCGCCTGCGCGAAACAAGTTCGCGCTACGGCGGCTTAGGGGGAGAACCCCGGTTCTCCCCCTAAGAACCCCCATCGGGTAAAGTGTTTCGCGTTTTATGCGGAATATTATTTTGCCTTGATATTCCCAAATCTTCGTTTGCGTTTAGCAAAATCATCCAACGCCTGTTTAAAATGATGTTCATTAAAATCCGGCCATAATATGTCAGTAAAATACAATTCAGTATAAGCTAATTGCCACAGAAAAAAATTACTAATACGTCTTTCACCGCTAGTGCGAATAAATAAATCCGGATCTGGTAAATCTGCGGTGGTCAAATATTTAGCAAAAGTTTCTGCGCATATATCTTTTACAGCGATTTCTCGGTCGACAATTTTTTGGGATATTTTTTTAGTTGCTTGTAGAATATCCCATTGCCCACCATAATTAATCGCAATAACTAATTTCAATCCGGTGTTATTCTGCGTTAGTTTTACTGCTTTTTCTATTCGCTGACGCAGTTTAACAGAAAATCGATTTAAATCACCAATAAATCTTAGCTGAATGTTATTTTTATGTAATTTTTGAGTGGCATCCTGGAGTCCTTTTAATAAAAGACGCATTAGATAATTGATTTCTTGTTGCGGCCGTTTCCAGTTTTCTGTGCTAAAAGCGAACAAACTTAGGACTTCGATGTGATTTTCAGCCGCAAATTTGGTTACTTTTTGAACAACATCTCCTCCAGCTTTGTGTCCGGCTGAACGTGATTTGTGGTGTAATTCTGCCCAGCGGCCGTTACCGTCCATTACAATTGCAACGTGTTTGGGTATAGTTTGATTTTTGTTCGGTTTTTTCATCGAGGAATCATTATATGGGGTTGTGGTAATTAGGGCAAGTATCAGTTGATGATTGTTTGAGCGATGCTATATAATAGGGCCTGAATCAGAAGTTACTTTAATTCGTAATGCCATGCAGGGGGAGAAATATGCGAAAAATTTTTTACATTATTTTATTGATGATATGCACATTTGTGATAAGCGACATTGCTTTGGCAAAATGTAATCAGCCAAAAATATTTTTGTATTTTGAAAGTTTTCCTAAAAATAAATTAGCGACACATACAATGGCTTTAAAGAAATACAAATCTATTTTAACCAGTTCAAAAATAGCTGGTGCTCAAGTAAGATATTCATGGCGAGAATTAGAGCCGAAAAAAGGTGTTTATAATTTTACGCGCATTCAAAATGATTTGAAATATTTAACTAGTATTCATAAAAAGCTTGTTGTTCAATTGCAATATAATTCATTTATGCCTCGTGCAATTAATGTGCCAGTATATATCGTGAAAGATTCGCAATACCACGGTGGGGTTGCTCCGCAAGTTGATTCTGCAGGAGGTATTAAGAAAAACATTAGTGAGGGTTGGGTTGCGAGAACTTGGGATCCTGCGGTTGCTATTCGCTTGCATTTGTTATTTAAAGCTTTAGCGAATAAGTTTGATGGTAAAGTTTATGCAGTTAATTTACCTGAAACTGCTATTGATGTAACAGTCGGCAAACATGCACCGCTTGGTTTTACTCCTGAAAAATATTTTAATGCCGTGATTAATAATATGAGGGTATTAAAACAAAGTTTTAGCAAATCTTTAGTAATTCAGTATGTGAATTTTTTTCCTGGAGAATGGTTGCCATGGACAGATAAACATTTCATGTCGAGAATTTTTGCATATGCAAAAGAATATCATATTGGTCTTGGCGGTCCTGATGTTGCTCCTTATCGCAAAGGACAAATGCAAAATAGTTACAAATATTTTCATCGATATAAGGGTAAATTAACTGCTGTGGCGATAGCGGTGCAATCAGGCGATTATTTGTATACTAATCCAAAAACCAAACAAAAATATACTACTAAAGATTTTGTGAGTTTTGCTGTGAACTATTTAGGAGTAGATCATTTATTTTGGACGGTACAAGAACCGTTTTTTAGTAAAAAGTTTATTCCAGCTATTAAAAAGAATTTTTGTTTGAGCATGTTTGAACAAAGGTAAAGATAATCCCGATGATTTACAGTTAAATTTAATTCTTTTCGGCTTTTTGATCGACAAAATACACGACTTTCGCACAACGTGCGAATAATTACCACTTAGTTTATTTCAGTGGCAGCTACCGCGCATGATATACTTGTGTTCTATTAAAGCTATGATTGTGCTTGCTGACTCATGATTTTACAAAAACAAACAGGTTGTAAAATCATGAGTTCCAATTTAAACTAGCAGTATAAATCCGGCATCTTAAAGTGTGATTGATATATATCACTGCGTCGGCAATTTAAAGTATTGTTTTAATTTATTATGATTTTTTCCGACAGTTGGTAAAGCCAGCATGAGTAAAATGCGCGTTTTTGCAGCATCTAAATCTCCATCCAAAATTGCGCCATTTTTTGCTAAAGTTGCGCCCCCGCCTTGATCGCCATAGATTGGATAAACTCGGCCATTCGCTACGCGTGAAGTTATGATTACAACTACATTTTTACTAATGGCGTATTTTATTGCCTTAAAAACGTCGGCGTTAACGTTGCCGGCGCCTACTGCTTCGACTACGATTCCTTTGGCTCCAGAGTTAACCGAATAACGAATGATATTGCCGTCATCACCGGCAAATGTGGTAATTAAGTCTACGCGCGGTAATTTTTTAGGTAATGGAAAATATAAACGGTGAATGCGATCATGAAAACGTAGTATGTGTTTACTCTGGATATAGCCTAAATAACCTTTTTCGCCTGAGTCAAATGCTTGTACATTTGTTGTTTGGATTTTGCGTACACTAGCAGCGGAATTAATGTATTGATTTAAGGAGATAGTTACTCCCCAATTTCGTGCTTGTTTGGAAGCTGCTTGAGTTACCGCATTAAGTATGTTTGGGGGGCCGTCAGGATAAGGATTAGAAGCGCTGCGCATTGCACCGGTAAATACAATCGGTTTACTGGTGGATGTAGTTAGATCCAGGAAATATGCGCCTTCAGCCATGGTATCAGTGCCGTGGGTTACAACTACACCAGTAATTTTTGGATCTTTTAATATTCGGTTGACGACTTTACTTAGACGTAGCCAGATCGCAGGTGTCATTTGTGAGCTGTCAATATCTGAAAATTCAACTACTTTGATATTAGCGATTTTTTTCAACGCTGGTATCGCCTCGATTAAATCATCGCCTGATACTGCAGGTACTGCTTTTTTGGTTTTGGGATCGATTTTTTCAGCAACTGTGCCGCCGGTAGTAACAATAGCAATAGTGGGTAAATTATTTTTAAAAGCATATGCATTTGAAACGATAGAGATTGTTGATAATAACATACAGACTATTGTTGATTTTATAAGTTGTATCAACAAATGTTTTTGTGGTTTAGTTTTAAAAATTGTATTCATTTTTAAGCTCCTTTTAACCATCCAAAGTGCTTATAAAGAAGATAAATTCCTTTAAGCTGAAACTGTTTTAGATTTACTGCGCTATATACTTTACCTGGCTTAGTGTCACATTTGCCTGGAACTGAGATAAATGATTTTGTTTTTTTGATCGGGCAATAACAGACAGCACTCAAAGCATTGTTTTTATCAACTTTACATGATACCCCAAAGCAATCAGCATAAGCATGTTGTTGGTTATATTCGCATAAAGTTACTGTGTTGGTTTTTGACCTGTTTTTAAGATCAAAAACATTTGTCATTGAGAAATTTGAAGTTACTTTTATCATGTTGCCATTTACATCATACACGGGTAAGCTTTTTTCACGATTATATGGACTAATTGATATACTGGAAATATGGTTTTTTGTGTTGATAATCGGGCAATTACAATATGCCATATTTGGATTTTTTTTATCTATGGTGCATTCTGACATTGAACAAAGAGTGTATGGCATATTATTAAATCCATATACTGTATTTTCTTTTTCTTGTTGCGACTTTGACGTCGGGGCCAAATAGAGAGCGCAAGTATCACCATGGCACGAATAACCGCTGATTTTAGCAGCGTCGGTTGTCTCATTGAGTTTGCAGCGGTACGTATTATCCGCCACTTTTGTGCAGCTATCAAAAATTTTGGGATAAGGATTTATATTGTCAGCATAACTGAAGATGCTATAAAATAATGTAGTAATAATAATTGCTTTAGATAAAGTTTTAAAAAAACTAAACATCACTAAAAACCTCCTTTTTTTATCATTTTAGCACGCCTGAAATTTCGTGTTAAGGGGTTTTGGGGGTTGTTTTGAAACTGGCGCTCCCTAGGGGGCTCGAACCCCTGTTCCCGCCGTGAGAGGGCGGTATTTGAGGTTAAACATCAAAAAAGTAACAAATTTTGTTGAAAAATACAGCACAGAAGCTACAATTAAATTACACAGTCTTTGTGTCCGAATTGTCACCGTAGGGTGCGCGTGGCTGGAAATCTCCAGTCTAGGGCACAGAGACGATCTAATTAGTGAAAACCCCATATATTATCAATTTTTGTTTCAAGCATTTTTTTCCATCTTTGATGGTCTTTTTTTTCTGGATTATATGATCTTGCAATGGCGCCCACAATCATATCCGCCATTTGAATTAAATTATCATTTTTAGAATTAACAAATTTTAATTTTTTTATCGAACCTATGTTTAATTGCTTATGCAGATATGCTCTCATGGCATTTTGAAATTCTTTGCTACCGCTGCCATCTATTTTTACCGATGCATTAGATAACAATTTGTTGTCATATTGCATTAAATTACGAATAAAAAAATTGTAAAAACTTTCTTTAGAGTTTCTTAGATGATGACTATAAACATAATTTTTATTGACTACTAATGCTCTAACAGAAAAATCAAAATTATTGATGGTTTTAAAAAAAATATCACGTATGTCATTGCGTGATTTGCTAAATTTAAATTCAGGTTTTACACGTAATTTATTACGAAGTATCTGAATTGCTGTGCTTGCTTTTTCAGCTTCGGAATGTTTCGTAAAAATTGTCATAGCAATAGCAAAATGTGAAGAAGATCCTTGAGTTAATTTAAAGCCTGGACACCCACTTTCATCTATAAATACTAGCAATGAATATTCTCCTTATTGTAATTGTTTCATATTTATTCTGCTATTAAACATAAGCGCTCCCTAGGGGACTCGAACCCCTGTTCCCGCCGTGAGAGGGCGGTGTCCTAGGCCGCTAGACGAAGGGAGCTCGCAAAAAATGCTCGTCTACATTATATGAGTGAGGTATTATACATTAATATATGTTATTAACCACAAGGATTGTTGAAAATTAAAACTATTTCCAGATCAAAGCATAAGATTTCTGAAGAGCAAATTAGTAAAAATGCGTTGAAAGTGTTGCGAGTGTTGCATAACGCCGGTTTTGATGCCTATTTAGTTGGCGGTTGCGTGCGTGATTTGTTGTTGGGGAGAATGCCTAAAGATTTTGATATTGTGACAAATGCTTTGCCTAATCAGATCAAGAAATTATTTCGTAATTGTCGTTTGATTGGGCGGCGTTTTAGATTGGCGCATGTTTATTTTGGCCGGGAAATTATTGAAGTGGCTACTTTTCGTGCTGGAGATATTCATACGGCTCACAAAACTAAAGACGGCTTAATTATGCGTGATAATGTTTATGGTACAATTAATCAAGATGTTGAGCGGCGTGATTTTACAGTGAATGCTTTGTTTTACGATGTTTTTAGTCATAAAATACTAGATTTTATAAATGGTTTTGAAGATTTATGTGCAAAACAATTAAATATTATAGGTCCGCCTAGTTTGCGTTATCGTGAAGATCCTGTACGTATTTTGCGTGCTGTGCGGATCGCTGGTAAATTAGGATTTACTATTACTTCTAGAACGGCGCAGCCGATTAAGAGGTTGAATCGATTATTGAAAAATATTGTGCCCGCAAGAATTTTTGATGAAGTAGTAAAAACTTTTCATTGTGGTGCGGCGCAAGCGATTTATCCGTTGTTAATTAGATTTGATTTATTAGAAAAAATTTTACCGTTAACCGCACATAATATTAAGTTACCACACGCAAAAGTTGATTCTTTTATTAAAAAGCTTTTACATGATACTGATATGCGGATTCAGCAAAATAAAGTAGTTGCACCAGCATTTTTGTTTGCGGCATTGCTTTGGTATGCGTTGATGCCAATTTGGGAAAAACTTGTAAAGCAAGATGTGCCAAATAGTGTAGCTTTTGATAAAGCGATAAGCGAAGTTTTGCGGGTGCAGCGACAACATTTGGCGATCCCTCATCGTATTTCATTGGTTATGCGTGAAATTTGGCGTTTGCAGCGTAAGTTAGAGTTGCTTAATCCGCGTTCCATTTGGTATGTATTTGAACATAGACGTTTTCGTGCAGCATATGATTTGTTATTATTGCGCTCTAAAGTGGAGAAAAAGTTAAAAGGTATGGTTGATTGGTGGGAGCAGTTTCAAGTGGCGAGCAGGGAAAAACGGGATGAGATGGTGCTTGCTTTGGATTTTCAAAAAGTTTAAAAGAGGGGATAGTTATGGGCTCGATAGTAGATAGCGAAGCTTGGAAAAATTTGCGGCAACATTGTGATGTTCTTGAAGAAATACATATTCGTGATTTGTTTGCGCAAGAGGGTAATCGTTTTTATCAGTTTTCTTTGCAGGGTCCGGAAATATTTTTAGATTTTTCCAAAAATCGTGTTGTGCCGGAAACTATGAATTTATTAATTAGGTTAGCAGAGGCGATTAATTTAAATGATAAAATCGAAGCAATGTTTACAGGTCAAGCAATTAATTTCACCGAGCATCGTGCGGTTTTACATACCGCGCTACGTAATCGTTCTAATACCCCGGTAATGGTTAATAATGAAGATGTTATGCCTAAAATTAATAAAATATTGAATAAAATGCGTAAATTTACTGAGCAAGTACGTAGCGGAAAGTGGCATGGCAGTACTGGCAAAAAAATTACGGATATAGTTAATATTGGAATTGGTGGGTCAGATCTTGGGCCTAAAATGGTAGTCAATGCTTTGGCTTATTATGCAAAAAAAAATCTACGTTGTCATTTTGTTTCTAATGTTGATGGGACACAAATCACTGAAACTTTAGAATCGCTTGATCCAGAAACTACGTTATTTATTGTTGCTTCAAAAACTTTTACTACAATAGAAACTTTAACTAATGCCGAGACGGCGCGTGATTGGTTATTGAAAAAGTTAAAAGCGCCAAAAGAAGCAGTAGCCAAGCATTTTGTGGCGGTTTCTACTAATGCTGAAAAAGTTAAAGAATTTGGTATTGATGTTGAAAACATGTTTGAATTTTGGGATTGGGTTGGTGGTCGTTATTCAGTTTGGTCTGCGATTGGTTTACCGATCGCATTATCGATTGGTATGGACAAATTCGAGGATTTTTTAGCCGGCGCGCATGAAATGGATAAGCATTTTTATCAGGCTAAGTTTGATAAAAATATTCCGGTAATTTTAGGTTTATTAAGTATTTTTAATCACGATTTTTTAGGCGCTGGTTCAGAAGCTGTAATTCCTTATGACCAATATTTATTTTATTTAGTGCAGTATTTACAGCAGTTAAGTATGGAAAGTAATGGCAAGACAATTACAGTTGATGGTGAAATTTCACCGTGTAGAACTGGAGCAATTTTATGGGGTGGAATCGGCACCGATGGTCAGCATGCTTTTCATCAATTACTGCATCAAGGAACAGAACTTGTAGCGATTGATTTTATTATTCCAATTCGTAGTTTAAATCCAACGGGCGAGCATCATGTGTTATTAATGGCAAATTGTTTGGCACAAGCACAGGCATTAATGTGTGGAAGGTCGCTTGAAGAAGTGCGTAAGGAAATGCTGGATGCTGGGATTGATGTAAAACGTGTGGATGAGTTAGCGCCGTATAAAGTTATGCCGGGGAATCAGCCGGTGAATATGATTATGCTTGATAAATTAACTCCGCGTTCGTTGGGGGCTTTGCTTGCAATGTATGAACACAGAACTTTTGTAATTGGTGCTGTTTTAGGAATTAATTCTTTTGATCAATGGGGTGTGGAATTAGGTAAAAAATTAGCTGGGAATATTACTGGTGATTTAATTTATACTGAGTATTCGGCAGAATATGCGGAGTATGATGATTCTACCAAAGGTTTGATTGAGCGCTGTCGTAGTAGATTTTGACATAAAAAAATAGTAAATTTCTTTATTTAAATTTGAGATATTCTTTTGCCAATAAGGCTTAAGTATATTTATGCGTGAAATTCAACATAAAAACATAGTTGAAAAAAGCAGAAAAACATAGTAAAATACAAAAGAAAAACAGAGTAAAATTGGAGAGAATAAGATGGATTTGCCCCAAAATATAGCAGCAGCATTAGAACATGTCAAAGCAGTTACCAGCAAAAGAGATGCTGAGATAATTCAGTCGCAGGAGATGAAACGTGCAGATCGTGAGTTGTTACTTAGAACTAATTGGCTGCAAGAGATTATGAAAGGGTGGTATATGTTGGTGCGCCCTGACATTGCTATTGGCGATTCAGCAGCATGGTATGCAAATTTTTGGGATTTTTTAAGAGTTTATTTAAATGAAAGATTTGGTGATAATTATTGTCTTTCTGCAGAGTCTTCATTAGATCTTTATGTAAAAATTCCAACAATTCCTAAACGAGTTATTGTTATTGTGCCAAAAGGTGGCAGCAATCATTACAATTTGTTGCATGATACATCATTATTGATTTATGCTGATGAAAAAAATTTTCCTGAAACAAAAAGTCATGTTAACGGATTGCAAGTTATGCCGCTAGCGTTTTCTTTGTGTAAAGTTGCTCCATCGTATTTTAAAAAAAACCCTGAAAATGCAGAGATTGCTTTACGTTTAGTTAAAACTCCGGATGAACTTAGTAAAACAATAATTGAATATAATTTTAAACATGCAGCGAATCGATTGATTGGTGCTTATCAATTTTTAGGTAAAAATGATTTTGTTAATGTGATTAATCGTGATTTAAATGTTGTTGGTATTATAACTAAACCAGAAAATCCATTTGTGCAGCCAAAACCGTTTGTTTCTGGATCGCGTATTGATTCACCATATGCGGCACGTATCGAAATTTTGTGGCAAGAAGCTAGAGAGGATATTATTAAGATTTTTCCTCAGTCTTCAGGATTGTCTAAAAATATCAAAGAATATTTACATCAGGTTGATGAAATCTATAAAGATGATGCATATAATTCTTTATCGATTGAAGGATATAAGGTTACTTCTGAATTGATTGAAAAAGTTAAAAATAATCAATGGAATCCTGATTTGATTTTAGATGATCAAGATACTAGAAATGCGCTTGCTGCAAAAGGATATTATGAGGCTTTTTTGAGTGTAAAGCAATCTGTGGAAAAGATTTTAAAAGGTGGTGATGCTGGCCAAATTCTGGCTCAAGATTTACAAGGTTGGTATCAAAAATTATTTTTACCAAGCGTGCAAGCAGGGATTATTTCAGCTGAACAGTTAATTGGTTATCGTAATGATCGAGTTCATATTCGTGGTTCGAGACATGTGCCTCCGCCGAAAAATGCGGTAGTTGATTCTATGGAAAGTTTATTTAATTGCATTAAACATGAATCATCGGCGGCAGTTAGAGCAATATTAGGGCATTATTTGTTTGTGTTTATTCATCCTTATATGGATGGCAATGGGCGTATGGCGCGTTTTTTGATGAATGTTATGTTTGCTTCTGGTGAATACTCATGGACAGTTATCGAGAGTGTAAATAGAGAAACTTATATGAGTGCTTTGAAGGTTGCTGATGAAGATCGTGATTTGAACTTTTTTGCCAAATTTATTTTAAGTGAAATGGAGAAGTGTAAGTTAAAATTGAAAATTGATTATGAAAAATAACAAAAAAATAAAAGCGATTTCCTTAATTTCTGGTGGTTTAGATTCCTTGCTTGCTACTAAAGTTATTTTGGAGCAGGGAATTCATGTAGAAGGTTTAAATTTTTATTCCGGATTTTTTGGAGTTGGCGGTCAAGTAGCTACACTTAGAAGCAAGCAAAATAAGCCTAATTACAATGATGCGCAGTGGATTGCTGATCAGCTTGGTATAAAGCTGCATGTTATTGATGTGGTTGAAGAATTTAAGCATGTGTTTTTAAATCCAAAGTATGGTTATGGGTCGCAGTTAAATCCATGTATTGATTGTAAGATTTTTATTGTGCAACAAGCTTTAGCGTGGATGAAAGAAAATGATTTTGATTTTATTATTTCTGGCGAAGTAATTGGTCAGCGGCCGATGTCGCAGCGGCGTGATGCGATGAATGTGATAAAACGTGATTCGGGGGCGGAAGATCTATTATTGCGGCCGTTATGTGCTAAACATTTTCCAGAAACTATTCCGGAAAAAAAAGGTTGGGTTGATCGCGATAAATTATTAAATTTTGTTGGGCGAGATCGCACACCGCATATTGCGCTAGCAAAAAAATATGGTTTTAAAAATTTCCCGCAACCAGCAGGCGGATGTTTGTTAACTGAAGCAGGTTTTGCGGCGCGCGTTAAAGATATGTGGTGCAGTAAAGATAACAAGGATTATAATTTAGATGAAATTAATTTGTTAAAAGTAGGTCGGCATTTACGTCCGTGTTCGCATTTTAAATTAATTATCGGCCGTTTCGACGCGGAAAATAAATTTTTAGAAAAATATCAGGATAAATATATTTCTTTACATTGCGTTGATCGCTCTAGCCCTTTAGTTTTAGTTGATGGTGAAGTTAGCCAAGATGATTTAAATTTAGCGGTACGCATTACTGCTAAATTTAGTAAACATAATGATGCAGAAGATATTTTAGTGCAGATTGATAATTTCCAAAAGCACACTTACCAAGTAAAAGTTAAACCATTAATTGCGCAAGAGATTTTGCCAGAATGGTATGTGTAAACTATGAGTTGTGTTTCAGTGCTGAATGTAATCCTTCTAAAACTAAATTCGGCATGATTTTGGTAAAGATTTTTTCGTCTGCAAACAAATGTGCAAAACCGCCGGTGCCGATTATTACTGGTTTGTTATTTGCAAACGCTTCACGTTGCATGCCGGAAATAATTTCACGCAAAGTTCCAAGGTGGCTGTAGTAGATTCCAGCTTGAATTGATTCTTTAGTTGTAGTGCCGATAAAGTGCTTTGGTTTGATGATTTCAACTGCACTTAATTTTGAAGTATTAGCTTCCAAAGAATTCATTGCCAAACGAATTCCTGGTAAAAAAGCTGCGCCTAAAAATTCTTTATTAACGGAAATCGCAGATAAAGTAGTTGCAGTACCAAAATCTGCAACAATAATATTTTGCTTTGGATAATGAGCGACAGCGCCAATTGCAGTAGCTACCAAATCTGCACCGGTTTCATTAGGGCTTTTGGTTTTAATTTGAATACCGGTTTTTGCGCCCATCGCCAGGAAAAATGGGTTGATATCGAAATATTTTATGCATGCAGCGCGAAGAGAATAATCTAAAGATGGTACTACTGAGCAAATGGCAATTTGCTTAATATTGCTATTTTGAATGCCATTTTCTTTTAATACGTTTCGCAAAAACACCCCGAGTTGGTCTGATGTTCCGCCCATTTTAGTTTCATAACGGAAATGTAGCGTTATTTTATCTTGTTCGAAAATTCCGCCAAGGATGTGCGTGTTGCCGACATCTAAACATAAAATCATAGTATTTTCCCTCGCAATGAATTTGGTAAAACTTTGCAGATTTTAACCTCAACAAATGTTCCAATCAATACCTTATCGCCAACAAAGTTTACCACACGATTATTTTGGGTTCTGCCGGTTAATTCGTTTGGGTCTTTTTTTGATAAGCCGGTTACTAAAATGCGTTGCGTAGTGTTTAACATAGCATGACTAATTTTATCGGCATTTTTTTGAATTTCTTGTTGTAAGATTTTAAGTCGTGATTTTTTGATTTGCAAAGAAACATTGTCGTTTAGTTCAGCAGCTTTAGTTCCAGGGCGTGGACTATACATGAAGCTAAATGAGTTATCGAAATTAACAGTTTTAATTAATTGCATTGTTTGCGCAAAATCTTCTTCAGTTTCATTTGGAAAACCTACAATAAAATCGGAAGATATGCTGATATTTGGCCGCACATCGCGCAATTGATTTATTTTGTCAATATAATCTTGTGCAGTGTAACCGCGCCGCATCGTGCGCAAAATTTTATTTGAGCCGCTTTGTACTGGCAGATGCAAATGATCAACAATTTTATTTATTTCACCGAAAGTTTTAATTAATTCACTTGAGAGAAATTTTGGGTGAGATGTGGTGAAACGAATTTGTTTAATTTCATTGATTGCTGCAATTTCATGTAGCAGCGGGATAAAATTTTTATAATTATTTACGTTTTGGCCGAGTAAATTTATTTCTTTGACGCCTTGGTTTGCAAGAGTTTTTATTTCATTAAGCACATCTTGCATTGGCCGGCTAATTTCGCGGCCGCGGGTAAATGGCACAATGCAGTAACTGCAAAAATTATTACATCCTTCCATGATAGTAACATATGCAGTTGGGCCATCTGCGTGCGGCGCAGATAAATTGTCAAATTTTTCGATTTGAGGGAAAGAAATATTGATAGACTTGCGCTGTTTTAGCATTTCTGGCAAACAATGCAGAGTTTGCGGACCAAAAACCAAATCAACATAAGGTGCGCGTCTAAAAATGTTTTCACCTTCTTGTACTGCAACACAACCGCCAACACCAATAATTAAATTTGGTTTTTTCTGTTTAATTAAATAATAACGGCCTAAATCTGAAAAAACTTTTTCTTGTGCTTTTTCACGCACTGAACAAGTATTTAATAAAATTACATCAGCATTTTCGGGTGAGTCAACACGCATCATGCCGCATTTATCAGACAATAAATCAGCTAAACGCTGCGAATCATATTCATTCATCTGACAACCGTAGGTTTTGATAAAAAAGCTCATGTTCATTTTATAATTCTAAATAAAAATTGGTCTGTTTATTATTCCCAATCAACCGGTCGGCAAAATGTTTCTTTGATAAACGGCAGCAATATAATGGCGCATATTATTAATAATGGCAAAATACTTAATGCTAAATGGTAATTCGTAATATCATAAATTCTGACATTATGTTTCATGTTGCCCTGCCATAGAATGTCAAGAATAATTCCGACAACAGGCTGCAGTGTTGCGCACCAAACTGAATTTAGCATATTAGTAAATCCAATCGAAGTTGCACTATAACGCGCTGGGTTGATTTCTTTCACAACAGCGAATGCTAAAATAAAACCGCTGGATAAAAAGCCAAAAGCAAATAATAATATTGCTAAAGTGTAATTAGATAAATTTTGAATGTAAATTATGCTGGTTAATGTTATTAATCCGCCAATTGCGCCAATAACCATAGGTGGTTTACGTCGTGCTAAAAAATCAGATAACCAGCCAAAAAATGGGCTTCCAAACATCCAGCCGAGAAAGACTGATGAAATAATGGTAGCAGCGATAGGCTTGCTAATATGATGAGCGTGCATTAAAAAAGGCACACCCCACAATCCGCCGAATATTGGAGTGGGTGCGTATAAAAATCCTGCATACAGCGCGGCTAGCCAGCTTTGTTTGCTGGTAAAGATGTATTTTAATCCGGTTAAAACCGAAATTTTAGTATGGTGCTTTTGTGTTTGCGACTCTGGATTTTTCACAATTAGCCACATTAATATACTAATTGCTATTCCAATTACAGCAAATATATTCGTGCTGGTTCTCCAGCCAAAATGATTAATCATAAGCGCTAAAGGTGATTCGCCGCTTACTGCGCCAAGCATGCCTATAGTGATGGTTAGGCCAGTAATTACTGCGAAGCGTTTTGGGGGAAACCAAAGAGAGGCAACATTAAAACTGCCGACTGCAGCAAATGATGATCCAAGGCCGATTAAAGCGCGTGAAAATATTGCTGCGCTGAATGAATGGGCGGTGGCAAAAATCACACAGCCAATGCCGCACATTGCTGCAGCTAAGGTCAGTAGCCAGCGCGCGCTAAAACGGTCAAATAAGATTCCTACAGGAATTTGCATTATCATGTAAATGAGGAAGTAAATTGAAGCAAAGTTACTGATTGCAGTAGCATGTACTGAGAAAGAACTCATTAAGTCATGCACCATCACACTTGGTGAGACTTGTAATAAAAAAATATAAAAGTAAAAGATCGCAGTTAGGCCCCAGACGATCCAGGGAAAAATTTTTGTAGTAGGTTTATTCATGGCGGCCTATTATATTCATATTTTGGTCAATTTCCCAGATAGTTTATAACTCATTGATTTTTAAGGTAATTTATTAAAAAATAAACTTCTGGCTTTTTGTTTCGAGTATCTAGTCTTTGCAATTTTCGCTGTTATAGCGGAAATTGCTAATGTGTACTATAAATATGCTCATTATTTGCTTGACTTAGGTGTTATAGCTCAATAAAATGCAACCACACTAAAATGTGAGTTAAAAAATATATAGGGATGCTAAACCTATTTAAATAAAGTTATAGTGTTGTATATCCCTTAAGTTATTGAATTAGTAGAAAAAAACCACTTTTTCATAAATGGTGAAGGTGGTTTTTGTTATATTTGCATTAAACAATTAGGTTAAATTATGTCGACAATTAGTGCCTATGCAGTGGGAAAACAAAAGCGCAAAATGAAGCCGTTAAAGGTTAAAACTCCTGCGCTGATGAAATGTCCGCAAAAACGTGGAGTATGTACCCGTGTTTATACCACTACTCCGAAAAAACCAAATTCAGCATTGCGTAAAGTTGTACGTGTGCGCTTGACCAATGGTATGGAAGTAACTGCATATATTGGTGGTGAAGGTCATAATTTACAAGAACACTCAGTAGTGTTAATTCGCGGTGGTCGTGTTAAAGATTTACCTGGTGTGCGTTATCATGTTGTCAGAGGCAGTTTAGATACAGTTGGAGTTGCCAGCCGTAAACGGGGACGTTCAAAATATGGTACACGCCGTGTCAAAGGTGGAAAGAAAGAAGAGAAATAGGAAAGATTAATAATGTCTAGACGAAGAAGAGCTCCAAAGCGGGAAATTTTGCCAGACCCAAAATACAAAAGTGAGCTGATCGCAAAATTTGTTAACCATGTTATGGTTAGTGGTAAAAAATCGGTGGCTGAAAAAATTGTTTATGGTGCACTAGGTGTTGCGACCCAAAAATTAAAAGATAAAGTTAAACCGGAAAAAGAAAAAGGCAGAGAAGGCGACGAGGGCGGCGAAGCTGGCGGCATTGGTGGCGCAGGTTCAATTGCACTAACCTTATTTGATCAGGCATTAGGTAATGTATGCCCAACAGTTGAAGTTAGATCGCGTCGTGTTGGTGGTTCAACTTATCAAGTTCCGGTTGAAGTGCGTCCAACCAGAAGAATAGCTTTGGCAATGCGTTGGTTAGTTGATGCTGCGAAGAAAAGATCAGAAAAAACTATGGCGCAGCGTTTAGGCGGCGAAATAGTTGATGCTTATATGAAACGTGGCAGTGCGATCAAAAAACGTGAAGATACGCACAAAATGGCAATGGCAAACCAAGCGTTTGCCCATTATAGATGGTAATTTAGAAGGTAATAAGAATGCCAAGAACAACCCCAATCGAACAATACAGAAATATTGGCATTATAGCTCATATTGATGCTGGTAAGACTACTACGACTGAGCGTATTCTTTTTTATACTGGCATTTCTCATAAAATTGGCGAAGTACATGATGGCGCTGCTGTTATGGACTGGATGGAACAAGAACAAGAGCGTGGAATTACTATCACTTCTGCGGCCACAACTTGTTATTGGTCTGGTATGGCCCAACAATTCAAACAACATCGAATTAATATTATTGATACTCCCGGTCACGTTGATTTTACTATTGAAGTTGAGCGCTCTATGCGTGTGCTTGATTCTGCGGTAGTGGTTTTTTGTGCGGTTGGTGGAGTAGAGCCGCAATCTGAAACAGTATGGCGCCAAGCTGATCGTTACGGTGTACCGCGCATGGCCTTTGTAAATAAAATGGATCGTGTTGGAGCTAATTTCTTACGTGTTGTTGATCAAATCAAAAATCGTTTAGGTGCAAATCCAGTACCACTGCAATTACCAATTGGTTCTGAAGAAGCTTTTGAAGGAGTAGTTGATTTAATTAAGATGAAAGGAATTTATTGGGATGATGCAACCCAAGGGATGAAGTTTGAGTTGCGTGATATTCCATCTGATATGTTAGATGATTGCAAAAAATGGCGTGAACACTTAGTAGAATCAGCTGCAGAAGCAAACGAAGAATTAATGGAAAAATATCTTGAAGCTGGAGAGCTTCGCTGCGAAGATATTATAAAAGGTTTACGTATACGTACAATTGCAACAGAAATAGTCCCGGTATTGTGTGGTTCTGCCTTTAAAAATAAAGGTGTACAAGCTATGCTGGATGCGGTAATTGAGTATCTGCCTTCGCCGATTGAAGTTCCGGCAATTACAGGAGAGGTTGAAGGTAAAGAAGAAAAAGAAAGCCGTAAAGCAGATGACAATGAACCATTTGCAGCATTAGCATTTAAGATTGCGACGGATCCATTTGTTGGTAATTTGACTTTCTTTAGAGTTTACTCTGGAGTGGTGAGCTCAGGCGATAGTATTTATAATCCTACTAGACATAAAAAAGAACGTATTGGTCGAATTGTGCAGATGCATTCTAATAGTCGTGAGGAAATTAAAGAAGTTCGTGCTGGTGATATCGCTGCGGCCGTTGGCCTTAAAGATGTTACCACAGGTGATACTTTATGTACGCAGGATCATCCAATCATCTTAGAAAGAATGGAATTTCCGGAACCAGTTATTCATGTGGCGGTTGAGCCAAAAACTAAACCTGATCAAGAAAAAATGTCAATTGCTTTGGGCAAGCTTGCAAAAGAAGATCCTTCTTTTAGAGTTCGTACTGACGAAGAATCTGGTCAAACTATTATTTCTGGTATGGGCGAATTGCATTTAGAAATTATTGTTGATCGTTTGCGTCGTGAATTTAAAGTTGAGTCTAATGTTGGTAAACCACAAGTTGCATATCGCGAAACTATCAGATCAATGGTTGAGCAAGAAGGTAAATATATTCGCCAAAGCGGTGGTCGTGGTCAATATGGTCATGTTTGGTTGAAGATTGAACCGAATGAGCATGGTGCTGGATACGAATTTGTTAATGCAATTGTTGGTGGAATTATTCCAAAAGAATATATTCCCGCAGTTGATAAAGGCATCAAGGAGCAAATGGAAAATGGTGTAATTGCTGGTTATCCAGTGGTCGACGTAAAAGTCACTTTATATGATGGTTCGTTCCATGATGTGGACTCGAGTGAGATGGCATTTAAGATTGCTGGTTCGATGGCGTTTAAAGAAGGTGCTAAAAAAGCTAATCCAGTATTATTAGAGCCCATCATGAAAATTGAAGCTGTTACGCCTGAAGAATATATGGGTGATGTGATGGGTGATATAAATCGTCGTCGTGGTATTGTGCAAGGTATGGAAGATGTGCATATGGGTAAAGCAATTCGAGCTGAAGTTCCACTCGCCGAAATGTTTGGATATGCAACTGATTTACGATCCATGACTCAAGGACGCGCAACTTATACAATGGAATTTGCTAAATATGCTGAAGTACCAGTAAATGTAGCAAAAACTATTATTGAATCGAGGAATTCATAGGTTTAATTATAATTTCAAGGGGACAAAGTTATGAGCAAAGAGAAATTTGAGCGTACGAAGCCGCATGTAAATGTAGGAACGATAGGGCACGTAGACCATGGGAAGACGACGTTGACAGCGGCGTTGACGAAGGTGATGTCGTCGAAGCACGGAGGAGAAGTAAAGGCGTTTGATCAGATTGACAATGCGCCGGAAGAGAAGGCAAGAGGAATAACGATAGCGACGGCACACGTTGAATATGAATCAGACAAACGCCACTACGCACATGTTGATTGTCCGGGACACGCAGACTATGTGAAGAACATGATAACGGGAGCGGCACAGATGGACGGAGCGATCTTGGTGGTGAGCGCAGCAGATGGTCCGATGCCGCAGACGAGAGAACATATTTTGTTAGCCCGTCAGGTAGGAGTGCCGTATATAGTGGTGTATTTGAACAAAGCGGACATGGTAGACGATAAAGAGCTTCTGGAATTGGTAGAGATGGAAGTGCGAGATTTATTGAATAGCTATGAATTTCCGGGAGATGATACGCCGATAATTATAGGATCGGCCTTGAAAGCGTTGGAAGGAGATACAAGTGAGATAGGCTCGCAATCTATCGAGAAGTTGGTAGAGACGATGGATGACTATATACCGGTACCGGATCGACCGGTAGATCAGCCATTTTTGATGCCGATAGAAGACGTTTTTTCTATATCAGGTCGAGGAACGGTAGTAACGGGAAGGATCGAAAGAGGAATTATAAAAGTAGGAGAAGAGATCGAGATAGTAGGGATAAGAGATACGCAGAAGACGACGTGTACAGGAGTAGAGATGTTCAGAAAACTTCTGGACGAAGGACGAGCGGGAGATAATGTAGGAGTATTGTTAAGAGGTACGAAACGGGAAGACGTAGAGAGAGGCCAAGTATTAGCGAAACCTGGAAGCATCACGCCGCATACGAAGTTTACGGCGGAAGTATACGTACTTACTAAGGAAGAAGGAGGAAGACATACGCCATTTTTCAAAGGCTATCGTCCGCAGTTTTACTTTAGGACGACAGACGTAACGGGAGAAGTGGTATTACCGGAAGGAGTAGAGATGGTGATGCCGGGAGATAATGTGAAGATGGAAGTGACGTTGGTGGCGCCGATAGCGATGGAGAAAGGTTTACGCTTTGCTATCAGAGAAGGCGGCCGCACCGTTGGCGCAGGTGTGGTTATAGATATTATTGAATAATTTATAAGGTGCATATATATGCACCTTGTTTTTTACTTGGAAAATACAATGAGTGCAGAAACAAAAAACCAAAGAATTCGCATAACATTAAAAGCGTTTGATCATCGTTTGATTGATCAATCGACAAAAGAAATTGTAGAAACTGCGAAACGAACCGGCGCGCAAGTGCATGGTCCAATACCGTTTCCTACAAAATTTGAGCGAGCTACAATATTGATTTCTCCTCATGTAGATAAAGATGCGCGTGATCAATATCAAATTCGTATTCATAAACGTTTAGTTGATATTATTAAGCCAACCGACAAAACGGTAGATGCGTTAATGAAATTAGATCTTGCTGCAGGGGTAGATGTTCAGATTAGTTTGGAATAGAGGTTTAGGTATGACAATTGGTTTAATCGGACGCAAATGTGGAATGACAAGAATCTTTACTGAAGATGGTGCATCAATTCCTGTTACGGTAATTTTTGTTTTACCAAATAAAATTACGCAAATTAAAACAGTGGAGACAGATGGTTATCAAGCAATTCAGGTTACAACTGGAAAGCGTAAGTCTACACGTGTGACTAAACCGTTAGCAGGTCATTTTGCAAAAGCAAATGTAGAAGCAGGAGATATATTGCAAGAATTTCGTTTAGAAGATGCGGGTGAACAAGAATTTAAACTTGGAAGTGAATTGACAGTTACAATGTTTGAACCAGGGCAAATTGTGGATGTAATTGGTACTAGCAAAGGTAAAGGATTTGCTGGGGTTATTAAACGACATAATTTCCGTAGCCAAGATGCTACACATGGTAATTCTTTGTCGCATCGTGCACCTGGTTCTATTGGCCAAAACCAATCACCATCTCATGTATTTAAAGGCAAAAAAATGGCAGGTCATTTAGGTGATGAGCGTTGTAGTATACAGAATCAGGAAATAATAAAAGTTGATGCTGAACGTAATTTGTTATTAATTAGAGGCGCAGTTCCTGGTGCACCAAGTGGTTACGTAACTATAATGCCTGCAAAAAAACATTCTCGTAAGGAGAAGAAGTAATGGGAATAGCTGTTTCAGTTATTGGTGACAAAACAAAAAAGATTGAATTATCTGAGCAAGTTTTTGCGCAAGATTTTAATGAAGCATTAATCCATCAAGCAGTGATTAAATATCAAGCGGGAATGAGAAAAGGAACTAAAGCGCAAAAAAATCGTTCAGAAGTTAGTGGTGGTGGTAAAAAGCCGTGGCGACAAAAAGGTACTGGCAGAGCAAGAGCGGGAACAACTAGAGGTCCGATTTGGCGTAGTGGTGGTAGAGCTTTTGCAGCGAAGCCGCGTGATTTTTCACAAAAATTAAATAAAAAAATGTATCGAAATGCAATTGCGAGTATTTTATCTGAATTATTGCGTAAAGAGCGTTTGATTATTGCGGACAATTTGGAACTAAAAGAAATTAAAACTAAAGGTTTAATAGCAAAACTGCGCGATTATAAAGTGCAGGATGCATTAATTATTAATGATAAAGTTGATGTGAATTTATATTTGTCTGCGCGTAATTTACCAAAAGTTACAATTGTAGATGTTCCGAGTATTAATCCGGTAGATTTGATTAGTTTTAATCATGTAATTATAACAGAAGCTGCAATTAAACAAATAGAGGAATGGCTAGGATGAACCAAGAACGTTTAATGAAAATTATTCTATCGCCAGTGATCTCGGAAAAAGGTACGATAGTTGCAGATCAATATCGTCAATTTGTGTTTAAGGTGGATCCAAGTGCCACTAAAACTGAAATTAAACAAGCAATAGAACAAATGTTTAAAGTAGAAGTAACGGCAGTAAACCTTTGTCATGTTAAAGGCAAGCAAAAGAAGTTTCGTTATCGCCCTGGACAACGCAAAGATTGGAAAAAAGCATATGTGACTTTAGCCGAAGGTCATGACATTAGTTTTGTTGGTAAGGAATGAACTAGAAACTAGAGACTAGTATTTAGTTTCTAGACAAGAGGAATAAATAATTATGCCATTGGTAAAAACAAAACCAACCTCAGCTGGACGTCGTTTTGTCGTCAAAGTTGTGAACCCTGAATTGCATAAGGGCGGTCCTTATTCACCATTAGTGAAAAAGAAAGGGAAAACGGGAGGACGCAACAATTTAGGTAGAATAACAGTTAGATATAGAGGCGGCGGACATAAAAAACGTTACCGCTTAATAGATTTTAAGCGTAATAAATTTGATGTAATTGGTAGAGTTGAACGTTTAGAATATGACCCTAATCGTAGTGCTTATATTGCATTAGTATTATATATGGATGGTGAAAGAAGATATATTATTGCTCCGCATGCTGTTAGAGTTGGTAGTGAAATTATTTCTGGAAATAGTGTTCCAATTAAGCCTGGTAATAGTTTACCTTTGCGTAATATTCCAGTTGGAACAGTTGTTCATTGTGTTGAATTAAGGCCAGGTAAAGGAGCGCAACTTGCTCGAAGCGCAGGTACATATGTACAGTTTGTAGCACGTGAAGGTAATTATGCTACTTTAAAACTGCGTTCAGGAGAAATGCGCAAAGTATTAATTGATTGTCGTGCTACGATAGGCGTGGTAAGTAAAAGTGAACATAATTTGCGTTCGTTAGGTAAAGCTGGTGCTAAACGTTGGCAAGGTAAAAAACCACATGTGCGTGGAGTAGCAATGAATCCAGTTGATCATCCGCATGGTGGTGGTGAAGGTCGTACTTCTGGTGGACGTCATCCTGTGTCGCCATGGGGTCAACCGACTAAAGGTTATAAAACCAGAAAAAATAAACGTACTGGTAAATATATTGTTAAGCGTAGGAAGAAGAAGGAATAATTATGTCACGATCGATTAAAAAAGGGCCATTTGTGGCTGCAAGCTTATTAAAGAAAGTGGAGAAATCACTTTCTGAGTCAAGTAAAAAACCAATTAAAACTTGGTCGCGTGCATCTATGATTATTCCACAAATGGTTGGATTAACGATTGCAGTACATAATGGACGAAATTTTTTGCCGATTCGTATTTCTGAAGATATGGTTGGGTATAAGTTAGGTGAATTTGCACCAACCCGTACGTTTAAAATGCATTCTGGTGATAGAAAAGTTAAAGAAAAGAAGGAATGATAAATGGTTGAAGTTTCTGCAACAGCAAAACATATTAGATTATCTCCGCAAAAAGCGCGGTTAATTGCTGATCAAGTTAGAGGCGAGCATGTTGAACGCGCGCTTAATTTTTTAAGTTTCAGTCCTAAGAGGGCAGCGAAAGAAGTTAAAAAAGTTCTTGAATCGGCTATTGCAAATGCCGAGCATAATGAGGGTGCTGATATTGATGAGCTTTATGTTGCAACCATTTATGTTAATCAAGGAGCAACTTTGAAACGTTTGCGTGCAAGAGCAAAAGGCAGAGGTGATCGTATTTTAAAACGATCATGCCATATTACGATAACAGTCTCAGATACGAAAGAGGGTAAAAAATAATGGGTCAAAAGGTTCATCCAATTGGAATTCGACTTGGTATTGTAAAAGATTGGTTATCTAGATGGTATGCTAGCTCAAATGAATATGCTGATACAGTTTGTGCTGATTTAGAAGTGCGTAAATTTTTGCAAAAAAAATTAGCTGCTGCTGGAATAAGCCGTATTGAAATTGAGCGGCCAGCGCGCACGGTTAAAGTAATTATTTATACAGCCAGACCAGGTGTAATTATTGGTAAAAGCGGTGGGGAAGTTGAAAATTTACGAAATGAATTATATAAAAAATTAGGTTTGCCGGTGCAAATTAATATTGAGGAAGTACGCAAACCAGAGCTTGATGCGAAATTAGTTGCTGAAGGAATTGCTTCGCAATTAGTACGGCGTATTGCTTTTCGCCGCGCAATGAAACGAGCGATGGGTAATGCAATGCGTGCTGGAGCAAAGGGAGTTAAGATTTGTGTAAGTGGTCGATTAGGTGGTGCAGAAATTGCACGTAGTGAATGGAGTAGGGAAGGTCGTGTTCCGTTACATACTTTTCGTGCAGATATTGATTATGGTTTAGCTGAAGCAAAAACTACTTATGGTATTATCGGCGTAAAAGTTTGGATTTTTAAAGGCGAAGTGTTAAGTGATAAAGTAAAAGAACAACAACAATCGAAAGAATAAAAAGGGGGTCAAGACTTGACCCCGCAACAGGAGAATATAGCGATGTTGCAGCCAAAGAAAACAAAGTACAGAAAAATGCAAAAAGGCCGTAATCGTGGTTTGGCGCGTGGTTGCAAAGTAAGCTTTGGTGAATTTGGTATGAAGGCTGTTACACGCGGGCGAATTACAGCCAGGCAGATTGAAGCGGCGCGTAGAGCGATTAGCCGTCATTTAAAACGCGGTGGACAGATTTGGATTAGAATATTTCCTGATAAGCCGATTACCAAAAAACCTTTGGAAGTAAGGCAAGGCAAAGGTAAAGGTAATGTGGAATATTGGGTTGCAGTAGTTAAGCCGGGACAAATGTTGTTTGAAATCGCGGGTGTCCCTAAAGAACTTGCTTATAGAGCCTTCGAGTTAGCAGCAGCAAAACTGCCGGTGCAAGTGGTTTTTGAAGAACGAACGGTGATGTAATGAAATCAAGTGAATTAAGAGCAATGACAGTTGCGGAATTAGAAAAAGAATTGCATGAATTGTTGCGTGAACAGTTTAATTTGCGCATGCAAAAAGGATCAGGGCAATTAACACGCACACATTTATTAAAAAATGTGCGTTTGAATATTGCGCGGGTTAAAACTATTATAACTGAGAAAGCGAAAGCAGAGGCCAAGCATGAATGATGCAGCTAAAAAAATTAGAACTTTAATGGGTAAAGTAACCAGTAATAAAATGGATAAAACCATTGTAGTTGAAATTATTAGGCGCGTACCGCATAGAATTTATAAAAAAATTGTGAAAAAAACTACAAAAATACATGCTCATGATGCGGATAATGTTTGTAATATTGGTGATGTTGTTAAAATTCAAGCAACACGTCCATATTCAAAAACTAAAGCATGGAAATTAATAGAAGTTATTGAGAAGGTAAAATAGTATGATTCAAATGCAATCAATGCTGAATGTTGCGGATAATAGTGGTGCACGCCGTGTAATGTGCATTAAAGTGCTTGGCGGTTCTCATCGCAGATATGCAGGTATTGGTGATATTATTAAAGTAACCGTGAAAGAAGCTTTACCAAGAAGTAAAGTGAAAAAAGGCGATGTATATTTTGCTGTTACTGTTAGAACTAAAAAAGGTGTGCGTAGAAGTGATGGTTCAGTAATTAGATTTGATAGTAATGCAGTTGTTTTGTTGAATCAGCAAAAACAGCCAATTGGCACCAGAATATTTGGACCGATTGCGCGTGAGTTGCGTGATGAATTTATGAAAATTGTATCTCTTGCACCAGAGGTTGTGTAAATTATGTTAAATGCTAAATTAAAAATAAAACAAGGTGATGAAGTTATTGTGATTGCCGGGAAAGATAAAGGTAAACGCGGTACTGTGTTAAAAGTCAGCCGCTCAGTTCTTGGCTGCAGTAAAGTTTTAGTTGAAGGCGTTAACATGATTAAAAAACATACGCGTCCTAACCCGCAAGCAAATCAACCAGGTGGTATTGTTGATAAGGAAGCGTTTATTAGTATATCTAACGTGATGTTATATAATCCTGTAACAAAAAAAGGAGATCGAGTTGGTTTTCGTGCTTTAGAAAACGGCAAAAAAGTGCGTTATTTTAAATCTACTGGTGATCTTGTAAGTAGCGATGAAGGTTAAATTGAATTATGAGTAATATGTTTAAAAAAATGTATCATGATGAAATAACCAAGCAGTTGGCAAAAGAGTTTGGTTATAAAAACAAAATGCAGATACCTAAAGTTACTAAAATTACTTTAAATATGGGTTTAGGTGAAGCGGTTGCTAATAAAAAAATTATTGATGCTGCGATGTCTGATATGACTGCTATTGCTGGACAAAAACCGGTGAAAACTTATGCGCGTAAATCTATTGCTGGATTTAAAATTAGAGATGGGTGGCCAATCGGCTGCAAAGTAGTATTACGACGTGACCGCATGTACAATTTTTTACAAAGATTAATTTGTATTGCGATTCCACGTATTCGTGATTTTAGGGGCTTTAGTGCAAAAGCTTTTGATGGTAGAGGAAATTATAATTTGGGCATCAGTGAACAAATTATTTTTCCAGAAATCGATTATGATAAAATTGATGCGATTCGTGGTTTAGATATTGCAATTACTACGACTGCGAAAAGTGATGAAGAAGCTAGAGCATTATTAAAAGCATTTGGTTTTCCATTTAAGGAATAAATAGTATGGCAAAAACTTCGGTAATTAAACGTAACAAAAAACGACAAAGAATGGAAACAAAGTATCGCGCAAAGAAAGCTGCATTGAAAGAAGCGTGTAGAGTTGCTTATAAAAAAGCCGAAATTCCTTGGGAGGCTCAGCTAAAATTGCAAAAATTGCCGAGAAATTCTCATCGAACTCGTTTGTGTAATCGTTGTCGGGTGTGTGGCCGTCCTCGGGGAGTTTATAGAAAATTTGGTTTGTGCCGCGCATGTTTACGCAAATTTGCGATGTGGGGATATATGCCTGGTTTAGAAAAAGCAAGTTGGTAGTCTGGAAACTAGAAACAAGCAAACGGGCAAACAGGTAAATAGAGGAAAAGATAGAGGTTATTTTAATATGAGTATGCAAGATCCGATAGCGGATATGTTAACAAGAATTCGTAATAGTCAAGTAGCAAATTTGGAACAGGTGCATATGCCCTCCTCAAAATTAAAGGTTGCTATCGCACAATTGTTATTAGACGAAGGTTACATTCTTAATTACTCAGTTACTGATGAAAATGGCAAGCCAACATTAACTATTGTGCTAAAATATTTTCATGGCAAACCAGTAATTAGTGTAGTAAAACGTGTAAGCAGGCCAGGGTTGCGAATTTATAAAAGTTGTGAAAAATTACCAAAAATTATGGGTGGTTTAGGCATAGCAATTGTTTCAACGTCAAAAGGTCTGATGTCAGATCGTGCTGCACGTGCTGCTGGTCTTGGCGGTGAAGTATTATGTTATGTTGAGTAAGGGGAAGATGCATGTCGCGAATTTCAAAGAAACCAATTTTAATACCTAAAGGTGTTGAAGTAAAAATAGATGGTCAGCAAATTAATGCTAAGGGGCCAAAAGGTTTGCTGAGTTATCAAGTGCACGAATTGGTTTCAGTGGAAATAAAAGATGATGCTTTGCAAGTAGCAAAGAAAAAAATTGAAGATGGTCAGTTGGTTGATCCCAAATTTTTGGAGTCCATATTAGGGACGACCAGATCTAATCTGAATAATG
Source organism: Gammaproteobacteria bacterium (assembly GCA_050123375.1). Classification (GTDB taxonomy): domain Bacteria; phylum Pseudomonadota; class Gammaproteobacteria; order UBA12402; family UBA12402; genus JASFHF01. The sequence continues at coordinate 34,642 of JASFHF010000007.1, forward strand.
TTGTGGTTGGTGTAGATAAAGGTTGGGAGCGTAAATTATTGTTGGTTGGTGTTGGATATCGTGCGCAAGTACAGGGTAAAAAAATTAATTTAAGTTTAGGTTTTTCTCATCCGGTAGATTACCAAATTCCGGAAGGTATTGAAGTTGAAACTCCTAGCCAAACAGAAATAATTGTGAAAGGTGCTGACAAACAGCTGGTTGGGCAAGTTGCTGCAAACATTCGCGCGATTCGTCCAGTTGAACCTTATAAAGGTAAAGGTGTTCGTTACAGTGATGAACGAGTTGTTCTTAAGGAAACTAAGAAGAAGTAAGGCTAGATAATGAATATTAAACAAGCAGCAAGATTTAGAAGAGCAAAAAAATGTCGTGGCAGAATTAAAAGACTGCATATGACTAAACTTTGCGTACATCGTACCCCGCAACATATTTATGCGCAAATCATTTCGCCAGAAGGTAAAGTGTTGGTAAGCGCTGTTTCGGTAGAAAAAGCATTTAAACAAAAGTATGCTAATACTGGTAATATTGCTGCAGCGGCAGAGATTGGAAAATTAATTGCAGAACGTGCTAAAGCTCGCGATATTGTAAAAGTAGCATTTGATCGTTCTGGATTTAAATATCACGGAAGAATTAAAGCGTTAGCTGATGCTGCAAGAGAAGGCGGATTAGAGTTCTAGTAACAAAGAGGTTTTTATGGCAAATAACAATCCTGCGCAACAAGTTGAACAACAAGCTACAGCTCAAGAGGCTTTTGATAGTCGCGTTGTAGAAATAAGACGTACCACTAAAGTTAGAAAAGGTGGGCGTGATTTTAGTTTTGCGGCGTTGGTTGTTGTCGGTGATGGTCGTGGACGAGTTGGTTATGGTAGAGGCAAAGCTAAAGAAGTAGTTTTAGCAGTACAAAAAGCAACTGATAGCGCAAGGCGTAACATGTATAAAATTAAATTGCGTGAAAATTCATTACAATATGGAATTAAAGCGCGTTATGGTTCAACACGAATAATCATGAAGCCGGGAGCAGAAGGTACTGGTATTATTGCTGGTGGTGCGATGCGGCCAGTGTTTGAGGTTTTAGGAGTAAAAAATGTTATTGCAAAATGTATTAATTCTACTAATCCAACAAATGTAGTAGAAACTACAATAAGAGCATTGGTAGAAATGGTAACTCCATCAATGGCTGCTGAAAAACGTGGAAAATCAATTAAAGCAATTTTAGCTAAACCAAAAAAAGAAGAGGTTGTAGACGAAGTATAAATGTAGCCCGTATTTCGCTGCGCGAAATACGGGATGGTATAGAAATACGGGATGGTATAGGAAAAAAGAGCAAAGCTTATGGCAAAGAAAAAGAAATTGAAAGTTACTTTAAAAAAAAGTAAATATGGACGCATTAAAGGTCATCTTGAATGTGTACGCGGTCTTGGTTTACGCAAAATTGGCCACGTAGTTGAGGTCGAAGATACGCCAAGTATTCGCGGCATGATTAATAAAGTGCAATATTTGCTAGAGGTTGAGGAAATATAATTATGCAATTGAATACATTACAACCAGCTACAGGTTCAAAACAAAAAAGTAAACGCGTAGGTCGAGGTATTGGTAGTGGTAAAGGCAAGACTTGTGGTCGTGGTCATAAGGGTCAAACATCGCGTTCTGGTGGTTATCATAAAACTGGTTTTGAAGGTGGGCAAATGCCTTTGCAAAGAAGATTGCCTAAATTTGGTTTTCGTTCCAGAAAAGCTAAATATACTGAGCAAATTCGATTAACTGAACTGGCTCGATTAGATGCAGAAGTAATTACGATGGAAGTATTGCGTTCGAAGAATTTAATCGCGCCGTTTACTAAGGTGGTTAAGATCTTTAAAGATAACACTATAGACAAAAAGTTAGTGTTACAAGGTTTGCGGGTAAGTGCTGGAGCAAAAGCTGCGATTGAAAAAGTTGGCGGCAAGGTAGAGTAATGGCAAAAAAAGACAAAACACAAAAATTATCACAAGGCGGATTAACCGAACTAAAGCAGCGGTTAATTTTTCTTTTAGTGGTGATAATTATTTACCGTATTGGTGCGCATGTGCCGGTTCCCGGTTTAGATCCGGTGAAACTTGCACAGTTATTTAGTGCGCAGCAAAGTGGAATTGTTGGAATGTTTAATATGTTTTCCGGCGGCGCATTGGCGCGTTTTGCCGTGTTTGCATTAGGTATTATGCCCTATATTTCCGCTTCGATTATTTTACAGTTATTTACTTTGGTTTCTCCTAAGTTGAAAGAACTACAACAAGAAGGTGAAGCAGGGCAGCGCAAAATTAATGAATATACACGTTATGGAACGTTGTTTTTAGCTTGTTTTCAAGCGATTGGTATTTCTAAAATGTTAGTTAGCCAGGGAATTGTGTTAATTCCAGGTATTTCATTTTATTTTATTGCTACAATTACTTTGGTAACTGGAACAATGTTTTTAATGTGGCTGGGTGAACAAGCTACGGAAAAAGGTATTGGCAATGGTATTTCGATGATTATTTTTGCCAGTATTGTGGCAGGTTTGCCAAGTGCAATTGCTCGTACCTTACACCGAGTTTGGTTGGGGCAAACCCAAGGTATTACAGTATTATTAATTGCTGCGGTAGTATTATTGGTAACAGCATTTGTGGTATTTGTTGAAAGCGGTTTAAGAAAGATTACGGTAAATTACGCTGCGCGTCAGCAAGGCAGAAAAATGTATGCAGCACAAAAATCAAATTTACCGTTAAAAATTAATATGGCTGGAGTGATTCCGCCAATTTTTGCCAGCAGTATTCTGTTATTTCCGGCTAGTTTAGCGCGTTGGTTTGGTCATGGTACGTTTTTAAGTAGATTAGGTTTGGAATTACAGCAGGGGGCTTTGCATATTTTTCTGTATACAATTGCGATAGTGTTTTTCTGTTTCTTTTATACGGCTTTAGTTTTTAACCCAAAAGATACAGCAGATAACCTCAAAAAATCCGGCGCATTTATTCCTGGGATTAGACCTGGGGACCAAACAGCGAAATATATTGAAACAGTAATGGATCGTTTAACCTTAGTTGCTGCGGTTTATGTTACTTTGGTGTGTTTATTGCCGCAATTTATGCAAACTTTGTGGAATGTGCCTTTTTACTTTGGCGGAACTTCATTAATGATTATCGTAGTAGTGATTATGGATTTTATTTCACAAATTCAGGCACATTTAATGTCGCATCAATATGAGTCGTTAATGAGAAAGGCAAACTTAAAAGGTGGCATGGGGTTACTACGGTAGTTTTATAGGTGAATTATGAAAGTTAGAGCATCAGTGAAGAAAATGTGTAGGAATTGTAAAATTATTCGGCGCCGTGGGCGTGTTTGGGTGATTTGTACGAATCCTAAGCATAAACAGAGACAGGGGTAGTTAAAAACTGGACACTTTTGGCCAGATGAGTTATTCTGGCGTACTTTTGGGAGATAGTGAATGGCACGTATTGCGGGGGTTAATATCCCGCCTCAAAAACATATCGTTATAGGTCTTACCTCAATATTTGGTGTTGGGCGTAAGCTTGCGCAGACTATTTGTGAAGCAGCAGGTGTTAATCCTGCTACAAGAGTGCAAAATTTGGATGAGCCATCTTTAGAGCAAATTCGTGCAGAAATAACTAAATACAAAGTTGAAGGTGATTTACGGCGGGAAGTTGCTTTAAATATTAAGCGATTAATTGAATTAGGTACATATCGTGGTGTGCGTCACAAAAAGGGTTTACCTGCACGAGGTCAACGTACTAAAACCAATGCACGTACGCGTAAAGGACGCCGTAAAGGTGGCAAAGGTGGTAGTGCTAAATAATAATTTATTAGATAATTTTAATTAAGTTAGGAAGAAAATATGGCGAAAAATACAAAGCCAACCGAAGAAATGAAAGCGAAAGATGCGGCAAAAGTTGAGCCGAAAAAAACCAAAGAGGATGACCAAGAAGGCGGTGAAGGTGGTAGTGTTGGTGGTGCTGTTGCAGGATCAGTTGCAAAAGGTACTGCCAAAGTAAATGCAGCCGAAGTGACAGTAAAAGAATTGAAAGAAGAAGTTGCGCCAAAAACAAAAAAAGGTGCCAAAAAAATTGGCGGTAAGAAAAAAAGAGGCAGAAAAGTAAGTGAGATCATTGTTCATATAAAAGCTACTTTTAATAATACTAAGATTACTTTTACTGATCTACAAGGTAATGTATTGGCTTGGTCAAGTGCGGCTAAAGCTGGTTTTAAAGGTTCTCGTAAGAGTACTCCTTTTGCAGCTCAAGTTGCAGTTGATCAATTATCCAAAGATTGTATTGACCGTTTTGGAGTAAAGGTAGTTCAAGTTAGGGTTAAAGGTCCTGGAGCAGGACGTGAATCTGCAATTCGCGCGCTTGCAACCGCTGGGTTAAAAATTACTTTAATTAAAGATGTAACTGGTATACCTCACAATGGTTGCCGGGATCCTAAAAAGAGAAGAGTGTAAGAATGAGTAGAAATATTGCGCCGAGAAGACATCCGAGAGGGAAGTATGAGAGACGCGAACATCGTGATTTAGAATCATTTAGCGGTGTTACTCCTCGTGATGCTAAAATTAAAACCGAAATTGGCCCTGGACAACACGGAGCGCGACGTAAAAAACTATCAGATTATGGTAATCAATTGCGTGAAAAGCAAGCGGTTAAAAGATTTTATGGTGTTATGGAAAGACAGTTTCGTAATTATTTCAAAAAAGCAGCACGTTTGACTGGCTCGACGGGTGAGCATCTATTACGCATGCTTGAATGCAGGTTAGATAATGTAGTATATCGTTTAGGTTTCGCGCGTACACGCAAAGAAGCGCGTCAATTGATTTCACATAAAGGTATACAAGTAAAAAATAAAGATACAGTTAGGGTAATCAATATTCCATCTTACCAAGTGGAGGTTGATGATGAAATATTAGTACGTGAACCTTGTCGTAATCAAGGTCGTATTCAGGAAGCATTGGAATTGGCAAAACAACGTGTTTTGCCTGAATGGATGGAAGCATTTCCAGAAGAATTTAGAGGTGCAGTTAAAAGAATGCCAGAACGTAGTGAGATGCCTCTTGATTTTAATGAATTGTTAATTGTTGAGTTATATTCGAAGTGAGGATAGCATGTTTCATAACGCTGATGAATTTTTGACACCGCGAGAAATTAAAATAGATACAATTAGTCCTTTTCACGCACGGGTGACACTTGAGCCATTAGAGCGTGGTTTTGGTTATACTATCGGAAATGCATTACGCAGAATCTTATTATCTTCCATGCCAGGTTATGCAGTAACAAAAGTAAAAATTGAAGGGGTGTTACATGAATATAGTACCAAGGAAGGAGTGCAGGAAGATGTGATTAATATTTTACTTAACTTAAAAGAATTAGCCATTAAGCTTAGTGAAGGGCGTGATGAGGCAGTATTAAAGTTAAATAAAAAAGGCCCTGGCCAGGTTTTAGCTGGTGATTTTTTAGAAGAGAATGATGTAGAAGTTTTTCATCCGGAATTAGTTATCGCTAATTTGAACAAGGATGGCGAATTAAATATGGAAGTAACGGTACGTCGCGGCAGAGGTTATGAATCAATAGCTGAAAGACATGCTTTGAGTGAAGAAGAAAAATCAATTGGTGTGTTACAAGTTGAAGCTAATTACACGCCAGTTAAACGTGTTACCTTTAGTGTTGAAAGCGCGCACTTTGAAGGACGTGCTGACCTTGATCGATTGATATTAGACATTGAAACTAATGGCGCTTTAAATTCAGAAGATGCCATTCGTCGTAGTGCTACAATTTTACAACATCAATTAGCTGCTTTTGTTGATTTAGATAGCGAGCTATTAAAAGAACCAGTTAAGAAAGAAGAAGAAATTGATCCGGATTTATTGCGGCCAGTTGAAGATTTAGAATTAACGGTGCGTTCGGCTAATTGCTTAAAAGCAGAAAATGTACATTTCATTGGTGATTTGGTGCAACGTTCTGAAAGTGATTTGTTAAAAACTCCAAATTTAGGTAAAAAATCACTTAATGAAATTAAATCTGTTTTAGCGGAGAGAGGATTATCTTTAGGCATGCATTTGGAAAATTGGCCGCCGTCATTTTTGCGTAGCAAAGAAGAACCGGTAGAAACGGAAACTACTGAAGAAAAACCATCGGATGAAGAACAATCATAGGAAAAAATCATGCGACATCGTAATAGTAACAAACGTTTTAGTAGAACTACTAGTCATCGCATTGCGATGTTTCGTAATATGGTTGCATCTCTTGTGAAACATGAGTCAATTAAAACAACATTAGTTAAAGCCAAAGAATTACGCCGCGTATTTGAACCATTAGTTACTCTAGCTAAAACGGATACAGTTGCTAATCGCAGACTCGCTTTTGATCGCATTCGTGATAAATTAGCAGTAAAAAAATTATTTGATGAATTAGGTCCGCGATGCAAGAGTCGTATGGGAGGATATTTGCGGATTCTAAAATATGGTTTTCGCAAAGGCGATAATGCTCCAGTTGCAATCGTTGAATTAGTTGATAAGTCCGCCGAAGTAGAATCTAAACCTAAGAAAAAATCCACCAAAAAGCAAGCTAAAAAAGCTACGGAAACGGAAGTTTAATTTAGATTTTAAACCAAGAAATCTACGCAGTTTTAGCAGTATATAAAAATTAATGTTTTAACCAAGCTTCAATTCCATATAAAGGAATTTCTTGAAGATCGTTATTTTTAGTAAATAAATTCTCACCTATTTTTAATCCATACGGCGAATTCTTATGAGATTCCAAAAATATATGCATACTCTTAAGGCTACCAGATGGTCCCGCCTTTACCTCAACAGGTATTATTTGCCCACCTTTAATTGTTAAAAAATCAATTTCAGCATTGCTATTTTTTTCTTCTCGATGCCAATAATAAAGCTCTTTTTTAGCTTTAATATTAGTATAAGCTATCAGTTCCTGCGCCACTAATTGTTCAGCAATAGGGCCTAATGTTTTTAACTGCATAGGCTGCATAAACCAATTACTCAAATCAAGGCCTAATAATTTTTGTGCCAATCCTACATCTAAAAAATATACTTTAAATTTTTTATCATTTTTACTTGCAGCAAGAGGCTGCGTTTGGCCTGAACTATGAAAACAAATATGTACTACACCTGCTTTTTCTAATAGCATTAAAGCTTCTTTTAAAAATACAGAACGAATTTCACGATCTACCCTGATATACTTAAACTTACAACCCAATTGTGTTGGAACTGTTGCAAAAACTTTATCAACATGCGCAATTTGTCTATCGCGTGCATATTTATGAAAATCCTGATTATAAGCAGAAATTATTTCTTCCTGTAAATCTTGGCATAACGTTACATTCTTATGTTGTATCCAGGCACTCACAACTGCAGGCATGCCTCCCAACCATAAATATGTTTTTAACAATTGTAAGATTTCCTGATGAATAACAGGGCTAACTGCAAACCCGAAAATATGCTGCCTCAAATCATTTCTTTCCACAGCATTTAAGAACTCCCCAAAAGAGAGCGGGTGCAAATACATAAACTGCACTCTACCAACAGGCATTCCTATGTTTTCAAGAACAAAATCAATTAAAGAGCCAGCCGCTACAACATGCAGATCAGGCATTTCTTCTTTAAAATAACGTAATGCAGCAATTGCTTCTTCACATTCTTGTATTTCATCCAAAAATAGCAATGTCTCACCTGGAATAACCTTGTTCTTGGTATATAATTCTATGTTTTTGACTAAAGTTGAAATACGAAAATCCTGACGAAAAATTTCACAAGCTTTTTTATCTTTATCAAAATTAAGCACCATATAATTTTTAAACTGTTTTCCCAGTTCTTCAATTAACCATGATTTCCCAACCTGGCGCGCTCCTCGTAAAATCAAAGGCTTGCGTAATGGATGACGGCTCCATTTTTCCAATTCTTTTAATAAATCTCTTTTCATTACATTTCCTTTACTGACTACAAGATTGGATTTTAGCAGGTTTTATGATATTTTCCAATGGTGTTTTAGCAGTTTTTGTGACATTTTCCAAGGTTGTTTTGCTATAATATTTAAAATTAAATTTCCTGTATTACAACTTCTTGATTTTTCGTAAGCTTTTCTTATTTGCTCCTGACTTCTGCCAATTAGTGCGGTTTCATAAATTTTTAAAAATGCATGGCAATGAAAGCTGATCGACAGAAATAAAAGCTTAGTACGGTTTTTCGCGGTTTCAAAAAGCTTAACTTATTGTTAATTAACGTGAGTTTTGTCTAAGTTTTTAAAAACAGCCCTGGATCCCGCGGTCAAAAAACAAGGCCGCGGGATGACGAGATTTTTTAATAATCATCGTGCTTTCAAATAGTTTTCTTTTGCTTAGACACTCACGTTATTTACGCAAAATTTTAGTTGTAGTGAAATAAATAGTAAGTATTTGAGAGATCTCAAAGAATTTAGGAAAGAGCTTGATCAAACAACAGGGATTTCCAAAAGGTTTAAATAATATTACTCTTCCACATCAACACCAAAACTTTCTAAAATTTCTGCGAGGTTTTTGCCGGCCTTGGTGCGGTGTTGTTCTAAAAATACTTCTATATAACTATCTGCAATATACCTGAATTCCGGTCGTGCTAAAATTGGTGCAATTATTTTGGCGCGTGCAAAATCTCGGTCATTTTGGTAATCGCATTTTTGAAATAAAATAGCAGCTAATAATGCTGCTTTGGTAACTTGTCTGGTATGAGGAATTTCGTCAAAATTGTAAATAAAATGCTGTAGTGAGCGGGTTTTATCCCATTCTAACCATTGATGATAAAACAACATTGCAGATTTTCGGCATTGATTAACATATGCACGTTCGTTGCGATCACCTTGATCTAACAGTAGTAAAAACATAATTGCAGGAACCGCTGCTTCAATATTAGCCCAGGAACAATTGCCGGTAGTTTGTAGACTTATGGGTAATTGTGCAAAAGGATGTAGATTAAGCAGAGAATGTATTTCGTTTTCAATGAAAAACTTTTCTTGACGGGTATACAGCAATTTTTTAGCAAATTCAGAATTTAGCATTTTAAAATTGCCGACTTGATAAATATTGATTGGTCCTTGAGTGCTGCCGTATGCGCCGCGATCACAGTGCGCAAATAAATCTTTATATTTTATTAATGAAATTCCATGACCTGCGTAGCCGATTGGCATTAAAAGCGGTTCGTTAGATAATAGTTGATTAATGTGTTCTTCATGTTCGCTTTTGTTAATGTTGTAATGTTGGTATTTAATTAATTCACTGGTGTTATTAAAACAGTCAATTAAAGTATCAAAATCTTCGAAATATTTACGTAGGTGTCGTGCGCCAAAGTTATTACGAAAACTTTGCAATGAATCATGAATAGCGGCAATCGTAAATTCCAGATAAAATCCTTCAAAATCAATTTCGATTAAAGTTTTGGTTTTGTCTGTAATATCTACATGTCCTTGCAATTCATAGCGGTGAGCTAAAAGTTTGGCATTAATAAAATCTTTAGCAAATTCAAAATCAGCGCCGTATTGGCATAACAATTTTACTAATTCCTTTTGATGACGCAGAATTGGCATGACTAAAATCGGCTGTCCAGCTAGCGTATATGCGTTTGGATTAGCTTTGTGATCCAGTAATAATTTACATAATTTAAGATTGTTAACGTCTACTGCCCAATGCAGTGCGGTGCGGCCGGTTAAATCGGGGAAATCCACTTTCGCACCGGCATTAAGAATTACTGCGGCTTTATTGACGCTATCCATAATGGCGGATTGAATTAAAGGGGTGTAACCATATTCATCAATAATATTTAATGGTGCGCCATGGTTGATTGCTTGGATTACATCTTGTACATCATTGTAAATTATGGCTTTGGATAACGTCATAGTTGCAAATGATAGCATAAAATAACGTCAGTTCGATAGTTTCTAAGATAGAACATGTAACATCTCTCAATAACTGGAGGTAAGATACTTGCAGCAAATGAGGTTGTCTTTGTTCAGACACGCTCGAGTACATCCCTGTAGCGCTAAGGCTCAGCCATCCATGGCTTCGCATTGTCTGAAAAAGACAACCTCAATTACTGCAAGTTGATTTGATGTATTGGTCTCCACTTTTTGAGATGTTACTCGGAACATGAAGTAACTTCGTGTTTTTCTTGATTTTGTATTATAAAATGACTACAATTGTAATTGGCTTGATCTAATTTTTGAGGTGAAATATGACCAAAGCAGCAACGGTACAGGCTAGAGTTGAAACCAAGCTTAAAAAGCAGGCTGATAGTATTTTAAAGAAAATAGGGATTAGTGCCTCTCAGGTAATTAATGCTTTGTACGCTCAAATAGTAATGCGTAAGGGTATACCATTTGAGTTAAGAATTCCCAATGAGGAAACACGGAACGCTATTAATGAGTTAGAAAGCGGCAAAGGTAAAAAATTCGCAACTTTTAAGGAAATGCTTGAGGATGAGCTTGAAGACGATTAAAGGCTAAAGAACACAAAAAGGAACAATAATGCTCAAAATAGTCAGGTCATCTCAATTTAAAAAAGACTTAAAAAAAATCATGAAGCAGCGAAAAAATTTAAAGCAGCTTGAGCGCGTTATTAACCATTTACGGTCTAGAAAAGAACTTCCTGAAAAACATCACGATCATAATCTTGTTGGTGAATGGTTGGGTTATAGAGAATGCCATATTAACCCTGATTGGCTCCTGATATACAAAATTGACGGTTCGCTTAAGCTGCTGCGATTAGCAAGAACTGGCAGTCATTCTGACCTGTTTAAGTAAATTTTCTTGAGAAGCTTCTCAAATTTTAGCATCCTGTAAAAGTTCTTTAAGATTTGAGTAGTTTGGTTATCTTGTTAATTGCGGATTGAAGGACTTTTTATTTGCTGCTTTATTAAGTAGTTCGGAGCGTTTTTCAGCGGTAAGTTGGTTAGCGTTTTGATAGATAAGTTGTTCGGAAACTTCTGAATTTTCCACTCGTCTTTCAAAATCTTTAGCCGCATGTTGATTGTTGGCCGGATTGTTAGATAAATTTGGTGGCATGCCATCATGTTGGTTGGCGAGCTTTGGTTGTTCTTCAAGATTTAAGCCTGGGCCAGTGCTTTCCGGAGGATCATCGGGTTGACGTAAGCCGATTTTTGCGCGGGTTTTTTCTGCATGGCCTTCAGTAATTGCTGTTTCAGCGATTCTTTTTAATTCGGTTGGATCAGCTGCATCTGGAATAGAGAATAAATCCGGAGTTGACGCAGTAGAGCCGCCATTGCTTGTTTTTCCCAGCAATTCTAATTCATCATCTGTGATATTGTTGTAATCCATAACACCCCTCAATACTATATATTTAATAATAGACTATATATGCGAAAAAAGAATGAAAAATTGATGATTTTTGATAATTTTACACTCTTAATTTTCTTACAAATATGGAGCTTAATTCCATATTTGTAAACTCCGGAACAGGAGCGGGAATCCTTGAATTATGCATTCCGTGGGCGTATTGTCGTATTCCAATCTTTGTTCTGTCCAATGCGGACATAAATCATCCAGGCACCTAAGGAAACATATTGCTAATCCAATAATAGGTAGTATTATTATCAATTTTAGTAAAGAAGATGGGATAACAAAATTTGCACAAGTGTTAGTTACAACAGGAGTAGGCGCATTTTTTTGTTTTGAATCGGTTTCATATTTTTGATCATGGAGTGAGGTAATTAAATTGTCTTTTAAAAAAATACATGATAATGAAACAGAAGTGTATTCTAACATCACCAATTTACTTAAAACTTATAATCTAAATTTACCTTCAAATAAACAGCTTAAGCTTTTTGCAAAATTGCATAATTTGCATAATGAATTAACCGAATTACAAAAACAACGTGTTAAGTTGGTAAAAGAAGTAATTACAGAGGGAAAATTAATTTATGTAAGAAAGTTAATAGATGATATTGTGATAAAGAAACATCAAAAAGAGGTGGAATTGATAAAAAACCAAAAAAGTTATGTGGGTAAATTATATAATATATTCTATAGTTTTTTTGCTAATAATATTTTTGGTTATTCTCATAGTAAAAAAAGAATCATTAAGCCTAAAAAAGATAAACTAGCTTATTTAAGTGAGCAATATCATTTTTTTATTCGCAATGTTGTTGATTTTACTGCAATCAACAAGGCTGATAAATTACATCTATGCGCATTAATTTTACGCATTATGGCTACGCCAGTTGGACAGCGTTTAATTTTTAAATTGAATTTACTGAAATATCAAAGGAAAAATGTAAAAATTTCGATTAAATATGGGAAAAGACTTGTGCTTCAGGTTGGCTTAAGACCACAAGATCGTGAAAAATGTAAATGTGAAGATTCTCAGTTAATACCAGAGGGAAATGATAGACAGGCGTATAAAAAATACGACAAAAAAGGACAGCCTGTTGATCAGGTATTTGTAATAATTCCGGAGAATTATCTTTCTAAACCTGCTGATATTGTTGCCGGAAAAACTAAAATAGGTCTTATTTATCATCCGCAGTTTATTTCTTTGCTGCATGAATTTATTCATTGTTTGCATAAGCTGCGTGGGCGTGATCGTAGTATATTATATTTTCGTCATTCGATGAGAAGCCCAATCTATTATTTGTATTATAATGGTCTTTTTGCCAGTGTTGAGGAAAAGTGGACTATCGAATATGGTAATATATCTGAAAACAAAGCAAGAAAACAAAATGGATTGCCATTACGTTTAGGATTTTTGGGGGCAATATTGCGTAATCATAATAAGCCGCCGGATTTTTCCGGAATAATATTTTTTGCTCAACATACTATGGGTCGTATTGATTTTAAAGAAGTATATATTGAAAAATCTAACTTCAAGTTTCCTTTTCTCTTAAATACTAAAAATTTAAAAGGAATTACTGGAATTTCTTTTGCAAAATACATTTAGAATTATTTTTGCTGCAATATTGTTGAAGTGCAGCTAAGACTTTCATCGCTCCAGAATAATCCCGCATGATTTTTGCGGGAGTTTTTGGATTAGTTGCTTTTTTAGATAAGGCGGTTGTTAGTTTGTTTATATTTTTTTCCAATATTTTATAATTATTTTCGCTAATGTTTTTAATATTTAATTTATTAATAAACTTTGCAAGTTCTTCAGCTACTTCATTACCACCATATTCGTTGTTTTTAAAAGATTTACTATTTAATTGTTTTTTAATATGATTATAAACTTCTATAAGAGGGTCTAATAATCCGTACATATCATTTGGATTATACGCGAATTTTGTAATACGTTCTTTTGCTTTTTCTAAAGGAGATTTTCTTTGGCATCCGCAAAAAAATAAGCTTTTGATATAGTACATAATGTGCCTCATTTTTTAAGTTCAATGTTTAATATATTGTTCAAATATAGTACACAAAACTTAAATTCGCTAACAGGCAAAACAAAGGCTTGTATAATCAAATAGTTATGATTGGGTTATAAAGGTGATCAAGGTATCAGACACCGCATTGCGGTGTCTGATACCTTTTCAATTATTATCAAACTGCATTGGCTTGTATGATTGTTTGATTAACTGCTGTTCTTGTTTGGAAAGTTTTTGCCAGTCTTTGATTGGTATTCCGTACTCATTTCTCTGTATGGTTGCACATGCAGCAAGGAAAGCGAAACTTATTACAATAAATAATAATTTACTTAGTTTTGACATGTATTTATTCTGAGCCTTTTTTAAAATGGAATGTCATCATCGAGAGCTTCTTCACCAGCGCTGCTTTTATTGGTTGCGGTTTTATTACCCATTGGAGCTGCTGGTTGAGCGTAAGTAGTGCTGCTATCTTTGCGATCCAGCATTTGCATTTCGTTAGCAACTATTTCGGTTGTATATCGATCGTTACCAGTTTTGTCGGTCCATTTGCGGGTGCGAATGCTGCCTTCAATGTAAACTTTTGAGCCTTTTTTCAAGTATTCCCCGACAATTTCAGCTAAGCGGTTGAAAAATACTACTCTGTGCCATTCAGTGCGTTCTTGTTGGGCACCGGTTTCTTTGTCTTTCCATTGTTCGCTGGTGGCTATGCTGATAGTGGTGACAGCACCGCCGCTAGGCATGTAGCGCACTTCTGGATCAGCTCCTAAATTACCGATTAAAATTGCTTTATTTATACCTCTTGCCATTGTTTATCTCCTATACATAAAATTTTTATTTGCTATTTTTTGCACACCTTACGGCGAGCTTGTTTGCAAACACGCTACAAGTACATCCATGTAGGCTTCGTTCGTGCATCCATGCACTCAAGAGTTTGCAAACAAGCTCCCCTCCGGTGTGCTCTATATTCTAACATACATAATTTGCGATTCTGTTCAGTAAACGCTATAGTAACGTTTCCTGATTAAATCTGCCAGAAAATATTATGAGCACAATCCAAATTCGTGGGGCACGAACCCATAATTTAAAAAACATAGACTTAACCTTGCCGCGTGATCAATTAATAGTCATCACTGGCTTGTCTGGTTCAGGCAAGTCTTCATTGGCATTTAATACCCTTTATGCTGAAGGTCAACGTCGTTATGTGGAATCTCTATCAGCATATGCGCGCCAATTTTTGTCAGTGATGGAAAAGCCGGATGTTGATCATATAGAAGGACTGTCTCCAGCAATTTCAATTGAACAAAAATCGACCTCACACAATCCAAGATCTACCGTGGGTACGGTTACGGAAATTTATGATTATCTGCGCTTATTGTTTGCCAGAGTAGGTCTTCCGCGTTGTCCAAAACATCACATCGAACTCGAAGCGCAAACTATTACCCAAATGGTAGATAGTGTTATGGAGTTACCAGAAGGTACACGTATTATGTTATTGGCGCCGGTAGTGCGTGAACGCAAAGGTGAGTATTTGCATCTTATTGATGAATTAAGAAGTAAAGGCTTTATGCGTGCGCGCGTCGATGGCGAAATAATTGAACTGGATGCAATGCCAAAATTGGATTTACAAAAGAAACATACGATTGAGATAATTGTAGATCGTATCAAGATTCGTGATGGTTTGCAACAAAGATTAGCAGAATCTTTTGAAACTGCATTATCGGTTGCGAATGGGCTTGCAAGTATTGCTTTTGTTGATGATACAACAAAAAAGGAAAAATTATTTTCTGCCAAATATGCTTGTCCGATATGTGATTATTCTATTCCAGAATTAGAACCACGTTTGTTTTCATTTAATAATCCTGCAGGCGCTTGTCCAGGTTGTGACGGTTTAGGTGTGCAGCAATTTTTTGATGAATCGCGTATAGTACATGATGCTAACTTAAGTTTAGCGCGTGGTGCAATTCGTGGTTGGGATCGCCGTAATGCTTATTATTTTTGTATGTTAATGTCTTTAGCTGATCATTACAAATTTGATATCGAAAAGCCATTTAATAAGCTGCCGAAAAAAATTCAGCAGATAGTTTTATACGGTAGCGGAAGTGAAAAAATTAAAATGCGTTATATGAATGATCGCGGTTCGCTTTTTGAAAGGACTCATAAATTTGCAGGTGTGATTCCAAACATGGAGCGTCGTTATCGTGAAACGGATTCGGATGCAGTGCGCGAAGGTTTGTCTAAATATATTGCTACTAAATCTTGCGAACTTTGTCATGGTGCGCGTTTACGTGAAGAAGTGAGAAATGTTTTTATACAAGATATTAACTTGCCGGAAATTGTTGCGATGACGATTGAAAATGCGCTGGAATTTTTTACTAAGTTAAAATTAAAAGGTCATCGCGGCGAAATTGCGGTGCGTATTTTAAAAGAAATTTGTGAGCGGCTTAAGTTTTTAGTAAATGTTGGTTTGGATTATTTAACTCTTGATCGAAGTGCTGAAACTTTGTCTGGTGGTGAAGCGCAGCGAATTAGATTGGCAAGTCAAATTGGTGCTGGTTTAGTTGGTGTGATGTATGTGCTGGATGAACCGTCAATTGGATTGCATCAGCGTGACAACAAACGTTTGTTAGAAACTTTAACTGATTTGCGTGATTTAGGTAATACTGTAATTGTGATTGAGCATGACGAAGAAGCAATTTGTGCTGCTGATCAAGTAGTGGATTTAGGTCCAGGTGCTGGAATTCATGGCGGAAAAGTTGTGGTGCAAGGCACACCAAAACAAATAATGAAATGTAAGGATTCGTTAACCGGTCAATATTTATCGGGCAAGCAGTGTATTTCCGTACCTAAAAAAAGAACTGCTTGTGATTCGAAACGGGTTTTACGTTTGCAAGGCGCAAGTTGTAATAACTTAAAAAATATTGATGTGGAAATTCCAGTAGGTTTGATGACTTGTGTTACTGGTGTTTCTGGTTCGGGTAAATCAAGTTTGATTAATGATACTTTGTATCCGCTTGCGGCAGTGGAATTAAATGATGCAATTCATGCACAGGCTGGTTCATATAAATCTATTGATGGTTTGTCATATTTCGACAAAGTAATTGATATCGATCAAAGTCCGATTGGGCGTACGCCGCGATCTAATCCGGCTACTTATACAGGGCTGTTTACACCTATCAGAGAATTATTTACTGCGGTGCCGGAAGCACGTTCGCGTGGTTATCAGCCGGGTAGGTTTAGCTTTAATGTCAAAGGCGGGCGTTGTGAGGCTTGCCGCGGTGACGGCATGATTAAGGTTGATATGCAGTTTTTGGCGGATATGTATGTAACTTGTGATGTGTGTAAAGGTAAACGCTATAATCGAGAGACTTTGGAGGTTACCTATAAGGGCAAAAATATTCATGAAGTGTTGGAAATGACGGTGATAGAAGCACATGAGTTCTTTAAAAATATTCCGGTGCTTGAGAGGAAACTTAAGACTTTAATTGACGTTGGTTTGTCTTATATTCGTTTAGGTCAGAGTGCAACTACATTATCAGGCGGTGAAGCGCAGCGGGTAAAATTATCCCGGGAACTTTCTAAGCGTGATACCGGCAATACTTTATATATCCTTGATGAACCTACTACAGGATTGCATTTCCATGATATTAGGCAATTATTAGAAGTGCTGCATCGACTGCGGGATCATGGCAATACTGTAATCGTGATTGAGCATAATCTGGATGTAATCAAAACTGCAGATTGGATCATTGATTTAGGGCCGGAAGGTGGTGACAAAGGCGGTGAAATTGTGGTTTGCGGTACCCCGGAACAGGTTTCTCGACATAAGAAGTCCTATACGGGTCAATTCCTTGGGGGCTTATTGTAGGGGTCAGGTTTTTCTAAGCTAGCTTCTTTGAGGGACGGGGCTTTACATGATTACAAAGCAACAAACAAAGCACTTGTAATTATGTAAAGCCCCGTCCCGTCCAGTTTGGTTGTAAAACCCCGTAGTTTTCACGCTATTTTTTAAAATTTGAATATATTATCATAGTGATTTAGTTGCTAAACCCTATGTTTTGGGCTACAATGTAGCTCAAATATTAGGGGAGTATAAATTATGGCTGAAAATAGTGTTGTTCGAGCACGCATTAAGAAAGAAATTAAAGAGGAGGCTGCTGCTGTTTTAGCAGCTATGGGGCTTACTATTTCGGATGCTTTTCGTTTATTGCTTATTCGTGTTGCCAAAGATAAAAAGCTTCCTTTTGAGCCGCTTATTCCAAACAAAGAAACCATTAAAGCAATGCGAGACGCTCGAGAGGGTAAGTTAATTACTGTGGGAAGTGTTGAAGATTTGATGAAAGACCTAAAAAATGAGGATGATTAAAAGAACAAAAAAATTTAAACAAGACTATAAGCGTATATGTAAAGCAAATCAGCATAAAAATTTGGATAATAATTTACAAACTATATTCATTTTACTTGCTGCTGATAAACCATTGCCATTTAATAAACGCGATCATGTTTTAACTGGAAATTGGCAAGATTATCGGGAGTGTCATATTTATCCCGATCTTATTTTAATTTACAGGAAGCCGGGTAATAGCGTTTTAGAATTGGTGCGTCTTGGATCACATAGCCAGTTAGGTTTAAGTTAAGGTAGTTAAAAATCTCAAATTTTTTACCCAATTAGTATGCATTTTCGTAAGTTATATCCTATATTTACTATATCAGTAATGAAGAGAATTTGAGGGGGTTAAAATGCCAGCACCAGTTGTTGCAGCAGTCAAAGCAATTAAAGTCGCAAGTCAGATGGCCAAAGTTATGAGTCAATTCAATAAATTTAATCAAATGGCTGATAGGTTTCAGAATATTCAGAAAGTGTCAAATGAAGTTAATGATGTAACTGAGACAGCTAGTAAAGAAACTAAAAAACAACATCAGAAGCAATACGAACAGCAACAAAGTATGGCGCCGCGACCCTGCTGATTAAAATATACACCACAGCATAAAAGCTACTACTAACTGAATTGTTAAATTATCCGAATGTAATGGGCTTATTATTTCTACGATTGTTATTACTAAACTAAAAAATATTGCGGCCAAAATTGCATATAAAAATGGAACATGCAGAAAGGGCAAACCTACAATCATTGCCAAAGCGCTGAATACATAAACTCCCAATGATCCTTCGATAGTTTTTTTAATCTTAAATTTACCAAATAATTTTAATGAAATTGGATATTTCCCAAATTTTTGACCGATAATACTTCCAGCAGCATCTCCCCATCCAACAACTAAGTATCCGACCGGAGCATATAGAGGGAAAAATATGTTGGTAAGAAGGCCGCCTAAAGCGGTCATTATGAAAGGAGCGAGGATATGTTGTTTGGTGGTTTTTTTAAGTGGTAAGAGATATGTGGTAGACATTGAGCGAATTAATGAGCGATCTTTTTTGATTATCAGCATGTCAAAAGCCATCAACAATACTACAGTCGCAAAAACCGTAAGTGCATAAAATCCAAAGAAAGTCTGAATAAACCAAGCTGCAGTAAAAATACAGATGTGATAGATTTTTCTTGAGATTTTAGGCTGCAAGCGCAAGGATACACGTGCACGCATTAATGCTATAACAAATAACGTATTTAGTATGGCAAAAATGATGGTTAATACAACCGTTTTTTTTAGTAAATGATAGGTTAGCATTTTGTAATAATATGGTTTAGTTAATTTTGCATCGAGGAATTTTATAATATTCAGTTGTTGTTTGTCTACACTAATCAAATTTTAATGTTAAGTAAGAAGATCTTTTAGGTTGGATTCGAGGTTGTATTTGGGACGAAAATCCGTGATTTTTTGCACATTCGGTTGGAAATTTGTTTCTTGTTTTATCAGCTGTCTTGTATTGATTGATTAATTTAGGTACACTGATTAGATAAGCTGGATATTCTTTAGGACATGGATGCTATGATGAAACAGGCGATAAAATTTCTTGGCTTTTGTGTATTGTTATTTGTAAGTACTTTTTCTTATGCGGCAAAGATTTCCAGTGTTGCATTTTATTATGGTTCAAATCCCCCGATTGATGAATTGCATGCATTTAATGTAGCAGTAGTTGATCCAACCCAAAAAATTATTTTACCGCAAAAATATAATACTAAAAATAGTCAGTTGTATGCTTATGTTAGTGTTGGCGAAGTGGATAAGTATAAAAGTTATTATGGCAAAGTTAATCAGGATTGGGTTATTGGTGAAAACAAGATTTGGCAAAGTGATGTATTAGATCAATCTAGCCCAGCCTGGCGTAAATTTTTTGTTAACCAAATTATTACACCGTTATGGAATCAAGGTTATCGAGGTTTCTTTTTTGATACATTAGATTCGTTTCGATTAGCCGCAACCACCAAGCAGCAGCAACTACAACAACAGACGGGTTTAATCAAGCTTATAAAAGCAGTGAAAGCAAAATATCCGCAGGCACATTTAATTTGTAACCGTGGTTTTGAGATTTTGCCCGAAATACATAAATTAGTGGATGCTGTGGCAGTAGAATCATTGTTTTCTGGTTGGAATCAAAAAGATAAAAAATATGAACCAGTAACTAAAGAAAATCGAGATGAGTTATTAAAAAAATTAAATGAAATAAAAAAATATAATCTGCCAATTATTTCGATAGATTATGTTAATCCGGCAGATCGTGCTAAAGCGCGTGAAGTTGCGAAAAAAATTGAAGCTCTAGATTTTATTCCTTGGGTTGCAGATGGTGATTTGTCTTCATTGGGTGTAGGCAGTATTGAAGTGATGCCGCGTAAAATTTTAATGTTGTATGATGATGAAGAAGCGGAAAGATTAATGGCGCTTAATGTGGTTGCTTGCGCATCTATGCCATTAGAATATATGGGTTATCGTCCAGTATTATATGACGTGCGTCAACAACAGTTACCTGCTGAAATTTTAGCTGGGCGTTATGCGGGGATTGTGGTTTGGATCAATGGTGATTATAACAAAAAACTACAAGATTGGCTGATTAAGCAAAAACAAATGCATGTTCCAATTATGATTTTAGGCAGTTTGGGTCAAACGACTGAAAAAAAATTTCAAAAAAGTTTTGGGTTATTAATTGATATAAAAAATAGTGTTGATCGAGTAACCATTATACATAAAGCTCCGATGGTTGGGTATGAAGTAACGGTTTTTCCGGCGACGCATGAGTTTTTTCCCATAAAAAATAAAGAAGGTACTGCGTTGTTAACGTTACGCAGCAGTAATGGTCAGATTGCTGATATGATTGCGCTCACTCCATGGGGTGGATATGCGTTAAATCCATTTGTGCTAATGCAGTTACCTAATAATCAAACCCGTTGGATAATTAATCCTCTGCAGTTTTTTCCAAAAGCATTGCAATTAAAATTAAATTTAATTCCTGATGTAACTTCTGAAAACGGTAAGCGTTTAATGATGGTGCATGTTGATGGTGATAGTTTTATTAGTCGGGCCGAATGGAAAATGCAATGGCTTGCAGGCGAAGCTATGCTAAAGGAAATTTTTGAGCGTTATAAAATTCCAACTACGGTTTCGATTATTCAGGGAGAAATTGCGGCTAATGGCTTATATCCTAAGTTATCTAAAGAAGCAGAAGATATTGCTAGAAAAATTTTTCGTTTACCTTGGGTAGAGATTGCCAGTCATAGTTATTCACATCCGTTTCTTTGGCCAGGTACTAAATATTCGATACAACAGATGCAAGTAACAGGTGAGAAAAAATTATATAAGCAATGGTACTTGCCGATTAAAAATTATAAGTTTAATTTACAAACGGAAATAACTGGTTCGGTTGATTATATTAATCGACAATTAGCGCCCAGAAATAAACGTTGTAAAGTTTTTCTCTGGACCGGCGCTTGTAATCCAGACGCTCAGGCCTTAGCAATGACTTATCGTGATGGATTATTTAATATGAACGGTGGTGGTTGGGTGATTACTGATGATCAAAAATCGCTAACTAATATTCCTCCATTAGGTATTTATAGAGAACAATATTTTCAAACGTTTGCACCGAATCAAAATGAGAATATTTACACCAACAATTGGAGTGGGCCGTTTTATGGTTATCGCCGTGCGATTGAATCATTTAAGTTAACGAATGCGCCATTTAGATTCAAGCCGATTGACGTATATTATCATTTTTTTAGCGCGACTAAAACTGCTTCGCTTGCTTCATTAAAAAAAGTATATGATTGGGCGTTGACACAATCAGTAAATAACATTTATGTATCAGAATATGTTCGCAAAGTGTTGGATTTTAACCATATGGTGATTGCTAAACAAAAAGATGGTTGGCTGGTTACTGGTAATGGAGATTTACGTGAGTTGCGCGTACCACAATCTTTAGGTTATCCGGATTTAAAGCGTAGTAAAAATGTAGTAGGTTATAGTTCTTATGGTGAAGATTATTATGTGCATTTAGGTGATGCAAAACAATCTTTATTGTATTTTACAAATAAAAAGCCGTCATTGCCGTATATTAAATATGCTAATGGTGTGGTTGGTAATTTTAAGCGGAATGGCAATGATATGCGGTTTACTTTGAAGAGTTATGTGCCGTTAAAATTTACTTTAGCTAATATGCGAGGTTGTGTTTTATATCGCGGTAGAGGATGGATTATGCAAGGCAAGAAGCAGGACGGCGCAATGACGTTTACTGCATCGGCAAATACCGAGCATAAACTTACCGTGAATTGTAAAAGCTTTCAATGGTGGTAGGATAAATTATGCGTTTATGGTTTGTTACGGAAGAAAAACATAAATTTAGGATTGCCACTCGTTTTGTAACATGGTGGCAGGTTTTAATTTTTGTTTTAGTGTCGATTCTCTTATTGTTATTTTTTTTTCCAAAAGGTTCATTATTGCAAAAAATAATGCAGCAAAGAAACGCAGATGAAATTGCCAGACAATATTTGTATAATCCTGCTTATATATCCACCGCCTGAGGCGGTGGCTTGGGCAATGGTTTAACCGTTGCCAAAAGAACCTGCTCATGTTACCAATGTTGAGTTATCCCCATAACTCAACAAAAGAGGAAACAA
>JASFHF010000008.1:0-53870 GCA_050123375.1 Gammaproteobacteria bacterium
CGTTTGATACGCACAATGGTTACTCTTCTTTACTTCCATTCGCGCATCATACTTGAAAACCTACGGTTTTCAAACTTTCCCTTTAACACCACCCCGCGGCAAGCCGCGGGGAAATATGCAAGTTATAAACAAATCATAAAGGGATTTGATAAATATCTAAAGTTTATGAATTTAGCCAAACGATATTTTGTATCAATGTTAATTATTTCACCAGACATTAGTAATGATATTTTTGTAACTCAAAATCAGTCATTATTAGAAAAATCGAATTTTAAACATAATAAAGTCCCACAACAATATTTATGTGCACTTACTAATCAATTAATGGATAAAGCCGTAATTATTCCTGATTTTGATGGTCGCATAGACATGTTTGCTATCACGAGAATTATTACGACAAGTGGTAAAAACCCATATACAAATAAAAAATTAACATATAAAGATATTAAAGTCGATATCAAATTAACAAAAAAAATCTCTGCTTTTGTCACGCAATTGGTAAAAAAATATCAACCTAAAAAACTACAGAAAAATAAATTACAACATCAATTATTTTTTCGCCCAAATATATCTGATGACGAAAAAATTAAAATAGCACATGATGAGCTCTTATTAAAATGTAGTATTTTTCGATCCAAAAAAAATATGCCTTTTTTTAAATCTCTATCACAAAAAAATTACACGCAAGCTTTACGTCGAGCGTGTACTAGTACATCAAGTGATGCATTCGAACTTTTAAAAATTCTACTTAATTTTAAGGATAGACTGAAATTTAACATTAATGAAACAAACAAAAATAAGCGCAGCGCCCTGCATATTGCAGCACTAAAGAAAAATGAACAAGCATATCATTATTTATTACAAGTTGGCGCAAGTGATAACATTAAAGATAATCAAGGAAAAAAACCTAGTGACTATGCAAAAATAAATAATTTCACAATTTCTAAATTTAACTGTAAATAAAACAGCAACCTAATACAATCCATAACACACTTTGGTCGATAGATGATGATTTATGGGAAATTGCAGAAAATTTTTTAAGTTATACCAAATAATAGTGGCGTCTAAGTTTTTAGCAAATAAAATTGAATTTAGCACCAAGTCTCAAGTCTAGACTTGACACCTTCTTATATATAATGATGCAATTCGCTTAAACTTTTGATACAAACAATCGGATTATATTGTAATAACTCTTGTTTCTGCTGCTTATCACAACAAACTGCAATTGCGTCAACTTTTGCATTTTGTGCTACTAACATGTCAAAACTGCTGTCACCAATCATCACTGCGTTTTGCGGCTTGATTGATAGTTCATCTAAAATTCCATGCAGCACTTCTGGCTGTGGTTTAGCAAAGTTATCATCACCGCAGCGCAGCGTACAAAAATAATTATGCAATTCCAGATGATCTAAGGAAAATAATAATTCCCTGCGGGTTTTATTGGTTGCGATTGCCAACAAATAATTTTGCTGTTGTAACTTTTGCAAAGTCCGCAAAGCATCATCAAATAGCTGATCCCGGTTATCACCATTTGAACAATATTGATAAAACTTATCATGAAAAGTTTGACAATTAGCCGTAGGAAATAATTTGCGCACTATGTTTTCCAATGTCAAACCAAAGCCGGCAGTAATATCTTCTTCTTTTGGGATAGGTAATTGTAAATCAGCCGCCACCTGCTGCATAGTTCTCACTACCGCTGGATGGGTGTTTGCCAGCGTGCCGTCCCAATCAAAAATCAATAACTTATATTTCATTGTTCACCTAAATTGTTATTTAAATTGCTGTCAGTATAGCAATTTATAATCAATTATCAAATAGATACCACAATCCGAAAATTAATTTTTTCAACGCGTTATTATTGCATTTTCAAAACTTTTAATCTATATTTATTAATGACGGGTAAGCCCAAATTACGTGCCTGTAGGGAGGGTCGCCATATGGATGACCCAATGATCTATGGGGATTAGGCGTAATTGGTACCGTCTTTTTTTTGCCTAAAATTCAGTATACTCTTTTTCAAACAACACTCTACCCTTAAACTCGTCATACCATTCTAATGATCCTGACTCATACTTCTTAAAAATCCCCCAAGAAAATAAATCAATAGCTTGAATACCAGCAATAATCTGAGACAATAGAATATATATTCCAATCTTTGTTTTCACAAATCTGCTGATAAAAATATTTTTTTGTAGCTATAGTAGTTGCCGAACCTTTTAATTCATAACGGCGATTTCTCTTAGTAGTTTTATGATTTATTTTTCTTCTTAAGGTATTTTTTACTGCTTTTTTTATTAATCTACTTGCATCAGCAGAATGGCAGATCAATATTGAAATTGTAAACCAATTTGAACCCGCATTTGTAGTAATGTCTCCACCCATATTGCCGCTTTCATCTAGAAATATTAACATCTCATTTACTCCGCGAACCAAATATAGCTGAGCCAATTCTCACAATAGTAGCACCTTCAGCTATCGCAGCCTCAAAATCATCAGACATACCCATGCTTAAAGTATCTAAATTAAACCCTTGCTGATTTAGTTGCTGCAATGCGTGAGCTAATTGACGAAAAATTTTACGCTGCTCGTCAAAATTATGTGACGGCGCCGGAATTGACATTAAACCGCGCAACTTTAAATGCGGCATTATCTCAATTTTTTTTGCCAACGGCAATATTTCATCCAGCCCTATTCCGGATTTGGTTGTTTCTTCACTTAAATTAACTTCAATACAAACATTTAACGGCGGAAGATTTTTCGGACGCTGATCATTTAATCTTTGCGCGATTTTTTCTCGCTCAATTGTTTCCACCCAGGCAAAATTTTCGGCAATCAATTTGGTCTTATTAGACTGAATTGGGCCGATAAAATGCCAAACTATCTTTTTATTTTTTAAAGCTTCAATTTTTGGTAAAGCTTCCTGCAAATAATTTTCACCAAAATGCATTTGACCATGTTTTACTGCTTCGGCAATTTCAGCAACACTGCGGGTTTTACTAGCTGCAACTAATGTTACTGTATCAGATTTACGATGATATTTTTGTTCTGCCTGCGAAATTTTTTCGCGAATGATTTTAAGCTGTT
Organism: Gammaproteobacteria bacterium; assembly: GCA_050123375.1. Classification (GTDB taxonomy): domain Bacteria; phylum Pseudomonadota; class Gammaproteobacteria; order UBA12402; family UBA12402; genus JASFHF01. The sequence continues at coordinate 3,088 of JASFHF010000008.1, forward strand.
CTGCGATATTTTTCATAATTAATAACTACTCATACATTTTCATCAATCTACACCGCTCGTCAAAGATCGACCCATAAAGACGGATATGCGATCAGCAATCAATGCCATTTTATACATTAATCGTACTTTGGTTGCCAATGGAGATTTATCCCCAAAACTTATCCACCTAAATCGACAGTATATGGATATTTCCGGTTATGGCAAGAAAATGCAGCTAATTTACCATTATAATCAGCATCTTAGATAAGTCTACGATAAGTTACTACAGCACATCCTTTGGTGAAATTTTTCTGGGAGATAAAGATAATCCCGAGATATTTGATCGCTGCGATAACGGTAAAAAAAATCAGTTACTTCTTGATTTCTTAAGCTTTCCTTAAGAATAAATGACTATACTTGAAACGAAATGGTAGTATTTCTCATTAAATGGGAAATACCAAAAATATAATAATTATTTGAGACTAAAGTTAATGTTTAAACTCATGCAGCAATTAGAAAAGATAATCGATGAAGATAAACCAGTTAATAATTGGTTTGAAATAGCGAATGCAATATTACCCTTAAATGTAAATGAAAAAATCAATGACAAAATCCCTTCTCTTTTGTGGGCAATGATTAGTAAATTTAGCACTCTAATTCCACAAAACAAACCCTTTTTTGATAAATTATCAGAATCAATTAAAATCAAACAGAAACGATATAAATGTGCAATAATTATTTCCATATTGATTCAAAAGAAAGCTGATTTGAGAGTTTGCAAAAATTTAATGACTTCACATCTTGTAAAACACTTACTTAAAAGTTTTTTAGAAAGTTATACATTTGAAGGCTTCTGCAAAATATTTTCAAGCGCTTACTTTTACTTTGGTGACATTACTACAGCTAGCGATAATTTTTACATTTATTTTCTAAAGAATGTTAATTATGTACATAATAAAAAGAATGGTATTTACGTGAATACGGCAAAAAATATTAGTGTGGGGCCAAAAGTATCAGTTGGTTTCGAATATACAGGCAAAGAACAATTTAATAAAAACGGATGTTATATAATAGCAAATATATTAATCAACAACAGCATATATAATTTTAAATTTGTAAAACCGGATAAATTAAACTTGATTGAAGGCAAAAAATTAGTTGTAATATATCCTTATAAATCAAAAGCAAAGTGGACAGAAATATTAACTCTCATTGAAAGTACATTGCTAGAAAATAACATAAAACCTGTAAAACTCACAGGAGGATTTCCTTTTAGCATAAAAGAGAAAAAACCATACTTCTGTTGGCGTAATGATTATTTTAAAAAGGAATTATATAATGATGATGATTTTTACCAAAAAGTATATTATACGTATTTAAAGCTGTACTACAACAATAACATTAAACACATACAGAAGATTTATTATAATGACGTAAGAAAACTTCTATCTTCATTAATAAATGAGATTAACCACAATTTCATGACAATAATAGATCATCTACAATGTAATCTTTCTTTACAAACACAAAAAATTATGGATGACGAACAACAATCAGAGATCATTAAAACTATAAAAAAATATCTGAAGTTAGTAACTAGAAGGATGCAAAGTAATCCGTTAGTTAAAAATAACGAAGAATCGTTACTACTTTTCGATATCCGTCAACAGATCTTAGGCACCAAAGAGAAAATAACAAAAGATACTCTTAAAAATCTAATAAAAGAGATGCACTCGAATTTACTCAAATTACAGCAAATGGTTTCGCAGAAGATAGCAAAAGATTTACCCCTTTCTTATAAATTTCAACAATTTACAACTTTTGAAAATTATTGTAATAAAAATACAGATTTTATGAAAACTTTCGTTAAATATGCTGCTGCGGTATACAAAAAAACACAACCTCTATATTACATGTCCTCTGGATTAGCAACAGCAGTGGCTCAAGTGCTATCGAAATCAGGTAAGCAATCATTTTTCTATAATCCATTCGGATTTATCGAATTAACCAATAAGCCACAGAAAAAACAAAAAAGCCAGAAGAAACAAAATTACCAGCAAATAAAGATTTGATAAAATCAATAAACAGAATATAATACCTACAGTTCTATTGCATAATAGAATAAAAAAGGGAAATATATTTATGACGACATTTAAAGTAGGTGCTAATGGGATTTTGGAAATAGAAATTAACAGCTTTATGATAGGAATAAAATTACAACCCAATGAAATTAAAGTAAGAAAAGATTTACAGACATACCTAAAAATTCAGAACCTAAATGGGCAAAACCCTTTTTCTATAACTTCTTGCGGAAAAAATGCTTTTACCATAATAGGAATAGATATGAAACAAGCATTGAAGTTTTTAAAAAGTAAAAAATATATTGGTAATGACTTGTTTAATAAAATGGCTCGGTTTTTAAACGAAAATAAAATGGATTTTGATTTTTTTAATAATGATAGTTGTAGTAAAAAACCCCCAACATCACCAAAAAAAACACTTACTAATAAATACTAGCAAATAAGGTGCGCACTCATTCAATCCGATTACAATATTCAATTGCCTCACTTAAACGCCGAAATACACGTTCTTTACCAATCAACTGTAACGTAATATCAATCGGCGGCGAAACGGTGCTGCCAGTTACTGCAACCCGAATCGGCTGCGCCACCTTACCTAATTTAATTTCCAATTGCTCTGCTGTTTTAATAATTATTTGATGAATTACTCCTGCCTGCCAATCTGCCAATTGGCTAAACTCATCGCGCACATGTTTTAATATCGCTGCGGTTTCCGATTTTAAATTCTTTCGCGCAGCTTTTTCGTCATACTCAGTAAAATCTTCGTAAAAATAACGGCTTTTTTCAGCCATTTCTTTTAAAGTTTTACAACGTTCCGCTTGACATTTAACTACTTCAGCTAAATCCGGACCCGCTTTGACATCAACATTTAAGTGCTCAAATTGCCATGCTAAATGCGGCGCAACAACAACAGGATCTATAGTTTTCATGTAATGCTGATTAAGCCACAACAATTTTTCCGTATTAAATGCTGCAGGTGAATGACTAATATGTGCAAGATCAAAATATTCAATCATTTCCTCTTGCGAAAAAATTTCCTGATCGCCATGCGACCAACCTAAACGTACCAAATAATTTAACAACGCCTGCGGCAAATAACCATCTGCCTGATATTGCAATACACTAACTGCGCCATGCCGCTTGGATAAACGTTTGCCGTCATCACCTAAAATCATTGGCACGTGCGCATAAATCGGCGGTGTTCCGCCCAACGCTTTCATGATATTAATTTGCCGCGGCGTGTTGTTGATATGATCGGCGCCGCGAATCACATGCGTCATTCCCATATCCAAATCATCAACTACGACAGTGAAATTATAGGTTGGCGAACCATCACCGCGAGCGATAATCAAATCATCCAGCTCGCTATTTTGAAATTCAATCGTCCCGCAAACTGCATCTTCAAACCGCACTACTCCTTCATCAGGGTTCTTAAACCGAATCACATACGGACAATCTTTAGCTTCCATCAATTCACGGCAATGGCGATCATACATCGGCTTTTCTTTATTGTTTATCTGGCATTGTCTAAGTTCTTCAAGCCGTTCTTTGGAGCAATAACACTTATATGCTTTACCCTCATCCAATAACTGCTGAATCACTTCTTGATAACGATCAAACCGATCAGTTTGGAAAATCGGTCCTTCATCATAATCCAAACCAAGCCAAGCCAAGCCATCTAAAATCGCCTGTATAGATTCTGCAGTCGAACGCTCCAAATCCGTATCCTCGATACGCAAAATAAATCGGCCTTGCTGCTGTTTAGCATATAACCAACAAAAAAGCGCAGTACGCGCACCACCAACATGTAAATACCCTGTTGGACTGGGTGCAAATCTGGTACGAATAGTCATAATTTCCTCACAAAAAAATCGGTTTTTGAGTGTGCTTTTGTGATTCTATAAGAGAACGTTGAGCTTATGAATATTGTCATCCCGCGGCTTGACCGCGGGATCCAGCGCTGAATGCCTTTATTTCCTGGATCCCGCGGTCAAGCCGCGGGATGACAACAAGACAAAACCAACTTCCAAAACCCCACTCAAAATCGGCAAATAACCGCAATTAGTTTAGCAGATCAATTGAAAATTGTATATCCTCCTCGATAATTCCACCAATTTAAGCTAAGCTTAATAGATGCGCAGAGTTATATTATTCATAGCACTTATCAGCCTTTGCCAATTAGCATTGGCGCAAGGAACTTTAAAATTTAATGTGCAAATTACAGGCTTAGAAAAATCTTTGTCAGATAATGCTGTCGCTCGTCTTAATGCTCTACAAAAACCAGTGAAAGACAATCTAACTCCAAATATCATTCAGAATTTATTTCAAAAAGGCACCAAAGAAATCCGCCTGGCAATTCAGCCTTTTGGTTATTTTAAACCAAGCATCACCAAAAAACTTACATCGAAGAACAACGTCTGGACTGCTTATTATAATGTAAATCCAGGACCACCGTTACATATAACCACATTGCATATTAATATAATTGGGCCAGGAGCTCATAATCAACAATTACAAAAACTAGTAATAAGATTGCGCCGCAAAACCGGTAAAATTTTTAGCACCAAACTTTATAATGACATTACCAACAGATTACTGGAAAAAGCACAGGAAAATGGTTATTTGCTCGCAAATTTCTCTAAAAATCAAATAATCATCAATCAGCACCAATACACTTGCGCAATTACTTTAGTGTTTGACACTGGACCGCGTTATTACTTCGGTATAGTAACATTTTCACCTTCACCATTAGCTAAAAGTTTCCTGCACCGATATGTTGATTTTAACTCCAAAACACCATTCTCGTACACTAAACTTCTTGATTTACAAAACCACCTAAGCGGCAGCGGATATTTTAGCAGCGTTACCACCGTAACGAATCACAAAAATCCAAAACAAAAACACATTCCCGTACGAATTAATTTGAAGATGAATAAAAATAAAGCATACAAATTTGGTATTGGTTACGGTACTGCTTCCGGCGCTCGAGTAACTCTTGGGTTTAACTGGAGATGGCTTAACCGTTCAGGAGACAAACTTAATTTGTATACCAGATTATCTCAAACCGAGCGTAATCTAGTTGCACAATATATCATTCCAGGCAAACATCCGGCTAATGAACAATACGCAATCACCGGCGGAATTTACAAAATAACTCCACAACAAGGCATAAGTTATATGCAAAGCCTGGGAGTTAGTTATATTCGCAACTATACCCGATGGCAGCAAACTATTTCGTTAGAAGGTCAAAACGAACATTATCGCGTTTTAGACGGTCAACCAATGTATCACGCAAAAATGCTGGTACCAACTATATCGATTTCACATTTAACCACTAATAAAGTTATCGATACACACCACGGTAACCGTTTTACCCTTACCATTCGCGGAGCATCTAAAGACCTGCTATCAACCGTCAGTTTTATTCAAGCTATAGTCAAAGACAAATTTATTTATACTATTTGGCAAGATAATCGGATTGTTCTGCGTGGACGTTTTGGTTATACCGCCGGCAAAAAAACTTCACAATTACCAGTTTCAAAGCAATTTTACACTGGAGGAATCGATAGTGTGCGCGGCTTTGGTTACAATTATCTGGGACCGGGCAGATATTTAGTTGTCGGTAGTGCAGAATTGCAACGACGCGTTTATAATAAAATATATGGCGCAATATTTTACGATAAAGGCAATGCAATGAACCACTGGGACAGAATGAATTTAGTACACAGTTATGGTGTAGGTGTAGTATGGCAAACACCTCTTGGCGCATTACAATTATATGTAGCCCGCGCAAAAGATATAAATAGCAATAAACATCGATATCGCTTAGAGTTTAGTTTGGGGCCGGATTTATGATAAAACGTATTATTTTTTACACTATATTCATAATATTAATTGCAATTGTGTTGCTAACCTCCACCACTGTTGGAATACGCTCAACTATTTTTATTGCTAATATATTTATGCCCGGGAAATTAAATATTCAAACTATTCATGGATCCATGGTACAAAATATTTATCTAACCAACTTAAATTACCAATGGGACAACAATAAAATATTTATCCACAAAACACAATTACGTTTACAGCCACTGCAATTATTGCTTGGAAAAATTTATCTTAAAAATTTACAAGCAGATCAAATAGTAATACAACACAGCAACAAAGTCATTGCCAGAATTGACAGCATACAAGCCAAAGCCAAACTCAAAAAATCATTGATTGATATCCAACAATTAATTTTTGCAGGCCGGCCCTATTCTGGTAATTTATCCGGCTCGGTTCATTTAACCAAAAATTATCAAACCAATTTACATGGCCAACTTGTTGCAAAAATATCAGGATATCAGCCAATCAAAACAAAAATTAGCATAACCGGCAATTTAACCGATCAAATGCTGATGCAAATAGATATCAATCATGATCACAATGCACAAATTCTCGCTTCTTTTACCAATTTTCTTAATCAAGGACCAATCAAAATTAATGGTCACTGGAACAATCTAATTATTCCTATCAGCGCAACTAACGCTATGGAAAGCAAATCAGGAATGTTAACCGTACGCGGAACTTTAAATAACTATACCATCTATGCTAACACCGATATTAGTGGTGATTACATTCCAAAAGGTTATTACAACATCTATGGTACCGGCAACTCCAATGCAGTCAGCTTAACCACAATTAACATCAATACTTTAGACGGCAAAATAAATGGCAACTTAAATCTAAGCTGGAAACCAAATTTTACATTGCAAACTAATCTACAAGCAACTCACATTAATCCAGCAATTAAGTGGCCGCAATGGAACGGTGACATCAATGGATCTTTAACTCTGTATAAAGAAAAATCTGCTGACAAGCATGTACTTAATTTAACTATAAATAATTTGCATGGAAGCTGGCGTAAACAGCCATTGGATGGTTACTTTAAAATTACCAAAACCAACAATACCACTGTAATTGACAGCAGCCGTCTGCGTGCTGGAAACAACTCAATTAGTCTAAATGGTAATTTAAACCATGATTGGCATGGCAATCTAATCATTAACGTCCCTAATCTAAAACAAGCTGTACCGCATGGCTCTGGATCATTGTTAGCTGATGTACAAATAACTAATTCGCAAAATGCGCCACAAATTAAAGGTAACATAACCGCTAATAATCTAAGTATTTTCAACCTTCATGCGAAAAAATTAATTGCCAACGCTAATCTTAACATGGCGCCAAAGGGTATTAGTAATATAAGTTTATCCAGTCAGGATTTTAATTATCATTTGTTACACTGTAAAGATTTTGATTTAAACTTAAATGGACATACAGGTCAACATACTTTATTAGCTAAAGTTAATACACAAGCTGGAACATATTCATTAAAATTAACTGGCAAATTCATTCAAAAACAATGGCAGGCTCAGCTGCAACAACTTAATATACAAGATACTAATTTAGGTCAGTGGCATTTAAACAAAACTGTTCCAATAACTATTGGGCAAAATAAATTAATAATTAATCCATTTTGCTTACAAACATCATACGGCACAGGAAAAATCTGCGGAAAAATTGATGCGAAAAAAGCTGATCATTTAACCGGATACCTCAAAATAAATTTTCCTTATTTATCCGCATTTTCTAACTTAACACCATCGCAGATTAACGATGTTAAAGGGACTTTTACCGTAAACACTAAATTAGCAGGTACTCTTACCCAGCCATTGTTAATTGGCAGCGCAAAAATTATTAATGCATCTGCAAAAATCAAACCGCTCGGCATTACTTTAAACGCCATTAATTTAACCACAAATATTAACCAAAATGGAGAAATTCAACTTAAAGGAAGCGCAACGTCCGGACACGGCAAAATTAACTTCGATGGCACTTCGATTTTATGGCAAAATTTTTCACCATCACAACTTAATATTCACGGCAATAATATTTTGCTGATCAATAATCAAGATTACAATATCACCGCTTCACCGCAATTAAATATTAGTTATTATCACCCAGCTTTTACTATTACCGGTAACATTGTAATACCGCATGCTTTAATTAAAGTAGAAGATTTTACTAATATTACCACTCTACCAGATAATACTATTATTATAAATAAACAAGATGAAATAAAGAAATCTAAATATAAATACGATTTGAAAATTAAAATTGCATTAGGACACGACATTAAAATTGATACTTCAAGTTTAGATGCACAACTTGCCGGCCAACTCGAAATTAATTATGCTTCCATGCAGCCTGCCGTAGCAACTGGCGAACTAAATATAATTAACGGAACTTATACTGCATATAATCAAAAATTAAAAATTGAAAAAGGAAGCTTACTTTTTACTGGAGGTTTGATTAGTAATCCAAGATTGGATATCCGCGCCAGCAAAACCATTAATACTTATGCTAAACCTGTTAGAACAACACAAATTCAACCCGGACAAACATTCGGTGCCATTTCAGATTTGCAACGCTTAACTGTTGGTGTACAAGTTTCCGGAACACTACAACGGCCAAAACTACAATTATTTTCTGACCCCGGCGGTTTAAGTGACACAGATATTTTATCGTACTTAATACTTAATACTTCAGCCAATCAAGCAACCAGCAGTCAAACACAAACGCTGTTTAAGACCGCACAATTGATGGGTAGCGGCGGCACCAACGTTATTAGCCAAATGCAGCAAACTTTTGGTTTAACTGATTTTGGTATTGGACAAGAAGCGCTGCCATCATCTACAGATAGCCAATCACTCGCAGTACAACCAGCATTCGGCATAGGAAAATACATTACCCCAAAACTTTATATGCATTACAGTATCGGCATTTCTTACCCGGTTAGTGTACTAAACTTAACTTACTACTTTTCACGTTTATTTACTATACAAACCCAAACCAGCAGCGTTGACCAAGGAGCTGATGTGTTTTATACGTTTGAGAGTAATTAATTTAGAATTTAATTTTAGCTGTGTATACATTTCGAACCTCAAACTGCCTGGATACCAAAAAAACCTGAACAAAAATAATCCGGAAATAATCCGGAAATTTAATATACAACTGCTCATATGGCAGAAGCGACAGCCGAGCAACTATCAAGTGGCAAATTAGCTCATTAAGGATGTTCCATTCCATTAAAGCCCATTGAACAGCTACAAGTGTGTTTTTCTTAAATTATCAATGAGTTATTCTTTAATTTCACCTATAAAATTTAAATTTATGCAGCCTGCTGCTGCACTTTGGTAATCTTAGGATGCTTCCAGCCTCCGGTAACTACATAAAGAAAAAAAACCTTTGTACACGACAAAAATTGGAGCATAGTACATAACTTATTGATATATAAGACAATTATTTTTGTCTGATTGTCATCCCGCGGCTTGACCGCGGGATCCAGAAAATGATGTAATTTAGCGCTGGATCCCGCGGTCAAGCCGCGGGATGACAGTATTTGTATTTTCTATAAATTTTTGTCGTGTACAAAGAAAAAAAACCATTTTTGTTCAATATTTAAGCTTTTCTTAAGAAATGTGCCCTATAATAATTGTGAAAACCTGTTAAATAAATGATAAATAAGAGAACTAAATTATGCCTAGATACTGTTGGACTATAATAGATATACCTAGTGGTACGAAGTACAAAGATTTAGACAGCACCGTAAAAACTGCCATTCAATCTCCGGACATGCGCATAACTAATTGTCACATGTGGGAAACCTATAAACAATATGAAGAAGCTACAGTAAATTGGCCATTTACTCCATGGCGGAATATACCCATTAAAATTAATGATCAAGGACAAGTTATATCATATGTGAAGAACACATATATTATGAATAACCGCGATGAAGTCATTCTAAATCCTTCAATACAATTGGGAGAAGAAAATCGTGGAATAATTTCAAATTTTTTTGAGGGAAATAATATTAATAATATTGTTATTAACAAAGCACAAAGTACGCATACCAAATCTGTACACAAATCTGTATCAGAATCCATATTAAAATTAAACACACACTATAAAAAAAGAAATTTAAAAGAAGCACTTAAAGAAATGAAAATATGGATAGATGAGTTAGATAAAAAGAATCATAAAAAAAGCGCAGCGATAAAAGCATTTTATAGAATATATAATGATAAATTCACTTATGTAGACTCTACGAGCAAAATTACGATTAAAAATGCCTTAGCGCTGATATGGATCGGAACAAATGATAAAAACGCGCAAAAACAAAACATACTTAGCAATAATGATATTAAAGAACGACGTAATAGATTAATTCAGCATTTATATGAAGTACAAAGAGGATATAATATTTCAAAAAACAATGTTGATGATATGAGTAAATTTGATAGACCAATTTGTGCTGGTGGATCATTCAATAAAATAGTAAATTCACTAAATGGATCTCATGATTGCGTTGAAATATATTTTGTTACTAAAGCAACTATTTTGCTCAAAATAGAAGCTGTTTTAAACAACCTAATACAAGAAATACCTAGAAAAATACCTGAGGAAAAACAAAAATCGATGTTCAAAAGTTGGACTAAAGAAAATGGTATGCCTGATGAATTACAGAAATACATTAAGTCAAACTTGCAATCGGAGGTAGAAACAAAAATCCAGATCGAATTTAAAGATTTTGCTAATAAAGAAACAATTGAACAGGCACTAAAAGAGACTTTTGATTGCATGAAATTTTTCCCTCCATTAAAAATCAACATACAGAGTCAAAAGAAAAGTTCGATGGAACATAAAAAACCAAATACATCAGACAATCGCATTCAAAATGAAAATTTAACAAAGCCTAAGAAACATAAACACAATACTATAAATAGAGATAAACCTGCATTTAGAACCTCTTCTAATGATTTCTTTCAAGCTATTGGGACTTTAATTGGTGAATGTATTTCTCCGCTTGTAGCATTATTTGCTATTAAAAACACAAAAAAACTGTTAAAAAAATATGCTCATAAATCTGCTACCCTTAGATATATGGGTGGAACATGTAATTCATTTCAAAGCGGATTTTTTGATGGGGCTTTTCTAATAACAGCCCGTTATAATAAAGCATATGACAAAGCATATGATGAAAAACTCAATGCCTTGAGTAATATCAACAAGACACCTGCTCTAAAATAGGATAGGCAATAAGTATAATTCTTAGCGATTATTTTGCGCAAATAGGGTTTTAAATTTAAGCCGCTTGTTGCTGCTGCACTTTGGTAATCTTAGGATGCTTCCAGCCTCCAGTAACTACATAATGATAAGTAGCAATTTGATCAATTACTTTGCCCAAAACTTTATTAGCTAAAAATGCAGTAACCCCAACAATCGGTCCGCCAATAATTCCAGCAACAACCGGCACACTAGAAGTAATATACGGAGTAATTGCTAAACGCAAATTTAAATTATGCATTAACATATTCACATCACCTAAAATATCAATTGATGCTACTGCACCATTAAAATTTAGGTTTTTGATATTTATTTTACCATTACGTAAACTCAATGACCCTTGCATTTTGTTAAAACTATAACCGTCTTGAAATAAATCAGAAAATCCACCTGTTAAAAATCGATTAACACTCAATAAAGTTAAAATGCGTCCTAAATTCATTGACTGATTAGCATTTTCACCAATACCGGTAATTTGCCCTTTACCTAAATGCATATAAACATCTCCTACCGCATGTTGTATATCCAAGTGATAAATAACATTAGGCCAAATCAAATTAAATTGTGCACTTCCCTCTTCTATAACTAAACCCGAATGAATGTTTAATGCTGTAAGCAACGGCATAATATTATTACTTTCGATATCTCCACGCATCATACTTTGATATTTACCATCAGATAACTTTTTCCAGTATCCCTGTGTTGATACTGAATAAGTAGGCGAACTAATATCAAAAGATTTAATTTGTGCAATATTTTTAGAAGTGCGCAAAGATAAATTAACTTTTCCAAGATCTTGTTGTCCAAAAACAAAATCATCAATTTTTATATCCATCGGCGGCACCTCTGCAGGTTCAAGCAAACTTGTTTTATTTGCCGCAAATTCTGTTGGCATCAATTTAAGATACTTTAAATTAATTTTTAGCGCGCGCTGCGGATAATCGTCAGGCATTACTATATTACCAGTAATATTATCATTTACCACTTTGAGCAGCCATGCTGTAGAACTCGGCTTAAAATTAATAATTAGATTATTAAACTGTTTATTTAAAAATTTAATTGTTGCAACCTTGAGATTAACCTCACGTAAAATTTTCTTAATCTTACTCATCAATTGAATTTTATTATTTGCAGTACCTACTTCCTTATGATTCTGCAAGAAATTGCGCCACACCCGCCAATTAAAAGTTGGCAAAGAACCATCAACATACAAACCTGGCAATTGCTGCCATGTACCTTGTCCGGTACCAAAATGAATATTAGCGCTATAAAAATAAGGATGATGATTTTTGAAATGCCATTGTAAAGCAGCGCTTAAAGTATCATCAAGATTAATCTTAGCTTTTATCGGCGTAGAGCTGCTGCTCTCCAAAATGTGCGATTCATCTCTTTGCTTTTCATCCTGCGGCTTGACCACGGGATCCAGAAGTAATTCAGTTTCTTGCTGGATCCCGTGATTCCTCCGGTTAACAAACTGAGTCGTGGGACTGGCTTCATACTGAACCGCGGGATGAAACCAGGTTTTAAGTTTCGTATTTTCAACAGTGATCGGGATAGCATTACCAAATTGTATCTGCATCGAAAACGGATCTATTTGTTGAGCTGTTTTAGCCAATGGAGCTGGTAAATCCATTGCAATTCCCTGTAAATCCGATGTAATATTCAATAAATAATTCGCTTTACCAGTTAAACCTGTCGGCATCGACACAAATTCAGCAGTATAGTTAGTTTTTCCATGTATAAATGGAAAATCTAACCAATGAAAATTATTTTTTAAAGTTACCATATCAATCCGGCTTTCTAAATGAATTTTATTTTGCTGATTTTTACCAATAACCCGAAAAAATTGTGCAGTTATTTTTGCCGGATAATTAAATATTTTTGCCTGCAAATTTTGTGACCATAATTTGTTTTCAGTAAATAATAATTTACCATTTAATTCCTGGAATCCTAAATTCCATGCAGGCAGCTCAAAATCATTTTGTTGTAAAACTGCAGCGCCAGATAATTTAACTGCCGATGGTTTTTCAACAGGTAAAAACATATTAAAATTCAAATTAACCATGCCAGCAGCTTCTGCTGATTGCACTACTTGATTAAACATCTTATGCAAATCATTACTACCAACATAATGTAAGATATCAGATGCATTACTTGCAATCGAAGTCGTTAATTTTACTACCGCCGGTTTTTTGCCAATGTCATTAATGGCAACATGCATACTTTTAATGTTGCTTTTAAAAACTTTTCCCTTAATTAAATCACAATTTAGATTACGATCTTTAATCTTTAAATCAGCATCAATATTGTCTGCATCAGGCCAACCATCAGCATAATGCAGCGAAGTATTTCGAAACTTTGAATCAACAATAAAAACTCCTTCATGATGGTCAAAAGGAAAATCGTTTAGTTTACCTCTCAAAATTACTTTACCAATAACACCATCACCTCGTACAAATGCATTACCTAACCAATGCGCCAATTTTGGCGTAAACATTTTCATCGGTAAATATTTATTGATTATCGACGAATCATGCAAATCGAACTCAGCCAATAAACTTATCATTGGATTATCGAATTTATTCGCCGGAAACAACATAGCCACATGAGTATTAATCGCAGACTCGGAATTATTTACAGATAAATCATCACTTTTTACCCACCAACTTTTATCCTGCATTTGCGACCATTGTACATGACCTGACATTTTATTAAATATGACAGGCGCGGAAAATAATTTGCCAAAATTAAAATAAGAATTATTAGACATAATATGCAAACTGCCATTACCTGACCGTAGCTTAAGATCACCAGAAATATTTTTCGCCCCTGGAATATGCTGCCAATATTGTGTGGCAACCTGATTAAGCTGTGCAGACAAATCATAATTATTAATCTGATTAAAATTACCATGATGAACAAATTTTACGTTAATCAATTCGCCACTGGGATTTAAGTGAGATAACAAATTACGTGTATTGGTTGGCAAAAAATTATTATGCGCAAACAAGAACGGTAAACTTTCTAAATAAAAATAGTGCGACCAAAAATATTGCCTAACCCCATGCTTATCATGTTGAACAATTAAAGCAAATTTATTTTCTGGCTCTACAACATTATTTATATCAAAATAAAAATGATCTGCTAATAATTTCCAACCTTGTTGAACCGGCTGCCATAAAAAATTACCTGATAATTTTGGTATTGTATATGCAGCATGTGAATGATCTAATGCGGTTAAATTTAATTTTTCAGCATGCAATAATGATTGCACAGATTTTATTTGTCCTTGATTCCAATTAATCCAAAATTGCCCATTTAAAATACCATTATCAATTTGATATCCATATAATTTAAGTAATTGACACCATTTACTCAAATCTAAATTTTTTAATTTTGCATATAATGATGCTTGTAAAGTACCAAAGTTGACAAATTTCCCTTTAAAACCAAGATAAAAATCAAATGATGAAGAAGCATCTTGATTAACATAACCACCGCCATTAATAATATGTTGATGTTTCTGATTAGCAAACAATAAATTATGCAACAAAACATTACCAACTATTGCTTGGTTTTTATACCAAGTTACATGAACATTTTCCAGCAACAACCGCCTTCTCTTTGACAACCAATTAAAAATCTCTGAATAACCTAAGGCATGCCCATCATTTTTGTGATTAGTTTTTTTTATGGAATCAATCAGCTGAAATTTTACACTGTGCGTCTGGTTTTGATATATATTCAAATCTACTCCAGTAACAACAATATCATTCGGCTGTAATGTCCTGGTTAACAATGAACGAATAACACTAACATCAATTTTTAATTTATTTAAATGAAAAATAATTTGTTTTTTATCTGTATTAAAAATAGTAACGTCTTCTAATTGTAATTCCGGATGCAAACCACTCCACCAAGCCCTAACATACCCAATTTTTACCGGCTGGCGCAATAAACTGCTAGTCCAATTCTCAAATAATTTTACATGTGAATTCAAAAGCGGCATTGATAACCGCGCAACCAGGAAAAAAACAGCAAAACCAGCTAGGAAAATAACTATTAAAGACAATGCGGCTTTTGCTAATTTAGATAACATATTAAACAGTTAAACAGAATTTTCGGCGCATGTCACGTAATATAATAAATACCCAAGGCCATAAAATTGTAGATATAAATACAGTTAACCAACAAACCATTGTATGCGGTAATTCCCCAATCATGCCCTGAATAATATATATTATCGCTCTGTATAGCGCCACCAAAGCAAAAATAATCAATGTTTGCTGCATCATTGGATAAACACGAATCAACTGGTATAATTTAATTATCAAATATGCAACAATCAGCATCGCAAATGCATGCTCACCTAACAATGTTCCATTAAGCAAATCTAACAAAATACCAATACAAAATGCATAAAAAAATCCAATATAAAATGGTAGTGCCATCATCCAATAAATCATCACTAATAAAGTCCATTGTGGACGCAACCACACTATCCAGTCTGGTAAAGGCATTACATCCAACATTAATGCAACAAAAATTGTCAATATAATAAGCCATTTACCTTTAAACGAATGATGCATTAAATGTGTCTCCTATTTATTGGCCGCTTTAACACTTTGTTTTTTATTGCTTTATCAATCTTCAATGGTAAAGTCCAAACCAACAACACTAAACGACTACGATCTAAATGCGCAGCAGGTTTAACTGTTATATCAACAAATCTTCCCCCAGAATTATGATTCACATCAACAACCATCCCTACCGGATAACCAAATGGATAATGATCTCCTAATCCGGAAGTAACCAGCGCATCACCCACTTTCACATCCATCGTATCTGTGATTCCCTGTAATTTTAACAATTCCGGCACACCTTTACCAATTACCAGCCCCCTCACCCCATTTCTCTCGATTTGCACTGGAATAGCGCTTTTATTATCAGTGACCAACATAACAATACTAGTAAAATGCCCAACCGTTACCACTTGACCCATGATTCCATAAGCATCTAATACCGGCTGCCCAACAAATACCTTATCATTAGTTCCTTGATTTAAAATAATTTGCTGCACAAATGGGTCTGGAGATACAGCCAATAATTGAGCTACTGAAACTTTATCAACGGTTTTAGCGCTTGACGCAAGCAAAGCACGTAATTGCTGATTTTCATTCTCAGTCGCAAATTGTTTTTGTAATTGCGCATTTAATAATAATGTTTTTGCGCGCAGCTTAGCATTTTCATTTACTAACGCTTTTTTGGAAACAAAATCAGAAACGACCCAATTAAATGTATCAATCGGCAAATTTACCAAATAATGAATCGGTGAAACGATTACCGCAAATGAAGAACGCGCATGATGAAAAACACTGTTTCGATGATCACAAATCATTAGCAGCAAAGCACAAAGCAAGAAAAACAGCGCCCGGCCGCCAATTGTAGAATTTTTCTTAAATAATAGTTTGATATTCTACCTCGCAATATGATCACAATTTAGGCGGGTCGTGAGCTATTACATGGTTACGGAGTATTAGCCAAATCCTTTAAGGGACGGAGCTTTACATGATTACAAGGCAACAAACACAGCCTTGTAATTATGTAAAGCTCACGTCCCGCTTAATTTCTCATTCCTTATGAACGAAACCACTAAAACTATCTACCATCTCTAATGCTTCACCGCCGCCTCGCGCTACACAAGTTAGCGGATCATCCGCTAAAATAACTGGCAACCCAGTTTCTTCCATCAATAAACGATCTAAATCTTTTAACAAAGCGCCGCCGCCTGTTAACACCATTCCCCGCTCAGCAATATCTGATGATAATTCAGGAGGAGCTTGCTCCAAAGCTGCACGTACCGCACTAATAATTCCCAATAGTGGTTCCTGCAACGCTTCTAAAATTTCATTGCTATTTAAGGTAAAGCTCTTCGGCACCCCTTCAGCTAAGTTGCGCCCACGTACTTCAATTTCACGAATCTCACTACCCGGGAAGGCCGTACCAATTTTCTTTTTAATATTCTCCGCTGTGGTTTCACCAATTAAACTACCATAATTACGACGAACATAATTGATAATTGCATCATCAAAACGATCTCCACCAATACGCACCGAAGCAGAATAAACTATGCCATTTAAAGAAATAATTGCCACTTCTGTGGTACCACCACCAACATCTACTACCATAGAACCTCGTGCTTCATCTACAGGTAAATTAGCTCCAACTGCAGCAGCCATCGGCTCTTCAATCAAATACACTTCACGCGCGCCTGCACCTAAAGCTGATTCACGAATTGCACGACGCTCCACTTGTGTGGAACCACACGGCACACAAACCAATACACGCGGACTGGGTTTCAAAAACCTAGTTTCATGCACCGAATGAATAAAATGCTGCAGCATCTTTTCAGTAACTAAAAAATCAGCTATCACACCATCCTTCATCGGCCGAATTGCTTGAATATTCCCAGGAGTACGTCCTAACATACGTTTGGCTTCAGTACCAACCGCAGCAATACGCTTTGGCCCACCGGGCTCATCCTGGCGAATTGCCACAACAGAAGGCTCATCTAACACAATGCCCTTACCTTTTACATAAACAAGTGTATTAGCCGTGCCAAGATCAATGGAAATATCCTCAGATAAAAAACCAGAAATAATTTTAAATGGGTTGATGCGCATAATTACAAAGCTCCTTTGAAAGATACAAAAGGTGTATTATATACCTATCACGTTTCAAAAGGCGAGATTTATCGATATGGGGTCGGGTCTTCACTCATTACATGATGCAGCATACATGGCATATGTAATGAGTGAAGACCCGACCCCTATACCCTATACTTCTTGCCCGAATCCATAATCCCTGTTAATCTGTGCGTTTCATAGAAAAACGAGACAAGATATGACATTGAACAGAACACAAATCGCTGAAGTAGCGCACATGGCCAGATTGCGCTTAACCGAAAACGAGCTGGATAAATACACTGACATTAACAAAATTTTGGATTTAGCTGAACAAATTAACGAAATTGATACTCGAAATACTACTCCTACGTCACATCCGCTTAACCTATACCAACGTTTACGCGAAGATACCGTTACCGAACCAAATCTGCGCGATGTATTGCAGGCAATTGCTACTTGTGTTGAATTAGGACTTTACTTAGTACCGCAAGTCATTGAATAAAGGTATAAAATTAAATATGCATAATAAAACTATTGCAGAACTATCTAAATTATTACAGCGAAAAGAAATTTCCAGCAGGGAATTAACTGAGCATTTCTTAAATAGGATTAAAAAATATGATCCATTGCTTAATTCCTTTATTACCGTAACCGAAGAACGCGCTTTAGCTGATGCAAAAAAAGCCGACGAGCAATTAGCTAAAAATCAATCTAAACCACTAACTGGTATCCCAATTGCACATAAGGACATATTCTGCACAAAAGATATCAAAACCAGCTGCGGCTCTAAAATGCTGGATAACTTTATCTCACCTTATGATGCAACCGTGGTCAAAAATTTATCAAATGCCGGCGTTGTATTACTAGGAAAACTTAACATGGACGAGTTTGCCATGGGCTCCTCCAACGAAAACAGTTACTATGGCCCAGTTAAAAATCCGTGGAATCTGGAAACTGTACCCGGTGGATCATCCGGTGGATCATCTGCTGCTATGGCAGCAAGATTAGCATTAGCTGCTACTGGAACTGATACTGGCGGTTCCATTCGCCAACCAGCAGCACTAACCGGCGTTACCGGAATTAAACCAACCTATGGACGTATTTCACGCTTTGGAATGATTGCTTTTGCTTCCAGTTTAGATCAGGCAGGCCCCATGACACAAACTGCAGAAGACGCTGCTATCATGTTAAATGCGATGGCAGGTTTTGATCCAAAAGATTCAACTTCAATTGATGAACCTGTACCAGATTTTACTGCGAATTTAAATGACTCGATTAAAAATTTAAAAATCGGTTTACCAAAAGAATATTTTACAGAAAAACTGGATCCTAAAATCGGCGATGTAGTTCATCGCGCTGCCGATGAACTACAAAAATTAGGCGCCAGCTTACACGAAATTAGCTTACCAAATACTAAATTAGCAATTCCGGTATATTATATTATTGCACCAGCTGAATGCTCATCTAATTTAGCCCGCTATGATGGAGTACGTTATGGTTATCGATGTAAAGATCCAAAAGATTTACTCGATCTTTACGAAAGGTCCCGTAGTGAAGCTTTTGGCGATGAAGTGAAACATCGAATTATGTTAGGCACATATGTATTATCTGCTGGTTATTACGACGCTTATTATGTAAAAGCTCAACGCATTCGCCATTTAATCAGCGATGATTTTCAAAATGCATTTAAAAAAGTTGATGTGATTTTAGGTCCCACTACCCCAACTACCGCATTTAAATTTAATAGTATGAAAGACCGCATCAATATGTATTTATCCGATATTTTTACGGTAAATACTAATTTAGCAGGTTTGCCTGGCATATCATTACCTGCCGGCATGCTTGATGGTTTGCCGGTGGGTATGCAATTAACTGGAAATTACATGCAGGAAGCAGCGTTATTAAACATAGCACACCAATACCAACAAGTTACAGATTGGCATAAACAAGTTCCACCAGATTTTAACATGTAAGTCATCCCGCGGCCTGGCTGTTGACCGCGGGATCCAGGAAATAATTACCAAACAACCTAGATTCCGCGATCAACTGACTGAGTCGCGGAATGACTGCTTAATATTTTGAGGATGACAAAAATGACACAATGGGAATCAGTTATTGGTTTAGAAGTACATATTCAATTACGCACCCAAAGCAAAATATTTTCTGGTGCCGCAACCGGTTATGGCGCTGAACCAAACACACAAGCATGTGCAATTGATTTAGGTTTACCTGGCGTACTTCCAGTATTAAATAAAGAAACTGTAAATATGGCGCTAAAATTCGGCTTAGCCATTGATGCTGAAATCGCCGACTATTCAGTTTTTGCGCGTAAAAATTATTTTTATCCTGACTTACCAAAAGGATATCAAATCAGCCAGCACCATCATCCAATTATTGGCCCAGGCAGCATTAATATTACTTTAGATGATGGCTCAACTAAACGTATTGGAATCACCCGCGCACATTTAGAAGAAGATGCCGGCAAATCATTGCATGAAGATTTTCACGGCATGACCGGAATTGATCTAAATCGCTCTGGAGTACCTTTGTTAGAAATAGTTTCTGATCCTGATATGCGTTCAGCCAAAGAAGCAGTAACATATTTAAAAACTCTACATTCTTTGGTACGTCATCTTGAGATTTGTGATGGTAATATGCAGGAAGGATCATTTCGTTGTGATGTTAACGTCTCGGTGCGCCCGGTTGGACAAAAAACTTTTGGCACGCGCGCTGAAATCAAAAACTTAAATTCTTTTCGTTTTGTCGAAAAAGCCATTGAATATGAAATAACCCGTCAAATTAATACTTTAGAAAGCGATGGCCGCATTATGCAGGAAACCCGTCTATTCGATTCAGACAAAAACGAAACCCGCTCGCTGCGCGCCAAAGAAGAAGCGCATGATTATCGCTATTTTCCTGATCCGGATTTATTGCCGGTAAAAATCACTCCGGAAATGATTGATAAAATTAGAAAGACCTTACCCGAATTACCGCAACAAAAAACACAACGTTTTATTGAAAGTTACAAATTAAATACTGCCGACGCAAGTTTTTTAGCAAACGACAAAGATACGGCTGACTATTTTGAAGAAACTGTAGCAGAAAGCGCTGCTAAACCAAAATTAGTTGCTAATTGGATTATGGGTGAATTATCTGCCGCTTTAAATCGCGATAACTTAGAAATTATCAACAGTCCAATTAACGCTAAACAACTAGCCGAATTATTAAAACGCATCAAAGACAAAACTATCTCCGGAAAAATTGCTAAAACTGTGTTTGACGCTATGTGGAACGGCGAAGGATCAGCAAATGAAATTATTGAAGCCAAAGGCTTAATTCAAATTACTGATCCTGCAGCAATCGAAAAAATTATCAACGAAGTTATCGAAACTTACCCGCAAGAAGTAGCCGATTACCGCGCAGGCAAAACCAAATTATTTGGCTTTTTCATTGGCCAGGTTATGCAGCTATCACGCGGCAAAGCCAACCCTCAGCAAGTAAACGAAATTTTGCGTAAAAAACTAATCTAATAATCTTACATGTTGTTCTGCATGGTAAAGCCTTTTAACATCTTCGATACCATATAAATAACATATGTTTGCGATACCACCACATTAGAATTACTAAACAAGGTAAAGCTAGACGACATATTAGCAGAAAATTTATCAGTAAGCAGCGAACCACAACCCCGGCTTACTGCATTTAAAATTTCCGATGTTAAACCATGTGATTTTGCACTACTCAATTGCTGCTGAAATTTACCAATCTCTTTTTGTAAATAATCAATTGCAGCATCTACAGTGTGATCATGAAACATTTTCACATGTGCACTCGGTTTCAATAATTCACGCTCCTGATTATTGTTACCATGAAACAAATAATGATAACAATCACTAATATAAGGAGCCATAGCACCGCCCATAAATAATAATACTTTTGTATGGATATTGGAATTACAATACCAATTAAGCAATGACAAACCAGTTGTTAAGATTCCCCAGTCATTTTTCCTACGCTCTAATGTCCTTGTAACATAATAGTCTAATTCATATAATGCGCTATACCACTGACCTAGTAAATCATATAGCTTTGCTTTTTTTGTTGTTATTTCTTTACCAGCGCCATAAATTTTAATTTTCCCTTTAATATAATCAACATACTCTTGTTTATTCTTAAAATTCTTCGGCTTTTCGGATTTTAAATCTGGCAATTCTTTAGCAAAAATTACAAAAAAATTGTTTTCTTTTAAATGAGAAACACTTTGCTTAAGAAGCTCCTCAAGTTTCTTTTTATTCAGTTGATTATTAGATAAACACTTAGCAAATAAACATTTCGAAAAATTAAGAAAATTTCGATATATATCCCCATCTTTTTTGTTTTTTTCATACATGGTCTCTAAATGATTTGTACCATGTTTCTTTTCTAAAATTTTTAGCATTTCTTTACAAAGCTTACCAATTGCTTCACAAGTTGCTTTAATTTCTTTATCAGGTTTTTTGTCTTGCAGCATTTGATCACAAATCAAAATCTGTTTACTTAGCTCATATTGTTTGTAGCTAAGTTGTTGGTCATAATCAATTTTTTTAATCTTATTTGGTTTTGGCATTATTTACTCCATATTGTTTTATGAATTACACGCAGTAAATATAACGCATTAACCTTAAGGAAATCTTAAGCGTCCTGAATTTTTCTCTAAAAATTTACCTTGCACCTTCACGTAATTCAATTTTGATCGGGGTGCCAATTAACTGCAAGTTCTTACGAAAAGCGTTTTCCAAATAACGCTTATATGAATTGGGCAAAAGTTCAACCTGCTTACCATGAATTACAATAATCGGCGGATTATGCCCGCCAATATGTGCATAACGTAATTTGATTTTTTTACCCTTAACTAAAGGCGGCGGATGAGCCGCAATAATTTGCTCCAAAATTTTAGTTATCTTTGCTGTTGATACAGATCTCATTGCAGAAGCATAAGCTTTTTCCACTGACATAAATAGATCACCAACACCAGAACCATGCAATGCAGAAATAAAATGCCACGCAGCATAATCAACAAAAACCAAACGGCGCTGCAATTCTTTTTTAATCCATTCTTTTTCTTCTGATTCCAAACCATCCCATTTATTTACTGCAATTACTAATGCTTTACCGCTATCAATAATGTGGCCTAATAACTTTAAATCTTGTTCGGCAATATTTTCACGCGCATCAATTAACATAATTACTACATTACATTCATCAATTGCCTGCATAGTTTTAATCACTGAAAACTTTTCAATTATATCTGTAACTCTGGCACGACGTCTAACTCCTGCAGTATCAATTAACACATAATGCTTACCACGACGCTCCAAATGAATAAAAACACTATCTCTAGTGGTACCAGGTTCATCATATACTACTACTCGCTCTTCACCCAACATACGATTTACTAAAGTTGATTTTCCTACATTTGGTTTGCCGACAATTGCAATTTTTATTCCAGCTTGCTCAACTATTTTTTCTTCAACTGGGACAAAATTAGTTAATAACTTTTCTAATAAATTATTAATACCTCTATAATGCGCTGCCGCAATCGCAATCGGTTTTCCCAAACCCAAAGCATGAAAATCAGATGCAGCAATATGTTCATCCAAACCATCAATTTTGTTCATTACCAAAAAAATCGGTTTATTTAAAACCCGCAATTTTTCAGCAATCAATTGATCAGCTACAGTTAATCCCTCCCGTGCATCCACTAAAAATATAATTACATCTGATTCATCAATCGCCTGCCACGATTGACGCTCCATCAAATTATCTATTGTATCTTCTTCGGCGCCGATCCCGCCGGTATCAACTACAATAAACGTGTGATTTGCAAACGAACCATAACCATATTGACGATCACGAGTTAACCCTGGCTGATCAGCTACAATTGCATCACGAGTTTTAGTGATACAATTAAATAAAGTTGATTTACCAACATTAGGCCGTCCAACAATTGCAATAACAGGATGTGTGTGCGACATTTACACCGTACTCCGTAACAGGATTAGGGGTACCACTTAGCGGGGTCAAAGCTTGAATTTTACACTCTAAATTAAACCTCTCAAACCTAACATTTATACTTCTGTTCATTAAATTAATGTTTAAAATTCAAGCTTTGACCCCATTATTACGTACCACTAAACTATGTAATAGCTCGCGTCCCGCCAACACTATACCATTTTTCGAAACGCTATCAAATAACCATGCTGGGTATACACAACTACTGTATTACCAATAACTAGCGGCGGCGTTAATACTCCCATGCCGCGTAAACCATTGCGCGCAACTATAGACCCATCATTCCTGGACAACCAATGCAAATATCCATACCCATCTGCTATAACTAAATAACGTCCTAACATAGCTGGACCAGTAAGATTACGTCCCTGCAATACAGTCTGCCGCCACAATGAAGCCCCGGAATCTTTACTAAACGCCCAAACGTAACTTTTTGCATCAGTAAGATAAAGATTATTATAATCAGACGTAATACCAGCATAAGCAGAAATTTTGTGCCGCCAAATTGTATGGCCAGTTTTTAAATCTAATGCTGCTACATAACCCTGATAAGTAGCAACGTATACTATGCCTTGCGATATAATTGGATTAACATCAATATCTACCATATTTTCAATATCAGTTAATCCTATTGGCTGCGCTACTTTCTGCAACCATACAACTTTACCGCTCCATGAATTAATTGCCGCAACAACACCGTTAGCAAACCCAGCAACAACTAAACCATTAGCAAATTGTGGTTGACTTGATGCATGTAAAATTAAATCTGGTACAGTTTGGCTAAAGCGCCAAATTAAATGACCATTTCTTTCTGATAATGCTGTTAAAGAACCATCAATACTTTTTGCTAACACAATTCCATTATAAGCTTTTGGCGCAGCTAAAATAGTGCTGCTAACTTGGGTTGACCATAAACGTTGACCACTAGCTAATGATATAGCTAATACTTGACCTTGTTCAGTTGCAGCAAACAATCTACCAGCATTTACGCTAACGCCACTAGTTAAATGTGCGTTGGCATTTGTTTGCCATACTATGTTTCCAGTATTTGCATTAACCGCGCAAATTCTTCCATTATAGCTTGCAGTATAAATTAAACCATTAGCATAGGTCGGCGCCATACGTAAATAATATCTATTCGCCCCATCACCTACATTTGTAGACCATAACTGTGCTACTTTTATTTTTGGTGTTATTTGAGTTAATTTTGCCGGCGGTAAAGTATTATCTTTAGCTGTAAAAGTATCACACCCACTTAAAGCAAAACAAACAGTAGTAATTAAACATATAATCAAACCAAAACGCTTCATTTATTTTTCTCCTAGTAAATAGTAACGCGGGTCGTGAGCTTCACATAATTACAAGGCCATGCTTGTTGCTTTGTAATCATGTGAAGCTCCGACCCTCAATAAATTTAGCTACTACCTCATAACCATGTAATAGCTCGCGACCCACCTATAAATTATCTAATTTCATTTGTAATACAGGTCGACTTTGATCCGGCTCTGAAATTTCTTTTAACGCTAATTGATACATTTCCCGCGCTTTATCAATGTTGCTAAGTTTAACATACGCGTCCCCTTGCATTTCCGCAGCCAATCCAGCAAGCGAACTATGTTTCATTCGCTGCAATAAAGCCAACGCTTCCTTAATTTTATTCTGCATAATGTAAATACGGGCTAAACGCAAACGAGCCAACTGCAGCAACACATCACTGCTTGCATGTTTCACTACCCAATTTAACTGAGCAACCGCATCGTTAAAATTATTTTGCGAAACTGCGTGCCTGACTAAAGTTAAAGCTGCTATTTTAGCATACGGAGTTCTTGCAAAGTTTTTGCGCAACAACTTAGCTTGTGTGATTGCATCCTGCCATTGGTTGTTCAACACATCAACTGTCATTCTCGCATAAATAATTGAAGCTTGCCCAGCAACACTATTTTTATGCCGTTGATAAAAACGCCAGCCAAAAATAACCATAATAGCTAATACCAACCCAATAATTATGGATAATCCATATTCTTTCCACCATTCCTTTAAAGCCTCAATCTGCTGTTCTTCGGTCACATAGTCACTCATGTATATTTCCCCAATGAAGAAGTATTAGCGTATTATAAACAATTCTGACTGATTGTGTAGGAAAAGAAAATGTGTCAAATCAAAGCGGATCGCGTTGATCTGTAATTATCTAAAATTAAAGTTTAATTATGGCTTATAACTAATTGTAAAAATTTAGATAAATCAGAAATCAAAACAGATTCTTGAGGCTTGTCTTCACGTAAATACTTTATCGCTACTTTCTGCGTCAACAGTTCTTCATTCCCCAAAATTAAGGCAAGACGCGCACCGCTTTTATCAGCCCGTTTGAACTGGCTTTTAAAGTTACCGCCACCACCATTAGTAATTAAACGCAAACCCGGCAACTCATCACGTAATTTTTCAGCTAATAACATACCAGCCTGCACCGTACCTTCTCCAACCATTACTAAATAAACATCCGGCGTTGATGCCAATTGCGGCAATAATTTAAATTCAGTCAACAAACTAATCAATCGTTCTAAACCCATCGCAAAACCACATGCTGGTGTTGCTTTACCCCCCAATTGTTCTACCAAATTATCGAATCTGCCGCCAGCACACACAGCATTTTGCGCACCCTGAGATTCAGTTATCCATTCAAAGACTGTACCAGTATAATAATCCAAACCTCTAACCAAACGCGGATTAATTACCGTTTTAACTCCCGCATCATCTAAAATTGCACCTAGCATTTCAAAATGCTGCTCTGATTCTTCATCTAACACATCCAAAATTTTTGGCGCATTTAATAATAACTGCTGCATCTCAGGATTTTTGCTGTCCAAAATTCGCAATGGATTGATTTGCAAACGACGCTTGCTATCTTCATCCAATTTATCTAAATGCTTAGAAAAATATTCTACTAATTTCTCTCGATAAATCGCTCGGGATTCCACAGAACCCAAAGAATTAAGCTGTAATGTCACATGCTCTATTATTCCTAATTTTTTCCACATGCGCGCCGACATCAAAATTAATTCTGCATCAGTTTCAGGACCTGCCATACCAAATGCTTCAATCCCAAACTGATAAAATTGACGATAACGACCTTTCTGCGGCCGCTCATGACGAAAAAAAGGCCCAAGATACCAAACACGCTGCTGTTGATTATACAATAAACCATGCTCAATCCCCGCCCGCACACAACCAGCAGTTCCCTCTGGACGCAAAGTCAGATTGTCACCGCTACGATCGGAAAAGGTATACATCTCCTTTTCAACAATATCAGTAACATCACCTACAGAACGTTTGAATAATTGCGTATTTTCTAAAATCGGAAAACGAATCTCAGAATAACCATAACCAGAAGCTATTTGACACAATTGTTGTTCTACATATTGCCAAACCGCACTTTGCTCTGGCAAGACATCACTCATCCCACGAATTGCTTGAATTTTATTATTCATAATTAATCACAAGTTTCGCAGCCGCGAAACCCGCTCCTTCAATAAACTATATTATTATTTACTGACTTCATCCGGATTATGCCACGAATCAGCTTCATCGGTTACAGCATTGTTTTTTTCTGGATTAACTTCTTTGGCTTCAGACTGCGTATTAACACTTGTTTGACTACTACTTGCCGGTTGTTCGGTGACAACCACTGGAGATTGTACCGCCTTGCTATTACTAGCAACATAATGCGAATACCACCAAACTAACAATAAAATTATCAATATAATAATAACAAAATTAGTAATTAACTTTACTGGCTTATCTTCGAAAGAAACTTGTTTAATTTTAATTTTTCCCCGTTTTGGTATTTTCCTCACTTCAGTCACCACACCTAAACTTCGGAATATATCACCAACTTCGCTCTCAGATAAGTTAACCAAACGCGCATATAACCTAATATAGCCCCGCATAAAAACCGCATCTTTTGCATTCAAATCATATTCATCATTTTCTATCATCTTAATAATTGATGCAGGAATATGCAATTCATTCGCCACTGTCTCAATGCTCATGCCTTCACTTTCGCGTGCTTCACGTAATAATCTGCCTAAGCTTATTTCTTCATCCATGTTTTGCATAATATTTCTCCAGACATATAATTTTGCATACTCTTTTGAGTGGTAACTTCTCAAACACCCCAGATATATCATCCCTGCCTCAGCTTGTTGAGCCGGAATCCAGGCTTTGTTTTTGTTTGATTTGCCCCGATTTTTTGAGGAGTTACTTTGAGTGTACTTATCTTACTGATTATAATCAAGTTTTATTATATATCATCATACCCGAAGATGCTCAACTGACGAAACATCCACAATATTCTCAGAAACCAATCCATGAATACTATCTTTAAAAGTCTGCATCCCCTCGGCTTTACCTGTTTGAATTATTGATTCAATCTGCGGCACTTTGTTTTCACGAATTAAGTTACGAATCGCCAGGTTACACAACATGATTTCTTGTGCAGCGATTCTCCCTTTGCCTTTCTTTTTAAATAATCGCTGCGCAATAACTGCCTGTAATGATTCAGATAACATCGTACGAATCAATTCCTTTTCACCGACTGGAAATACGTCAATAATACGGTTAATAGCTTTAGCAGCCGAATTAGTATGCAACGTTGCGAACACCAAATGCCCTGTTTCTGCAGCAGTCATTGCTAACCGCATAGTTTCCAAATCACGCATTTCTCCAACTAAAATTACATCCGGATCTTCACGTAAAGCTGCACGTAATGCATTAGCAAAACTTTTAGTCTGTTGATGCACTTCCCGTTGTTGTAATAACCCTTCTGATTTTTGATAAACAAATTCAATCGGATCTTCAATCGTAACAATATGACAAGAACGATTTTTGTTAATATGGTCAATCATTGCCGCCAAAGTAGTGCTTTTTCCGCATCCGGTCGGACCAGTAACCAATACCAAACCATAAGGTAATTGTGCCAAATTATACAAAATCTTTGGCATATGCAGCTCTTCAAGGGTTGCAATTTTCAGCGGGATAATACGAAAAGCTGCACTTACTCCATGCAACTGAAAAAAAACATTTACACGAAATCTGGCTCGCAAATTAGAAAAAGATAATGATAAATCTACTTCAAGATTTTTAAATAAATCTTCATAACGTTTTGGCGGCAAAACTTTTTTTAATGATTCCAGTAAAACCTCATGTTTGATTTCTTGTTCATTCTCTATCGGCAATAAATCACCATCAACCCGAATTAACGGTAATCTTCCAGATGATAAATGTAAATCAGAAGCTTTATTTTCGATTGCAAAGGTTAGTAATTTTTCTATATTCATTGAACCCTTCAACATGTATCTCAGTTTTAACTAGTATCTCAAGGAAACGGAGCTTTACATATTACACGCTGCGCGTGTAATTATGTAATAGCTCACGTCCCGTCAACATTCTATCAATTCCACAGTATACCTTTCTACTTTTACAGTATTAGACCAATAATTTGGTGCCAATCCTGCTTTCATTTTGAGATGGGTTAAAAATTGTTTAGGATCAGGCAATGATTCCCATACTGACGGTAAAAAAGTTCCTTTATATGATCCATCTGATAAAATTAAACCATCAACTCCCGGACGAATTTGTCTCAGCAAATCATCTTCCGATTCAAAATGCATTAGCTCCGGTTCACTCAATATCGAGATATGAATGCTAAGCTGCTCAAATTCCGCTGCAGTTAATCCAGGAAATCGCGGATCAGCAAAAGCAGCAGCACTTGCATTATGCGCTACATCTACAACTAAAGGCTGATATGCAACTAAAGAACCAATACACCCGCGTAAATTATGATTAATTTGTAATGTTACAAAACAAGCTTTTTGCTCCCGCAAATGTTTTGTATATTTGTTTATATCAAGCCGCATGTGCATATGATGTTTCAAAGAATAAGCAATTGCATCGTGTGCTACTTGCAATAAAACTTTTCTTTCCTGTGGTGAATATTCGGCCATAATAATCCAACCTTTTTGTCTATATTTCAATATTTCAATTCCTACATAATTTCTTTGAGGGTCGGAGCTTCACATGATTACAAAGCAACAAACAAGGCACTTGTAATCATGTGAAGCTCACGACCCGTCAGCTTACTTGTTATTTGCGTAGAAATGAAACCCCGCATAACCTACTACTGCATCTTTAGCCCCGGCAGTATCGCCCGAACTACATGCGGTAATTAATTTTGGTTTTAATTTTTTATTCACTGCTATAGTTAACAACGCATTAATTGCTTTGCGGCCGCAAGCTTGTTCATATCCTATATCTTGCGGTTGTAAATTTAAAATTGCATCAATAGTCGACGCATCAATATTTTTTGCAGTATCATAATCCAAATAATGACTCAAATCAGAACTGATTACGATTAAAGTCTCTTTACCACCCCACAATTTTTCCAACACTTCTACAATTTGCGCATTATCTGTATCCCCAACTAAAATCGGTATCAATTTAAAATCTTCCAACACTTCTTGCAAAAATGGCAATTGCACTTCTAAAGAATTTTCACCGTAATATGCCTCATTGATAATTTGCATTTGCGATGGTACATTTTTATCAATCGCAACTTTACCCAAAGGAGTTGCAAAATAATCAGCATCAGTCATTACCAAACCTCGAAACGGATAACGATGTGCCGGTCCAAGCAAAACCACCCGCTTAATTTGCTGTTTTGCGCGACATAGACAAGCATAAACTGCCGCCGCAGTCGATCCGGAATAAACATACCCGGCATGAGGCGCAATAATTGCTTTGGGAATAGGTAAATTCGCATCAGCAGCAGCTAACATTTTCTGGATCATCTCACGCAATTCTTTGGGATCATCCGGATAAAACATCCCTGCCACACTAGCTTGAAGAATTTTCATAGAAATGTCCTTATGATTTATGGTATATACCCATGACACCCCAAGATGCGAAATTTGTAACTGCCAAATTACTTATTAAATTTCTGTGACAACTACCGCGCATGGTAAATCTGTGTTCTTTTTCTATTATTTTCATACTTGCTTACTAGTGATTTTACAAAACAAACATGTTGTAAAATCACTAGTTCCAATCTAACAGCAAATTATTAGTGTTTCTATAAATCTCGCATCTTCAAAGGAGATCGGTATATATTATCATAAATCATACAATTATGTAAGAACATAGCCTGCTTACATAAAAAAATAAATAATTAAGATGTTGATAATAAATCTTTATATGCCGGAACAATAAATCGATATTTATCACTTACTTTTTCAAGAAGATCTTTTTCCATTAAAGCAGTTAATGCTCTGGGAATTGAACCAACAGGCATATCCATTCTCTTAGAAATTTTATACGAATAAATACTTGTTCCGCCATAATTTGCAATGTACATCATTAATTTTCGTTGATTTTCTGACAACCCGAAAAAATCTTTTAATAGATCACTACGTTCTTCCTCTATTACCATACTCCATGCTTTATCCACACCTTTTAATGTTGGTGGCTTTTTATTTTCAGACCACAATACATCGCAAAGATAATTTACATAATAAGGATGGCGTTCGCTTTTTTCCATTATTCTATCAAAAATGTTTGCTTCTAGTTGCTTTCCCCACATCATTTTTGCTGCTTTATTGAGATGCTTTTTATAATCTTTACTTTCTATTCTATCCAACACCAACTTTCTGCATAATTTATATAATGGTCTTCTTTTTCCTTCAAATATAGTTCTTAATAAATGTGGATTGCTTCCAGAAAAAATCACAGATAAATTACTAGTCTCTTGTGCTGCGTGCCTTATAGCACCTTCAATACTTTTTCCATCTTTCATTTCACCAATTTCTTGGAATTCATCTAATAAAATAACAGCTTGTTTATTACGTTTTTGTAGAAGTTTTTCCAACAGCAATAAACTATCTGCAATATTTTCAGCAGGATGGCTATCATTTTCAAGTTCTAATTCAAGAGAAAAACCCTTAATTTCCATTTGTAATTTAGGCTTTAATTTTCTCGCATATTTTTTTATAAATTGCGCTAGTTTTTCTATAGATCCAATTGAGTTTGAAATCAATTTGGTTGTACCATTTATAATAATACGCTCCACATCTTTTTCATCAACCGCTAAATAAAAATCTAATTTGGCATGCGGATAATGTATCAAATCAATTGCTTTCTCACATAAACTAGATTTACCATAACGCCTGGGAGCCACTAAAAACGTATGCTTACCGTTTTGTATATTATCAATTAATTGATTTGTTTCTATAACTCGATTACAGAATGCTTGTCCGTATGCTTTTCCTAGTGGAAAGTAGTGTCTTGGTTTCATAATTTCCCCACAAATCCTTCTTTAATTTAAGAAGAATGACTTTATTATATCAAACAAAATTGTATAATGCAAATATGCATAATGCATATTTGCATTATATATTTTGGGATAGTTATCCGAATATTACTTTACCCTTTGCCCACCCCTGCTTGAATAATTTTAATAGCAATTCCCTCATGATTTATGATATAAATATTATCATAACTTGCATAATTACAGAAGCTAATCGGGACGTGAGCTTCACATGGTTATGAGGTAATAGCTAAATTTTTTGGGGGGACGGAGCTTCACTCATTACATGATGCAACATACAACGCATATGTAATGAGTGAAGCTCCGTCCCTCAAAGAAACTAGCTAATTACCATGGTAATTAGTCAAAAACTAGACGACCTTTGGAACTATAAATGAACACAAATTTTCCAACCAAATATTGGCACGCTCTGGAAGACAACCGCATACAATGCGATCTTTGTCCGCATCACTGCAAATTAAAATCTAACCAACAAGGTTTATGTTTTGTGCGCGCAAATATCGACAATCAAATTGTATCAACTACCTATGGCCGTGCCAGCGGTTTTTGTATTGATCCAGTAGAAAAAAAACCACTGAATCACTTTTTGCCTGGAACTTCTGTTTTATCTTTCGGCACCGTAGGTTGTAATCTAGCTTGCAAATTTTGTCAAAATTGGCAAATCAGCAAAGCGCGCGAAATGAATCTGCTCGCCGAAAAAGCACAACCGCAAGATATTGCTAAAATGGCCAAAGAAAATAACTGTGCAAGTGTTGCTTACACTTATAATGAACCAATCATTTCTTTGGAATACTGCGTAGATACCGCTGCCGAATGTCATAAACTCGGCATTAAAAGCATTGCGGTAACTAACGGTTTTATTTGCGATGAACCACGTAAAGAATTTTTCGCATCAATGGACGCTGCTAATGTAGATCTAAAAGCATTTACCGATAAATTTTATCGCAAAATTACCAGCTCATCTTTACAGCCAGTACTTGATACATTAATTTATGTTAAACACAAAACTAAAGTATGGCTTGAAATAACCAATTTAATTATTCCTGGTGAAAATGATTCTCCTGGTGAAATTGATGCAATGACCAAATGGATCGCAAAAGAATTGGGAGTTGATGTGCCTTTACATTTTAGCGCATTTTTTCCAGCATTTAAAATGCTAAATTACCCTGCAACTCCTGCAGAAACTTTAGTACGCGCGCGCGAAATTGCACTGAAAAACAGTTTACGCTATGTTTACACTGGTAATATTTACGACGAAGAACATTCCAGCACATACTGCCACAATTGTCATAATTGCATTATTAAACGCGGCGGATTTAAAATTTTGGAATATCAATTAACTGATGATGGACATTGTAAATTTTGTAAAACAAAATGCGCCGGCGTGTTTGAAGGACCGGTGGGACACTGGGGCGCAAAACGCAAACCGATATTGACGTAGTAAAATAATCATAAAAGGAAAATTTTTAGAGGTGAACTTATGTTTGAAGAATCAAAAACACCAGTATACACACCAGAAGAAAAACGACCTTTATTGGTAACCTTGGCCTGCGTCTTTGGCGTTGCAATTATTTTAGTTACTTTATATTTAATTTTTATTGATCCTTCCACTAATGTACACGCATTTATTACGCACGGTTTTTGGCGGCCAACTATTCTTGCAATAACTAATTTTGTGGCTTTAGCAGCATTTATAGGCATTTGGCAAATGAAACGCTGGGGATTGATATTGATGATCGCCATGTATATCATCAGCATAATCTACAATTTCATGATGAATATCGGCAACTACTGGGGCTATATTCCTGGAGCTATTATTATCATAATTTGTCTGTTTTATTTTAAAAAGATGCGCTGATTACATAACCCCAAGTAATTTTACAGACATACTGTGGTTTTAATCAAAAGCATTTTTTATAAAGCATTAAGCCATTTTTTTGTAATCTTTTGTTCTAACTCAGGCAATGCTGTAGAACGCTTCTCTATTAAAAAATCCAAAAGCTTTTTAAATTCTTTATTATCTTTTTTATTAATATTAATATCAGCTAAATTCCAACTTGGTACTAAATAATTTGGACTCAACCGAAGAGATCGCCAAAAAGATTTAACCGCTGCTTTAACATTATCCTGTTTTTTATAAATCATACCAAAATCACAAATAATCATACTGTCAAAAGAAATCCCATTTTCAAAAAACTTAGAATATCCTTTGCCCCCTTGACTCCAAAAATTTGCGTTTTTAAAATATGATAATGCTTTTTTAAAATCATTCTGTTTTAAGCAAACATGGCCTTGTTTCCTCAGTACTTGTGATATTAATTTTGCAACCTGCTCTTTGGGTAACTTTGCATATTGTTTATAAGGAATTCCTAAACGTGCAGCGTTTAAATGACAATAACGAAACCACTTATGGTTAACTTGTTCTGGCGTCAAACCTGTTTTTATTCCTCGAAGTTGAAGTTGGTTCAAACCAATAACTTGTTTTGGTGACGAATTATAAAGGGCTTCTTTTATAGTTAATTGTTCAGTACAAATAAGTCGTCTCACTAATGCCGAACCAAGATGAGCTTTTTGAATGTCGGTTAAATTTTTAAGTACTTTCTCTATTAAATAACTCATACCATTTTCATCATAGTGCATATATTCCAGTTTCCTCGATTGCACATCTTTAATGTAAGTGTTTTTATTCTCTGTGCCGTTTGCGTTGTTCTCTTTTTTATCTCGTTTCTCCTCTTTCAATTTTTCACCCCAAACAGGATTACTATTGCTTAATTTGTAGAATATTTTATTAATGCGCTGAAGAGTTATACCCAAATCACTAGGTGATAAATATAAAAGCATTTCGATTATAATTTCATATGGAATTTTTTTAAAAAACATAATTAACCCTCTTAAAACATTGGCTTTTCTCACATAACTATTTCAGCTATGACCAAAATTATTTTAGCCTATGAATCTTAAGAAAATCTTAAATAAATTCTTGTTCCAAGCAACCATTTGATTATCTTAGGAAATTTTTTTTAAATTTTTTAATTTTAAAAAGAACAAATTAAAAAACCAAACATTTTTACAGGCATACTGTGAGTGTGATCAAGAACATTTTTTAATTCTTCATCATGGTGTTTTTTAGAAAACTCAGGCCATTTTTTTGCAATTACGTCTCTTAACTTAGATAATGCTCTAGAACCTTTTCTTCCTAAAAAATTTAAAAGCCTTGTAAGTTCTTCATCATTTTTTTGCTGAATAAAAATATCAGTTAAATTCCAAGCCGGTTCAAAATAATCAGGATTGAATTCAATAGACTGCCAAAAACAAGAAAGTGCTCTTTTATGATTACCTGCTTCCTTTAAAACCATCCCCGTGTTAAAAGCAATCTTAGAATCTCTTGAATCCGAATACTTTGCCTTTATGTGCATTACCATTACACTTGCAAAGTGATTTATTCTAAAAAACTTATTACCTTCTAGCCTACGGAATATGGCACGAGCTTTATCTCCAGACAACTCTTTATAGTCTTCATAAGGAATTTTAGCTTCGGCAAGCCTTGCATGCCAAAAACCAAACCAATTATGCTCAACTTGTTCTCGCGTCAAACCAGCATTCATTCCTTGAAGTTGATATTTGCCTAAACCAATAACTTGTTTCCGTTTCAAACCTTTTAAAATACCATATTCAACTTGGTTTTTAGTTAACCCCTGATATTGCTCATAAGAAATACCTTTTTCGGCAGCTTCGGCATGCCAATAATCAAACCAGTCATTTTCAACTTGTTCTCGCGTCAAACCAGCATTCATTCCTTGAAGTTGATATTTGCCTAAACCAATAACTTGTTCCCGTTTTAAGCCTTTTAAAATACCATATTCAACTTGGTTTTTAGTTAACCCCTGATATTGCTCATAAGAAATACCTTTTTCGGCAGCTTCGGCATGCCAATAATCAAACCAGTCATTTTCAACTTGTTCTCGCGTCAAACCAGCATTCATTCCTTGAAGTTGATATTTGCCTAAACCAATAACTTGTTCCCGTTTTAAGCCTTTTAAAATACCATATTCAACTTGATTTTCAGTTAACCCTTGATATTGCTCATAAGAAATACCTTTTTTGGCAGCTTCGGCATGCCAATAATCAAACCACTTATGGTTAACCTGCTCTCGCGTCAAACCAGCTCTTATTCCTCGAAGTTGATATTCGTTTAAACCAATAACTTGTTGTGGTAACGAATTATAAAGAGCTTTTTTTATAGTTAATTGTTCAGTACAAATAAGTCGTCTCACTAATGCCGAACCAAGATGAGCTTTTTGAATGTCGGTTAAATCAGTTCTTTGTTTAAATACTTTCCTTATTAAATAATCCACACCCTTTATATCATAATGAATATAACCTGGTTTCCTAAATTCTACCTCATTAATGTAAAGTTTTTTATTATCGCTCCTATGTGCATTATTCTCGTCTTTATTTCTTTTATCATTTCTTTTATCCTTTTTTAAGAATCTCCCCCAAATAATATCACTATTGCTTAATTTCTTGAATCTTTTTTTAACTAAACTAATTTTAGCTAAATCTTTAGGTGATAAATATAAAAGCATTTCGATTATAATTTCATATGGGATTTTTTCAAAAAACTCAATTTTTTTAGATTTATTTTTTTTAAAAAGTATAATTAATCCACCCTAAGACATTGACTTTTCTCACATAACTATTTTAGCTACGACCAAGATTATTTTAGCTTACTAATCTTAAGGAAATCTTACGCAATTTCCCTGTTTCAAATAAGTGTTTGATTATACTGGAAAACTTTTTTAAAAATCAGTGCGAACTGCTGTGCTAAATCGAACAATTTTCCAATACTATTTCTGCACCAAAAAATTGCTGGGCTGATGAAACAAAATGGCTATTTAAACTAGACACATAAAAATGTTTATTACTAACTTGCAATGAATTAAGTAAATTATTTTGTATCAAATATTCTTTTATTGACGCAGCTACAATTTTCGGCGAATCCAATACATGTACTTTACCTGCGTAAAAATCTTCAATCACATCTTTAATTAATGGATAATGAGTACAACCTAAAATTAATAATTCAATATCAGCTAAAACATTATTAGTTAAATACTTAGTTATAATTGCTTGATTCTGCTCACCCTGCTCAATCATCGGAACTAATAATGGTGTTGCTAAAGATTTTAATTGAATATTTCGGTTCAATTGATTTAGTTTATTTAGGTATACTTTTGAATTTACCGTACAATGTGTTCCAATTAATCCTGCAGTT
This sequence comes from Gammaproteobacteria bacterium, assembly GCA_050123375.1. Taxonomy (GTDB): domain Bacteria; phylum Pseudomonadota; class Gammaproteobacteria; order UBA12402; family UBA12402; genus JASFHF01. The sequence continues at coordinate 40,705 of JASFHF010000008.1, forward strand.
TTATCAGCGCAATGATTAGCAATATGATCAACCACTGGATCAATAACATTTATAACTGGAATATCACGAGCATATTTTGTTTGTAATGCATCAAATGCTACCGCTGACGCTGAATTACATGCAATTATAATTAATTTACATTGCTTTTGAGCTAAAAAATTAGCGATTTTTAGTGCGCGCTCACAAATTATATCTGCTGACTTATCGCCATATGGTAAATATGCAGTATCACCGAAATAAACTATATTTTCGTTTGGCAACACTTTAGTAATTGCATGTGCGACAGTTAAGCCGCCCATCCCGCTGTCGAAAATACCGATTGGATTTGGGGTTTTAATTTTCTTCATAATCGTTACTAACATAGTATAATTATTACGTAAAAATCGGATGATTAGTTACAATTTTTTTTCTTGATCATAAGTTTTTCTTTGAATTCGGATGATTAGTTTCAATTTTTTTTTCTTGATCATAATCTCTTTTAGGGTTTTTTTTGAACAACATAAAACTTTTTGTTTTCTTTAAACGTCGTTGTGAGTTATTTAAACGTTGTAGGTTTACAGGGGCAGATTTGCGCCTTCTTAGATTGTCATTTTCATTCCCATTGCCATTGCCATTGCCACTATCTTTGTTTTTATCTTTGTTTTTACCTTTGTTTTTATCTTTGATCACAACTTTCTTCTCATTTGATTGTGTGGAAATATTTTTTGTTTCTGATTGTGATTTTGGCTCCGAACAATCACTAAAGAAATTTATACAAACTTTTACATACGAGAAAACATTTTTTTTCATTGCAGTATATAATTTGCCAAAAAAAGATCCTTGCCTTTTTATTTTTTTATATTCAAAATATTCTCGTTGATAGATTTCTTGTACTTCTCTATACAGAATATTTATCTTAACTAGTTCATCCTTTTTTTGCCGACTTTGCTGACGTGAAAATTTCACCACATTATTACATAAAATGCAACATGCAAATGATATTCCACCGATCACGCACGTACAAACTCCTGTAATACATGCACCACCTAACGTAAATATTACCTTAAGCCTCTCGCTTAACTTCTTATTTAATGAAGAAAACTCAAGCCCTATAGGAATATAACTTAGACAACCAATAGCTCCTGCAACCATCGAAAATCCTAAACACCAACAAGTATATTTTTCCCATAATTTTTTATCCATTTTTCTTAATTGCTGTATGTAATCAGATATACCACTAAATTGAGAATATTTTTTACAAAATTTCTTTACCTTTCCACAAAATTCTTTTATTTCAGCAAAACATTGTCCGTTATCTGTAAATTGTCTTGGAATCATTATATCCAGCTTATCTATTGCTTCCGAAAGTTGCTTTAGGTTTTTTTTGACATCTAAATTTTTTTCAAGATATCTACCTATATCCTTAAGGATGTTTACTATTTGTTCGATTTTTTCGCTGTTTTTTTCTCTCATAAAATTTCACTTATTAATGTTATTATCGTTGCGTAAACTCACAAGCTGGATCCGGAACAATTATTATAAATATGATATATCCAACTCATTCACCGCAATCTGCGGCGTCATTCCTCGATCGTATTCCAATTCTAGCGGAATAATTACTCCTTTACCAACAATTGCCCGTCCTTCGCAATATTTCATACCGCGTTTTGCCCAGGTTTGAAATGCCCAAACATTTTGAAACGTCATCACTTTACCATTTTCGCTACCCAAATACATCATAATATGACCAGGAACGTGAATTAAGGTAGTAAAAGGTTTACCATAACGTGTAATATAATCTTGCCTCTCACGCGGTGATAAACTGCTTAAATTAACACGTTTTCCAACCATGGCTTGCGCTCCGGAATTTCTCGGCAGCCAAATACCAAAAGCTGCATAAATATTTTTTAACGCACTGGAACAATCAGTCAAAAAAAACAAACCGCCCCAACCATAAGATTCACCAATTAATTGCTGAGTTACACGGGCAAAATTAGCTGGAGTTGCAGCCAATGGCATTTTTTGCATAACATTTCCCGGAACTTTTGCATACAAGGCTACTGCCTGCTGTTTAATATTAGCCGCCGGAATAAAAATGACATAACCCTTTGAGCTTGTCTCCGCTATTGGAAATATTGCGCCTAAATATGCATGAAAACGATAAATATCAAATGTATCTCTAACTGGATATTTTTTAGATACAGTTGCAACATAATGTCCCGTATGCCAACGTGTTATAAAATCTTTATCAACATAAGCTATGTCTTTTGTTTGAATCCAGCCAAACACCGCTGGAGATTTTACAAATACCCAATCTCCTTGTTTAGAAACCTGGTAAATATGAATTGGCGTGCCAACCATTAACATCGACTTTTGCAAATTATCAAATGGATAACCCTGACCAGCATAATGGTGATTACCAAAAATTGGATCCGATGTTGGCAGATAACGTACTAATGCATTATGTACCATAATAGCATTACGATCCTGATTAGGAAAATACAGCATATCCATGTTAGCTACAATTGCATGAAACCAGGCTTTAGTATTTGGCTGGTAGTTTTCACCATAACCTCGATGAGTTCTATAATATGAAATATTAAACAATTGATCTTTACGATAATAACGATTAATCGGTGATAACTTATTAGTTATTGCTATTTTCGGCTTTGCCCATGGAGAAAAAAAATGTTGGAAAAAGTTTTTTTCGTAACGCGCTTGTTTTTTTGCAGAAATTAATGGTTTATGTGCGCTTTCATTAGAAGCAAAACGATAAACATTGGTATTTTCTGGTAAGCGAATTGGTTGAATTAAATCACAACTCGCCGAACGCGCAAAACTTATTGTTACGAAAAATAATAATGTTAAAATGATCAATATTTTTTTAATCACTTTCATGTTGCAAATACTCCACAATTAATTCACTCACATCTATTACATTCGATTCATGCTGAATTGTATTGCACGTTATAACTTGTGCAACTTTTTCCTGGAGCAATTCTTGATAAGAATTGTTTACAAAAATTGCATGCACTCCAATACAAACAGTTGAATTCATCCCGGCATTATCTAAATGTCTGACTGTTTCAATCATAGTTCTTGCGGTTGAAATAATATCATCTACTAATACCGGCGTATAACTTTTATATTCATTAACTTTTGGCACGGAAATTTCAACTTCACGATCACCATGCCGCATTTTATCTAATACGATATAAGGTGCAGACGCCAGTTGTGCCACCCCGGATACCCATTGTTTACTTTCCTCATCCGGACCAATCAAAACCGGTTGATTAATATTATCTTTAATCCATTTAGCAATCAAACTTTCCGCATGCAAAACATGCGCCGGCACAGTGTAAATTTCATTTAACGCATGATGACGATGTAAATGCGGATCAATCGTTACTAACCAATCTATGTAAGGTGATAACATCGATGCAAAAATTCTTGAATTAATTGCTTCACCCGGATGAAATTCTTTATCCTGACGCAAATAACCAAGATAAGGCGCAACCAAACCAATACTTTTTGCGCCTAATTTTCTAGCAGTCTCAGCAAAAAACACAATCGGCATAAACTTTTCATCGGGATCATTAAGACCGCCAAACAAAATAATATTTTTGTTTTTTACTTCAGTTTTAATTTGCACAAAAGTTTCTTTATCAGGAAAACGACGAAAAACCGCTTGCCCTAAAGCAAATTTTAACTTTTGCGCTACTTTTCTAGCTAATTGCTCATCTGGTGGTAAATAAAAAATAACTTGGTTCATACATCTATCAACTTTTTTCAGTTATTTGGATTAAAGCTCCATCAGATTCGACAAAATCCAGTGCGTAATCTAATTCGCCTTGCGATTCAGCATGTACGGTAAATAAAGGTTGTTTATTATCAACTTTCGTGTCCACTTTAACATGCAAATCAACTCCAGCAGCTTTTGCTATCGGCGCACCAGCTAATTTACCAACCCGCGCAATACGTCGATTATCAATCGCTGCAACTTTTCCAGCAAGTTTAGCTTCAACTGTGTGAGTAAATTTTGCTTGCGGCGGTTCACGCATTTCACCTTGTGCCGCACAAATAGCTTGAAACTTATGCCATGCTTGTCCGCTATTTAAAATATCTTCCGCAATTTGCCTGCCTGTATCCGGCTGCACCCGCGCAGAAAATTCCAAAATATGTCCCGCCAAATCAAGCGCCCGATTACGCAAATCTTGCGGAGCATCAGGCTTATTTTGCAATACCGCCAATACATCCCGCGCTGACAATGCTGGACCAATACCATTACCTATTGGCTGACAACCATCTGTATAAACCACACACACTTTCAAACCTAATTTTCTACCAACATTGACCAAATAATTTTTAATTACATCAGCATTTTCACGATCTCTAACTTTTGCTGTTGCCCCTATGGGTATATCAATTACAACATGATTTGAACCAGCAGCAACTTTTTTAGACAATACCGATGCAACTAATTGTCCTTCACCATCTAAATCTAATGCTTGCTCCACTCGAATTAACACATCATCTGCCGGACTTAATAACACTGAACCGCCCCATACGATACAACCGCCCTCTTTTTCTACCACATGCTGCATTTTAGAAAAACTTAAATCAACTGGAGCTAGAGTTTCCATAGCATCAGCAGTTCCCGCAGCTGAAGTTATGGCGCGAGATGAAGTTTTTGGAATAGTTAAACCAAAAGCTGCTACAATCGGTACTAAAATTAATGATGTCTTATTACCTGGTAATCCACCCACACAGTGCTTATCAACTACAAGCTGTTCAGGCCAGGCAATTCTGGCGCCTGCGCTAATCATCGATTTAGTTAAACTTAAAATTTCAGTCGGATTTAAATTATCGCCAGCACATGCAGTTAAAAAAGAAGAAATATGAATATCGGACAAATGTCCTGCAACAACATCTGTAATTATTTGCGTAAAATCATCATCGGTTAACTGGTTCCCATAAATTTTTGATCTGACTTTACTTAACGAACTTAGCGGTTCCGGATGAGATAAATAAATATCATTACCTTCTTTCACTCCTAATAATTTTATTGCATATTCCGACAAGCCAGCATAACCAGGCTGCAAAATATCAGATTTGATTGTATTTAATGTTGCAATAATATGCGTATCTTCAAAACGCACCTGAATACGTGCCTGCGCTTCAAAACCTTCTGATTGACAAACAGCAGAATCTTCACGAATATAAATAACTGCTTCTTTATAGGTATCAATTCCCAACCGCACAACTTTTAGAGATTGTTTAATGTCGTCCATATATAATCTCCCCATGGATTCAAGTAACGCGGGACGTGAGCTATTACATGATTACAAAGCCATGCCTGTTGCCTTGTAATCATGTAAAGCTCCGTCCCTCAATAAATTTAGCTACTACTTCGTAACCATAATAAAGCTCACGTCCCGTCTACATTTTCATTCTTTATCTTTAATTCTAACAGCTTAAAATCCCAAAGGCTACGATCCATTAACTGGCTAGGCTTAATATCTCTTTCCTGACAATATACCAATGGCCGAATCACAATATGCCGTTTATCATCAGTAAGCAATTTTGGCGGCATTGACCTGGTAACACCGCTATACATGATTGACATCAACATCGTTTCAATTAAATCATCACGATGATGACCTAAAGCAATTTTAGTAAAATCATGCTCTTTCGCATAACGATAAATCACACCGCGCCGCAAGCGTGCACAAAAAGAACAATAACTTTTTTCTGGCGAAATTTTTTCCTTTACTACTGAATAAGTATCACGCCTAAGAATTTCAAAGTGTTTTTATAAATCCCGCATCTTCATCGGCGATTGGTATATTACTCCAAAATCTTATACTTTTTCAATATAGGATCCAAAATTTCTTTGGTCATTGGCTTGATAATAATATCTGTGATGCCTTCACGCACAAATAATTCCCGATCTGCGGGAGATAATTCCTGCCCAGTAACTGCAATAATCGGCATAGATTTTACATGTTCTTCTGTTTGCCGCATTACCTCAGTTAAAACGTCTCCATTAATATCCGGCAATAAAATATCCACAAAAATTGCACTATATCTTTGCTCAAAAGGACTAAATGATCTTTCATGCAGCAAATCTAACCCTTCCGTTGCACTAGATGCAACATCTACAATAAAACCATAATCTTCAAGCAAAGCTTTTTCACTGCTTTGACTAATCAATTCATCTTCAATTAACAAAACCCTCGGTTTATTGGCTTTCATAATTAAAACCTCCGCAAACAACTACAATATAGATTGTCCATCCATATATGGCTGTAATACTGTTGGAATACGAATTTTACCATCCACATTTTGAAAATTTTCCAAAATTGCGACCAACGTACGTCCTATTGCCAAACCCGAACCATTTAACGTATGTACTAATTCTGTTTTATTATTTTTTGCATCACGCCAGCGAGCTTTCATCCGTCGCGCCTGAAAAGCTTCAAAATTACTACATGAAGAAATTTCTTTATATTTATTATGGCTTGGCAGCCAAACCTCTAAATCATAAGTTTTAGCCGCAGAAAAACCAAGATCACCACCACAAAGAGCAACAACCCGATAAGGTAATTCTAACTTTTGTAGCACACTTTCAGCATCTTTAGTTAATTCTTCCAGCACTTCATATGAATTTTGCGGTTTTACAATCTGCACTAATTCAACTTTTTCAAATTGATGATGTCTAATCATACCACGAGTATCTTTTCCATATGATCCTGCTTCGCTGCGAAAACATGGTGTATGACAAACAAATTTCTTTGGTAATTCTTTTTCTGCTAAAATTTCTCCTCGTACAATATTAGTCACTGGAACTTCTGCTGTTGGAATTAATGAGTATTCAGGTTCACCTTTAGTAAAAAAATGATCTTCAGCAAATTTTGGCAATTGTCCAGTACCAATCATACTTTCCCGATTAACCAAATAAGGAACGTAAACCTCAGTATAACCATGTTCATGGGTATGTAAATCTAACATAAACTGAATCAACGCACGATGCAAATGTGCTAATGCGCCATATAAAACCACAAACCTTGAACCAGATATTTTGGCAGCCGTCTCAAAATCCATCAAACCATTCTGTTCACCCAACGTAACATGATCAAGAGGCGCAAAATCAAACTTGGTTGGTTCGCCCCACCGCCGTATTTCCTGATTATCCTCTTCTTTTAAGCCGTCTGGAACAGATTCATGCGGAATATTAGGAATTGAAAAATAAATATCCTGTAATTTCTGCTGTACTATCTGCAAAGCATCCATCGTAGTTGTTAACTCATCACTAAATGAATTAACCTCTTTTAATAATGGCGCAACATCTTTTCCTGCCGCTTTAGCTTGACCAATTTGTTTTGCACTAGCATTTTTTTTCGCTTGTAATTCTTCAACCCTAGTTTGTAAAACTTTTCGCTGCTCTTCCAGCGATTGAAATAAATCTATATCCAACCCAAAACCACGTTTTCGCAAACTATCTGCAACCGCCTGAATATTCGATCGTAATAATTTTGTATCTAACATATCTCATTCCTACTTACGTTTTGGATGCAACTACAGATTTTACGGTTTTGTACAACAACTTAACTTTTAATCTACTTGCTCTTCGTTTTGCTTCCCACAAATCATGTTTATTTTGCAAACTTAGCCATAATTCTGGACTTGTGCCAAATGCTTTAGATAACCTAATAGACATATCAATACTTATACCAGTATGACAATTAAGTAATTCTGACAGCGTTTGTCTAGTTACACCTAGAGCCTTAGCAACGTCAGTAATAGTCAGACCTAAAGGAATAACATAAATCTCTTTTAACACTTCACCTGGATGAGGCGGATTATACATACTCATTTTCAAACACCTCTATCTGAATTCAATGATAATCTTCATAATTAATTATATAAGCGTCCCCGTTTCTAATTTCTAAAAACACTGCAACAAAAATTACAATCCTGATATCATCAACATCGAAGCACTAAATATACTCCTAAACCAGCAGCAATGATACATAAAATTACGCTTAATATGATATTTAGTAATGCAAATCCAAGTTTTCCACCAGCAAAAAGATTAAAAGAATCTAATGCAAAAGTAGAGAAAGTTGTATACGCTCCTAACACACCAATTAAGAAAAAACTACGCAACTCCAGATCATGTGAAAATTTTTGCAATAACATTACAACTAAAAAACCCATCAGAAATGATCCAACAACATTTATCACTAAAGTACCTAACGGAAATCCGCGCTCAAAAAATGCATGAATAAATTCAGCCGTCCAATATCTGGCTGTTGCACCAATTGCACCACCTAATGCAACAAAAATTGTGCCGCGCAATACCATCATTATTTATTCCGCCCTTTATCGAATGTACGCAACCGCGCTAACTTTTCAGCAATCTTAATTTCTAAACCGCGATTAACCGGATAATAATATTGCCTTGCGCCCATTTCCTCCGGAAAATAACTTTCTCCAGCCGCATAAGCGTTTGGTTCATCATGCGCATAACGATAATTTTTAGCATAACCCAATTCTTTCATCAGTTTAGTCGGCGCATTACGCAAATGTAACGGCACTGCTAATGAACCGGTATTTTTTACTTCAGCCATAACTTTACTCATTGCAACATAAACCGCATTACTTTTCGGCGCACATGCCATATAAACAATTGCCTGTGCAATCGCTAATTCTCCTTCAGGACTACCCAAACGTTCATAAGTGTCCCATGCATTTAACGCTAATTGCAGCGCACGCGGATCTGCATTACCAATATCCTCGCTCGCCATTCGCACTACTCTTCTCGCAATATATAACGGGTCACAACCGCCATCCATCATACGCGCAAACCAATATAAAGCTGCATCAGGCGAAGAACCACGTACTGATTTATGTAAAGCAGAAATTTGGTCATAAAAATTTTCGCCGCCTTTATCAAACTGACGCCAACTATGACGCAAAACTTCAGATAAGGTTTCTTTCGTAATAACCAATTTATCTTTTTGTTCATCAGCAAAATCTATCGCAATCTCTAAAAAATTTAATAATTTTCTGGCATCACCATCTGACGCAGCAACTAAATCATTTTGTAAATCACTAGCAAAATTTATTTTTTGTTTACCATAACCATATTGTTTATCCGCTAAAGCACGTGCAATAACCTGCAATAAATTTTTTTCTGTCAAAGGTTTTAATACATACACGCGTGCGCGGGATAATAATGCATTATTCAATTCAAACGACGGATTTTCGGTAGTAGCGCCAATCAAAGTCAACGTGCCGTCTTCTACGTACGGCAAAAAAGCATCCTGTTGTGCTTTGTTAAAACGATGCACCTCGTCTACAAACAAAATCGTCGCTTGTTTCATTTCACGAGCTTTTTGTGCCCGCTCTACCACCGCCCTAATATCTTTTACTCCCGAAAATACTGCCGATATTTTCTCAAATCTGGCATTAGCACATTTGGCTAAAATTATTGCTAAAGTGGTTTTACCTGTTCCGGGCGGCCCCCAAAAAACCATGGAATGCAAAATACCTTTCTCAATAGCTAAACGCAGCGGCTTACCTTTACCTAATAAATGCTCCTGCCCAACAAAATCATTAACATCATCAGGACGTAAACGCGCAGCTAAAGGTTGTAGGTCAAGATTTGTGGTATTCATATAATTTCTCAAAAGGACGGAGCTTTACATGATTACAAAACACATAGCCAATCGGGTCGCGTGCTTCACTCATTACATATGCGTTGTATGTTGCATCATGTAATGAGTGAAGCTCCGACCCCCAAAAAATCCAGCTATTACCTAATAATCATGTAAAGCTCGCATCCCGTCAATATTTTATTTATTTCCTCTCATCAACAACATCAACACCTTGCGGAATAGTAAAATTAAAATTTGGCAAATTCGCGGGATTTATTTTAACATTCGAAAACCATATTACAATTTTTTGCTTAAGCTGATTAGTAAAATCAAGTCCAATAATTTTGTTATTTTCAAACCCAATCATAACTGATGCAAAAGAATTATCTTTATTTTTTGGTATTAATTGAAACCAATCACCAGGCTGATCGCGGGATATTTTGCTAATAAAAAAATGTTTTTGTAAATCAAAGTGAGACTTAGTTAATAATAAAATCGGCGTTTGTCCAATGCTGGATCCCAACCGACGAATCGTCACTTGTTTTAATTCAGGATCATAAATCCAAAGCTTAACTCCATCCGTTACAATTAACTGCTTAATCCCCGTAGTAGTTTCCCAACGAAATTTTCCCGGACGTTTTAGCGCGATGTTACCAGATGTCTTTTGCAAAATTGTATTGTCCTCTGCTGCAACTGTTTGGGTAAAATCGGCAGTCATACTTTGAAAACCAGATAATTTTTGCTGCAACATTTGTGCCGCAGATTGCGCGTATACATTACCGATAAATAAAAAAATTAAAGCAAAAATGACTTGTTTCATGAACTCAACCTTTTTGTCTACATCTCGGTTCTTATAATTACCTCTGGGGGACGGAGCTTTACATGATTACAAAGCACATAGCCAAGCGGGTCGTGAGCTTCACATAATTACAAGGCCATGCTTGTTGCTTTGTAATCATGTGAAGCTCCGACCCTCAATAAACTTAGCTATTACTTCGTAACGATGTAAAGCTCACGTCCCGTCAACATCAATCCTCTGGTGGGGGCGGAGCTAATACCTCTCTAGCGCCGTTATTTTCCATTTGGCTAACAACGCCAGCTTGCTCCATTGCTTCTAAAATTCCTGCCGCACGATTGTAACCAATCTTTAAACGACGTTGTACATAAGAAATCGAAGCGCGGCGAGTTTCGGTTACTATACGCACTGCCTGATCATACAAAGGGTCTTGTTCGGCATTTTGATCTTCACCAAAAGCGCCAGCTCCTTGTTCAACTGCCTCTTGCAAAACCTCTTCAACATATTCAGGATCACCACGCTGTTTCCAATCAGCAATTACTCGTTTTAATTCGTCATCAGAAACATACGCACCATGCACACGCTCTGGTAACCCAGCGCCGGGCGGCAAATACAGCATATCCCCACAACCCAACAATTGTTCGGCTCCCTGCTGATCCAAAATAGTACGTGAATCAACTTTAGAAGAAACCTGAAATGCAATTCTCGTTGGAATATTTGATTTAATTAAACCAGTAATTACATCTACTGACGGGCGCTGTGTAGCTAAAATCATGTGAATTCCAGCGGCTCTGGCTTTTTGTGCAAGCCTTGCAATCAGTTCTTCGACTTTTTTACCAACAACCATCATCATGTCAGATAATTCATCTACAATTACTACGATAAAAGGCAAAGGCTGTAAAGTTTCCGCTTGATCGGTTTGCTGTTCTTCCGGCACCAACGGATTTAATAATGGCTTACCATCAGCAATTGCACGTTTAACTTTCGTATTATATCCAGCAATATTTCTAACCCCTAAAGCCGCCATCAACTGAAAACGCCTTTCCATTTCTGCCACACACCAACGAAAAGCATTCGCCGCTTCTTTCATATTAGTAACTACCGGCGTTAATAAATGCGGAATCCCATCGTATACAGATAATTCCAGCATTTTTGGATCAACCATAATAAAACGTAACTCAGCAGGTGTAGCTTTAAATAGCATACTAAAAATCATTGCATTAATTCCAACAGATTTACCCGAACCAGTAGTACCTGATACTAACAAATGCGGCATTCTGGCTAAATCCACAACTACCGGATTTCCAGCAATATCTTTGCCCAAAGCTAAACTTAGCGGTGAACTTGCATCAATAAATGCTGATGACTCAAATAATTCACGCAAGTAAACAAACTGCCGCACTTTATTTGGCACTTCCAAACCAATTACTGCTTTACCTGGAATAACTTCAACTACGCGTACACTAATCATTGACAAAGCGCGGGCTAAATCTTTTACTAATGAAGAAACTCTGCTAACTTTTAATCCTGGAGCCAATTCCAATTCAAACCTGGTAATTACCGGCCCTGGATGCACTGCAACTACTCGCGCTTCAATATCAAAATCCAATAAACGCTGCTCAATATTACGCGACAATTCTTCTAATTGAGATGACGAATATGCAGAATCTCTTGCGTGCTGCGGCTCATCTAATAAATCTAATGATGGAAAATCACCTATCGCAGCTAATTTAGCTTTATCAATTTTCTTTGGCTTAACTTTAGGTTTGCTGTTTTTGATGATGGGTGGTTTTTTATCTTCTCTAACTACTTTTTTTGATACTTCCGGCTGCGGTATTCTAACAGGCCGCTCAATCTTAGGCATTGAAGCCTTAATTCTACGGCGCTCATGCACATAATTACGCCACGCCGTCCAACAACGCATCCAACCATTACGCAATACACGTAAACAAATAAAAAATCCGCGACTGACACTTACAAATAAATTAAACCAGGACACCCCAACAAATAACGTAACACCAATTAATATAAAAGCTATTAAAATCAACACTGTACCAGCATTATTTAAAATAGCAGTTAAACTTGTTTCGGTTAAACTGCCAACAACTCCGCCTGCATTCAAAGGTAATACACCATGCCAATCAGAGCCCCATAAACTTGCCAAACTGCAACCAGCTAACAGCGTTAATAAAAAACCAACTGCCCGCAATAAAAAGTGGCGCCATTGAAATTCAAGATCATGTAAACGGCCATAAAATACAAACCACGCTGAAGTTAACAACATTATCGGAAATAAATAAGCGATATAACCAAATATGTATAAAAAAACGTCAGCAAACCATGCGCCAATCCTGCCTCCGGAATTAGCGATAAAACCACCCTGACCCGAACTAGTCCAACCAGGATCACTACTATGGTAAGTCACAAAAGCAATAAACAAATACACTGATAATGCAATTAACACCAAAGTCAGCCCTTCCCGCAATCGATGCTTTGCACTCACTGCAATAATTTTTGACGAGTGTTTATCCTGATTTTTTGGTGTTTTTAAAGTAGCTTGTTTCAAAACCCACCTCTGTATATATCTAAGTTCTATTATATTTTCTTTGAGGGACGGAGCTTTACATATTACAAAGCAACAAACAAGGCCTTGTAATTATGTAATAGCTCGCGTCCCGCCTACATTTTTCTTCTTTCTATATAATCTATTTACTCAACTTCTTTGAGGG